>JBGAHR010000068.1:0-21484 GCA_044226045.1 Chitinophagaceae bacterium
AACCTGTTCGATATGTATGAAAAGATCACCGGAGAGAATCCATACGAAGTGCCGATGCGCATCTATCCGGCAGTTCACTATACCATGGGAGGCCTTTGGGTGGATTATGAACTGATGACAACGGTACCCGGCCTGTATGCACTCGGTGAAGCCAATTTCAGCGACCATGGTGCCAACCGTCTCGGTGCATCAGCGCTCATGCAAGGTTTAGCTGACGGATACTTTGTGATTCCTTATACCATTGGTAATTACCTCGCCGATGAGATCCGTACCAATGCGATCCCGACAGACCATCCTGCATTTGTGGCGGCTGAAAAAGAAGTAGCTGACCGTATCGAAAAGCTCATGAGCATCAAGGGAACCCAAACCGTGGAAAGCTTTCACAAGCGCCTCGGAAAAATCATGTGGGATAAATGCGGTATGGCTCGTAATGCAGAAGGATTGAAACAAGCCATTGCTGAAATTCAACAATTGAAAAAAGAATTCTGGTCTGATGTGCGCATCCCGGGCGGAATAAAAGAAACCAACCCGGAACTGGATAAAGCAAACAGGGTGGCAGACTTTATTGAACTCGGCGAACTGATGTGTCTTGACGCGCTGCAAAGAAATGAATCCTGTGGAGGTCATTTCAGGGAAGAAATGCAGACAGAAGAAGGGGAGGCCAAACGCGATGACGCCCAGTTTTCTTATGTGGCTGCCTGGGAATACCGGGGAGATCACCAGTGGCAATTACACAAGGAAGACCTGGTGTTTGAAGTGGCCAAACCCACCCAGAGAAGCTATAAATAATTGACATCAAAAAAAGCATTGATTTAATTTCTTATCATCAACATCGGTATCATGGAGCATTATACAATGAATCTTACGCTGAAGGTCTGGAGACAAAAAAATAGCGCGGATGAAGGGCATTTCGAAACATACCAGGTGAAAGACGTATCGTCGGAAATGTCGTTCCTGGAGATGATTGATGTGCTCAATGAACAATTGATCCGCGAAGGGAAAGACCCCATAGCGTTTGATCACGACTGTCGCGAAGGTATATGCGGTATGTGCTCGATGTATATCAATGGTCGTCCACACGGCCCCTGGCATGCCAATACCACCTGTCAGCTCCACATGCGGGCTTATAAAGATGGAGACACCATTACCGTTGAACCCTGGAGAGCCAATGCCTTCCCGGTTATCAAGGACCTGATGGTAGACCGCACTGCTTTCGACCGGATCATCCAGGCAGGCGGCTATATTTCTGTTAATACCGGGAATGCCGTTGATGCAAACGCCATTCCCGTAGAGAAAGATAAAGCAGATGCCGCCTTTGCAGCAGCAGCCTGTATCGGTTGTGGCGCATGTGTGGCAGCCTGCAAAAACTCCTCCGCATTGCTGTTTGTATCGGCCAAAGTTTCTCACCTGGCACTGCTGCCGCAAGGCGCTCCTGAAAGAAAAGCCCGTGTGATGAACATGATCGCACAAATGGACAAGGAAGGTTTTGGAGCCTGCACCAATACCGGAGCTTGTGAAGCGGTTTGTCCCAAAGAAATTTCCATCACCAACATCGCACGACTGAACCAGGAATACCTGATGGCCGGACTAACGGTCGATAAATAATTGTGCTATTCTGCTCAATTGTTTGTTTTTAGCCAGGTAATTACGCCAACGGTTCTATACTGATCTGTAATTGCAGTATATTCATTCATAATTTTACCTGTATGAATGTGAAACTGCTTCTTGCACTCGGGCTGACCTCTTCTTTGTTGGCCTGTAACCAATCTGAAAAATCAATGAATGAAGCGTATCAATGGCCCACCGGCGTGAAAGCTCCAGTGGCCCAAAAGAAACCCTTTGACGTAGGGATGCATGGCGATAAGAGAATCGATGATTACTACTGGATGAACGATTATTTCAAGAAAGGACCAGACAGTACAAAAGTGGTCGATTACCTCAAAGAAGAGAATGCCTATCTCGATACCATGATGTCCGGCACGAAAGCCTTTCAGCAGAAGTTGTTTGACGAAATGAAAGGACGCATCAAAGAGAAAGATGAGTCCGTTCCCTTATTTAAGAATGGATATTACTACTATTCCCGTTTCGATGAAGGGAAACAGTATGGTGTGTATTGCAGAAAGAAAGGCAGTCTCACCGCTCCCGAAGAAGTGCTGGTTGATGTGAACCAGATGGCGGAAGGACACAATTATTTTTCAGTGACCGGATACAACGTGAGCCCGGATAACAAACTGCTGGCATTTGGAGTGGATTCCGTTTCCCGCCGGCAATACACCATTCACATCAAGAATCTCGAAACCGGTGAAATTTACAAGGACCAATTGTTCCCAACGACCGGAGAATCGGTGTGGGCCAACGACAATAAAACCCTGTTTTATACACAGACCAACTTCGTTACGCTGCTTTCCGAAAGAATAAAAAAGCATCGTTTGGGAACACCCAATAGCGATGATCCCATTATCTATTGGGAAAAGGACAGAACCAATTATATCGGGGTCGGCAAAACAAAATCGGGTAAATACCTGATGATCTATACCGGAGGCACGCTCTCTTCTGAAATGCAGTTGCTCGATGCCGATAAACCGGATGAATCCTTTGTTGTTTTCCAACCCCGGATGAAAGATGTGTTGTACCAGGTGGATCATTGGGGTGATAAATTCCTCATCGTAACCAATAAGGACGCAAAGAATTTCAAGGTGATGGAAACCCCCGTTGGTAAAACAGGAGTGGAGAACTGGAAAGACTACATTCCACACAGACCCGATGTACTGGTAGAAGGAGTGGAGGTTTTCAAGGATTACCTGGTGGTATCCGAAAGAAAAGCCGGGTTGCTTCAGTTGCAGGTGCGTACACCCGACGGATCATCTTCTTACTATCTTGATTTTGGAGAACCCGCTTATACCGCCTCTGTCGGCGCGAATGCAGAATACAATTCCGGTACTCTTCGTTATAATTACTCTTCCTTAACCACTCCCGGCTCCGTGTACGATTACGACATGAAGACCAAAGAAAAAAAGCTGATGAAACAAACAGAAGTGGTGGGTGGTTACAATCCTGCTGACTATGTAACGGAAAGGCTGTATGCCACTTCCCGCGACGGTCAGAAAATTCCTATTTCCATCGTCTACAAAAAAGGGTTTAACAAGGATGGCAATGCGCCATTATTGTTATACGCTTATGGTTCTTACGGGTACAGCACCGATCCAACCTTCAATTCTTCCAGGCTCAGTTTGCTGAACAGGGGTTTTGCCTATGCGATCGCGCATATCCGGGGCGGACAGGAAATGGGTCGTGAATGGTACGAGAATGGCAAGATGATGAAAAAGATAAACACCTTTAATGACTTCATCGATTGCGCTGAATTCCTGATCAAGGATAAATACACTTCCAAAGAGCATCTGTATGCCTTTGGTGGAAGCGCCGGTGGATTGCTGATGGGTGCCGTCACCAATATGCGCCCTGATCTCTGGCATGGTGTGATCGCCGCCGTACCATTTGTTGATGTGGTAACCACCATGCTCGATGAAAACATTCCCTTAACCACCAATGAATTTGACGAGTGGGGCAATCCCAAGAACAAGGAAGCCTATGACTATATGAAATCATATTCTCCTTATGATAACGTGGTGAAGAAAGATTATCCCAACCTGCTGGTAACTACCGGACTTCACGACAGCCAGGTTCAATACTTTGAGCCAGCCAAATGGGTGGCCAAATTACGTGAGCTGAAGACCGACAAAAATGTACTATTGATGCACACCAATATGTCTGCAGGGCATGGCGGTGCTTCCGGTCGATTTGACTATCTGAAGGATGTTGCGCTTCAATACGCCTTCCTGCTGGCGCTGGAGAACAAGATTGATAAATAGAAATTGGTCAATCCCAATAATTAGCCCTGTGTACCGGTCTGGAACACAGGGCTTTCTTTTACCACGAGGAATAGATCGGGCGATATACGGGTAGGCCTGCCGGTATTTCACGCCCTGTTCAAATCCTTTCCTGCATTCCCCTGTTTTTTGCTTAACTTGCGCCCTCAAATTTTCGTGCATGATTACAGTGAACAATGTGACCTTATCGTTTGGAAAAAGAGTGCTCTTCGATGAAGTCAATCTGAGTTTTAGCAAAGGGAATTGTTATGGGGTGATCGGCGCCAATGGAGCCGGCAAATCTACATTCCTGAAGATCCTTTCTGGAGAGATCGATCCGAATAAAGGAACGGTGGAGATCACACCCGGAGAACGGATGGCTGTGTTGAAACAAAACCAGTTTGAGTTTGATGAGATCACCGTTCTCAATACGGTGCTGATGGGTCACAAGAAATTGTGGGAAGTGATGCACGAACGCGACGCGATCTATGCCAAAGCTGATTTCACCGAAGAAGATGGGATCCGTGCAGGTGAGCTCGAAGGTGAGTTTGGCGAAATGGGCGGATATACCGCCGAAAGCGACGCGGCAAGCCTGTTGAGTGAACTGGGCGTAAAGGAAGAACTGCACGGTATGTTGATGAAAGACATCAACGCAGCCCTCAAAGTAAGGGTGCTGTTGGCGCAGGCGCTTTTCGGAAATCCGGATATCCTGATCCTGGACGAACCGACCAACAACCTCGACGTGGAAACCATTTCCTGGCTGGAAAATTTCCTGGCCGATTATGAAAATATCGTGATCGTGGTTTCTCACGACCGTCACTTTCTCGATGCGGTATGTACGCATGTAGCGGATGTTGATCGTCAGAAAATAAAAGTATATACCGGTAACTACAGCTTCTGGTACGAGAGCTCGCAATTGGCAGCAAGGCAATTGTCTGACAAGAACAAGAAGATGGAAGAGAAGCGCAAGGACCTGCTCGATTTCATCGCCCGATTCAGCGCCAATGCCTCTAAAAGTAAACAGGCTACCTCAAGGAAAAAAGCGCTGGAGAAACTCGTTATTGAAGATATTACGCCATCCAACAGAAAGTATCCCGGCATCATCTTCAAACAACAGCGGGAAGTAGGCAACCAGATTCTGAATGTCGAAAAGCTGTCGAAATCCATCGAAGGAAAGACACTTTTCAGCAATATCAGCTTCACCGTAAACAAAGGCGACAAGATTGCGGTGGTAGCCGATGATCAGATGGCTATAACCGCTTTCTTTGAAGTGATCAATGGCGAAATGAAAGCCGATTCCGGTACTTATGAATGGGGAACTACTGTAACAGCAGCCTATCTGCCTAATGATAACTCCAAATACTTCACACAGGACCTGCCCCTGATGGACTGGCTCAGGCAATACGTTCCGCCACATGTAACCGATGTGGACGAACCTTTTCTTCGCGGCTTCCTCGGAAAAATGCTGTTCAGTGGCGACGAGATCCTGAAGAAAACCGGCGTATTGAGTGGGGGAGAGAAAGTACGTTGCATGATTAGCCGGATGATGCTGCAGGACCCCAATGTGGTCATTCTTGACGAGCCTACCAACCACCTCGATCTGGAATCCATTCAATCGTTCAACGAAAGCATGGTGAACTTCAAGGGGATCGTGTTAATCTCCTCCCATGACCATACTTTTCTGCAAACGGTAGCCAACCGGGTTATTGAACTGACGCCAACAGGTGTTTCAGACAAACTGATGAGTTTCGATGAATACCTCGAGGAGAAAAAAGCCCGTAAAATGCAATTGGCTTAATGGATCAAAGCCGGAAATTGATGCCCGTCTGGAAGCTGCTGCCCCGATAGCCAAACATCAACTGGGCGAAACCGGTCAATTTGTTGAACCCAAAGTGCAGGGTGTTTACCATGTGTCCGCGTATCAGTGTTCTCGGCTTTTGTAAAGGATCATCATAGAAATAGCCCTTGGTGGTGGCAACACCCATTGCGAGCTTATAACCAAACGTAGAACGATCCTTATCCCTGAAGATGAATTCGGAAGTCAGGGAAATAGTATTATAAGATCTTCCGTAGTCAATCATGTTGGCATAATTGATCGGAATCTTCTTTCTGAACGAATAATAATCTTTATCCCACTCATACTGGTAATTCCATTCGGCGCCGAATACCCTCCATTCGCTACCGTTTTTGAAAGGCATAACAAAATTGGCCGCCAATACGCCGCCGGCCGAACCGAAGAACTTGCTGCCATTGATGGAATCGATAAATGCGTCGTAGGGAAAGATGCTGTAACCTCCCAGGGGTAAAGCCGGAAATAAATAATCAGAAGCCCGATACTGACCAACCGCTCCATTGACGCCATACATCAGCTGAAAATGCTGGAAGTTGTGAGCGATATGCATACCGGCATAGCCTCCCGAAACATCATCGCGCCAGCCTTCGTTGGAGAATCCAAAAAATCCGGCGCCTTCTCCATATACAGCCGTTTTTGCACTATCTGCCTGGAGGGGCATAGCACGATAGGAATGCGCGTTCAGGCGCATCGGGTTCTGGTAAACGGCATAGTGAACACAGGAGGTCGTAAGAAATAATAGGCCCGCTAAAAAGCCTGTCAGGGTTTTCTTCATGCTCATTTGACAACCGGGAATAAGGGTTCGTTGCAAGATAAGCCGGTACCCATAAACGGGCTGCTACTTTCTTTTGCGGCCTGGCAGCCGTACATTGAGTCCTACCAGGATCGATCGGCTGTAATACCCTTTGGCAAACTGCACAAAGCCGTTATAATTGAAATCGCCGGCGTGAACGGTGCAGGTAAAATATTTCCGGCTGATCAAATCCCGGTCGATGCCATTTTCTGTGTATTCAATTTTTCTGAATACAAGGCCGTATTCCAGTTTCATGCCATAGGTCACCTTAGCGTGCAGATTACCCAGGAAATCACTGGTGAGTCCTAGTGTTGAATAGTTGCGCGAACGGTCTATTGCGTTTACATCTTCGTCGAGGAAATCTTTCCTTTTTTGGGCATAATCATTATCCAGCTCCTGCTGGAAATTGTATTCCAGCCCTATCACCCTCCATTCGCCATATTGTTTAAAGGGAATAACAAAATTGGCTGCGGCCACTGCCCCGGCAGCAGCTATGAATGTATTTCCGGCGACCTTGTTTATCTTCTCATAATTAGGATAGATTGATGCATAATCGTCATATTTCCCCATATTATAGTTGCCCACCGTACCATTCACCCCATATAAAAACTGGAAGGATCGAAGATTGTGTGCGGCATGCAGGCTGCCGTTCAATGCCCATGTTTTGTCGTTCCAGCTTTCATTTTGTTCACCCCGGATTACGCTTCCGGAAGCATACACAGCCGCAGGAGTATGATCGGCCTGTAAGGGCATAGCCTTATATGCATGCACATTGTTGTGCATGGGATGCTGATAAACAGCATAAGTAGCACAGGAACTGAGCAGGAATAAACTTCCTGTCCAAAGCAGCAGAAATGGTGCTAAACCAGTCGTGAAATGTTTCGGGGCAACAGGGTTTAGGGATTGAAAGGTCATATCGGGATGAATTGTTGTCAAAAACTATGAAAAACAGCCTGTTAGGACAATAAAACGGTCTAATTTCACGCTTTTATATAAAGGTTGCCCGTTGGGTCGTACTATCCTGATACTGCTGTGCTTACTGGGAGCCATTTCTATAGCTGCTGGCCAAAACCCGCGGACCGGTCTGTCTTTGTCCAATTTACGCAAAAAAGTCATTTCCACTCATAAAAATACGTTAATCGACACCGTTAGTATTGTTCCCCATTCGGTAAAGATAGTAGGCGTGAACGATAGTCTCTACGAGGTAGACTGGATCAATGCCAGCCTGGTTTGGAAGGCAGCCCCTCCGCTCGACAGTGTAGTGATCATTTATCGTGTATTTCCAAACCGATTGAATGCTTCTGTCAGGCGAATGAGTTACGATAGTGTGATGAACAATTTTATGGGCAAACCCTATGTGCCGGATTACGGGAACAGGGAAAGCGACGGACGATTCTTCAATTTCGGCAACCTTACCTACAATGGTAGTTTTGGAAGAGGGATTTCCTTTGGTAATAACCAGGATGCCGTTCTAACGTCGAACCTCAACCTGCAATTAAGCGGGTACCTGGCAGACAGTATCGAAATACTCGCTGCCATAACCGATAACAACATTCCCATACAACCAGATGGAACCACGCAGCAGTTGAATGAGTTCGATCGTATTTTTCTCCAGTTCAAAAAGAAAAACTGGCAACTCAGCCTGGGCGATATAGACATCAGGCAACAGCAAAGCTATTTTCTTACTTTTTATAAACGTTTGCAGGGTGTTTCCTTTGAAACCACGAATTCGATCGGTAAGCATATTACCAACAGATCGCTGGTAAGCGGGTCTATTGCCAAAGGAAAATTTACCCGCAATGTATTCCAGGGGCAGGAGGGCAACCAGGGACCCTATCGTTTACAGGGAGCCAACAATGAATTCTTCTTTGTAGTATTGGCCAATACCGAAAGGGTTTTTATCGATGGGGAACTATTACAAAGGGGAGAAGACCAGGATTATGTGATCAACTACAATACGGCGGAGATCACCTTCACCCCGAAAAGGATGATCACCAAAGACAGAAGGATACAGGTGGAGTTTGAGTACGCCGATCGAAATTATCTTAATGCCAATATCTATCTTACCAATGAAACCAACTTCAACGACAAGGTAAAACTGCGGATGGGCTTTTTCAGTAACAGCGATGCCAAGAGCTCGCCCATTAACCAGACCCTCGACGCGCCGCAGAAAGATTTTTTGGCCCAGTTGGGAGACAGTATCAACAAGGCCTTTTACCCTAATGCCGTACTGGATACGTTTGCAGCCGGTAAGATCCTGTACAAAAAAATCGACACCGTTTACAACGGTGGCTTGAACCGCGACTCCATCTACCAGTATTCCACCCATCCTGACAGCGCCCGGTACAGCCTTTCTTTTATCGAGGTAGGACAGGGGAATGGAGATTATGTTCCGGACTTCAATGGAGCAAATGGCAAAGTGTATCGCTGGGTGGCTCCCGTCAATGGTATCAAACAGGGACGGTTTGAACCGGCCATCTTCCTGGTTACTCCCAAGAAACAACAGGTACTTAACCTCGGGGTAGACTATGCGATTACCAAAAACACCCTGCTGACAGCCGAGGGCGCCATGAGCACCTATGATGTGAACTTGTTCTCCACATTGGGAAAGCAGAATAAAAATGGCTTTGCCACCCGTTGGACGCTGTCAAACAAAAGAAACCTGGGAAAACTGAAGCTGAATTCGGATGCCGCTTTCGAGTTTGTTCAGGCCAAATTCAAACCATTGGAAAGATTGAGAAATGTTGAATTTACGCGTGACTGGGGACTGCCACTGATCGTGACGCCACAAGATGAAACCATCATTACCGCCGGAACACAGTTGTCGGATGCCCGCAATAATTCCGTACGATATCAGTTCACCAATTACGACCGGTCTGACGGATTCAGAGGATTCCGAAACGCCATCACTCATGTTCAGAATGAGAAAAGATGGCGGTTTAATAACGTGATTACCTTGTCACAGTTTGATGCGACCGATAACAAAGGGGTTTTCTTCCGGCCATCGATAAATATCACCCGTATGTTCCCCCAATGGAAGAACTATTCACTAACGGGCAGTTATTCGCTGGAACATAACGCGGTCAAAAACAAATCGACCGACAGCATGGTCATCCAGAGTTTTTCTTTCCAAACCATCCAGGCCACCCTGCGTTCGGATGAAAGCAAACCCAACAAGTGGAGCCTGGCCTATTTCACCCGTACCGATGCCTATCCCCTGGGGAAAGACCTGGTTAAAGCAGACAGAAGCCAGAATTTAAATCTTTCCCTGGAGTTGCTCAAGAGCGAACATCACCGTTTCCGGTTTAATACTACCTATCGCAAGCTCGACATTTTAAAGGAAGGAATTACCAGCCAGAAGGCGGATAATAGCCTGTTGGGTCGTGCCGAATACGAGGTCAATGAATGGCGGGGGCTCGTTACCGGTAGTGTTTTGTATGAAATTGGCGCCGGCCAGGAGCAGAAACGCGACATTACTTACGTGGAAGTGCCCGCTGGTCAGGGAGTATATACCTGGAATGATTATAACAACGATGGCATTCAACAGCTCAATGAGTTCGAGATTGCCTTGTTCCAGGACCAGGCCAGGTATATTCGCATCTTTACGCCCACCAATGAATTTGTAAAAGCCAATTACAATACTTTCAATTTCCGGCTCGCGCTGGATCCCAGGGCTGCCATTGATCCGTCTACCTCGAAGAAGTTTTTGAAGTTCCTGTCGAAGATCAACCTGCAGTCCTCTCTGCAAACCAATAAAAAGGAGTTGAGTGATGGCAAACTGGAGCTGAATCCTTTCGCCGCCTCTGTAGGAGATTCCTCCTTGATCACCTTGTCCAACACCTTTATCAATACGCTTTCCTATAACCGCTTCAGCACCAGATGGGGATTCGACCTCAGCCAGAGCCGCAACAGTAATAAAGCCTTGCTGACTTACGGATATGAGAGCAGGGTTATTACAGACTGGGGAGGTAAGATCAGAATCAATTTTAACCGGATGCTGCTTTTTGAAACATCTGCCCGCTCGGGGATCAATCAACTGCTGAATTCCAATACGAAGTTTGGTAACAGGAACTATCGGATACGTCAGTATTCTGCCGAGCCCCGGTTCAGCTATACCAAGGGTTCCAATTTCAGAATCATAGTGGGCTACAAATACAGCGACAAACTGAACCAGCAGGGCGATGGGGAGAAATCGGTAATTCACTCCCTGATCAACGAAATGAAATATAATATCCTGCAGAGTACCTCTATTCAGTCCAAGTTTACATATAGCAACATCAGTTTTAGCTCCAGTCTTCCTGTTACCAATACCAATACACCTGCAGCTTACCTCATGCTCGATGGCCTCTTGCCGGGCAAGAACTTCCTCTGGAGTATTGATCTTACCAGGCGTTTGTCCAATAGTCTTGAAGTGAATATCCAGTACGAGGGACGAAAGCCCGGAGAATCGAGAGTCGTACATATTGGAAGAGCCTCCATACGGGCGATTCTGTAGCGGGATTAAGGGAATGAACCTGGTTGTCAGACAAGCGACCGCCAACGGCAATAAAAAACCCGGGCAAAGAGCCCGGGCTTTATTTATATTTCTTTTACCGATTGACAATTCGATATTAGCTGAACAGACCACCTTTTTTCAGGGTGCGAATGCCTTCGCCAATTTTGAAACCATTGTGGTAGATTTCAATTTTGTAATCTCCTTTCAGGAAATCACTGTTTTGCTTCCAGGCAAATTCAACATGTTTTTTCTTGCCTTGTTCGAAATCTACATTCACTTTGGCAGTGTAGATTTTTTCACCGTCTTCGCGGGTTTTAAAGCTGCCTGAACCCAGGGCTTCCACAGCTACCGGCTTGCCATCAGGACCAGTGATGCATACAAAAACATCTGTAGTACCTGTTTGTACGATGCGGTTGTCAACATCAAATCCGATTACCAGTTTATCAACTCTTTTAGCGGTAGAGGTTACTTTCTCTTTACCGTTTCCTTTTTCGTTGATAGGAGTGATGCTGATATTGGAGGCATTCAGTGTAGAAGCCACATCTACTTTCTGCTCCAGTTCCTGCTTGGCAGTAGTGGTTGTTTGCAGATCAGTAGTGAGCTGGGTTGTTTTCTGCTTTTCAGCGCCGAGGTCTGTATTCAACTGAGTATTCTCCGTTTTCAGGCGCTCCACTTCCTGCTCCAGTCCGCTGATTTTCTCATTCAATTCAGCAATCAGCCTTTCCGCTTCTTTCTTTTCGCTGGCGGTCAGGTTTTGCTTCTTGATAAGACCATCGATACGGCCCTTCAGTTTTTTAATTTCGCTGTTACGATCTGATAATTTTCCTTCCAGTTCGTTTTTGTAACCAGTCAGAGAATCCAGGCGGCCCAGAGCGGCATTGTAGCTCTTCTCCAGTTCGTTTTTGGAAGAGTCAACAGCTACGTACTCTTTTTGAACCTGTGCCAGGTTTTTGTCAGACTTGTTCTTGTCGTAAAGGAAATAACCCCAGGTACCGAGGATACCGATGGCCAGCAACGCAATGATCAGATTCTTGGAATCCTTTCTGGGTGGCTGGTTTTGAGGAGTTGCGGATGGATAGTTGGTAGTACTCATAATTGTTTTATTTTATTTTCAAAGTTTATTGGAGGGCTTTGAAACCCTGTTCCTGATCTGTTTCCGGCTTAATTTTTCCAAAACCATGCCAGAATTGTAAACGGGCTTTTCCACAAACCACCCCCAAAAGGCCAAAACCCGCTATGGTACTAGATTCCAGCTGTGTAAAAAATCCATAGATTAACACTCGTTTTTGCGTTAATATTGCGCTGTTTTCAACAATTTTTAAGAATTATGTCGGCGGAGAAAATAGTTTCAGAGTGGAAAAAGAAGCAGTTTAAACCGGTTTACTGGCTGGAAGGGGAGGAGGATTACTATATAGATAAGCTGGTCCACTTTGCCGAACATTCGATATTGTCGGAAAGCGAAGCGGGTTTTAACCTTACGGTTTTTTACGGAAAAGATGCATCCTGGCCTGATGTTATCAATGCCTGCCGCCGGTATCCGATGTTTTCAGAACGACAGGTGGTATTGCTGAAAGAAGCACAGCATATGCGTGATATCGAGAAACTGGAACCCTACATTGAGAACCCGCTGACTTCTACCATTTTTGTGGTTTCGTACAAAGAAAAGAAAGTAGACGGCCGTACTTCCCTGGCCAAAACACTGAAGAAAAAAGCGGAGGTGCTGACCACCAAAAAAATGTACGATAACCAGCTTCCCGACTGGACCAACGATCTGGTACATTCGAAAGGATATGAAATCTCTCCCAAAGCCCTCGCCTTGCTGGTAGATCATATCGGCAATGACCTGAGCCGGATTGATAACGAAATCGATAAAATTCTGGTCAACCTGGGCGCCCGTAAAAGCATATCGGAAGATGATATCGAAAAATATGTAGGCGTTTCCAAGGAATACAACCCTTTTGAACTGCAGAATGCAGTCGTTAAAAAAGATCTTCCGAAAGCGATTCGGATTATCCAGTATTTTGAGGCCAATCCCAAGGCCGCCCCGATTCAGCTGATCCTTCCCACCTTGTATAATTTATTCAGCAAGACATTTATGTATTTCGGACAAGCTGCCAAAGACGAGAAATCTGTTGCCGCAGCCTTGGGCATATCACCCTTTTTTGTGAAGGATTATCTGGCCACTGCCCGTAATTATGGATACGAAGGGGTGGAAGCCGCTCTTTTGTTGCTGCATGAATATAATTTGAAGAGCGTTGGCATAAACAATCCCGGGCATTCTGACGCCTCCCTGCTGAAAGAAATGGTGTTTAAAATGATGGCCTGATCTATACGCCTTCCAGGGTCAGTTGCGACAATTCCTTATTGATAAAATGGATTTCTTCCGGCGATAAATTACAGTTAACAGCTTCCGCATTCTGGGTAGCCTGTTGTGCATTCCTGGCACCTGCCAGGGCTACGGTGATCCCCGGTTGTTCAATAGTCCAGCGCAATACCAATTGACCGAGCGTTACATTTCTGGCTTCAGCCATCGGTCTTATCTTATCCAGAAAAAGATTCGTTCTCCTGATATTTTCTTCTTTATAAAACACCAGGTTGGCTCGGTGATCTCCCTCTGCGAATACATGACCGGGTTTGATCTTTCCGGTCAGTATGCCTCTTTCGAGCGGGCTATAGGCCAGGATACCGATCTGGTGACGGATGCAATACGGTACCAGTTCTTTTTCAATTCCTCTTTTGAGCATGCTGTAAGGAACCTGGTTGGAGACGAGAGGTACATGGCGGGCTGCCTCTGCTGTTTGTGCAGCATCATAATTACAAACACCGGCATACCGGACCTTTCCCTGTTGAATCAGGCGGTCAACCGCCTCCATACTTTCAGCGATGGGTGTGGTGATATCCGGCCAATGGATCTGGTAAAGATCGATGTAGTCTGTTCCCAGTCGCCGCAGGCTGTCTTCGCATTCCCGGATGATACTGTCTTTACCGGAAAATTTATAAATGTCGATATCCTGTCCCTGGTTATTTTTACTTTTAAAGGCGAAGGCTCCCTTTTTTTCATTCCAGCGCATACCATACTTCGTTAGTATCTGAACTTTATCACGCGGAATGTTTTTGATCGCTTCCCCGGTTATTTCTTCACTCTCTCCCTGTCCGTAAACGGGAGCTGTATCGATGGAGGTGACCCCCAGATCATAAGAACGTTGAATGGCTTCGATGGCTTGCTGCCGATCGTTTCCTCCCCACATCCATCCGCCGGCAGCCCATGCGCCGAAACAAATAACAGATAATTGAAGGTCTGAGTTTCCCAAAGTTCTGTATTCCATAGTAGTTGTTTTTGTAGTCAATCAGGTGTCCATAAATTCCCAGGCGCTATGGTATCCATTATTGGACTCGGCATAGCTGATGAAATCGGCATAAAAATCCGATTGTCCCAGCGTGGCGCCGTCACCGATCACCACCAGCTTTTTCCTGGCACGGGTCATCGCTACATTCATCCGTCGAATTTCCGAGAGAAAACCAATTCTGCTGTCGCTATTGCTTCGGGTCAGACTGATGTACATGATATCCCGTTCCTGCCCCTGGAAGCTATCGATGGTGTTTATGCTGATGCGGCCTGACAAGCGGGAAAACCAGGGTTGATGCTGACTGTGGTCTTTTAACCAATCGACCTGTTTTTTATAAGGTGAAATGATCCCAATGCTCGGAAAAGCCTCACTATTTCCCACCGTGTCCAACTGTTCGATCAATTTTGTCAAATGTTGAAACAAAAAAGCGCCTTCTTCCGGGTTGAAGGTGCTGGTGCCTTCGGTTTTTTCCTCGAATCCGCATCCTGCGGTGTCAATAAATTGTACAGGTTCGTCATCGGGGAACAGGATTCTTTGCGCTACCGATTTGTGAGCTTTTAATTTGTTTTCATAAAACTCCCTTGATGAAAAACCCATGATGGATTCGTTCATGCGGTACTGTTCCTGCAACAGGGTGACAGCCTGAGGATAGAGTGCTACCAGTTTTTCCAGCAGCGTGGTGGAAAGCCCGGCCTTTGCGGCTTCTTCTGATTTGACTGTAGGTGGAAGCTGGCAATGATCCCCGGCCAATACCAGTTTCTGCGATTTTACAATCGGTATCCAGCAGGCAGGTTCAAGGGCCTGTCCTGCTTCATCAATGATGGTGGTGTGAAAACTCATCTGCCGGATGGTGAAATGATTGGCGCCGACCAGGGTGCTGGTCACCACCTGCGCTTTTTCCAGCACATCTTTTACAATGAACTGTTCCGAATTTTCAACTTCCTTCATAATATTCCTGGCTTCATCAAACAGCGCTTTTCGTTGATCTCTTTCCGCTTTTCCAAAGTGTCGTTTGTATTTATGGGCCATATCCCGGTATTCCGAAGCCTGGCGTTTTAATTTTTTGATCTCTTTTGTCAACGGATGTGCAGCCATTTTCTGATCGAGGGTAAGATTCATCAGGCTCTCTGATACCCTGGCCGGGTTGCCGACCCGTACAACAGACAATCCCTCCTCTGCCAGTTTTTCACTAAGCAGGTCTACTGCTGCATTGCTGGGAGCCGCAACGAGTATCTGTCCGCTTTCATTTTTCAGTAATGATTTGATCGCCTGCACCAGCGTGGTTGTTTTCCCTGTTCCCGGCGGGCCATGGACGATGGCCAGTTCTTTTGCGGACAGGATGGAGGCTACAGCCTGACATTGGCCCTCGTTTAAAGAAGGATGCTGAAAATTAAAAGTGGTTGTCGAAAATGCCGGGCTTTCGAGACCGGTTAAAACCCG
Source organism: Chitinophagaceae bacterium (assembly GCA_044226045.1). Taxonomy (GTDB): domain Bacteria; phylum Bacteroidota; class Bacteroidia; order Chitinophagales; family Chitinophagaceae; genus Endoryza. Next base: position 15,794 of record JBGAHR010000068.1, read on the forward strand.
GATCAACCGATGCTCTTTTTTTTCCGCCAGTTCAGTCGCTCTCTTGAGGGCAAATTCCATTTCATCGTAACTGTTGTCGTCGAACAACAATTCAATACCAAGCTTGCCATCACGCGACCATTCAGGTAATTCATCTGAGTGGATGGTGATTTTTATACGGTCTGCACTCACATGATTGATCGTACCCTGTATATGATCCTGAAGGGGACTATGGTTGGAAAAGAGTTGCGCCGATACGCCAAACCGGAACAGATGCTGAATATCCTGGTGCGTGGTTCTTTCCACTTCAACGGTGAGATAATCGCCGCGGCTCATTTCCGTTCCCCTGATGGCAATAGGATACCAGCAGATTCCATTGGCCCGGCGATCCTGGACAGACATTTTCTGTGTCAGCTCTTTCCAGGCTCTTTCATCTTCCTTTCTTTCGGTCTTTAATAATTCCTGCAGCTTCCTGAAATAATCCATCTTTCAAAATTACTACATCCTTAACCAAAAAGATTTATCTTGATGGTCGAACCCTTTGCATGAAATGGCTTCAGGCGTTCATGCAAAACCAAAACAACAACGAATGCCATCTCTAACGAACCGCCAGTACCGGCTTGCTTTTATTTTAGTTACTTCCCTTTTCTTTTTCTGGGGCTTTGCCAATAACCTGAACCCCATCCTGATTCCACATCTGCGTAAATCTTTTACCCTTTCCATTTTGCAATCTTCCCTGGTCGATTCGGCTGTATATATCGGGTATTTTGCCATGGCCATCCCTGCTGGTATCATCATGAAGCGCTTTGGATACAAAGCCGGTATCATCATGGGCTTGTTGTTGTTTGCCAGTGGTTGCCTGCTTTTCCTTCCCGCAGCCAATACCGGGTTGTACGCTATTTTTCTTGCCGGTCTTTTTATCATTGCCTGTGGGCTGGCAATGCTGGAAACCGCTGCTAATCCTTATGCGTCGATATTGGGAGATCCCGCGACTGCCACCCAGCGTTTGAATTTTTCGCAATCATTCAATGGACTCGCCGCAACACTGGCACCAATTATAGGTTCGAGGATTATACTGGGTGTAAGGAACTTTTCTGATGAACAGTTGAATTCGATGACAGAAGAAGCTCGCAAAGTTGCCCTGGCCTCGGAAGCACATAGTGTAAAAACACCCTATCTTGTTTTAGCTATAGTCATCCTCCTGGTTGCCCTTGCATTCTACCTTACCAAAATGCCCGATGTAAAAGATGCGAGAAGCGGAAGAGGGATCGGCTCTGCACTTCGTCATAAGCATCTTGTCTGGGGTGTGATTGCACAGTTTTTTTATGTGGGCGCACAGGTTTGTGTATTCAGCTTCTTCATCATTTTTGCTACACAGGTAGCCAGGGTGTCAGAAGATGAGGCCAGCAAATTCCTTGGATTGGGTTGCGGGATGGCCTTTATGATCGGACGGTTTGCCGGTACATTCTTCATGAAATACATCGCTCCGCAGCGGTTACTGGCTTTGTATGCCGTGATAAACTGCCTGCTTTGCACGGCTGCAATCCTGACTTCAGGTACAACAGCGCTTTATATAGTGATTGCCATCGCCTTCTTTATGTCTATCATGTTCCCTACAATTTTTTCGCTGGGAATTAAAGATCTCGGAGAGGATACAAAATATGGAAGCAGCTTGATTATTATGGCCATCGCCGGTGGAGCCGCTTTGCCACCTGTATTTGCGTATATCGCCGATCGGTACAATATTCAGAATGCTTATGTAATTCCCTTGATTGGATTTTTGGTAGTATTATATTTTGCGCTGAGAGGGTACAAGCCCGGGAAACCGGAACAACAACCGGAAAACGCAATCAGCTAATTTATTCTTATGAAAGGACTGATCTGCAGAGAACCCAACAGACTGGAATACATCAACTGTCCCGAGCCGGTTATGCAATCAAATGAAGTCTTACTGGAAATTACAAGGACCGGTATTTGCGGAACCGATATTCATGCTTACGAAGGAACACAACCTTATTTCACTTACCCAAGAATTCTCGGGCATGAACTCGCTGCTAAAGTGATCGAATCGGCCAGCGCGGAATTTTCAAAAGGAGAGGAGGTCACGATCATTCCTTATTTCCATTGCGGACATTGCATCGCCTGTAGAAGAGGCCTCACCAATTGCTGTGCGAACCTTAAAGTTTACGGGGTGCATACGGATGGGGGTATGAGACAAAGAGTGGTTCTGCCTGCGGAATATATTCTTCCTGCAAACGGATTGGATACAGATCAGCTGGCGCTCGTTGAACCCCTGGCCATTGGAGCTCACGCCGTCAGAAGAGCGGAGGTTCAGCAGCTGGATACCGTATTGGTAATGGGTGCCGGACCGATCGGCATGGGCATTATCCAGTTTGCTTCTCTGACCGGCGCCCGGGTATTGGTAATGGATATGGATGGATTTCGACTGGACTTCTGTCGCAAGCGCCTGGGAATAGCGGATTTGATAAATGCTTCGGAAACCGATCCTGTTGATCGTATCAAACAACTGACGAATAATGAAGGTTGTACCGTGGTCGTCGATGCAACGGGAAATTTAAAGGCCATCCATTCGGGGATTGAATATTTGTCTCATGGAGGGCGGTTCGTGTTGGTCGGATTACAGAAGAACGCTTTCTCATTTTCTCATCCTGATTTTCATAAACGGGAAACCACCCTGATGAGCAGCCGCAATGCCACGAGGGCCGATTTTGACTGGGTCATGCGGGCTATTCGAGAACAACGCATCAACCCCCTTCCCCTGATTACCCATCGGGTGTTGTTTGAAGAGCTGAAGGATCGGTTTGACCATCTGTTGAAACCCGGCAACAACCTGGTAAAAGCGATGGTGGAGTGGTAGCGCCTCTTTTTTCTTTCCTGGACTGGTTTGACCTGTGGGCATTAACTTTGCGTTTTATACCAGGAGCCCTGAACAGGGAGGTATAAATATCAGTTACCACAAATCAAAGAGAAATGTCCAGGTTAAGCACAAGCATACCGCATCAATTGGAAAAATCAGTAGCTATTTCCCGTATTCAGCAACTCATCGCCAACCTCAAAGAGCAGCAAAAAGACCTGATCACAAACGTAAAGGAAGAATGGAACGGTGACAAGGGGCTATTTGCCTTTAGCGCCAAAGGTTTTGATCTTTCCGGTGAAATTACCGTTAACGACAATAGCGTTGATATCGAAGCCGACCTGCCATTCGCGGTATCTCTGTTCAGTGGCACTATCAAGAGTATTATTGAAAACAAGGCAAAAGAACTGCTTTCCTGATACCGGCCGGTCCTTTTAGTTTTTCCAGTCAAGAATTTTCAGCCGCCACATATCCATAGCGCTTACTTTACTATGGAAATGATGAAACCGGTCTTTCCTTATTTTCTCAAAAAGGGGATAAGCTTTCTCGGGCTGGTGAAGATTGATATAGGCCAGCGCCAGGTAGTATTCTGCTTCCTCCATATAAATGCCGGAGGAATCTGCTGATTTTTTTTCCAGGATGGTTTCGAAAAATACACTGGCCTCTTTGCTTTTGTTTTGTTCGAGCAGGCTCAGTCCAAAGAAAAAATAGTCTTCATTGTTGGGCTGTGCTATTGAGGAAAACAGGGCGTTCACCTGCGTATAATCTTTTTTCTCATATGCCCTGGTTAATGGAGAAGGAGCGGAGCCACGAGTGATACCTACGGAATAGGAAGAGAAATGGGAGGCATAGAATTCCTGGCTGGAGGTTTCGAAATAGAAATAGAACCCGGCTACCAGGGCAATCAACAGAATGGCTGCTGCCACTGAGACCGGTTTCCTATAGAATGGGATCAGCTTGGCCACTGGTTTTGTTTCCTGCAACATGTCAAGCCTGATCCGGGCAATATTTTCTTTTAATCCGAAATGCTGAACCGCCTGCCGGGATGTTCGGAGGGCTTCGAGCTCTTCTTTCAGAGAGGGACTGTTGTTGATGGTTTCCAACAGGGAGGTCTGCTCCTGTTCCGACAGCTCTCCATCCAGGAATCGGATCAACAATTCGGTATTGGTAGAATTATCACTCATAGTTTAATGCGTTTTTCAGTGATTGTGCCAGGGAAGGATCGCTGGCAATCATCTGCTCGAGTTGTTTCAAACATTTATATTTTTTATTCCGGACCACCTGTTCGTTTTCATAGCCGGTTTCTTTTAAGATATCTTTCATCGACAGTTCCCGGTAATAGAATCCCAATAATATCTTTCGGCAGGTATCTCCCAGTTGCCCTACCACGAGCAATACCTGGTTCCTGGCTTCGCGACCTGCTATCAACTCGTCGGTGCCGTTTTCAAGTTGGGCCCTGTCTTTCTCGTATATTTTTTCTCGGGCCAGCGCGCGATTTCTTTTCTTCAGTTCATTCAGCCAAAGGTTACGGTTCATGGCAAAGAGAAAGGTCTTTATAGATGAATCGCCCCTGAATTTGTTCAGTCTGACCAGCTCTATAAAGCTTACCAGCACTTCCTGGAAAATATCTTCTGCGTCTTCCCTGAGTCCTGTATTCTGCTCTATATAGTTACAAAGCGATCCGAAGTGCTGCCGGTAAAGGAAATGCACAATCGGGTCGGGCTGCCGGTCAGACCGCAGCCACGCCAAAACCTCGCTGTCCGTGTAGTTTTCAGCCGAATCCATTCTGTTAACGGTTATTTGTAAACAATAAGCCTATTTTTGTAACCTAAACTACTGAAAAAATAAGGGTTGGATCTTGAGATAAATCAATGGCATGAATTACTTCGAACTTTTTGACATACCTGTACAACTTAAACCCCCGGTATCCGCCTTGAAAGCACGGTTTTTTAGTCTTAGCAGGCAATTTCATCCCGATTTTCACTCTCAGTCGGAGGAAAGCCTGAAGATGGAAATGCTCGAAAAATCTTCCCAGCTCAATAAGGCCTGGAAGGTATTTCAGGATCCGGACGAAACATTGAAATATGTATTGCAACTGAAAGGATTGCTGGTAGAGGAGGAAAAGTACAGTCTGCCCCCCGCTTTCCTGATGGAAATGCTGGAGATCAATGAGCAGGTTGCGGATGCCAAAATGGAGGGTGATCAGGGTGCTGTCGACAGCGCCCGAAAAGCCATTGAACAGCTCGAAAATGACATTTATGAACCTGTTAAAGCGATTATTGAAAATTATCAGGAAGGTGTTACTTCCGAAGAAGCGCTGTTGCGAGTGAAGGACTATTATTACAAGAAAAAATACCTCCGGCGTATTTTGGAGGGTTTGAACTGATAGCGTAATATTGCAACCCCGAAAGCCCGGGTGGCGGAATTGGTAGACGCAGCAGACTCAAAATCTGCCATTCGCAAGGATGTGCTGGTTCGATTCCAGTCCCGGGCACCACGCAAGACCTTCAAGAAATTGAGGGTCTTTTTTTTTGAGTTTAAATGCCTACAACATGTTCTTTGTTTATTGCCTTGTGAGCGTTCATCGAAATTATATTTATGTCGGACTTACTGACAATATTGAAAGAAGATTAGCACAACACCAGTCTGGGATGAACAAAACCACCAGGGCTTATAGGCTCTTTGAGCTTTTCACGTTGAGCATTTTTTGACAAGAAAGGAAGCGAGAAAACGAGAAAAGTATCTTAGGTCCTGTCCTGTGAAAGAGCAGCTAAGGGAGCGGGATATACTCAAAGAGCACATATAATTTTGAACGCTGGCAGATTTCAGGTTTAATT
>JBGAHR010000069.1:0-20584 GCA_044226045.1 Chitinophagaceae bacterium
CTTTTCACTGTTTCATCTGTCCGTGCACAAAACCCGGTGGCAGACTTCAATGCCAATATTACCACCGGATGCTCTCCGGTTACCGTACAGTTCCGGGATCAGTCTTCGGGTAATCCGGTTTTCTGGAACTGGGATCTGGGAAATGGGCAATTGTCCACGCTGCAAAACCCGGTGGCTACTTATTCTACGCCCGGCAACTACACTATTACGTTAGTGGTTAGAAATGTCAACGGCATCAGTTCGGTAACGAAGACTGATTTTATCGTGGTGAATCCTTCCCCGACGGCAAGTGTTACGGTTGACAAACGACTAGCCTGCGTTCCTGCTACTGTTCAGTTCACGGACGCTTCCATTCCGAATGCCGGGACGATTATAGCATGGGAATGGGATTTTGGTGACGGGACTACCTCTACATTACAAAACCCACAAAAGACCTATAGCGCCATTGGCTTTTACAGTGTAAGACTCAAGGTTACTTCCAGCACCGGATGTACCTCTACTGCGGCTTATGGAAATTTCATCCGGGTTGTTTCCGGTGTAACCGCCGATTTCAGCTTCCAGGAACCGATTACCTGCCGTGCTCCGTTCCTGGTTAACTTCAATGATCTGACCAGCGGACCGGGAAACATCACCTATGCTTGGAACTTTGGCGATGGCAACACTTCCACCCTACAAAACCCGACAAATTCCTTTGCCTCCGCAGGCAACTACACGGTACAATTAACAGCCACCAGTGAATATGGATGTTCGGCGACGGTTCAAAAGCCCGTTACCGTAGTTTCAAATACAGCAAGCTTCACCGCTCCCGATACTGTTTGCCTTAACAGCACCGTCAACTTTCAAAATACATCCACACCGGTGCCGGTTTCAAATATCTGGGATTTTGGAAATGGCCGGCAGTCTGCAAAGCTGAGTGATACCAGTTCTTATTCCTCACCAGGAACCTACCTTGTTCGTTTGATCAACACCTATTCAAATTGTACAGACAGTTTCTCGAAAAATATTGTGGTAAGTCCGCCGCCTACCGTTGATTTTACAGCACCTCAGGTGATTGGTTGCAAGGCGCCGCTTTCCGTCAATTTCCAGGCGCTCACTCCAACGGCCGTTAGCTGGCAATGGGATTTCGGGGATGGCAATACTTCCAACCTTCAAAATCCGTCGCATATATATACCAGCACCGGACAGTTCAATGTCCGTCTAACTATTACGGATGCGCGCGGATGTACCAATACGATCACCAAATCCAGTTTCGTACGGATCATCCCCCCCACCGTAGCTATTTCCAACGCTCCATCAGGTGGATGTGTGCCATTCACTTTCAGTCCCGTGGCCGCTGTCAATGCCATTGATGGAATAGCCTCTTATTTCTGGGATTTCGGAGACGGGTTCACTTCTACCGCAAGCTCCCCTTCGCATACTTACCTGGCTGTAGGCAGTTACACAATAAAACTCGTTATCACCACAACCGGTGGATGTACAGATTCAGTGGTATATTACCAGGGAATTCGAGTTGGCACCCCGTCATTTGTTGACTTCACCGCCAACCTTACAGATGTATGCGCCTTTTCGCCGGTAACCTTCACGCCCGATCCATCGATGACGGTAGATGGATATTTCTGGCAGTTCGGAGACGGAAGCAATTCGTCATTGACGAACCCTTTTCACTCCTATTCAGACACAGGCTATTTCAGTGTAACGCTTACAGGTATCAGTAATGGATGCCCTGCTTCCGTTACCAAGAACCAGTATATTCATGTAAAACCTCCGATCTCCAAATTCAATTTCTCGGTCTCTTGTGTTAATAAACGGCAGGTTTCTTTTGTGAGTACAGCAGTAACTGATCCGGGTTATGGAGCGGTTTCCTACTTATGGGAATTCGGTGATGCAGCTGCCTCTACATCAATTTTACCGAATCCCAGTTTCACCTATCCGGGAATCGGGACTTATACAGTTAAGCTCACTGTTACCAATGGCTCCTGTAGTCATACATTGAGCAAAACAATCGATATCAACAACGACTTCGCTGATTTTGTTACCAACAAAAGCAATGTTTGCCGCAATGAACTTTTCATTTTAACAGCCAGGAACAGTTCTCCTGCCAATATCAGCACCTACGAATGGTCTTTCGATGGCGGGCCTTTCCAAAACCTGGGAAACCCGGTTACTACGTCCTTTGCAGCGACCGGACCGCATAATATCACACTTCGTATTACTGATGTCAATGGTTGCCAGGATACCAGAACCTACAATGGAATCGTTACCGTGTCCGGGCCGATCGCAAATTTCTCCTTGACAAATTCCAATCTTTGTAAGAATTCAACCGTTAGCTTTAACGATCTGTCTACTACCTCCGGTTCGGGAATCGTGAACTGGATCTGGGATTTTGGCGATGGGAAAACACAAACTTTCACCGCGCCGCCATTCAATCACACCTATACAGACACCGGTTTATTTTCGGTTACTTTGAAAGTTGTGGATCAAAACGGATGTTCCGATGTATTTACACAACCAGTGAAAATATTCGTTACTCAACCGGTTGCCAGGTTCAGCAGCCAGTTGCAGAAAATTTGCCAGAATACCAATTTATCTTTTATCGACTCTTCGAGCGGTTACAGGTTAACATACCTGTGGACGTTTGGAGATGGAAACTCTTCTACCCAGCAGAATCCTGTTCATCAGTACACCGGTAACGACAGCACATATACAGTCAGGTTGGTGGTAACCGACTCGATCGGCTGCTCCGATTCAGCTGTTAAAGTGAATTATATCGCCGTTAGAAAACCAAAGCCTGCTTTTGCCATAAAAGACACTTCAACAATTTGTCCTCCCCTCGAAACCAAATTCACTTTTCTCGGTCAGGACTATGAATCATTTTACTGGGATTTTGGTGATGGCTCCACTTCCACTTTACCCAATCCAAATCATTTCTATAATACCTATGGCAACTTTACACCGAAGCTTTATCTGACCGGATACGGCGGTTGTGTAGACAGTGCCAGCGCAACAGTGAATGTATATAATCCCGGAGCAGCGGCGTCGATCAATTATACGCCTCTGAATGCGTGTAACTCACTATTGGTTGATTTCACCATTACAGTTCCCCCTTCCACTAAATTCACCTTCCAGGCTGGCGATGGATTCTCGGACACCTCACAATCGAAGGTATTCCAACACCTCTACAAAACTTTTGGCTATTATACACCTACGATCGTTATAACAGACAGTTTCAAATGTGCTGTTGGATTATCGGGTTCAAACATTATCCGTATCCTGGGTGCAGAGCCCTTGTTCGGCCTTGATAAAAAAGCATTCTGTGATACCGGCACCGTCTTGTTCGCGAATTATACCATCGGTAATGATCCGATAGTAAATACACTGTGGGATTTTGGAGATGGCAACACCTCCGGCGTAACTGACCCATCTCACCGCTATGCAGGCGCGGGTACCTATTATCCATCGCTCACCGTAACCACCCAGGCCGGTTGCAGCAAGACATTGACAGATACCGTCAGGGTCTATGGCACCCCGGTTCCATCCATCGTTGGTGATACCATTGTTTGTATTAACGAGCTTCTTCCGTTACAGGGCGTACTTGCCACTCCGGATACTGCTATCACCTGGGCGTGGACACTGGGAAATGGAAATACCGCGAGCACACAGAATGTTACCACCAGCTATGGAACTTCCGGCAGGTTTACGCAGCAACTCACAGCCACCAATAAACTAGGTTGCCAGGGTACCATAACACATCCGGTTTTTGTTCCACCCAATCCAGTGGTAACGGTTAGTTCCAATCCCGTGATTCCGGTTGGCACGAGTATTTCATTACCTGTTTCATATAGTTCGAATATTTCTAGCTATACCTGGACACCACCAACGCAGTTAAGTTGTACCGACTGCCCGGTTCCGGTTGCCAATCCGAAATCCACCACCAAATACAAAATTGAAGTGGAGGACATATACGGATGTACCGGCTCCAATGAAGTAACGGTAACAGTGGTCTGCAATGAAAAAAATTATTTCGTTCCCAATACATTCTCTCCGAACAATGATGGTGTGAATGATCGGTTCTATCCGCGCGGAACCGGATTAACCCGGGTGCAATCCATGCGGATATTCAACAGATGGGGCGAAATGGTTTTTGAAAGAAAGAATTTCCTGGCAAATGATGCCTCCCTGGGATGGGATGGAACCCTGAAAGGCAAGCCAGGAAACATGGATACCTATGTTTACATCGTTGAGTTTGTTTGCGACAACTCGGTGATCATCCCTGTGAAAGGAAATGTAACTTTAATAAGGTAACTTTATGAATGGTTATACCTTATCAAACAGCGCTGACATGAAACCAAAACCGGGTATTGCCATATTATGCTGCCTGCTGGGCTGCCTGACCTTTCTTCAACCCGTCAGAAGTCAGGATATTCATTTTTCCCAGTTTTTCGAAGCGCCATTACTGCGCAACCCTTCACTGGCAGGGATCTTTACAGGTGATTATCGAGTGCAGGGTGTGTATCGCGATCAATGGAACAGTTTCACCAATGCATATCGAACCGGTTCTTTCAATGCTGAATACAAAATGCCCATTGGAAAAGGGAACGACTTTATGACTACCGGATTCCAGGTGTTGTTTGACAAGGCGGGTACCGTTGGGCTCACTTCCACTCATTTGCTTCCGGCGCTGAATTATCACAAATCGCTGAGCGACGAAAGAACCATGTACCTGTCGTTGGGATTCATGGGCGGCATGATCCGAAAGAGCATAGATGTTTCCAAAATGACCACCGACAACCAATACGGCGGCGGTGGTTTTGATCCAACGCTTCCAACAGGCGAACTACTGACCTCCCCCAATTTCACCACCTGGGATGGAAGCGTGGGAATGAGTTTCAACACCACATTTGGAGAAAACCTGTCCAACAGCCTCTTCATCGGAGCTGCTTATCATCATTTGAACCGGCCCAAAAATTCTTTCTACAGAAACCCCGATATCGAACTGAACCCAAAATATGTTTTCTCAGCAGGGGTGCGGTTCAATATCGATGACTATACTTATTTTGTCTTGCAGGCCGATCAATCCATCCAGGGTTCTTTCCGGGAAACAATTGGCGGCGCACTCTACTCGTATAAACTGGGAGGCGATCCGGATAATCCTGTTTATACTATTCATGGTGGCGCTTTTCTTCGCTGGAGAGATGCCCTGATCCCGGTGATAAAGCTGGACATGAACAATCTTTCGATGGCGCTGAGTTACGATGTAAATGTATCTCAACTCCGGACAGCCAGCCAGGCGAGAGGAGGATTTGAACTTTCACTGGCCTACATCGGTTTCCTCGATCGCGAAAACAGCAGCCGCGACAAAGTTTTATGCCCAAGATTCTAAATAAAGTCTGAACAATTTCAGCCGGCAGATGTTGAACATCTATTTTTGCACCACTTAATTCAACATTTCATGGCAATAGAGATTGGACAATCAGCACCGTTGTTTTCCTTATTCAATACGGAAAAAGAAAAGATTTCCCTGGCAGATCAGAAAGGCAGCCCTGTGGTACTTTTATTCTTTCCGCTGGCCTTTACCAGTGTTTGCACTAAAGAACTTTGCAATGTGCGCGACAGCATCAGCTTTTACAATAACCTGCAGGCAAAAGTTTTCGGCATCAGTGTCGATTCCCTGTTTACTTTAAAACAGTTCAGGCAGGAACAAAACCTCAATTTCGACCTGCTCAGCGACTTTAATAAAGAAGTCTCCAGCCTGTATGGCAGCCTGTACGAACAGTTTGGTTTCGACATGAAAGGGGTATCCAAACGCTCCGCCTTTGTGATCGACAAGGATGGAATAGTGCGGTATGCAGAGGTGCTGGAAAATGCCGGAGAAATACCCAATTTCCAGGCAATAGAGGCTACTCTCCAAAATCTTTAGTGATTTTCAATAGATTAGGTCAGTCCTATGGGGTCTATTTTTACAAAAATTACCCCTAGGTGACCTATTTTTATGGGGAAGGTGTTGTAAATTTGTTTTAAATGCTCTATTTTGGATAATCAAAGTAAAATATCATCGTTGATGAAGATTTTTTACACGCTATCCATTATCCTAATTGCATCATTTTCAGCGAAAAGCCAGGAGAGAACGCCCGGTCAGGAGCCTGCGACCAAAATCGTAAAGTTCTATCCCAACCCCGCTACGTCTTATATCAACTTCGAATTTCAAAAATCCTCCGATAAAGTATACTCTTTCCAGATCATCAATTTGCTTGGAAAAAAAGTATATGAATCAAATAATGTGACTCCCAAAACGGTTGTCAATCTTGCCGACTTCTACAGGGGCGTTTATATTTTCCAGTTAAGAGATCAGAATGGAAAAGTAGTAGACTCCGGAAAATTCCAGGTGTCTAAATAATTTCTTCTTCAATACCCATACTTTTATTGAACCTGTACAATCAGGAATTTCAGGTATTGTGTATTATCCCATTCGGTGACGATGGGGTGATCCGCTGATTGCGCCTGGAAACAAACCTGTCGTAATTTTCTTTTGGCATCTTTCGCTGCCATTTGAATGATCTGCATAAATAAATCCGGAGGCACCAGGTTGGTACAACTGGAGGTCACCAGGAATCCACCGGGTTTCACCAGCTTCATTCCCCGAAGATTAATTTCCTTGTAGCCTGTAATGGCTTTCTGAATATTTTCCCGGGTTTTAGTAAATGAGGGTGGGTCCAGCATGACGACATCATACTGACGTCCATCCTTTCCCCATTGCTTTAATACATCGAAGGCGTTTACTGCCTGGAACTGGCATATGTCCTGGTATCCGTTCAGGGCGGCATTTTCTGTTGCCTGCCTTACCGCATTTTCAGAAATATCAAGACCTAACACAGATTTTGCTCCATAGTGAGCGGCATGTATTTCAAAAGTGCCGGTATAAGTGAAGGCTCCCAACACCTCTGCATCCTTCACGATATGACGAATAGCGCGTCGATTATCCTGCTGATCCAGGAAGTATCCTGTTTTCTGTCCGTTCTCTATGTCAACGTGAAAGCGTAATCCGTTCTCGTTAATAACAATTTTTGTATCGAAAGGAGCGGAAAGAAACCCTTTCTGCTGCGTCATTCCCTCCAGTTCACGAACCGGCACATCATTTCTTTCATATATGCCTTTGGGTTGAAAGAGCTGTTCGAGCGCGCTGACAATGGCAGGCTTCCATTTATCTATTCCCAGCGCGAGCGTTTGTATAACGAAATAATCATTGAATTTGTCGATGATCAATTGGGGGAGATAGTCGGCTTCCCCAAACACCAGCCGGCAGTTTTCGGTATATCCGATACGTTGCCGATAATTCCAGGCTTCCTTCAATTTCTGCAGAAAGAACTGATCGTTGATCTCTTCATTTCTTTGACGGGTCAGCAATCGCACCAGGATCTGGGATTTGGGATTAATATATCCCCGACCCAAAAACTTTTTATCGTGAGTGAATACCTCTACAATGTCTGCACCTTCTGCGGGTCCTTCCACGAGATTGACTTCATTGGCAAAAATCCAGGGATGTCCGTTCAGTACCCGGTGGCTGATTTTCTTTTTCAGGATCACTTTTGTCATCGCGCAAAAGTAATGAAATAAAAAAAGAGGCTGCCGGTATGGGTCAGCCTCTCTCCTTTTACGGATAATTTATTTTTTGGGGAACTGGTCAATCACTTTCTTAATGATCAGTCCGCCAACTTTGCGGCCCTGCTCGGCCCCGGCTTCAACGGCCGAACGGTAGTGAATGCCCCCATACACACGACTGATGGAAGCCTCTGCAGCGGCTTCATCAAAGGAATTAAAATGCCTTTGAAGGCCGATATAACGCAGATCGCTGGTATCCTGGAAAGCGAAATTGGCGCCATAAACTGCGTCGAGCACGGTGGCAGCGGCAGCAGTGATGGTACTGTGGCCGCTGGTATACTCGGGAAAGGGAGGTGTTTGCAGGAAGGAAGTCCAGCCTGGTTCCCACCACTCGTTGATCACTGTAATAGGCCTGATCACATTGCTACGATACTTTTCATCCCAGCAGGCAATGAATGCATCGTATAAGGCAATTGCAGTTAAAGCGTATGTTTTTGCGATCTTGACCGGATCAGCTTTGGTTTGACGGGCAGCAATGGCGGCAATACCCATCCAGTGCCCGCCGGGTGTAATTTTTTTGTTTCCAAACATCATGTGTCCCGAATGTTCCATCACAAACGGATTATCGTCCCAATAGCGGGCAATCAGTTGCTGTTCTTCCGTAAGATGTTTACTGATATCATACACTTCCCGGGCATTTTTATAAAAGTCGCTGGTGCTGTCTTTGCTGAATACCGGCGGCCGGGGTGGCATAAACTGGGAAGCTGAATCAAGCGCCATCGCCTTCATGGTATTCCAGCACCATTCCACGCCATCCATATAGTCAGGAGGTGTTGGCCTCCATTTGCCGGGATCGTTGCTTCCCAGGTGTTTGGGCTTGCCTCGTGATTTGGCGTAGCCATCCTCAGCAGCACGGGCGAGGATCGCCACTGCAATCTTTTCTCCGAAATCAACAGAGCGCTTATAGGTTTCTTCATCGAGCGCATTCCTGAACCGGTCGTACACGGAATTTTCATAATTCGTGAGCGAATCAACTGAAAACACTTTCACCTTCCTGGTTACGGTAAAGAAAGCTTTGGAGGCCGCCAGGGTGTAATTATACGATTTACCAGCTTCGGGTTCCGGCATTGGTTTGAAGCCATTCAAAAAGGAGGTAATCGATGGATTACCCGGCTGACTATGACGGATAGCCTCATACGAAGCCAGTGAACTGTATACGTAAATCCGGCTGGCCACAGGTGGGGTGAAGATATCATAAATGATAATCTGCGTGAGCATATCCTGGTTCTGGTGCAGGAGTTCCGCTTCATCGATGGCAACTTGCTTTTTCTCCTGGCAGGAACTGATCCCTGATAACAACGCCCAGGCAAGCGTCATTTTTAAGATAAAATTCTTCATATGACAGTTAGAATGATATTTTTCTTTTTACGCCCTTATGGTCTGTTACTTCGATGGCAGAAGCTGATGGGGGAACCACAATCATTCTGGAGGACTGAGACAAATAAGATGCTCCATAATTTAGTTCCCGCTTCTGTTTTTCTCCGTTCGTGAAGGTAATTATTGCAGATACATCCAGCGGACTGATTTTAATCATCTTCGCCGGTTGTTTGCATTCAAACAATTTCAATGGTCCGCGATTTTGTCCTGCTGCGATCAGCCACTGTCCATCCGATCCGGCCAGGCTAACCATCGAATGCGCGTTGCCGGGAATAAACACACCCGACTGCATCATGGATAGAGAAACAAAGCCGCCCTTGCCGTCTCCTTTCATCAATAACCCATTGCAGGCATCATACCGGCCTACCGACACTTCTGTACCATAGTCATTGCCTACAGCCGCCAGGTCGAGCTTTCCATCTCCATCCACATCTTCCGCTACCATACCATTCAGGCAGGAGAATTGCGCATCTATCGGAAGATTGATGGATTCAAAGCGACCGTTTCCATTATTCTTTATCAATACATGCGAGAAGTTGTTGGCCATCACGATCCGGGCGCCTTTCAATTCTTCCGGTGAAAACATCTTTTCAAAAGGTGCAGACGCAAAAGTTTTGTAATTCTGAAACTTCGCCCTGAACCCGATCATTTGCTTAACAATATCGTCACGCGTTTGAGCCGGATATTCCACCCTGGCCTGGTTATCGAGTGTGGAGGGCAGATACAATGTTGGCACTGCGTCGTAACTTCCATTCTTATCAAAATCTTTTGCATAAACCCGAACCGGGTATTGCTCACTTGCTTTATAGAAGGAATTCCTTCCTGCGTTTCCTACGACATAATCTATATCGCCATCGTTGTCAAAATCACCCGGCAGGATGCTCCTCCACCAGCCAAGCATCTTATCCAGGCCGGTAGATCCGGTGACATTGGTAAATGTTCCTTTGTTATTCTTCAGGAAAGTGACCGGCATCCATTCGCCGGCAAGTATGATATCCAGCCAGCCATCGTTGTCAAAGTCTGTCCAGATCGCATCTGAGATCAAACCCACATCCTTGAGCGCCGGCGCCACCGTAGCAGTCACATCTGTAAAATGTGGCTTGCCATTCTGCGAATCATTTCTGTAAATAAAGCTGCTCACGGGTTTGGGATACATCCAGGGTTCTACCCTTCCGGCTATTAACAGGTCCAGATCGCCATCCTGATCAAAATCGGCCGCTCTCACACTCGATTTGCTGGTATAATTGGATGGTATGGCGCTGGTATCTATTGAAAAATTTGCTTTACCGTCATTGACATACAGTTTATCACCATAAGAAGGACCATTCGCCGGGTTTTCGTATCCTCCGCTACTGATATAGATATCTATATCCTGATCGTTGTCTGCATCAAACAGCACGATGCCTGCATCTTCCCAGGGTTTGGTAAAATCAGTAGCCTGGGCAATCAGTTCTTTTTTTACGAAACGATGGTGAGGCTGTTGAAGGAACATCATGGCACTGTGTCCATAAGACCCGCTGATAAGAATATCATCCAGTTGGTTGCCATCGAGATCCGCTACTGCGAGGGCTGGGCCGGCTTCCGAATATTTATGTGGCAACAATTTCTGAATATTGAAATCAACGAAATCTCTTTCCTCATAGCTGAACTGTAAACCGGAAGCACGGGTGATTTCCCGGAAAAGCGCCTGCACGGCGATCGTGTCTGATTTTGTATTGGCTGTAATCGCCTTGCTGATGTCAAGCACGACCTGCTGATTGACCGGAACCTCCTTCAGCACCTGCCGGAGGTTGCCAGGCCACCATACGACTACTGAATCCAACTGACTCGCCGAGTCCACCCCGAACTGCGGATCCAGTTGCATCGTTGACAGGTATCCTCTGTAAGGGATCTGCTCGTAGGCAGCCATTTTCCCCTGGTAATAGATGTTAATCCATGCGCCGATTCCATGAATATTTTTTGCATCTCCTTTCAATGAGAAGCGAACATAGTTATGCGCTTTGTTTTCATTCGACAGGGTGTTTTCATACACCAGCGCTTCATCATTGATGTTGTTCACTACAAAATCAAGGTCGCCGTCGTTATCAAGATCGGCATAGGCTGCACCATTCGAAAATGTCTTTGCAGTCAGGCCCCAATCCTGGGTGCGGTCCGAGAAAGTCAGATCTCCGTTGTTGTGAAATCCATAATTATGAATTCTTACTTCCGGTATCTGGTCGAGCAGTTGTTTGGAAGAGGCTACTGCGAATGCCTCTTTACGGTAAGCGACAAAGTCATGGTCCGTTACATCCTTGGGAAATCCGTTGGTGATGATCATATCCCTCTGGCCATCGTTGTCAAAATCTGCCACCATCGGCGTCCAGCTCCAGTCTGTTTCTGCCACTCCCGCGAAATAAGAAATATCGCTGAACACCGGCGCTCCGATGCTGTCATTTTCCGTCACGCGATTGCCCCTGTTTAATTGAAGGGTATTTCTCACATACTGGTATTGATATCCCAGTTGATCGCTGTTTTGATAGGTCTGATAGCTGTTCGCATTGAGCATCATTTTCTTCCGGTAGTTATCCTCCGGATTCATATCCAGTTCAATTACATCAGAAAGGCCATCATTATTGATATCAATGATATCACTGCCCATGGCATTGGCCGAGGTATGTTTGAAGTATTCGGTTACCCGATCGGTGAAGGTGCCGTCCTGGTTGTTAATGTAAAGAACGTTTTGAGAGAGATAATCATTGGTCACATAGATATCCTTCCATCCGTCTCTGTTGATATCGGTTATCATTACGTTATGACTGTACCCTTCGATGGTAATACCGGCCTTTGCGGAAACATTTGAAAATACAGGATGCCTGAGCGAATCACTCCAGTTATTCTGATAAAGCCGTCCGGTACTGGGGTGTTCTCCCTTCACATTTCTGGGCCTGAAGCGATTGGGAAAATCGCCCTGGATGATGTGATTGACGCAAATAAACACATCCAGGTCGCCATCGTTGTCGTAATCAAAGAATGAAGCCATGGTTGAATGGGTGGTATCATTCAGTCCATATTCAGCTGCCATTTCTTTGAATACAGGTTTCTGATTTTTATCAAGGCCCTGGTTTACATATAAGAGATTTTCTCTTTCAGCAGGATTTTTCTTAACGGAAGCAGACAGATATATGTCCATCCATCCATCGTTATTAATGTCTACCACAGACACTCCCCGGCACCATCTTCCCATGCCTCCAACCTGTGCTTCGGTGGTGATATCTTCAAACGTCATTTTCCCTTTATTGAGATAGAGTTTATTGGAAACCATATTTCCCGTGAGATAAATATCCTGCAGTCCGTCATTATTAAAATCACCGAACCCGACACCCCCGCCATTGTAAACATTCTCAAAATCCATTACATTGATCGAATCAGATTCAATGATGGTATTTTGAAAATCAATATGGGTTTGGGAAGAAGGGAGTTGTTTGAATAATGTTTTTTTATTCTGACAGGCGATTGCCAGGCATGCGATGGAGGAAATCGTCAGGAGCCTTTTGAACATAATTGAAAGAGATTAACAGAGTAGCAATATAAGCATAAATTGGCGGCAGTTCCGCAGCTAATTTATTCAGCTACGCTAATAAACAATGACTGCTAAGCGAATTAGTTTCCCAATGAAAAAAGGGCTGCCTTCTTTGATGAGGCAGCCCTTTTTATAATTGATACTTTCAATGACTATTAGTATCCCGGGTTTTGTTTCAGCGTACCTGAAGACAGGTCGATCTGCGTTTGCGGAATAGGGAAATATTCATTTTTTCCAGCCTGGAACACCGGAACGGATGGTGTTTTGAAATAGGGTCTGAAGTTGTTAATCGGTGTGGTTGTACCGCTTTCATATTTGAAATAAGCATCGAGTGTAGCTTTAGCTTCACCCCATCTTACCAGGTCGAAGAAACGATGACCTTCCATGGCAAGTTCAATTCTTCTTTCGAAGTGAACCGCTTTGCGGGCGAGCGCTTTGTCAACCCAAGGTGTGGTATATAAACCAACCTTGTAAGTAGCAGCATCTACACCGCCATCTTTTACAAAACCGGCAGGGTTAGCAGCACGTGCTCTTACTTCATTTACATACTGGCGGGCTTTCTCCAGACTTCCTGCTTCCACTTCGCATTCTGCCAGCATGAGGATCACATCGGCAAAACGGATGAGTGTATAGTTAGTTGCAGTAACACCACTTGTCCAGAATGATTTATCGTTCAGCTTGTCTTTTTCAGCTTTGGTGAACACGTTCTTCATTGGAGAGTAAGGGCCACCATAAGACTGCAGACGAACCCAGTCAGCACCAGGGTGCTTGCCATGATCGAGGTAAGGAATACCACGACGGCCAACTGTCCAGTCGAGACGAGCGTCCAGTGGAGCCGTTGTTGGTGTGAAAGGATCAGCTGAGCTCAAACCGTTATCGTTCTTTACTTCGGTATTGTTATAAGTATCGAGCAGAGGAAGACCGGTAACTGCATCCACCTGGAATGAGTTAACCAGATCCTGTGAAGGCTGATAGAACCCGCAGCAACCACCGGGACCGGAGTTGTAAGGGAAGTTCAACACTTCACCCCATCCACCGTTAGCGGCATCAGGAGCGCCATCACCCACTGAATACTGAACTGCGAAAACTGATTCAGAGCTGTTTTCTGTTTCAGCGTCGAAGCAATCATGGAACTTATCGAGCAGTTTGTATTTGATACCGGTAGCTGTTTTGCCATTGGTATACACCTGGTCGAACACTGTTTTAGCTTCTGCATATTTTCCCTGGTAGAGCAATGCTTTTGCATACAATGCTGCAGCAGCCCATTTGTTTACACGACCTTTTGCGTTCATTACTTCGCTGAGGTTATCGTATGCATATTTCAGGTCGGCCTCGATATTGGTCCAGATGTCCTTATCGTTGGGAACTTTAGGATCTGTTACCGTTTCATCAAGATAGGGAACATTCTTGAACATTTTCTTTGCCTCGAAATGATAATGACCTCTGAGGAAACGGGCTTCTGCTGTGATACGGGTTACATCAGCCGCGCTGATGTCCGTTGCTTTCGCCATTACTTTCAGTACGCTATTGCAACGGGCAACACCTTCATAAACCACCCCCCACTTCACGTTGAAGTAATCGTTGGTGGGTACATGCTCAAAACGTTCGATCGGGTTGATATCCGGCTGGTCACCACCATCTGTTCCTTTGTGGGCGTCGCCACCGCAGATACCACCATATACCCAGTTAGAACCGGCACTTTGCCATCCACCGAGGAAGATACCGCCGCCATCGATGAATCCATCGAGAACGGAGTAGGCTCCAATGAGGAGGGCTTCAACGCCTTTTTTGTTAGCTAATGTGTTTTCGTCCAGGGCTCCCTTCGGCGTGCGATCCAGGAAGCTCTTGCTGCACGAGTAAGTGATGACACCCACTAGCGACAGGCAAAGGAGGGAATATAGGAATCTTTTCATACTTGTATTTTTATAAGAATTCATTTAACAATCATTAGAAATTAAGGTTCACACCAAAGTAAAACTGCTTCACAGTTGGGTAAGAACCCGCATCCAATCCAAAGTTTCTGTCATCACCTGTCACTTCAGGATCCAATCCGGAGTACTTCGTAATAGTGAAGAGGTTGGTTGCCTGAACATACAGTCTCAGTCTGTCGATTTTCACTCTGCTCATCAGTGAAGTGGGCAGTGTGTAACCGATCTGGAGGTTCTTCAAACGAAGGAATGAAGCGTTCTCGATATAGTATGAGTTAGGTGTACCGTTGGTGCTGAAGTTTCCGCTTTCTTCCTGAATGGGCACTTTCGCATTTTTGTTGGTAGTGGTCCAGCTATTGTAAAGAGCGTCTTTGCTCTTCGCACCCTGGAAGGAAGGAACGAAATCAGTCCACCATTTTACATAATTGATTGTTTGCTTGCCGGATACTCCGTAGAAGAAGGCGGCGAGGTCAAAGTTTTTATAAGAAGCGCTGAGGTTGACACCATAAGTGAAATCGGGGTGTGGTGTTCCCAGGAATACGCGATCATCCGGAGTGATCTTACCATTGCCATCAGCATCCAGGTATTTGAAACGACCAGGGGCCGCTGCATCCTGTGTGGGAGATTTGGCAACATCTGCTGCATCCTGGAACAATCCTACTACCTTGTATCCGTAGAAAGAAGATATGGAGTGATCAACAGCGTTTCTGAAGAAAACGCCACCGATACGACCACCTTCACCACCATCTCTGTCGAAATAGGTGATACCATCGGCAATAGAGGTGATGGTGTTTTTATAAGTAGTGAAAGTCAACGTTCCGTTGAGGCTCACACCATTCGCTCCACCAATCTGAGCGCGCTGGCTGATCATCAGATCCAATCCGATGTTCTTCATGGATGCTACGTTTGAGAAGGCGGGGTTTACGTATGGACCTGCACCGGCAGTAGCCACTGTTCTGTTCTGATAGAGCAGATCGTCTGTTTTCTTCTGATAAAGATCCAGCACAACTTCTGTTTTACCATTGAACAGTACCGCATCGAAACCGACGTTGGTAGTAGTCAACACTTCCCAGCGACCATCGGGGTTACCGAGGAAAGACAACTGGAAGCCGGGTACGGTACCATTTTGTGTACCATTGATATCGTAGTTGGAACTACCGATACCACCTCTGAACTGTGTATACTGGTTAGCCGGATCGATTTTGGGGTTACCCATCTGACCCCAGCTTGCTCTCAGTTTCAGGTCGGTGATCCATTTCAGGTTCTTCATCCAGTCTTCTTCAGATATACGCCAGCCCAATGAAAAGGCAGGGAATACACCATAGCGTTTGTTGCTACCGAAACGAGAAGAACCATCGCGTCTTACAGTTGCGCTGGCAAGCCATTTGTCTTTATAGATGTAATCAACTTTACCGAAGAGAGAGAAGAGCGCTCCCGGAGTATATGGGTTACCTTCTGAACGGGTTCCACCGGTAAGAGATCTGAAATCTGTTGCATCAACGAACAGGTTCAGGGCTGTTCCCTGGAAATAACGACCCCATTCTTCGATGGCTTCTGAACCTACCACGCCGGTAATGTTATGATCACCGAAGATATTTTTATAGGTCAGCTGGTTGGTCCAGATCCATGTTCTGAAATAGTTAGCACCTTCTGTATAAGCAGAACCGGAGTTGTTTTCCGCGTTCTCGTATGTTTTGTAAGTATAGTTGAAATAGTTGTTGTTGCTGAAAGTTCCGCCGAAGCTGGAGCGTGCGGTGAAATGTTTCAGGAAGTCAACTTCCGCATACATGTTACCAATAACACTGTAGCCGAGGTTGCGGTTATCCTTACCTCTTACACGTGTAGCGTAAGGGTTGCTACCGTTACCCAGGTTAGCACCTCTTGAACCGGCGAAATCGCCATTGATGTTAAATACAGGGATGATAGGCTGTTCACGATAAGTATTCGCGATCTCCGTTCCTTCATCATTCAGACCAGCACCATTGCTTTGTGTGGCGGAAATCTGGAGGTTCTCACCGATACGAATGTTTTTCTTGATCGTAAATTCATTGTTAACCCTTGCACTGTATCTCTTGAAGAAGTTGTAGATAACAATACCCTGCTGATCGAGCATATCGAAACCAAAGAGGTAACGGCTTCTGTCTCCACCACCTGATACGTTGATGTTATAGTTTTTAACAGGGGCGTTCTGCGTAATTTCCTTGAACCAGTTTGTTCCGGCTTTATTGGCTCTTACGATCAGGTAAGATCCTGGAACGTCGTCGAGGTTCAGGTTGTACTTGGAGGGATCAGCAGCGGGGTCGCCATTCATTACACCACTCTTGGTACCGGCCAGGATATAATCCGGCAAACGGGGAGTAGCGCCGCTGCCGTACTGATCTGAAGTCAGGGCAGCACCAATATTTTTCTTTGCCAGCCAGGTAAGATCAGCCATTTCCTGCGGATTGAGCAGGTTGGTGAATCCTTTACCCGGAGTAGCAGTACCATAATACATATTGAAACTTACTTTAGCAGCACCCTGCTTACCTTTTTTGGTAGTTACGATCAATACTCCACCGGAAGCGCGTGTACCGTAGATTGCGGCAGCAGAAGCGTCTTTCAACACCTGCATAGACTCGATATCGTTCGGGTTGAGATCTGTCAGGGAACCATATACTCCATCGATAACCACCAGAGGTTCGTTGCTGGTAAAGGAAGAGAAACCGCGAACCCGGATGGAAGCACCATCACCTGGTCTGTTATTAGAAATTACTGTTACCCCGGCAGCACGTCCCTGCAACTGCTGTTCTGCGTTGGCAGCAGGAATCGATTTCAGATCTTCTGCCTTCACAACAGATACTGAGCCGGTGATATCCTTTTTAGCCTGGGAGGTATAACCGGTTACAACTACGTCTGTGAGCGTCGTAGACTTATCTTTCAAAGCCACGTCGAGGGTAGTTTTGTTGGCTGTAGAAACCTCCTGGGTTTCGAAACCTACGAAAGAAATAACCAGAATACTGTTTGCGCTGGGAACTGAAATGGTGAATGTGCCATCTGCGGCTGTTTGGGTACCTACTGTGCTACCCTTCACTGTAACCGTTGCACCAAAAATCGGCTGTTTGTCCTTTTCATTTGTTACTCGGCCGGTAACTGTTTTTTGTTGAGCGAAAGAAGCAGTCGTGAATAATAGCAAACACGCTATTAGCCACGACCTTGCGGCAGTTAGCTTTGAGGGCATAATGATTGAGTTTTGATTAAGGTTGTGTAAATAAATAAAAATGGCGTATAAATTTAACGATAAATTAAATTTTGATCCCAAATTTTTTTAGGGTTTTTTAACAAAAATTCTGTTCAAATAACCCTATTCAATCTGCATCGTCCATTCAAAACATCGGCAATCGTAGATACAACCTGCATTTGCTCGAAATCATTGATAACAAAAAACTAACACATATATGTGTAGCATATACACATTTGCAGCAATCGTACCATAGGTATGAGATTTCAGTGCTCATAAACGCTGCTTGATTTGTTAAAGACTTTAAAATTTTGATCTATGTTTTTAACACCTTGTAGTCGTTTATTTACATCACTCTTTTTACCCCCAAAAAGGCCCAAAAACAGCCTTCGGGTTGGCGGTTTGCGGTTTGCAGTTTGCGGTTTCCCTTTCCCTTTCCCTTTCTCTTTCCCTTTCTGTTACTCTTTCTCTTTCCCTTTCCGTTTCCCCTACTGTTTCCCTTTCTGTTTCTGTTTCCCGTTCCCTTTCTGTTTCCCTTTCCGTTTCCCTTTCTGTTTCTCTTTCTCTTTCCCTTTCCGTTTCTCTTTCCCTTTCCGCTCCCGCTCTCATTCCTTGCAGTTTCCGTTTCCCTTTCTCTTTCCCTTTCTGTTTCTCTTTCCCTTTCCCTTTCCCTTTCCGTTTCTCTTTCCCTTTCCGCTCCCGCTCCCACTCCCGCTCTCATTTCTTCTCCCGCTCTCATTCCTGGTCATAATTTCCTGAATTTTTCCTCTTTAAGGTCAATTTGTCGGTTTCAGAGGCCTTGGCAAAGGGTTTGACAACTTACCTTTGCACTCATTTTTAATCATTAAGGAAGAAAAAATAGCAGTATGAGTACTACGGGACAAGATACCAATGGACAGCCGGTCGGGGATATCGACCTTAACACAGATGAAAATGTCAGCGGAACCACTCACCTCAATGAGCCGGTTGCTACTGAAGATGAATCGGAAAAATTAAGGGCGGAGCTTGCCGAAATGAAGGATAAGTATCTGCGGCTGGTAGCGGAATTCGATAATTTCCGTAAAAGAAACGCCCGTGAAAACCTGGAGTTAAGACTGACTGCAGGAAAAGATGTGATCGTTCCCCTGCTGGAAGTGCTCGATGATTGCGATCGGGCGGAAAAGCAATTGTCGCAGGAACAGGACATTCAGCAATTAAAGAATGGCGTTTTACTGGTGTTTCATAAACTTAGAAATACCTTACATTCCAAAGGTGTGAAAGCCATGGAAAGTGTAGGAACGGAGTTTGACGCGGATAAACACGAGGCGATCACTGAAATACCGGCACCGGACGAGAAAATGAAAGGCCGTGTACTGGATGAAATTGAAAAAGGATATTACCTGAATGATAAAATCATTCGCTTTGCGAAAGTGGTCGTTGGAAAATGATACTGGAAGAAAAGGTAGTCTAAAAGATTAAATCGAAGATGTCAACCAAAAGAGATTATTACGAAATTCTGGGGGTAGCTAAAGGCGCCAGTGCCGATGAGATCAAGAAAGCTTATCGGAAAGTGGCCATGCAATTCCACCCGGACCGTAACCCCGGAGATAAAGCAGCAGAAGAGAAATTCAAAGAAGCCGCTGAAGCGTATGAAGTGCTGAGTGATGCAGACAAACGTGCCCAGTACGACCGTTTTGGTCATGCAGGCATGAGCGGTAACGGAAGAGGTGGCTATAGTGGCGGCAGCGGAAATATGGAAGATATCTTCAGCCAGTTTGGAGACATTTTCGGCGATGATATTTTTGGAAGTTTCTTTGGTGGTGGAGGCGGACGCGGTCGTGCAGGTGGTGGTCAAAGAGCCCGTGGCGTAAGAGGGAGCAATCTGAGGGTTAAGCTGAAACTTACCTATGAAGAGATTGCCAAAGGCGTAACGAAGCAAATAAAGGTTAAAAAATATGTGCCCTGTCAAACCTGTGCAGGCAGCGGCGCAAAAGATAAAAACAGTGTACAAACCTGTTCAACCTGCGGTGGCAGTGGCCAGGTAAGAAAAGTATCCAATACTTTCCTGGGTCAGATGCAAACCGTAACCACTTGTCCAACCTGTAACGGAGAAGGTACAACCATCACCGCTAAATGTACCGTTTGTAAAGGAGAGGGACGGGTGTATGGAGAGGAAACAGTTACAATCGATATCCCGGCCGGTGTGCAGGAAGGAATGCAACTAAGCGTGAGTGGTAAAGGCAATGCCGGTGAAAGAGGCGGAATGCCCGGAGATCTGATCATCGTCATTGAAGAAGAACAACACAAAGAATTATATCGCGATGGCCTGAATGTGGCTTATGAATTGCACCTGTCGTTCCCGGATGCAGCTTTTGGTACACAGGCAGAAGTTCCCACCATCGATGGCAGAGCCAAAATAAAAATTCCGGCGGGCACGCAAAGCGGAAAAGTATTCAGGTTAAAAGGAAAAGGTTTTCCGGGTGTCAACTCCTACGAAAAAGGGGATCAGCTGATCTTTGTCAATGTATGGACACCGCAACATCTTACTCCGGAAGAAAAAGCAATGCTCGAAAAGTTGAACCAGTCGCCCAACTTCAAACCCAAACCGGAAAAGTCAGACAAAAGCTTTTTTGATAAAGTAAGGGAAATGTTTTCATAAGAGAAAGCGTTAAGATTACGGATGACGGATGACGGATGACGGATGGCGGATGAAAGGCAATTTGCCAATTGGTCAATTGGTCAAAGAGCCAATGCGGTGAAGAATTACGGGTGGCGAATTCAAAAAAATCAAAAGTCAAATCTACAGTACAAAACGCGAGACGATTTAACCGCAAACAGCAAACCGCAAACTGCCAACCAACGTGAAAC
>JBGAHR010000002.1:0-176692 GCA_044226045.1 Chitinophagaceae bacterium
ATCTCCGACGGGACTTTTTTTGTTTCGCCAAAAAAAGTCCCACAAAAAAAGGCGACGGTAACCGATATACAGCCCGGTTACCGTGGCCTATCGCCCAGCTTCGGTTCTTCGGTGGTGAACAGCGGTAGAATAAAGCCAAGCATCTGTTGCAATTCGGTTTGCAGTTTGCGGTTTGCTGTTCATTGGCAAATTGACTAATTGGCGCATTGGCCCATTGGGCCTTAAGAGTTTTCCCCGGACAACTGTGTGGGCCTGACAATAAAAGACAGAGAGGGTGATAATTGTCACCCTATTTTTTTGTCATTAATCCTACTTTTGCGGCATGAGCAATGAATCAAAACCCAATTATTTCTGGAGTCTCCTGAGCATGAAATGCCCACGCTGTCGCCGCGGAAAAATGTTTAACAACAGCAATCCCTGGAACCTGAAGCGGGTATTCGATATGCCGAAAAAATGCGAGGTCTGCGGTCAGCCTTATGAACTGGAGGTTGGGTTTTGGTATGGAACGGGCTACGTGAGCTATGCGCTGTCGGTGGCACTCTCTGTGGCAACCTTTGTGGCCTGGATCGTATTGATCGGCATGAGCACAAAAGACAATCGCTTCTTCTGGTGGCTGGGGAGCAATATAGCATTGCTGATCCTGCTGCAACCGTGGCTGATGCGACTGAGCCGGGTGATCTACCTCTACTTCTTTGTCCGATACAATCCCAACTACAAAGAAGATAAAGTAAAACATTTCGATTACGCGAGCGAAGATTATTACGCAGAAGATAAAGCGCAGAAATCTTAACCTTCCGCGTATTCTGCGTTTCAGCGCCTTCAGTGTTCCTCAGCGTCTCTTTGCGTCCCCAAAATTTCACCAAAAAAACTGGTGCGGGTGATTTCTTCCATATCACTCAGCTCAACTTCGAGTGCCCGCATACTCAGGGTGATTTCAATTAAGGAAAGAATCAGCGAAACAATAAAAGAACAGATGCTTAATGCGAAGATGAGGTAACTGGCGGTGGCCCATCCCCTGAAAATACAGAACATACACACTACACAAAAAAGGAAACTCAACACACCAAAGGCCTGCATGGATCGAATCAATCGAACCCTTGCCCGCAGGTTTCGGATCTGATCGATAAGATGTTTTTGATCCTTGTCTTTCTTGTATTTATCGTGCAGATTCCGGATCAGGTTGGCGAGCGATAAAAAACGATTGGTATAGGCCAGCATCAATAAGGAGATAGCCGGAAACAATAAGGCAGGGGTGTTGATTGACAATTCCATGCGCAAAAATAATCCAAAAAGAAAGTCCCACCGGGTTTGGCGGGACTTTCATCCTTATGAGTTTGGGTTAGTAAGCCCAATATTTAACGATGCAGATTTTGTTTTAGTATGTATATCGGACTTAACTGGATTTTCCCAATCTTCCGTTGATGGGTACATTCAGCTTAATGCTAAAATTGCGGCCCATATTAAACACCCCCATTCTGCCGGTTGCCTGGTTTATGTCGGTGTATTTCAATCTGCTCAGGTGATTCTGGTAGGCTACATCCCCTACGTTGATAGCCGTTAGATACAGACTGAAAAGGGTCTTGCCTTTTGAAACAATATCGGTTCCGGTTCCAATATTGAACAATGTATAGGAGGGTGTTTCGGTCTCGGTATTATACCCGGTAAACGGATGGGATTGCTTGAAAGTAGCATCCATCTCCAGCATCAGGAATACATTGCGGAATAGCTTTCCCTTCTTAAAGAAATCCCCGCGCAGATCAGACAACAACCGCGCAGCGGGTACAAAGGGAATATTCCTGCTTCCTTCCAGCGCTTCGGAGAATCGTGCTCTTACAAAAGAGAATGAGTTTTCGAAATGCAGCCAGTCGAGCGGATGCGGGTGAATGTCGAGACTGATCTCGGCACCCGACAAAGTGGCCCTGCGCTGATCAAACTGAAAGGCCATCAAAAAATCACCATCCACTTCTACCAGTGAATCGGTACCGCCGGCATTGGAGAGCTTGCGGTAAAAAATGAAATTGGAAATATTATTATAGAAGAGACTGGCAGACACTGAAAGATGTTCGGAATTCCATTCCATGCCTCCATCTACCTGGAGAGAGGTTTCGGATTTCAATTGCTGATCGCCATACTCATACCGGTTGGTTCCTTCATGCGCGCCATTGGAAGCGAGCTCGGCAATAGCGGGAGATCGGAAGCCACGGGCTACATTGAATTTCAACGTCAGGTCGTTGGATACTTCATAACTCAGTCCGATACTGCCGGATACATTCGCAAAGTCTTTGTCAAAGGCACTGAACTTCACGTCTGTTCCTTCCCTGAACTCTTTGGAAGACAAAGACCGGTTATCGAAACGGATACCGCCACTCAAAGACAGTTTCTTCCAGTTCTTCTGTGAATACCAGAAGCCACCTATATCAAACAGACTGTACTCGGGAATCAGCACTTCCGCTCCCTTGTTCTGATTGGATTGAACCATGCCATTCAATCCAATGGAGTTTCTCCATCCGTTGCTTTCCCTGAAATGATAGGCAAAATTGTAGGTGCCGGTGTTCAGGTCAAAATACAGTTCGCGTTCGGAAGGATCATCGATATTGCCATACTCCATACGCTGGTTACGCTGATAGCCCAGCACGGCCGTCAACCGGCCATTGCCCACATTGAAGGAGTTATCGCTCACGAGTTTGGTGTGCTGAATGTGTTGCCAGGGAATGCCCGGCAGTGTGCCATTGTTATCGGATGAGGTAACGGTCTCCTCTCCTCCTCCCGCGACCGGCTTCACAAAAAATCCGTCACTGTCGCGCGTACCTTCTATCAGTCCGAGCTTTTGATTGAATTTGGAAAAGATCAAATGGCTATACCCCCAGCTGCGGTTCACGCCCAGATATCCCCCGAAATTCATTTCCCTGAATTTGGAATTGTACACACGGCCATCATATTTGTTTTCATAATCCGCTGCGGCTTTGTAAGAACCGTACACATTCCAGTTAAAACCGGAGAGACTATTGCCGGCAAGGTTGGCGCCCACTCCTCTCAAACGGTTATTGGTTTGATAATTACTGATGACGGATCCTTTCAGGGTGCCTTGTGATACGGGCACATTCGTTAATATATTGATCACACCGGCCATGGCATCGCTTCCATACATCAGGGAGGCCGGACCTTTCAGAATTTCCACTTTCTGCACACTGTATTCGTCGATTTCGATTCCATGTTCATCGCCCCATTGCTGTCCTTCCTGGCGGGCCCCATCATTCAATACCACCACGCGGTTATACCCCAATCCGCGAATAACCGGTTTGGAAACAGCCGGACCTGTACTGATCTGTGAAATACCGGGCTTCTTGCTCAGAGCATCTATCAGGTTGGTGGCGGTAACCTTGATGATGTCCTGTCTCTTCACTACCGTAATCGGTGTTACGGCCCGCCGTTGTTGCGTGGCGGCGCTCACGCCGGTCACTACCACTTCCCTGTTTTCAATAACGGTAGTGGATAAACTAAAATCCTTTCTGATATCCTGGAACAGGTCCACATACTCCGTAAGAGTGGCATAACCGATAAAAGATATCTCTACCAGGTGCCGTCCCTGGGGAATATTGCTGATGCTGAACAGTCCGTCTTTATTGGTCGTGGCGCCGGTCTTCAAATCGGAAAAATAAACGCTGGCGCCCACAAGAGGCTCACCGGTTTTCGCATCGGTCACTTTACCGGAAAAGGAAAGGATACCACTGGAATCAGTAAAAGTAAAAGCGCTGGCAGATTGAAATGTAACAATATTGAATAGCAGGAAATAAAAGATTACTCTCTTCATGGTAATTAATTAATAAGTCCCTATAAAACAGATTCGCCGGTCAACGAAGGATCGTTAACACCTCATAGCAAAGATTGGCTGGTTGATCAGGCGATAGCGGGTGGACCTCTTAATCCAAAAGAGATAATCTCGCTGCTGTAAATAACCGGGAGAACAGAAGCATGCTTTTGTGCAACCGGCTTGAGCGGAGAAACTTCGAAAGTAAAATCGGTATTGTCAAAAACAGGTTGGGCATACAGGTCATCGCAATGACAACCCAGGCCGCTGTTCTGCACCTCAACGGAGGCGTATTTCGAATTTTGTGAACTGCCATCCAGGTGATGGGTGAAGGTATCATGCAAAACTTTGCGCGGTATGCTGCTGAAAACAAACAGCAACAGCAACAAACCGGTGATGCACTTCCTTATGTTAACCTGGTATAACAATTATCCGTTACTAATTTTTGATACTAATATTTGCTACTAAGTTGCAAATATAGGATCAATCCATTCCAAAAAACACGAAGGCCTATTTTTTTAGTTTAACGGTGAAAACAGAACCCTGACCGGGTTCGCTCTCGCAACTGATCTGTCCATTCAGTTCATCCACAATTCTTTTTACGATGGAAAGCCCCAGTCCGGTGGAAGATTCATCACCGGTAGGTCGGGAAGAAATGCGGCTGTATTTTTCAAATAAATGAGGAAGTTCTTCTTTTTCAATGCCTACCCCTTCATCACAAACCCTCACTATCACCTGCTCGTCTTCGTCCTCGAGCTCCATCCAGGCTTTACCTCCGGCCGGGGTATATTTGATGGAATTGGAGTACAAATTCTCAAAGATCCTTTGCACCAGCTGGCGGTCGTTCAAAATGATCACCTGTTCCGAGGGTTGTAGTAAAGTAGATTGGATCTGTTTTCGTTCAGCCTGCTGCGAATAATTATCGACGATGGATTTCAGCAACTGGCCAAGATCAAAAGTCTCCAGTTGCATCCGATTCTGATTGATGTGATGCTTCTCAATATCCAGGATATTTCGAATCAACTGTTGCCCATGTGCCGATGATTGCTGAATGCGGTTTACAGCCTTGGCCTGGTCTTCGGTCAGGTTATTTTTATCAGCCTCCAATACCTGGTTCCACATCTGAATGGCGGAGAAAGGGCTGGCGAGGTCGTGAGAAACGATACTGATCAATGAATTTTTCTCTGCATTGAGCTCCGCCAACCGCTCATTCTGGCGAAGGATCAACTCATTGGTTTGCTTCAATCTTTCGTTGGATCGTCTTTTGATGATGAAGGCGGCGGCCACCAGGGCGCCGATAATGGCCAGCGCCACAGAAATGATGGTGAGGTTACGTGTACGGAGTTGTTCTTTCTCAATGGTCGATAACAACAATTTATTTTCATTCTCCCGCTGACGGGCATTGTATCTTTCCTGTAACTCCGCGATGGTACTTTGGGTATTGCCATTTACAATGGAGGTATCGAGCTGATACCATTTCGTCAAATAATCATACGCCTTGGCATAGGAACCTTTCGACTCATACAATTTCGCATACAGCGCATAGAGGTCTGCTTCCTTGCTTTTCGATTGAAGATGATCGTTGAGGCTCTTTGCCTGTGCTAAATGCCATTCAGCCGAATCGTACTTCTTAATGGAAATATAAGTATCGGCGAGGTTGATATGATCTGTCCACAAGTCGGAAGGATCCGATTCGGGAGCCTGGTGAGCGCGGTAGTTCTGTTGAAAATATTCGAGCGCTTTTGCATAATCCTTCTTCTTGAAATAGGCATTGCCGATATTGTTGATGGTGCTGGAATAATCCATCCGGGCATTCTCCCTTCTAACAATCGACAGGGCCCTGTTTAAAAAATAAAGGGCGCTGTCATACTCGCCCAGTTGATTATAGATCACTCCCAGGTTGTTGAAGGATGTTACCACTGTATAGATCTCGCTCGACTGCAATGCCAGATCGGCGCACTGGAGATAGAACTTTTTGGCCATCACCGGCTGCTGAATCTTCGAATACACGATGGCGAGATCACTCAACGCGGATACCTCGTATGATTTCTCCGGCAGCAACTGTGCCTGTTCCAGGGATTGCAGGTAATAGTCGATCGCTTTCTGGTACTCCGATTTCATTTCATGGCAGAGTCCGTAAATTCTGAGAGACAAAACAGGACCTTTGACGAACTGCAGTTTTTTGCTTTCTACTTCGATCCATTTGGCATAGATACAAAGTGAATCCGTTTTGCTTTCCTCCAGTTCGAGGCAACGATCGTAGACCGCTTTTATTTGTGAAGTATCGACATTGGCAGACAATACCCGGAAGGGAATAAACAATAATAATATCAGGTATACTCGAGGCAGTATTCCCATGCTCTGGAAAGATTTCTTCAGCACGTTAGTCGACCAGGTTGTTCTTGATGGCGAACTTCACCAGTCCGACCGTATTATTGACGCCCAGTTTGGCGATCAGGTTTTTTCGATGGGTTTCCACGGTACTGATGCTGAGAAACAGCTTCTCGGCTATTTCCTGGTTACTGAACTCTTTGCAAATGAGTTTGAGAATTTCAATTTCTCTTTTGGAAAGAATCTCGTTAACCTGTTTGTCTTCTATAGTGATGGTATTACGAAAATCGCTGGAGGAATCCATGATATTGATCTCTTTGCTGTAATAGGTTCCGCCCGTTCTGATCGTCTGGATAGCTGTTTTGAGTTCCTCGATTCCTGCGTTCTTCAACAGGTAACCCTGAACGCCGTATTTCACCAGGCGATGGATATAACGCGTGCCCCGCATCATGGTCAGGTAAAGCACTTTCAGATCTGGTTGGATGTCACGGATCTTTTTCAACAGTTCTTCCTCTTCCATATCCGGAAGGTGAACATCAAGCAGCAGGATATCAATGGACAGGGAAGGAAGCTTGGCCAGCAGATCTTTCGCAGTCAGACTACTCCCCACGACTTCTACTCCATCCTGCTTTTTCAGCAACAGGCACAGTCCTTCGAGGTAGAGTTCGTGATCATCGGTTACAAAAACTTTGGTCATGTGGTTGGCGGGCGGTTCAGTTTCACGTTACAACAGCAATATAAAGCATATTGCCCAATCACCACAAAAAACAAAAAGTTGTGTAAATCTTGTTGAGCCTGGGTTCTAGCGTGTTTTAAGCATCGCCCTTACCTGCTGGAATGACCCGTTCTGGAAACGCGCGTAATAGACGCCAAGGGGCAGTCCCATGCTGTCGAAGCCTACACTATAGGTGCCGGGTGCATAGGTTTTATCCGTTAAAGTACGGATCACCCTTCCCAGCGGATCGATGACCTGTATGAGTGTATGCCCACCCCTGGTTTTAAAGGTCAAAGTGGTGCTTTCCACAAATGGGTTGGGGTAGTTGGTGATGACTTCTTCCCCTGAACCGCGCACCACATCTTCAAGGCCGGTTGTTCCGCAGGCGCCATTCACACATAATGGAATTTCCTGGAAATTTTTCAGCATGATGGTTTGCAGATCGGTGTCTTTTACGCAGAACCATTGCTTCAATACAGAAGCATAAATACTGCGGAAATCATATTGGAAGGGAATATTATCGTTTACGGAAACATTGCTTGGAATAATCGGGTTGGTACCCACCACTCCCGAACGCACGTTCTTTCCAAACACAAACAAAGGAGCAGCGGCGCCATGGTCGGTACCCAGGCTCGAATTGGATTTGATCCGGCGACCAAACTCGGAGAAGGTCATGCCGATCACCCGGTCATCTACTCCCATGGCTTTTACATCATCCATAAATGCCTTGATGGCATTCGACAATTTAGCCATCAGGGCGGCGTGTGTACCCACTGTTGTGTCGGTAGCTTCTACCTGGCTGGAGTGGTTATCAAAACCACCGGTACTTACCATATACAGTCGGGTTTTTAATCCGCCTTTGATGAGGCGCGCCACCACTTTCAACTGCGCGGCCAGGTCATTACCGGAGGGATAAGAACCCTGTGAGGTTACTTTATTGGCGGCATTGCGAATGGCAATGGAATACTGCTGTGTTTGATCGGCCACCATGCGCACATACTTCAGTTCCTTACCCCAGGGCGTATCCGGCACGGGGTCTTCCACTCCATCGAGGAAGTTGTAGAAGGAAGTAGGGTCGCTGATGCTGATACCCATGCTCACCGCGGGTCCCTGCAAGGCCAGGGAGGTCAATGATCCGATCTGGATCGCCAGCGGATCGGGCATTTGTGTATTGGGATATCCGTTCGGATAGTTGGGAAACTCTACATTAAGGTAACGGCCGGCCCATCCACTGTTCAATACCTGGTCTGAATCCGATCCGGTCATCCAGATATCAGTAGCACGGAAATGCGAAAAATTGGGCGAAGGATAACCTACAGATTGAATGATCGACAGCTTGCCTTCATTGAACAGCGTTTGCATACCGGTCATGCTGGGGTGCAATCCGGTCTTGCTGTTACCAGTCAGCGGTAACACGCGGTTCAGGGGAATGGCAATATTGGATCGGGCATTAAAATACTGCGAATAATATTCGATGGGGATCACCATGTTCAATCCATCATTACCCCCATTCAATTGTATAATCACAAAAACTTTATCGGTATCGGTTGTGGCGCCCATCAATGCCTGAACAAGCGGAGAATGTCCGGTATAGGCTTTCACCGAAAACCCATTGACAAGTGCAGGCAGGGTAACGGCTGCAGGAATGGTTTGTCTGAAAAAATCGCGACGCTTCATAGTTATTGTTTTTAGCCGTTAGGGTTACGCGAGTTGATACTCGGCCAGATTCATAAAATATTTGTACAG
This sequence comes from Chitinophagaceae bacterium, assembly GCA_044226045.1. Taxonomy (GTDB): domain Bacteria; phylum Bacteroidota; class Bacteroidia; order Chitinophagales; family Chitinophagaceae; genus Endoryza. The sequence goes on from JBGAHR010000002.1 coordinate 8,601, forward strand.
CGCTTTCAGCCTGGTCTCCACAATATTCAAGGCCGCGGGATCATTGGGACTGGCGAGATAAGCGTTCCAGGCGTTGGTCCAGTAATAGTCCTGGGTCTGGTTGCTCAACAAGATCTGCTGCTTGATGATCTGCTTCGATTGAGCAGAGATGGGCACCCGGTACAGGATATCGAGCGCATCATCGATCAACAGGTTGGGATCAGAAGGATTCGACAATGTTTTGGTAAAAGCAACAGCATCGATAGCGAGCTTCTTGCCTCCCTGCATATATCCGTTTCCGATCATGAGATCGGTAAGCACATTTCGTTTGGGCAGCGTATCGGAATTGATCCATATTTCATAGAACTGCGGAACCTGGTAATAGGCCGACCAGCCGGATACACTGGGCGGGTCGCCAACATTCTGCTGCAACTGGGCAGATAGGAACAGCACGAACAACCACATGTTGTAGGCATTTTCATAATCGGAAGCCGGCGGAAAGCTCACACCAAACTCCCTGAACATTCCAATCGTGTGTTCGAGCGGGCTCTTGATCAGGCATCCCTGGCTGAGCGGATCAAAGAAATGTTCACTCTTCAACAGCGTGGCCAGCACAGGTTTTATTTCCCAGTTACCATTCCTGAACTGCTGCGCCAGTGGTTTGATCACATTGGTCTCGGTGGCGGAATCGATGGTATAGTAACAGAACCAGCGATAAAACTTTCGCACCATGAACTCCGATACTTCAACTGATTTATTGAAGATCATGTTCAGCAGATCATCCAGTTCGGCATTACCGGCATTCGCGTCTGTACGTCCGGCAATCACCGTATTGTTGAAGAAAGAAGAAAACTGCTTGGCTGTTTTGTCGTGCCGGTTTACATTAAAGACCACTGTATCGTTGGTGAAATCTATTTTCCAACCCGTCAATACCCGCGCAGCTGCCTTCACATCATCTTCTGTATAATTGGGATTGTTTTCTTTTCCGAGTGTAAACAATTCCTGCAATTCTCTTGCATAGTTCTCATCGGGAGCCGTGTCGGTATTGAGGTAACCATTGAGGTATTTCAACATGGCCAGATCGAGTGTCATGTCTCGCACGAATTGCTTGAAGTTTCCCAACGAATGCTGGCGAAGCAACTGGTAATAACGATAACCGAAGGTTCCTCTTTCGTAGATACTGGTTTCGGTGGAAAAATGATTGTGCCAGAAAAGGATCATCTTTTCAGAAATATTTCTTTCCTGGTTCAGCATATTACCTACCCACCAGGTTTTGAGGGAAGCGAGCCGCTTTCCATTGGCTGCTCCGTCATCTGAATAGGTATTGACCCAGGTTGCACCCTGCGCAATTCCATAATCAGGATCGGTGGAAGAGATATCGGTATTATCGTAATTCTTTACAGGAGGCTGGGGAGCATTTCCCATATTCAGTAAGGCATCTACTGCCTGTGAAGGAGTGAGGGTTTTGAAGTAATCAATATCCGCCTTCGTGGCACCAAACATGGTTCTCTTCAGCAAATGCGCTACTTCTTTGTTGGTCCATGCACCTGAATAAGGATTCAGGCCGGAGGTTATTCCCCTTACACCATCGAAGGTGGGCGGGACAGGATTGGATTTACTCTTTCTGAGGGTAAGAAAGTCTCTTCTATCCATAAGCATTAATTGTTGTGGCGGACAACCGCCGGGTATCATTGGGTTCTAGATAGCCGATTTGATTCAAAAATTCTGCCATATAATGGCGGGCCTACCCTATAACGTAAATTTTCATCAGGATATTGGTATAAATACCAGGCCCCCGACCTCCTTTTTGTTTCGGAAGCCGGGGGCCTTGATCAGGATTATTTTTTTATTTACGCAATATTTTCAATTACACCGGCGATGCCCTGTCCGCCACCTACACAGGCTGTAACGATCCCATACTTTTTATTCAGCCTTTTCAGGTCATGCGTGATCTGTATGGTCAGTTTGCAACCGGTACATCCCAGTGGATGACCCAGCGCAATGGCGCCTCCGTTGATATTAACGATCTCCGGGTTCAATCCGAGTTTGCGGATCACTGCCAATGACTGTGAAGCAAAGGCTTCATTCAATTCCACGAGATCGATCTGACCCAAAGAAAGATTGGCTTGTTTTAAAACTTTGGGAACAGCTTCCACCGGACCAATGCCCATGATGCGCGGATGTACACCGGCAGATACACAGGCAACCAGTCGCGCAATAGGTTTCAGGCCCAGTTCATTAATCATCCTCTCACTCATCACCAGCACAAAAGCGGCGCCATCGGAAGTTTGGGAAGAATTACCGGCCGTTACCGATCCATTCATGGCAAAGGCGGGTTTCAATTTGGCCAAAGCCTCGAGATTGGTATCCTGGCGTGGACCTTCATCTGTATCTACCACATAAGATCTTTTCTGCTTTTTGCTTCTTTCATCGAGGTAAACTTCTTCAACTGTTATCGGAAGAATACCCGGTTTGAAATATCCGTTCTGAATGGCGGTGATGGCTTTTTGATGCGATTGCAGCGAAAACTGATCCTGGTCTTCCCGGCTCACCTGGTATTCTTTGGCCACTGCTTCTGCGGTAAGACCCATGCTCAGGTAGTAATCCGGTTCATCACTGGCAATAGAATAAGCCGGAACGGTTTTCCAGCCCGCCGTCGGGACCATACTCATACTTTCTGTTCCGCCGGCCACGATGCAATCAGCCATCCCCATCCGGATCTTGGCGGTCGCAATCGCAATCGTTTCCAAACCGGAGGCACAATAACGATTCACCGTCATTCCGGGTGCCTGGTAACCCAATGCTCTGGCCGCGATGATGCGCCCGACCTGCAAACCCTGCTCCGCTTCCGGAACCGCATTTCCTACAATGACATCATCCACTCGTTTTGGATCGAGTTGAGGAACCGATTTCATCAATCCCTGTATCACCTCGATGGCGAGGTCATCCGGACGGGTAAACCGGAACCCACCTCTTTTGGCTTTTCCAACCGCCGTACGATAACCGGCCACTATATAGGCTTCCTGCATAAAATATTTTTTTGATCACTAAAGATAAGAAAAATTTCAATTAGTTGCATGAACAACTAAATCAAAAGGCAAAAGTCAAAATTCAAAAGTCAAAATTCAAAAAACAAATTTCCCGCTCCTAATTCCGCTCCCGCGCTCGCCCGCGCTCCGTCCTTCCCGCTCTTGCTCAGGCGAGTCTTATGCGCCGAAGGCAGATAAGACCCAAAGTTTAGCGTTTCGCGTTTCAGGTTTATCGTTTATCGTTGGTTTTGAAGCTCCTCTTTCCGTTTCCGTTTCTCATTCTGTTTCCCTTTCCGTTTCTGTTTCCCTTTCTGTTTCTGTTTCCCTTTCTGTTTCTGTTTCCCTTTCTGTTTCTGTTTCCCTTTCCGCTCCCGCTCCCACTCCCGCTCTCAATATCGCTCCCGCTCTCAACTTACCTTGCTTATAATTATCTTGCAACCCCAATATGTATAAGATAATCCGATCTGTTCTTTTCTGGTTTGATGCCGAAGCGGTTCATTATTTCGCTATGAACAGTTTGAAAATGATCTGTTCAACGGCCATAACCCGCCGTTTGGTTAGTTCCATGTTTAAAGCGCCGCTGCAGCCGGTCACAGCCTGGGGACTGACATTCAGAAACCCCGTTGGACTCGCAGCAGGATTCGATAAAAATGCCCGTTACCTCCGCGAACTGGAAGCGTTGGGATTTGGGTCAGTAGAAATCGGTACGGTGACTCCGCTCCCGCAGGCCGGTAATGATAAGCCACGGCTCTTTAGACTTCCTAAAGACAAAGCACTGATCAACAGGATGGGATTTAATAACGATGGCGTAAAAGCCGTGGTTACCCGTTTGAAAGACTGGAAGAATTTTACTGATCAGTCGGCTACAAACAACCGGAATAAAGCCCGTATGATCATTGGCGGAAATATCGGGAAGAATAAAGTCACCCCCAATGAAGACGCCTGGAAAGACTATGAAATCTGTTTCCGTGAACTATTCGACTGGGTAGATTATTTCGTGGTCAATGTCAGTTCTCCCAACACACCCGGCCTTCGTGAATTACAGGAAAAAGATTCGCTCCGAAAAATATTATCGCACCTGCAAACGATCAATGCCCAACAATTTTCTCCTAAACCCCTGTTGTTGAAAATCGCACCGGATTTGACCCTCTCGCAAATAGACGATGTAATAGACCTTGCACTCGAGATCAAACTCGACGGACTTGTCATTGCCAATACCACCATCAGCAGGGATCATTTGATGACGGATCCGCAGGAAGTAACCAATATTGGCGCGGGTGGATTGAGCGGAAAACCACTCACAGAACGTTCAACGGAACTGGTGAAACGGGTACACGATAAAACACAAGGAAAAATTCCCATCATTGGTTCCGGTGGTATTTTCACCAGGGAAGATGCACTTAGAAAAATGGATGCCGGGGCTATCCTCACGCAGGTCTGGACCGGTTTCATTTATGAAGGCCCGGCGATTGTAAAAAGAATCCTGACTAAAGACTAATGGCCACAAAGGGACCGATAAAAGTTACCCGGTCATAAGCCTTGTAATTGGCCAGCCTCGCTCCGAGAGAAATACCGGAAGGAAAATAGTATTCATATTCTGCCAGGAAACTGAAACCGGATGTGCGTCCTTTCGAGTCCTGTGAGGGCCAGATGGTTGTTTTTTCAATACCAGCTCCCTGCGTATCCGGAAAAGATCTGCGTATGTTGAAAAAGGAAAAAGCATAGCCTGCTCCCAGCCGGATGGAGCTTGTCTCGTTATTGAGCAGCGTATAATAAACGTTGAAGTCGATAGTAGTTGCCTTAGTGAACTCTTTTACCGTTTGTGTGCGGGGGTAGCCTTGCATGTTGAAAAACTTCAGGCCGATCCCACCCTGCCAACGGTCTACAAGAGCAAATTTTCCTTCTGCAAAAGCACCGAGTCCGCCCAGGCCGGGAAAGTCCCTGCTGTATCCGGTACCGGCCTGCAACTGCAGGTTTCCAGTTTCATTATTGATTTGTGCGTTGGCTGAATAGCAGGCGATGGCCAATAAGAAGAAGATTACCCTTTTCATGGTTGAACGGTTGAGTTTAAACAGGTCGAATTAGCGTAGAATTGATCTTATACGAAAAGGGTTGTGTTTGATTATAACATCATTTCTTCTTAAAAATTGTGCCAGAAACCAGTATGCCGTAGATTTTACCGACTCCCCCCGCAAAGCCCGCAGTAGGAATCCCTTATTTTTGCGCATCGAAATTGGACAATCAACTATGCACGACTTATTTTCCATTGATGCGTTAATCAGCTTCCTGATCCTGGTGGTTCTGGAAATTGTACTGGGCATCGATAATGTGATCTTCGTAAGCATCATCATGAACCGGTTAAAGACTGCCAAAGAACAAAACAGGGCACGCCGTACCTGGATGGTCACCGGTATTGTATCCCGTAGCCTGTTATTGCTGGGGCTTAGCTGGTTGCTGTCACAAAAAGGGAAATTCCTGTTTCATATTTCCGATAAGGGATTCGATCTGTCGAGTCTTGTTATGTTGGGAGGAGGCATTTTCCTGATCTATAAATCTGTTATGGAGATTCACCATAAACTCGAAGGAGAGGATCCTAATCTGTCTGCAAAAAAGGATTCATTGAGTTTTGGACAGGCAATTGGTCAGATCATGATCATCGACGCGGTGTTTTCATTTGATAGTATCATCACCGCCGGCGGTACGGCCAAGCACGTGGAGATCATGATTGCGGCGGTAGTGATTGCGATGCTGGTGATGTTTGTTTTCAGTCCGAAGATTTCAGCGTTCATTCATAAACACCCAACCCTAAAAATGCTGGCGCTGTCCTTCCTGGTGATGATCGGGTTGAGCCTGATCATTGAAGGATGGGATAGCCAGGCTGCCCACGAATTACACCTGAAAAACTATATCTACTTCGGTATGGCTTTCTCTTTCGCGGTTGAACTGCTGAATATGGTGATGCGCAAAAGACAACTCGCCCGCAAACCGGTAGAACTCAGAGAGCCGAGACTGGAAGAACCCGGCACACCTGCTGATGATATGGCACACTAAGTAAAACGAAAAAATTACCGAATACACAAAAAGGCAGCAGCGACCACCGCTGCTGTTTCTGTTCTCAGGCGGGTTTCACCAAGGCTGACAGGTTTGAAACCACGATCCAGGGCAAGAGTGATTTCCTCTCTGGTAAAATCTCCTTCGGGACCAATACAGATCAACACCTCCTCAAAATCTTTTGGAATAGCCGTAATGGAGGTCTTATGTTGTTCATCGCAATGCGCGATCAACAGTGTCCTGTTTCCGAAATCGCTTTTTAGAAATACATCCATTTTAACCGGATCGGATAACTGCGGCAGCCAATATTGCTGACTTTGCAAAAGAGCGCTTACCAGGATGCCCTGCATGCGGTCTTTCCGAAACTGTTGTTTCTCGGTTCTGTCAGACAGCAGGGGAATGATGGAATGTACGCCTATCTCTGTTGCTTTCTCCAGGAACCATTCGAGGCGATTGTTGTTTTTCAGGAGCGAAACAGCAATGGTTACTTTGGGAAATTTGGCTGGTTGTTGATCCAGCAAATCAATACGAACCTGGCACCTTTTTTTGTGATCGTCTACAATGGTGGCCTGCATCAGCCATCCTTCTCCGTTGGTCAGTTGCAGGCTTTCCCCATTCGTCATGCGCAATACACTGATGATATGACGGGAGTTGTCTTCATCCAGTGTAAGAACGGAACCAACCGGGCCGGCTTCTTTGCTAAAGAACAGTGCCATGACAGTTTATTATTTCTTGTTTCGCCTTGCTGTGACAGGTATTCACCAACTGCATGCGAACCGGTTTGATTTAGAATGGAGTTTCTTCTCCGTCATCGATCGGCAGATCATTCATTTTACTTCCAGCCTGGATATAGAGTCGGGCGCCTCCGCCATCGGCTCCTTCATCTGATGGCACCGGTCGCCAGTTGCCGCCGGAAGGAAGGTTCCCAAATCCATCATCCTCGCTGAACTCAACGAACTTCTGAATATGCAGCAAGGCTTTCAAACGAACGGTATCGAGCGAACCATTACGGTGCTTGGCAATCTTTACATAAGTCTCTCCTTTGTTGCTTTCGCCATGTTCGTTAGCCGTGATGCCATAATATTCGGGACGGTACAGGAACATCACCATATCGGCATCCTGTTCGATGGCACCCGATTCACGAAGGTCACTCAGTTGCGGAATCTTCTCTCCGTCTTTTCTGGATTCAACCGCACGACTCAACTGCGAAAGCGCAATTACAGGAACCTGCAACTCTTTTGCAAGACCTTTCAAATCGCGGGATATCTTGCTGATCTCCTGTTCACGATTTGTATTACGGTCGGTGCTGCCACTCATCAACTGGAGGTAGTCGATAATGATCAGACCGATATTGTGTTTGTTTTTCAGCCGGCGGCATTTAGCTCTCAATTCAAAAATGTTCAGGGCCGCCGTATCGTCGATGAACATCGGCGCTTTGGCCAGCTGCTGAATGCCTTTGGCATATAACTGTTTCATTTCGTGATCAGCCAGTTTGCCACGCGCAATCTTCTCCAGCCAGATCTCGGATTCGGCGCTCAGAATACGTTGTACCAACTGACCGGCACTCATCTCCAAACTGAAAAAAGCCACCGGCGTTTTCTTTTCTCCATGCAGGCAGGCATAACGAGCAAGGTTAAGCGCGAAAGCCGTTTTACCAACTGAAGGACGGGCGGCCAGGATGATCAGGTCGGTATTTTGCCAACCGTAGGTGATCTTGTCGAGCGAAGGAAATCCACTCGGCACCCCGGTGATGTCTTCATTCCGGTGACGCATGTCTTCGATCCGTTGAACGGTTTTTACCAGTACGGTATCGATGCTGTCGAAATTCTTGCGAAGGTGATTGTTGGTGATCTCAAACAGTTTGCTTTCGGCTTCATCGAGCAAATCAAACACATCCGTGCTGTCTTCATAAGAATCGCTGATGATCTCTCCGCTGATCCTGATCAGTTCACGTTGAATGAATTTCTGCAGGATGATGCGCGAGTGTGCTTCAATATTTGCAGAGGAAACAACTGAATTGGTAAGCTTGGTTACATAGTAGGGACCTCCCACGATGTCGAGTTCCTCGCGACGTTTCAACTCTTCTACCACCGTGAGGATATCGATCGGCTGGTTTCTCTGTTGCAAACTCTGCATGGCCCGGTATATCCGCTGGTGATTGTCGGAATAGAAACATTCCGGTTTCAGGATTTCCACTACCGTATCGAAGGCGCTTTTTTCCAGCATGATGGCACCGAGTACCGCTTCCTCCAGGTCTTTCGCCTGCGGGGGTACCTTGCCATACATCATGGTGCTGAGATCTATGGAGCTCTTTCTTCTTGCTTTATTTCTGTCTCTGTTAAGGTTAGTCAGATCCATTGTCAATTACAAAAAATTCGTTTTACCATTGGTTTGAATACGGTTTCTCAGGATCTGTGGACACACTATACTGCCCACATCAATTGGATACTCCAACCAATGACTTCCGGGTTAGTTCCAGCCTTGTGTTACGTAAATGTTACTCTACTGTTATGGGAATGTTAGCCCTTGGGTCAGGATGGCGAATATAGGTACCTCCATCCCCCGTTGAAATAATTCGAATGCGAATATTTATGACCAGCTTGTCCAAGGGTTTTTCCACATGATTCCCAGGCTTACCCACAATAATCATCGGCTTATGCACAATTTAAAAAAAATCGGCACGCTTTTCACGGCGAAATTAACACATCGTGTGCGAAAGAATTTTACTATAAAAATTTGGTATTTGCAGGTGTAGGCTACAACTCAATCCCAGTAAGGATTTCCCATTATTTCGCGCCTTAAAACGCCCATTTCACGCGGCTTTCAGAGGATCGGGTCTCATGAAATTCAGTCCGGACCGGGCTTGTAAGATTTTGAAAAAAATCGGGGGACCAGGATCGAACGTTCCAGCCCTGATTTGCAAGCAGATGGTTAAAGAGGATTTTCGAAGAAAACATTTTCAATAATCGCTTACCTTACTAGCATGAAAAAATCAACCATCCTCATCGGTCTATTGTTTGCCTGCCTGTTCTCCTCGAAGCTGCAGGCTCAGAAAACAAACGCACACATCAATCACCTGGCCATCTTCGTGGTCGATCTGAAGACCAGCACCGCATTTTACAGGGATGTGATCGGGCTTGACACGATACCGGAACCTTTTCATGATGGCAAACATACCTGGATGAAGATCGGACCCGGCTCCTCCCTCCATATCATTGAGGGGGCCGAGGCAAAAAAGGAGTATTTCAAGAACAACCATATCTGCTTCAGCGTATCTTCTATCGAAAAATTTACCGAACTACTCCGCCAGCGAAAGATCAGCTATGAGGATGTATCGGGAAAGAAGCTGGCCATCACCACCCGTGTCGATGGCGTTCACCAGATATGGCTCCAGGACCCCGACGGCTACTGGCTGGAAATAAATGATGCCAAAGACTGAGCCCAGGTCCTGCTGATCGGTACGCGCGCTTTTGTATCTTTGCCGCTATGACAATCAGCTATAATTGGTTAAGTGAGTATTTGCCGGTGACGCTCGATCCTGAAAGACTCAGCCGCATACTCACCTCTATCGGACTGGAAGTGGAAAGCCTCGAACGGTACGAGGAAGTAAAAGGAGGAATGCAGGGACTGGTGATCGGAGAGGTAATTGAATGCGAAAAACACCCGAATGCCGATAAACTCTCCGTTACAAAAGTATCGGTAGGCGGGCCAGATCTGCTTCAGATAGTTTGCGGAGCTCCTAATGTAGCAGCTGGTCAGAAAGTAATTGTGGCCCCGGTAGGCACCACTATCTATCCTTTCAAAGGCGATCCGCTCACGATGAAAGTGGCGAAAATAAGGGGAGTCGAAAGCTACGGCATGATCTGCGCGGAAGATGAGATCGGCTTGTCGGATAACCATGCAGGCATCCTGGTTTTGCCCTCTTCTGTCAAAACAGGTATTCCCGCCGCGGAATACTTCAGCCTTTACACCGACTGGATTTACGAAATCGGTTTAACACCCAACCGCATGGATGCCATGAGTCACCTCGGTGTAGCCCGTGATGTCTGCGCTTATCTGAGTCATCACGACAAAAAAGACTTCAAGGTAAAATCTCCTTTCAATAATCATTTCAAGCCTGCCGGTAATACCCATGCGATTGAAGTTGAGATCGACAATCAACAGGCCTGCCAGCGCTACAGCGGTGTCAGCATTTCAAACGTTACCATTAAAGAGAGTCCGCTCTGGTTACAGCAAAAACTGAAAGCCATTGGTCAGCGACCGATCAACAATATTGTAGACATTACCAATTTCATCCTGCATGAAACCGGTCAGCCGCTGCATGCTTTCAATGCTGCCGCGATCAAAGGAAACAAGGTGGTTGTGAAGAACCTGCCGGAAGGCACTGTTTTTACGACGCTCGATGAAAAAGAAAGAAAACTCAGCGCGGAAGACCTGATGATCTGTAATGGCGCCGGAGAAGGAATGTGTATCGCCGGTGTATTCGGAGGCGCCAGCAGCGGGGTAAAAAATGATACCACCGAGATCTTCCTGGAAAGTGCCTGGTTCAATCCTGTTGACATCAGGAAAACTTCCTTCAGACATGGATTAAGAACAGATGCCGCCACCCGTTTTGAAAAAAATACTGATATCAGCAATACTGTTAACGTGCTCAAAAGAGCGGCGCAGCTGATCGTGGAACTGGCCGGAGGAGAGATCAGTTCCGATATCATTGATGTGTATCCCGGCAAGCAACCCAAAACCCAGGCCTCGCTTAAATTCCACTTCCTGAAAAAACTCAGTGGAAAGAACTATCATCCCGATGCCGTTAAAAAAATTCTGAGCAGTCTTGGCTTCGAGATCATGCGCGAAGGCATCGATGATATCCTGGTGGCCGTGCCTTACAGCAAACCCGATATCAGCCTGCCGGCAGATATAGTAGAAGAGATCATGCGTATCGACGGGCTCGACAATATCGAGATCCCCAGTTCAATTACTATCTCTCCGGCTGTTGACCAGTTTGGATACAAGCAGACCTGGAAGGAAAAAGCCGCCGATTATCTCGTAGGATTGGGCTTCAATGAAATTTTCACCAACTCAATTACGAATGCCGCCTATTTCGCTGAGGAAGATCTCACCCATGCCGTGAAGTTGCTCAACAACCTCAGCGCGGTTCATAATATCATGCGCCCTTCCATGCTGGAAACCGGTTTGGAAGCCGTAGAATATAATCTCAATAGAAAGAACAATGACCTGTTCTTTTTTGAGTTTGGCAAGACCTACTCAACATCCGGGTCTGGTAAATACGCCGAAAAGGACCATCTCTGCCTGTATGTAACCGGCCAGGTAGCTGGCGATACTTGGAAAGGCAAAGGGATCGCCGCTGATTTTTATTACCTGAAAGGCGTAGTGAGCAATATTCTCCGATTGATGGGCATACAGAAAATGCAGGTGGAGAATATCAGCGACAACAAGATTACCGCCGGCTTAAGGTATTCAGTGGGAAAAGAACTCATTGCCGAACTCGGAACCGTTCATTCCAATGAGTTGAAGCGATTCGATATCAAACAGCCCGTTTATTTCGCCGATTTCAACTGGGAGCCCTTGCTGGAAATGGCTCACCGCAAAGATATTCAGGCCAAACCCCTGCCCCGCCAACTGCCCGTGTTCAGGGACCTCGCCATGATTGTGCCTTCCTCGCTCCCCTATTCGGAAGTGGAAAACACGGTGAAAAGTGTACGCCTCGACAAACTGGAGGAGATTAAATTGTTCGATATTTTTGAAAGCGACAAACTCGGCATGGATAAAAAGTCCCTCGCCCTGAGCTTTGCTTTCCTGGACCCTGAAAAAACGCTGACCGACAAAGAAATTGACAGCATGATGAATAACATCATGTCTACACTCGAGAAGAAACTCGGTGTTGAAATCAGAAAATAGGCTGACTATGGAGCAACAACTCAAGAGGATTCAGGATAAGCTTCAGCAACTGCTGAAGAAAAACCAGTTGCTGCAAAAGGAAAACGACCGGCTCATTCAGGAAAATCAACAATTAAAGGAGCAGATAACGGGAAGCAAAGAATTGGTGGACGGACTCGAACAGAAACTGACTGCGTTGAAGATGGCTTCGGGAAGTTTAACAGATGCGGAGAAAAAAGACCTTGAAAAGCGCATGAATACTTACATCCGGGAAATCGACCGGTGTATAGCTATGTTGGCAGAATAATAGAGGAAATCAAACTCTTTTTACCAGGCGCATTTTCATTTCATCTTCACCCTGCGAGAGTTCGAGGGTATACACTCCATAGGGCAGATCATTGAGTCCTTTCCAGGTGAGCGTACTTTGGCCGGTAGGCATATTGGTTTCCAGGCGGCTGCATTCTAAGCCCCGATCATCGCGAAGTATGGCACGGAGACTGGATTGTAGCGGCGCTACCAATTCTAATGTCAGAGCGTCAATAAAGACGGGTGACTTCAGTTTTGCAATCATCGATCGTTCGGTTTTGGTATTTATTAGTCTTCAATGGATACATATGCTTAACCTTCCAAAACGATCCTTCAATACTGGTCCAGATAGGAAATTGTGAATTCAATGTGGATAAAAATAATACAAGCTTTTGAATTAACCAAGTTATGGATACATTAATTCCAATAAATATTGTCATTGGCGATCGCAATTACCGGATTAAAGTCTCACCTAAAGACGAGGAAACCGTTCGCAAAACCATTCGGATTATTAATGACAAGCTGATAGAATTCAAAACCGAGTTTGCCGGCAAAGACATGCAGGATTATATCTCGATGGTTTTACTCTGGTATGCCACCGAACAGCAATCGGGCCGTCGACTGGCTACGGAAGAAACCGTTTCCGAGTCGCTGGGCAGGCTGGAAGCCCTCCTCGACAAGGCGCTCGACTGAGAATATTCTCTCTCCTATCGCTGATTAACTTATTATTCTGGGTAATGATTCACCCCGGGCTGGGTTTCAGTGGGTTAATTTTCGTACTTTCGCGAGCTATCAACCGTTATGGCAAGAAATCATAACATAGAAAGGATACCCGATCAAACAGAACTATTAAAATCATTGAAAAACAATGGAAGCGAACACTTTAACCTATATAATCGGAGGCGCCGCGCTTCTGATAGGCATTATAGCAGGGAAATTCATCTTTGCTAAAAACACCGCCCAAAAAGTTCAGGAGGCGGAACTTCAGGCACAGAACCTGTTAAAAGAAGCAGAATTAAGAGCAGAAACCCTACGGAAAGAGAAAGAACTCGAGGCAAAGGAAAAATTCGTTCAACTAAAAGCCAATCACGACAAAGAGATCCTGGAAAGAAACAGGAAGGCGGGAGAGGCTGAGAACCGTATTCGCCAGAAAGAGCAGTCTATCAACCAGAAAGAAGCCAATCTCGAAAAGCAGATCAAGGAGAATGAAGCGATCAAGGAAAACCTCAATCGCCAGATCGATGTGGTGAACCTGAAGCGCACCGAACTGGAAAAACACCAGGAAGAACATATCCGCCGCCTGGAGAAGATCGCCGGTCTGACTGCCGAGGAAGCCAAATCACAGCTGGTGGAAAGCCTGAAAAAAGAAGCACAGACCCAGGCCATCGGCATCCAGCAGGAAATTATCGACGAAGCCAAACAGAAGGCTAACAAAGAAGCCCGCAAGATCATCATACAAACCATTCAGCGTACAGCCGCTGAACAGGCGATAGAAAACTCTATCACCGTGTTCAACCTGGAAAGTGATGAAATCAAGGGCCAGATCATCGGTCGCGAGGGTCGTAACATCCGCGCCATTGAAGCTGCGACCGGTGTTGACCTTATCGTAGACGATACTCCGGAAGCAATCATCCTGTCGTCTTTCGATCCGCTCCGTCGCGAAATCGCCCGCCTGAGCTTGCAGCGCCTGGTGTCCGATGGACGTATTCACCCTGCCCGTATCGAGGAAGTAGTTGAAAAAACCCGTCGCCAGATAGAAGAGCAGGTAATGGAAATCGGTGAAAGAACCGTAATTGAACTGGGCATTCACGGCCTGCACAAAGAGCTGGTAAGAATGGTGGGACGTATGCGTTTCCGTTCTTCTTACGGACAGAATCTGCTGATGCATAGCCGCGAAACCGCCAACCTTTGCGCTACCATGGCCGCTGAGCTGGGAATGAATCCCAAGCTTGCCAAAAGAGCCGGCCTGTTACACGATATCGGCAAGGTGCCTGATGAGGAATCAGAACTCAGCCACGCGCTGCTCGGTGCCAAGCTCGCCGAAAAATATGGCGAGAACCCGGCTGTGGTAAATGCCATCGGAGCTCACCACGACGAAATGGAAATGCAATACGTGATCTCTCCCATTGTACAGGCCTGCGACGCCATCAGCGGCGCCCGCCCCGGTGCCCGAAGGGAGATCATGCAACAATACCTGCAGCGTATCAAAGACCTCGAAAACCTCGCCATGGCCTATAACGGAGTAGAAAAAGCCTACGCCATCCAGGCCGGTCGCGAACTGCGTGTAATTGTTGAGGCTGATAAGGTTACAGACTCCGACTCCGACAAGCTTTCATTCGAAATTGCGCAAAAGATCCAGAATGAAATGACCTTCCCCGGACAGATCAAAGTAACCGTGATCCGCGAAAAAAGAGCCGTAAACGTAGCCAGGTAATCAAAAGGGGCAGAAAAAGACCCTGCCGGCCCCTTTTTATTCAAATAATCAGGCAAAAAAATGTTTGCCCCGGCTATTACCGGAACAAAGTTTTCATTACCTTTGCCTCCCTTAAATTTAAAAGTCATGAACGCAGCAGTTCAGTTTGTACACGAGCAATTGACAGGAAAGAAAGAGTTCCCGAAGTTCAAAGCAGGTGATAATGTATCTGTTAATTATAAGATCATTGAAGGTGGTAAAGAGCGTATCCAGAGCTTCCGTGGCGATGTTATCAAACGCCAGGGAACAGGACACACTGCTACTTTCACTGTACGCAAAATCTCCGATGGTGTAGGGGTGGAAAGAACATTCCCTCTTTACTCTCCCAACATCGAGTCGATCGAACTGAACAAATCCGGTCGTGTTCGCAGAGCCAAACTTTACTTCCTGCGCGGAAGAAGTGGTAAGAGCGCGAGGATTAAAGAGAAAAGACATTCAGAAGCTGCTGCTCAGTAATATACACAGTAAAAAAACTACAAAACGGAAACTGATTTCATTAACAATTGGTTTCCGTTTTTTTATTCCCCATCCAACAATATTTAACTTAACTTCGCTGTTCATACTATTAAAACAGATACAATGGAACCTATATTTCTTCTTTTCAACATTGGCGGTCAGGAAATGATCATCATTTTGATCGTTGTATTGCTCCTCTTTGGTGGCCGTAAAATTCCTGAACTGATGCGTGGCTTGGGTAAAGGTATCCGCGAATTCAATGACGCCAAGAATAACGTGAAGAAAGAAATCGAAGATGGCATGAATGAAAAAGACAAGCAACCTTCTTCTACTTCTTCTGCACAATAATCAACTCGTCGCATCATCGGTTCTTGCCTGTAAAAAACAGTTGGCGACTTGTTCCAATTCGACTCAATACAGCAATATCATACTGATTTGTTGAACGGCATCACTACTTGCAGTGAGGCCGTTCAATTTTACCTGCAGTCCATCCGGCAACAGCAACACCTGAATGCTTTTGTGAAAGTGTATGGCGAGGAAGCGCTGGCATCGGCAAAAGCGCTCGACGAGAAAAGAAAATCCGGTGCTCCCATCGGAAAACTGCATGGAGTGGTGATCGCCTTGAAAGATGTGATCGCCTACAAAGACCATCCCCTGAGCGCAGCCTCGAACATCCTGAAGAATTTCACCTCTATCTATCATGCCGACGCGGTTCAAAAACTGCTCGACGAAGAAGCCATCATTATCGGTCATACCAATTGTGATGAATTCGCGATGGGATCCACTAATGAGAACTCAGCCTTTGGTCGCGTACTGAATGCAATCGATGAGACCAAGGTACCAGGAGGCTCTTCGGGCGGCTCGGCAGTGGCTGTGCAGGCGCATTGCTGCATGGTAAGCCTGGGAAGCGATACAGGAGGCTCCGTCAGACAACCGGCAGATTTCTGCGGAATTGTAGGCCTTAAACCAACTTATGGGCGTATCTCCCGCTACGGACTGATCGCCTATGCTTCTTCCTTCGACCAGATCGGTATATTCAGCCAGAATATCCCCGACACAGCCCTGGTGCTGGAAGTGATCAGCGGCCCCAGTGAGTTCGATAGCACGTCAGCCGACCAACCGGTACCTTCCTACAGCCAGGATTTGAATCAGCCTTTGTCTCCTCTTCGCATCGCTTATTTCAAACAGGCCCTCGAAAGCCCGGCCCTCGATCCGGAAATCGCCGAAAAGCTTAACGGACTGATCCTGAGGCTGAAACAGGACGGACACCAGGTTGAAGCCGTTGATTTTGAATACATTGATTACATTATTCCTACCTATTATATATTAACCACTGCAGAAGCGTCATCTAACTTATCCCGCTTCGATGGGGTCCGGTATGGGTATAGAAATGTGGATAAAAATCCGGACCTGACAGAATTTTACTCCCGCAACCGGTCGGAAGGCTTCGGTTGGGAGGTAAAAAAGAGGATCATGCTGGGAAACTTTGTGCTGAGTTCGGGCTATTACGATGCCTATTTTACCAGGGCCCAACAGGTAAGAAACCTGCTCGTGCAAAAAACAAACATGATCTTCAGCCGTTTCGACGCCCTCATTTTACCCAACTCTCCGAATACCGCTTTCCCGTTTGGGGAAAAGATCGAAGACCCCATCTCCATGTACCTGGCTGACATTTTTACAGTTTTTAGTAATCTTGTTGGGGTTCCAGGCATCTCTCTCCCGCTTTTTTGGCACAGTAATGGCTTACCATTCGGTGTCCAGGTTATGACTAACCAGTTTTCCGAGTTATCTTTGCTTCAGCTATCCAATCAATGGATGCAATTGTACAGGGACAAACGATAAATAACGAAGAACCTTAATTGACCCTGTTTTGATCTGTACACCTCTTTTTCCTCTATCCTTTGTTAGACTTTACTAGTATCCTTTGTTAACCATCATTTGGTCCAGTTCCTGTTGGGTCGTTTTGCTGAGTAAACAAAATGATGATGAAACAAAAATTATTGATTCTTAGTATTCTAAGCCTGGGTTTGGCCTTGATGGCAATGGCGGAGAATGGCGGTGGCGACAAAAAACCATCTACTTCTTCCCGTAGCCAGAAAAGCAAAAAGCAGGTGACCTCTAAAGTATTAAGAGATACCATCCAGGCGCCCGGTAAAGACGGAGCAAACAGTATTCCTGATCTCTTTGATCTGACCGCACCGGCGGAAAACGGGGTGAAACTCAACCCGAGAGCCGTGAGCTTCGTGCAGGATTACATGGAATCCCATGGTAAAGACCTGTTGAAGATGAAAGACTGGGCTCGTCCTTACTTCAATATGATGGATGCGGTATTTACCCGTTACAACCTGCCTGTTGAGCTGAAATACCTGGCGGTTATTGAATCCAAGCTGAAATCGAACGCTGTATCCTGGGCAGGAGCCGTGGGCCCCTGGCAGTTTATGCCCCAGACAGCCCGCGACCTGGGCCTGGTAGTCAATCGCCGGGTAGATGAGCGCACCAATTATATCAAGAGCACCCATGCCGCGGCCAAGTACCTGCGTGATCTTTATGGGGAATTTGGCGACTGGCTGCTGGTCATTGCTGCCTATAATGGCGGACCGGTAAACGTGTACAGCGCCATCAGGAAGAGCGGCGGAAGCCGGAACTTCTGGACCATCCAGCGTTACCTTCCTAACGAAACACGCATGCACGTGAAGAAATTCATCGGTACGCACTATGTATTCGAAGGCCAGGGAGGTTTGACCACCCTGACTAAGTCGGAAACCATGGAGCAGATCAATGCAGTTTCGCAGATCCTGTCTGACAGAAACCTGTCGGAGAAAGAACAGGCTGAAGCAAAGTCCATCAAGATTTCCGGTAAATACCACTCGAGCATTATCGCCAAAGTGGTGATGATGGATATCGCGGATTTCAACCGATACAATCCGAATTTCGATCACGTCATTTCCCTGGCAGAAACGAGCTATGAACTAAAGCTGCCGGCTGACAAGATGGAACTGTTCATCGCGAACAAATACCAGATCCTGAACGAATCGGTTCAACTGTTGCTGAGTGGCGCATCAGTTTCGGCCATCACCACTTCGTATTACAGGAACCCGGACAAGAAATAAAAAAATAATCGCAGCAATTCAATTCATTTTAATAAAAAAGTATTGGCTAACCAGCCAGTACTTTTTTTATGCCCTCTGCCTTCAACAGGCATTCTTCATATTCTGCCGAAGGATCTGCATAGTAAGTGATGGCAGAACCAACCTGGTAGGAAAGATATTTTTTCGACTGGTTATAGAGCAGGCTTCTGATCACCACATTAAAATCGAAATCGCCGGCCGGATCGATATAGCCAAGTGCGCCCGAAAACAATCCCCTTCTGCTCTTCTCATACCTCTCTATCAGTTCCATGACGCGCTTTTTGGGTGCACCGGTCATCGATCCCATCGGGAAACTGGCGCCGATCATGGAAGCAATGGAGGTGCCCGGTAATACACTTCCCTTCACCGTAGAAATCATCTGGTGTACCTGGGGAAAACTGTAGATGCCAAAAAGCTCTTCCACCTCTACCGATCCTTCCCGGCAAAACCGTGAAAGATCATTTCGGACCAGGTCGACTACCATCACATTCTCCGAACGCTCCTTGGGACTATTGAGCAATGATAGCCTGCTGGCGGCATCGGCCTCGGGGTCCGGTAATCGCCGACTGGTGCCTTTAATAGGCTGCGACCAGACGGTTTGTGCCTTTTTCTTCAGGTATCGCTCGGGGCTGGCACAAATAAGGTATTTATCGTTCAACCGGTACCAGGCGGAAAATGGATTCGGAGAAGATTGGCTGAGTGCATGGTAAATATTTACGGGATCGATGTCGATATTCTCCCCGTAAAACTCCTGACAGAAATTTGCCTCATAGCAATCTCCCCGAAGGATATGTTCCTGCAGCTTTTGCACGGCGTCCACATATTCTTCCCGGGTAAACCGGGCATTTATCTGTGCCTCTGCCGTTGAAGTGGCTATGCTGTCACCGGATGCCTGTATCTCCTGCCAGATCTCTTCTTCCTTTCCTTTGTGCGATGTAATGCGGATCTCCTGCCGATTGAGCTGAAGAGTGGTTTCCGGAATAAAAAAATACAGGTCCGGAAAACCGATTCGATCGGGATGCCGCGATTGCAGGTTTTCAATGTCATTCTTGAGATCGTAAGAAAGATGGCCGAATTTCCACTGCCCGGGATATCGTTGATCGAAATCGTTGAATGCTTTGAGTGCTCCCGTTCCGGATGCTTCCACCGCATCCACCATACCGGCAGCGGCCAGGCATTCGATACTGTGATGACTGGATTGATACTGATGGTTATCTAAAAAAGCAAAAATGTTGAACCGGGAAATCCAGTTCAACATTTGTATTTTAATTTTTTCGAAATCAGCAATAGGGAAAACGCTTGCCACAAAGAGAATTAAGTTAGGGAAGCTTAGAAATCATCTTCTTCATCATCAAATCCCCTGTCATTAAAAAGATCCATGTCTTTGAATTCATCATCAATTTCGAGATCATCGTCTTCTTTTCCTTTCTTTCCGGTTCCTCCCGTCGCTTTCTTGCCTTTGGATTTTGGAAGATCGAATTCTTCAAAATCGGGATCCCAGCTATCGTCTTCTTCCGGCTTATCCCAATCATCCACTTCCTCATCACCTTCTTCATCATCCTCCTCATCGTCGTCATCATCCTCGTCCTTTTTCTTGGAAGTTGATTTAACGCCCTTCTTGGATGAGGTGGTTTCAGTCTCCTCCTCTTCTAATTCATCCTCCTCATCGTCCTCAAGCTGCTTCTTGGATTTAGGAGAAGCTTTCTTGGGAGTTTCCTCCTTTGATGATTTGGGTGCAGAATTACTACTTGCACTTTTTCCTTTTCCAGATTTTGCTGCCATTTGCCTGTAAGATTAGATTGTAAAATTTCAGCGAAGTTTTTAATTAGCCAAAATTTTCTTTACTTTTTTTTCCCTCGAAAAAACGAGAAAAATTATTTAATTTCAATCAATTGATCTCTTCCTGGTCCATTTGAAATCCAGGCAACATTCACTCCGAGATATTTATTGATAAAATTGATATAATCTTTCGCTTCAACGGGCAGATCTGCTGGTTTCCGGGCAACGGAAGTGTTGGTATTCCAGCCTTTAAAACTTTCGAGCTCCGGTTCGATATTCACCCGGGTCATCTGGAAGGGAACTTCCTTAACAGACTGGCCGTTGATCTTATACGAGGTACAAACTTTCAATTCGGCGAATGCGTCGAGTACATCGGCCTTCGTCATGACCAGTTTTGTCACGCCATTGACCATGCAGGCGAACCTGAGTGCTACCAGATCGATCCATCCGCAGCGACGGGGGCGGCCGGTAGTGGCTCCAAATTCATTGCCGATTTTGCGCAATTCTTCACCGGTGGCATCATTCAATTCGGTAGGGAATGGTCCGCTTCCAACACGAGTACAATAGGCCTTGGTTACGCCATAGACTTCCCTGATCTTTTGCGGGGCTACTCCCAGTCCGGTGCAAACGCCGGCGGATATGGTATTGGAAGAAGTTACAAAGGGAAATGTACCGAAATCAACATCGAGCATGCTTCCCTGTGCGCCTTCGGCCATTACTTTCATTCCCTGGCTGATCTTGTCATTGATGAAATATTCGCCATTCACAATTTTAAACTGGCGCATGAACTCGATCGCTTCAAAAAACTCTTCTTCCCAGGCGGTGATATCTTCATGAAAGTTCATGCTGTCGAGCAAACGCTGGTGTTTGAGGCGAAGCTTGATGTATTGAGTGGTAAAACTCTTGTCGAGCAAATCCCCTACGCGTAAACCGTTCCGTCCTGTTTTATCCATATAGGATGGTCCGATGCCTTTCAGGGTGGAGCCGATTTTTTCATTTCCTTTCGCCAGTTCGGAAGCCTTGTCGAGGGCCCGGTGAGTGGGAAGGATAAGATGCGTTCTTTCTGAGATATAGAGGTTCTTACGGTAATCTACGCCAAAGGCTTTGACGGAATCACATTCTTTGCGAAGTGTTACGGCATCGAGCACCACTCCATTCCCAATCAGGTTGATCTTGTTTTCGTGGAAGATACCGGATGGGATCTGGTGAAGAACAATTTTCTTTCCGTCTACATACAAGGTATGTCCTGCGTTAGGTCCTCCCTGGAAACGAGCAATGATATCATATTGGGGAGCGAAGTAGTCTACAATCTTACCCTTACCTTCATCGCCCCACTGGAGGCCTAAAAGAACATCTACCATTTAAAAACTATTGAATTGTTAACAAAGGCAGCAAAATTAGGCGTTG
This sequence comes from Chitinophagaceae bacterium, assembly GCA_044226045.1. Lineage (GTDB taxonomy): Bacteria > Bacteroidota > Bacteroidia > Chitinophagales > Chitinophagaceae > Endoryza. Next base: position 30,104 of record JBGAHR010000002.1, read on the forward strand.
AGGGGAAAAGGATGAAATAAAAACACCCCCATTTTTTCAACTTATACCTGCTCTGTATCGTATCGGTCCACTGTTTCGATTCCGGGTAGTTTTTTCAGGCGGTCGACCAGCTTGTCCAGCTCTTCCTTGTCGTGCACAAACACTTTAATATTTCCCTGGAAAAGACCCTCCTTCGCTTCGATGGTCATGGCGCTGATATTCACTTTCAGCTCGCCGGATATCAGGTTGGTGATCTTGTGGATGACGCCCACATCGTCGAGGCCAATTATTTTCAAACCAGTCAGGAAAGATATCTCTTTGTTCTTGGCCCATTTGGTTTTAACTACCCGATGACCGTAATTGGCCAGCAGCTTGGCCGCATTGGGGCAGTTCGTACGGTGGATGGTCAATCCCTTACCCGTGGTAACAAATCCAAATACATCATCGCCCGGAATGGGCTTACAGCAGTTTGCCAGGTGGTATACGATCTTGTCGCTGCTCTCTCCGAAAATAATCAGCTCCGTATCCTTTTTAGAGGCCGCATTGGCAGACTGGTCGGGCTTCACTTCTACCACGGGTCTGACGGGCTTGGGCGGTTCGAGCTTGTCTCCCAATACCTGGAATTCCTTCAGTTCTTTGAGGTCAATATTCTTGATGGATACCTGGTAGTACAATTCAAGAGGGGAAGGCAATTTATAGAATACCGTCAGCACATCCACGTTGTGCTGGCTGAAAGACGCACCCAATGCTTCCAGCCTGCGTTGGACCAGGTACTTGCCCTCATCGGCCACTTTTCTTTTTTCTTCTTTCAGGGCGTCCTTGATCTTGGTCTTTGCCTTCGCGGTTACCACTATATTCAGCCAGTCATCATTGGGTTTTTGTTTGGCAGATGTGATGATCTCCACCTGGTCGCCGCTGCGGAGCTTGTGGCTGATGGGAACCAGCTTGTGATTGACTTTGGCGCCGATACACTGCGATCCAACTGCACTGTGAATGGCAAATGCAAAATCAAGCGCGGTAGAACCCACTGGCAGCATTTTCACATCGCCTTTCGGGGTATATACATAGATCTCTTCTGCCAGGAAACTGGTCTTGAAATCCTGCAGAAAATCGACCGAATCGCTGTCCTGTGTATTCAACACCTCCCGTATCTGCTGGAACCATTTATCGAAGCGGCTTTCATCGGCAGCTCCTTCCTTGTATTTCCAGTGAGCGGCAAGACCTTTTTCCGCGATTTCATTCATTCTTTTGGTTCGTATCTGCACTTCCACCCATTTTCCCTGTGGACCCATCACCGTGGTATGCAGGGCTTCATAACCATTCGACTTGGGATTACTTAACCAGTCGCGTAAACGCTCTGGCGCGGGCGTATATTCATCCGTAATAAATGAATACACTTTCCAGCAATCCTCTTTTTCCTTATCATGGGGAGAGTTCAGGATTACCCTGATGGCAAACAGATCGTATACTTCTTCGAAGGCAACCCCTTTCTTTTTCATTTTATTCCAGATGGAATGGATGCTTTTGGGGCGGCCATAGATTTCAAAATCGAATTGACCTTTGTCGAGTTTCTCCTTGATCGGCTTGATGAATTCGTTTATATAGCGTGTTCTTTCTCTTTTTGTTTCCGCCAGTTTACGCGCAATTTCTTTATACGCTTCCGGCTCCATGTATTTCATGGCGAGGTCTTCCAGTTCTGTCTTGATATTGTAAAGACCCATCCGGTGAGCCAGCGGCGCGTACACATATACGGTTTCGGAAGAAATTTTCAACTGCTTTTCGCGCTTCATGCTATCGAGGGTTCGCATATTATGAAGGCGGTCGGCCAGTTTGATCAGAATTACCCGCGGATCATCTGTTAAGGTGAGCAGTATTTTTTTGAAATTCTCCGCCTGCTGTGAGGCATTTACATCGATGACGTTCGAGATTTTAGTCAACCCGTCGACGATACGGGCTATTTCATGACCGAACTCTCTCTCGACGTCTTCCAGGGTGATGTCTGTATCTTCAACGGTGTCGTGCAAGAGCGCGCAAATGCTGGAGCGAACACCCAGGCCGATTTCTTCCACACAAATTCTTGCCACCGCCAGCGGATGTAAAATATAGGGCTCGCCGCTTTTACGTCGCATATCCTTATGCGCATCAGCCGCCATTTCGAAAGCCATTCTGACAAGCTCTTTGTCGCCCGGCTTTAATTTGGGTTTAAGCGCCCGCAAAAGGGATCTGTATTCGCGAAGAATCAGCTTTTTTTCCTGCTCCTCGTTGAGATTGTATGATATGACTGCACCACTTGTTTCCATGCGCGTTTCTATAAAACGAATTTACACAAAAGAAGCTGTTTTTACATTACCGTAAATCTGTTACATTTGCAACCCTCCTGTTGAATGTTGATCGGAGGCATGTTCTTTACAGACAGGCGCATGTGGCGTAATTGGTAGCCGCGCCAGACTTAGGATCTGGTGGAGTGATCCGTGGGGGTTCGAGTCCCTCCATGCGCACTTTAAAAATAACAATTGGGAAACCTGAATGTTTCCCGATTCTTGTTATTATTGTACCTGAGTATTTTCCTGCCTGGTGCCGCTCGTTCAGCGATGATTTACTCACTCTAAAAGTAAAGAACATGCAAACGATTCTGATTCCGGTCGACTTTTCTGAAGTTTCCAATAACGCGGCCCGCTATGCGGCCGGATTGGCTTCCGTTTTCCAGGCAAAAGTGATTTTATTTCATGCGTACATGCTTCCCACACCGGTTAGTGAGGTTCCTTACGTGATGGTAACCGCCGATGAACAGCAGGCGGAAAATGAAAGGCAATTAAAATTGCTCGCCGACGGACTCATCAACGAATTTCATATTGAGATCAGTTACCTCGCACGGATCGGCATCCCCAGCGATGAAATTCGCCATCTATCCGAAGAGAACGGGGTCGACCTGATCATTATGGGGATGAAAGGCGCCGGAGGGCTCGAAAAAATCATTGGCAGCACCACCGTAAACGTGATCCGGAAATGTAAAACCGCTGTACTGGTGGTTCCGGACCAGGCAGGCTACCATGAGATTCGTAAAATCAGCTTTGCCAGCGATTTCAGTTTCGAAACAAGGGCAAAAATCTTTGATCCATTGCTTCAAATAGCCACTCGTTTCAACGCGCCGATCGATATCTTCCATGTTTTCAATAAGGGTTCCGAGGCAGGAACTGAACTGATGGCGGGAAGAAAACTGCTCGAAATAATATTGGAGAAGCATGAACACCGCTACCAGATGGTAGAAGCCGGCTCCATTAAGGAAGGCATCTCTAACTACTTGAAACATAACGACCACGACCTGCTGGTGATGATTGAACACAAGCATGGCCTCCTGTCGCGACTGTTTTCCACCGACCATACGACCGCCATGGCTTATGACACCCATGTACCCATGCTCGTATTGCAGGACAAGGCCTGACGCTCCCCATCCAAGGTTTTTTGATTTTCCGATCGGCTGAAAGGCCGAATTGCATTACCTTTGCCCCCCTATTCAAAAAAAGTTCATATGGCTACAATTACCAGAGAAAATATCGGTCTGCTGAATGATAAGATTATCGTGAAAGTGGGCAAGGATGACTATCAGCCGTCCTTCGAGAAAACGCTGAAGAGCTACGGGAAGAATGCAAGCATCCCCGGTTTCCGTAAAGGAATGGTTCCTGCCGGAGTGATTAAAAAAATGCATGGCCCTGCCGTTTTCGCCGACGAAGTTCTCAGAACCGTTGAGAAAGAACTCAATGGCTACATGGTAAACGAGAAACTGGACATTTTTGCCCAGCCCCTGCCAATGTCAGAAAATGATATCCGCCAGTTAGACATGAACAATCCGGCAGATTACGCCTTCACCTTCGAGGTAGGCCTGAAGCCGGAATTCGATATTGCCGATCTCACCAAGGAAAAAGCCACACGTTATAAAGTGACTGTTACCGATGAAATGGTCAATGAAGAAGTGGAAAGATTAAGACTCCGCTATGGCAAAATGACTGAGCCGGAAACAGTAACCGGCGATGACAATGTTGTCAATGTGAATTTCATCGAATCCGATGAAAACGGAAATGCAGTGGAAGGTGGCGTAACCAAGGACAATTCTCTGCTTGTAAAATATTTCGCGGCTTCTTTCAGACCCAACCTGATTGGTAAGAAAAAAGACGATAACCTGGTGCTTCAACTCAGCCAGGCTTTTGAAGATCGTGAGAAAGAATGGGTATTGGCCGACCTCGGATTCGATAAACACGATGCAGCGGCTGCCAACAAGTATTTCAACATGGTTATTACCAAGGTTGGATTTGTAGAAAAATCAGAGTTGAATGAGGAGTTTTTCAAAGCCGTTTTCCCCAATAAGGAAATCAAATCTGAAGACGAGCTCAGGACTGCTATCAAAGAAGATATCCAGTCTCAGTGGGATCGCCAGAGCAGCAATCACCTTCAGCATGAACTGTATCATGTATTGCTCGACCACACCAGGATTGAATTTCCCGAAGCATTCCTGAAAAAATGGCTGCAGAGAGGCGGAGAGCAACAGAAGTCTGACCAGGAAGTTGAACAGGAGTTTCCTTCTTTCCTGAACCAGTTGAAGTGGACCCTTATCACAGACAAGATCAGCCGTGAAAACAACCTCGAAGTAGGTCCCGAAGACCTGAAGAATTTTGCCAAACAGCAATTGTTCAGTTATATGGGTGGCATGCAGTCGCTCGATGGCGAGCAGCCCTGGATCAATGATTATGTTGATCGCATGATGAAAGACCGCAAGTTCGTAGAAGACGCCTATCACCGCATCCAGACAGAAAAAGTGTTTGAGTGGGCCGCGTCAAAAGTATCGGCCGTTGAGAAACCCGTCACTGTGGAAGAATTCAACGCTGAACTCGAAAAACACCAGCACCACCACCACTAGAAATAGCAAAGCTCCTTCGGGAGCTTTTTTTATGCGGTCATTGCCGGATGTGGCAAAATGTCCGATTTTTTCCTTTGCACGGTATTTGGTTAGTCAAAAGGATTAAATTGCCAATCTAAATACCTTTATTTCATGATGAACTTAGGACAAGAATTTGAAAAATATGCGATTAAGCACAGGGGTATAAGCAGCAACACATTGGATGCGTACACCAAACACTCGGTTACCAATCTTACTCCCAATATTATTGAAGAGCGCCCCATGAATATTGCGGTTATGGACGTTTACAGCCGCCTGATGATGGATCGTATCATCTTCCTGGGATATCCCATCAATGACGAAGTGGCCAATATCATCACTGCCCAGATGCTGTTCCTGGAAAGTACCGACCGCACGCGCGATATACAAATGTATATTAACTCTCCCGGCGGCAGTGTTTACAGCGGTCTCGGTGTGTACGACACCATGCAATACATCACACCCGATGTGGCTACCATCTGTATTGGTATGGCGGCATCCATGGCACAGGTTCTGCTTTGCGCCGGCACAAAAGGCAAGCGTACCGCACTGCGTCACAGTCGCGTGATGATGCATCAGCCCAGTGGCGCCATCGGCGGACAGGCCAGTGATATCGAGATTACCGTAAACGAGATCAAGAAGATCAAAAAGAATCTTTACGATATCATCTCTTACCATACAGGAAAGCCCATCAAACAGGTTGAGAAAGATTGTGAGCGCGACTACTGGCTGACCTCCGACGAAGCCAAGGAGTATGGACTGGTTGATGAAGTGCTGCTGATCAATCCCCGTAAAGAGAAAAAAGACAATTAATCCTTAGAAGGAACAGAAAACATAAACTCAAAAATATTCGATGAAACAGAATCAATATTTATTCGGAAACTGGAGAATGGATGACGAAGAAGAGAAGGAAGAACAACCCAAGAGTGACCTGATGATGTTCAGCAAAAAGCTGGAAAAATATTTCTTCGACAAACGGAGTGTGCACCTGTGGGGAGTAGTTGATGACAAGAGTGCGAGAGATGTGGTGAGCAAACTGTTGTTGCTGGATGCCGATAAGCCCGGAGAAGAAATCAAATTTTTTATCAATAGCCCCGGTGGTGTGGTGACCAGTGGAATGGTTATTTACGATACCATGAAAATGATCCAGAGCCCCGTTACAACCATTTGTATGGGACTCGCCGCCTCCATGGGTTCCATCCTGCTGAGTGGCGGTGTAAAGGGTAAGAGACAGATCTATCCTCACGGAGAAGTGATGATCCACCAGCCCAGTTTGGGAGGATATATTCAGGGGGTTAGCGCGGACCTGGAAATCCAGGCCAAGCAAACCATGAAGGTGAAAATGATCGGAGCCAGGATCCTGGCAGAGAATACCGGTAAAACAGTGAACCAGATATTGAAGGATTTTGACCGTGATTACTGGATGGATGCCCAGGAAGCCGTTGCCTATGGCATCGTCGACCAGATCGTGGAGAAAATCTAACCGACTGAGTACTAGCTTACTTCCCCCAAAACACCCGCTTACTAAACCAGGCAGGATTTTGGGGTTTTTTATTGGGATTTGGGAATTGTATTGAATACCTTTGTGAACAGGACTAAAAACGATGGCAAAAACTACTTTACATTGTTCTTTTTGCGGCCGTAGTCGTGATGAAGTAAAAATTCTGATCGCTGGCCAGGAAGGACATATCTGTGAGAACTGTGTGGAGCATGCACAGGAAATAATCGAGCAAGAGTTGGCCACCCGGCAGGATGGCAGCGGATCCGGTTCATCAGCCTTCAAGCTGACCGTTAAGAAGCCGGTTGAAATAAAGCGATTCCTCGATGAATATGTGATCGGTCAGGATGAAGCAAAAAAAGTACTCTCCGTAGCAGTATACAATCACTATAAAAGATTGCAACAGAAACCCGCGGAGAATGAAATCGAAATCGAGAAAAGCAATATTGTTATGGTGGGTGAGACCGGAACCGGTAAAACCTTACTCGCCAAAACCATTGCCAAATTATTAAATGTTCCCTTCGCTATAGTGGATGCTACTGTATTTACAGAAGCCGGTTATGTGGGAGAAGATGTGGAAAGCATTCTTACCCGACTGCTGCAGGTTTGTAACTACGATGTGGCCGCAGCTGAAAAAGGAATCGTTTACGTGGATGAAATCGACAAGATCGCCCGTAAGGGAGACAATCCTTCCATCACCCGCGATGTAAGCGGCGAGGGTGTTCAGCAGGGATTGTTGAAACTGCTGGAAGGAACAGATGTACTGGTTCCACCGCAGGGAGGCAGGAAACACCCCGAACAAAAACTGATCAAGATCAATACGCAGAACATCCTGTTCATTTGCGGTGGCGCTTTCGACGGCATCGATAAAGTCATTGCACGCCGGGTAAATACCAATGCGATTGGCTTTAACGTGAACAAGGAACTGCAGGAGCATATGAAGAAAAACCTTCTTCAGTATATAAACGCCACAGATTTGAAAAGCTTTGGATTGATTCCGGAGTTGCTGGGCAGATTGCCGGTGGTTACCCACCTCAATCCGCTCGACCAGCCCACACTCCGCTCTATTTTGACAGAGCCAAAGAATGCGCTGATCCGTCAATACAAGAAATTGTTTGAACTGGAAGGCATCCAGATCACCATTGATGAAGACGTGCTGGATTTCATGGTGGAAAAAGCCATTGAATACAAACTGGGCGCCCGCGGACTGAGAAGCATCTGCGAAAGCATTCTAACCGATGCCATGTTCGAGCTGCCCTCTTCCAAACAAACCAGTTTCCACCTCGATATCGAATATGCCCGCCTGAAATTCGACAAGAGCAAGATGAACCTGCTGAAGGTCGCCTGATAACGCAAGAAATTCGAAAAGTCAAAATTCAACAAAAAGTTCCCCGGAATTTTTGCCTGAATTTTGACTTTTGCTTTAAGGGTGGTTAAATTTAGGAAAACAACCAAGCTCATTACCATGCAGGAGTTAATTGATAAACTCAAAGCCGAAGGACTCAGTGATCAACAGGCCTTAAAAGCCATTGAAATCATTAAGGACTTTGCCAAACAGAAATTTCCCATATTTTCCGGAGCGATCGAGAAAGTCTTTGAAAAATACAGCCCATCCAGGGAAGATGATTTCCTGGAATAACATCCACCAAAAACTAACAAACCCACCCACATGGATCAGCGATTACTTTACCTGAGAAACATAAAGCCCGACGAGCTCGCCTATCTCGAGAACCTCACTGCGAACCTCAACAATGAGCAGATGAACATGTTCGTCGCGTTGTACAATAACAAAAGAAAAACGGAAGACACGGTGCTTATCTGCACCTTACTGGGCTTTGTCGGTTTTTCCGGTGTGCAGCGATTTATATTGGGTCAGATTGGAATGGGCATCCTTTTCTTTTTTACCGGAGGCCTTTGTTTTATCGGAACCATTGTAGACCTGATCAATCATAAGGAAATGACCTACCAGTACAATTGCCAGCAGGCGATGGAAACCATTGCGATGATCAGGTGAGCAAAAGTTCAGACGGTTCTATTCAGTTCATGGCTACTACGCGGTCTTTTGCCCCATCTGTTTCCAGGTAATCGATGATGGATTCCACTTCCTTATCTGTCAATGCGCCTTCGAAGAAATTCATTGTGGCAGACGACCATTTTACCATTTTAACAGGATATGGGTCTCCTGTCGCGGCTGCTTTCGACCAATTGAGAATCCATTTCTTTAATAAAGCTCTATCGGGCCATCGTTCCACCACCCCTGCCAGCGCCGGACCGGTAAGGTCTTTGTATAAAGCATGACAGGATGCGCAATTTGCCTGGAACAGGCGCTTCCCTTCCGGATGGCTTACCCGCGCTTCAGCAACCGCCGACGAATTTACGTCCCGCTTTTCTTCGGAAACATCGTCAGGCTGTCGGGAATGCTGGAATAAAGATATCATTCCGGCCAGAAGGAGAATAGCAACGGCGCCCAGCATTCCGTTTCTGATATAGGGGCGGTTGGCGGTTTGCAGTTTGCGGTTTGCAGTTTGCGGTTTGCGGTTTGCTATCTTGTCTTCAAACAGCAAACCCCGCTTTTTGAATTTTGCATTTTTTGACTTTTGAATCCGTCATCCGCCATCAGTAATCCGTAATTACATTGGCTCATTGACTAATTGACGAATCATTGTTGTCCGGGGAAAACGCTGAGGGTGCAATTAGTCAATGAGCCAAGTTGCCAATGAACAGCAAACCGCTAACTATAAACAGCAAACTGAATTTTAACAATAGCCGGGCTTTATTCTACCGCTGTTCACCACCGAAGAACCGAAGCAGGGCGATAGACCACGGTAACCGGGCTGTATATCGGTTACCGTCGCCTTTTTTTGTGGGACTTTTTTTGGCGAAACAAAAAAAGTCCCGTCAGAGACTTGCTTAAAATGACTGAATCCCTTAAAGAGGTATACCAAAATACGAAGGGGGCTCATTTCTCAAAATGCGGCAAAAAGATGATTATTTCAACGTAGCCTCAGAGACTCCGTGACTTTCCCGGACAACAGTGATTGACGAATTGGCAAATTGCCTCTCCATCCGTAATCCGTAATTATATTGGCTCATTGACCAATTGACGAATTGGCAAATTGTATTAATAACCGGTCACTACAATACGATCGATAATTGTACTCTTCCTCCCAATCCCATTTCAACTATTCTTTGCAGTGTTGAGAAACGAACTTCCTTTAGACCATTCTCTATTTTTGAAATATAAGACTTGGTCGTACCTACTTTTTCTGCCAGTTCGGCCTGGGTTAAACCTTTTTCCAATCGGGCCTCCTGTAGTAAAGCCCCGATTTTAAAGTTTTCGTAACCGGCTTCCAAAGCATTGCGTTTTGCAGTTCCGCTTTTTCCGTAGTGTTTGTCCTTGAATTGCTCAAGGGTCATGAGTTTATTCTTTTTCACTTTCATACTCTTTTTTAATTTTCAAAGCCCATTCCCCTGGATGCGCCTTCGGCGATCCGGGTAAGACTCGCCTTGGGAGCTCGCCTTGGGAGCTCGCCTTGGGATTTCGCTTTGGGAGCTCGCCTTATTAAAAAGCCCCCGACAAGGCCGGGGGCAGACAAGACAAGCAACCTTAATCATTGTTAGGATCTCAAAATTTCGCGGGAGATCACCAGTTTTTGAATTTCCGATGTTCCTTCCCCGATCGTACATAGTTTACTGTCGCGATAATATTTTTCAACAGGGAAGTCTTTGGTATATCCGTATCCTCCAAAAACCTGCACGGCATCATTGGCAGTTTTTACAGCTACTTCGCTGGCATAGTATTTCGCCATGGCCGCCTGCTTTGACATGGGCAGTCCTTTCATTTTTAAATCACAGGCCTGGAGTGTTAACATCTCGGCAGCCTCAATTTCAGTTGCCATATCGGCCAGTTTGAATGAAATACCCTGGAAGTTGGCGATGGGCTGATCAAACTGGTGCCTTTCCTTTGCATATTTCACGGCCGCTTCAAAAGCGCCTTTGGCAATACCCAGGGAAAGGGCTGCAATAGATATTCTTCCTCCGTCCAGTACTTTTAAAGATTGTTTGAATCCATGCCCGATCTCACCCAGTCGCTGTGAATCCGGAATGCGACAATTGTCGAATACCATCTCCGCGGTTTCGCTGGCCCGCATGCCCAATTTGTTCTCTTTTTTTCCGCCACTAAATCCGGGGGTGCCTTTCTCTACCACAAATGCTGTTGCATTATCCTTCGCTCTCGGCTCACCGGTTCGGGCGATCACCACTGCAAGTTCACCCGATTTTCCATGAGTGATCCAGTTCTTGGTGCCGTTTATGATCCAGTGGTCACCGTCTTTTACCGCGGTTGTCCGCATATTTCCGGCATCGCTGCCGGTATTCGCTTCTGTCAATCCCCATGCACCAATCCACTCGCCGCTTGCCAGCCGGGGAAGATATTTTTTCTTTTGCTCTTCGTTACCGAAAGTGAGGATATGCCCTGTACACAGTGAATTGTGTGCAGCGAGGCTAAGCCCTACAGATCCGCATACTTTGGCGATCTCCTGGATAATGGCTACATATTCCATGTAGGACAGACCAGCGCCGCCATATTCTTCCGGCACCAGCACACCCATCAATCCCAGCTTTCCCATTTCACGGAAAACTTCCACCGGAAATTCCTGCGATTCATCCCATTTCATGACATGTGGCTTAATATGCTGCTGTGCGAAATCACGGGCAGTCTGCGCCACCTGTTGTGTTAATTCAGAGGTTTCAAAATTCATAGCATTCGGTCATTTGTCTTTTTCTGACAATTGCATCCTCAACGGAACGCAAGATAGGGTATTTTTGGTATTAACTAACAGTTGTTAATATTTGGGAGATACGAATTTTGGACACGAATTTCAAACACGAATTGCACGAATTACACGAATTATACGAATTAGACGAATTAGACGAATTATCATTTCTGTACTGTCAATTCGAGGTAGGGCAACAGTTTATCCCATTCTTCGGGGGTCCATAATTCGAGGGCTTTGAGTTCTTCGAGAGAAGTAAAGCGGCCATGTTCCTGCCGGTATCTGGTAATTGTTTCGGCACGTCGGTATCGGATATAGGGATGTGAGGCCAGCAACTTCTTGTCGATTTTATTCAGTTCCAGCTTTTGAATGGGCGTGTTGGTATACCGCAGTTGAGTGGATATTTTCCGGAATACAGAATCGGCCAGTCCGAATGTTTCACCAACCTGTGCAACCGATACAAATCCACCGAGGGCTTCCCGGAATCGCAGAATCCTGCCAGCCAGCCTGGGACCGATACCTGATAAACTCACCCATTGCAGGCTGTCGGCCTGGTTCACATCAATAACGGGTGTATTTCTGGTTGTATAAACCGGCCTGGCTACAGAAACAGGTGCACCCTGATTCCACTTGTCTGCCTCCACCTTGTTTTCCTCTCTCTTGTTATTTGAGGAAAATTCCCTGTCTTCTTCTATTCGGATAAAAGGAAGCAATTTCTCTTTCAGGTCTTCTCTTAGTCCATATATTTTGCGAAGATCATCGGGCTGCCTGAACCGCCCGCCTTTTGAGAGGTATTTCTGTATGGTCTTCGCGCTTCTTTCGCTGACTCCCAGTTTTATCCAGCCCTGAACAGATAAAGTGTTCGGATCAAAATAAAACAGTGTTTCGGATTTTACGGGAATTGCTCCGGCAGGATCAGTTTTTTTAACAGGTTCTTCGTATGCCTTGGCGGGTGAAGCATTGGTTTCCGGCGGCAGAAGCGAAATCTCTTTCCAGGAGGGCGGATCTTCCACATTGATGACGGAAGGCAATACGGCTAACATTATCATTAAAACAACCAGTGAAATAATGGCTATCCTTTCTCCTTTTGTAAAACTTATATACTCTTTCCACATCGGTCTTGATTTGTTGGACAAACCTCGTAAGGGAGCGAAAAACAAAAATGGAGAATTACGGAAATCTGAGGGGAAAAAAAGTCTTCTGCGGCGAAAACAATCAGATATGAATCTGCAGTCCATCGTATGCGAGGTGTACATTCGAGGGCAGATCAGCCGACACATCCAGGTGCTTTCCCATTTGATGACTGAGATGAGTGAGATAGGTTTCACCGGCTTCCAGTTCCTTTGATACTTCTATTGCCTCTGAAAGGGTGAAATGCGAAATATGTTTTTCTTTTCGAAGCGCATTCAACACGAGAAAGGGTGATTGCCGGATCTTTTCTCTTTCCTCTGCCTCTATTCTGTTGGCATCGGTGATATACGTAAAGGGACCGAAGCGAAAACCCAGGACCGGCATTTTAAGATGCCATACTTCAACTGGCTGCACCGGAATGTCGCCAACCATGAATGGCTCCAGCGCGATGGTGTTGAGATTTATCTCCGGCACACCCGGATATTTCTTATCGGCGAATGCATAGGGGAACTCCCGCATTAACACGGCCTGTGTCATTTCATTCGCGTATACTTCCATAGGCTTTCCTGAGAAAAAATTATAGGCTCGTACGTCATCAAGCCCGGCCACATGATCTTTATGGGGATGGGTGAAAATAATTGCATCGAGTTTTTTCACTTCAGCCCGTAACATCTGGTAACGAAAGTCGGGTCCCGAGTCAACAACCAGGGTGGTTGTATCGGACTGAACCAGTATACTGGAACGAAGACGCTTGTCCTTTGGATCGGCAGAAGTACAAACCGGGCAGTCGCAGCCTATCATCGGTACGCCACTGCTGGTACCGGTACCAAGAAAGGTGATGGTCATTTTGGGATAGGTCACGCCCAAAAATAATTGCTTGTGAGAGAACAGTAAAAAATTATTGCATTATATCTCCTGGCGGGCCATTACCTCTTCGAAAGTTTTGCGTGCTTCCGGACTCAATGCTTCAGGATTGACCTGGAGCTGAGGAATAATATCCATGAGGGTATTAATTCTTCCTTCCATCTGGAGGAATTTATTCAATACCACTACCTTTTTGGATTCGAGAATACAGTATCCACTCTGGAAAGTACCGCGTTCGTAACGGATGATATAGTCAGCTTCCTCCAGAACTTTTTCAATCTTATCAAGCGTATGCTGCGTGTATTTCATGTAGAATCGCCCTTTGATGTTTGGGCAAATTTAAAAAATAGATTTCCAGAGTTATCGGAGATTATCCACATCATTTGAAGAGGAAAATCAGGCTATTTACTGGTCATTTTGATAACCGGTACAATCATTTCCTCCAGGCTCACCCCTCCATGCTGAAAGGTATTCCGGTAGTAATTCACGTAATAATTGTAATTATTCGGATAACAGAGGAAATAATCTTCACGGGCAAAAATAAAAGAAGAGTTTACGGATGGAACGGGCAACCCGGCTTCTTTCGGATCCCGGAAAGCCAACACATCTTTCGCATCGTAATTGAGGTTTCGTCCATGTTTATAGCGAAGATTGGTGGTGGTCTGTTTGTCCCCTATCACTTTCACCGGTGTTTTTACCCTTACACTGCCATGGTCGGTGGCCAGGATCAGGTTTATTTTCTTGTCGGCTATTCTTTTCAATGCCTGGTGAAGCGGCGAATGCTCGAACCAGCTCCTGGTTACGGAACGATAGCTGATCTCGTCTCCGGCGAGTTCTTTGAGCACTTCCATCTCGGTTCGTGCATGACTGAGCATATCCACAAAATTGTACACGATGATATTGATATCATTGTTCAACAGGTTGTGAATATTGTTGACGAGGTCCTGCCCGGCCTGGTTATTGAGAATTTTAGTGTAGGAATATTTCAGGTTGTCTTTTTTCAGTCTACGAAGCAGTGACTTGAAAAATTCTTCTTCATGCAGGTTCTTGCCTCCCTCCTCTTCATCATTTTTCCAAAGTTGCGGGAACTGCTTTTCTATGTCCATCGGCAGCATACCAGAGAATATGGCATTACGTGCGTACTGGGTAGCAGTAGGGAGTATGCTATAAAAAGTATCTTCTTCGAGAATTCTGAAGCTTTCGGCGAAAATCGGCTGGATGGCTTTCCACTGATCAAACCGCAGGTTATCGAGCAGTACAAAAAAAGTGGAGGTTCCTTTTTCAACATGCGGCAGCACTTTAAACTGAAAAAGATTGTGGCTCATCACCGGGGCTTCGGCGCTTTTAGGGTTCACCCATTTGGCATAGTTCTTTGAAACGAACTTGAAGAATTCGGTATTTGCTTCATTCTTCTGGGTCTGAAGAACCTCTCTCATTTCAGGGCTATCGCTTTTCTCCATCTCCAGTTCCCAATACACGAGCTTTTTGTAGATGTCCATCCACTCATTATAATCCGGGTTGCTGTTCAAAGCCATGAACAGGTTCCTGAACTGCTGCTGGTAAGCGGAGGTTGTTTTTTCTGCAACCAGTCGTTTGTTGTCAATGATTTTTTTCAGGCTAAGCAATACCTGGTTAGGATTGACCGGCTTGATGAGGTAATCGCTTATCTGCGACCCGATGGCATCATCCATCAGGTTTTCCGTTTCGTTTTTGGTGATCAGTACGATCGGCAGCGACTGATTGACTTCCTTGATCTTTGCCAGGGTTTCCAATCCCGTGATGCCGGGCATTGTTTCATCGAGCAATACCACATCCACCAAATTATCTTTCACATAGTCTACCGCATCGAATCCGTTGGTCATGGAGTTCACTTCATATCCCTTGTTTTGAAGGAACAGGATCTGGGATTGCAGGCTTTCAATTTCGTCGTCTACCCAAAGAATTTTAGCTAAAGACATGAATCTTTTTATGGTTATTTGGTGATGGATGATGGCTCCTGCCTTTCTTGTCAATTATTCCCTAACGCTTCTCTCTGCCGGTTAAAGTAATAAATCTTTTTAATCCCCGCCCGCTTTGTACATTTGTCGGCTAAGTTTTAACAAAAACGAAAGCAGCATTTATGGGCCAGCGTGTACGCAAAATAATCAATGATCCTGTACATGGGTTCATTACCATTGATCATCCTACTATTTTCAGGGTGATTTCCCATCCTTATTATCAGCGTCTGAGGCGGATACACCAGATGGCTTTTGCGCACCTTGTTTACCCGGGAGCTGTTCACAGTCGTTTACACCATTCTCTCGGAGCCTATCACCTGATGTGCCAGGCCATTCATGAACTCAAAAGCAAGGGAGTGGATATTCATCCGCAGGAAGAGCTTTCAGCCAAAGTAGCCATCCTGCTGCATGACGTTGGCCATGGTCCTTTCTCTCATGCTTTGGAAAATGTGCTGATCAAAGATGTACAACATGAGGCCATTTCCATCCTGATCATGAGAATACTGAATGAACAATTTGGCGGTGAGCTGCAAACCGCTATTGACATATTCACTAATAATTATCACAAACCTTTTTTACACCAGTTAATTTCCGGACAGCTGGACGTGGACAGAATGGATTACCTGAGTCGCGACAGTTTTTTTACGGGCGTATCGGAAGGTGTGATTGGTTACGACCGGATCATCAAAATGCTCACCGTGCATAATGGCGACCTGATGGTCGAAGAGAAAGCCATTTATTCCACCGAGAAATTTTTAGTGAGCCGCCGGCTGATGTACTGGCAGGTCTATCTGCACAAGACTGTCATCGGCGCCGAAAAGATGCTGGTGAGAATTATCGAAAGAGTGCAGGAATTATTGGCATCCGGCGTTAAAGTATCCTCGGCTTCCGTAATGTTAGATTACTTCCTATTGAATGCCGAACAGGGAGTCATTGAAAAGCACCTGGATGAATTCTGCCAACTTGATGACTATGATGTGCTGTCGGCCATCAAAAACTGGATCTATCATCCGGACAAGATTCTAAGTATGCTCTGCCGGATGTTAGTGGAAAGAAAACTGTTAAAAGTTAAACTTCAGGCTGCCCCCTTTGATCCAGACTGGATTGAGGAGCAGCGAAAAAATATCTGTCACACGCTGCAGATTTCCGAGGAAGAAAGCAGGTATTTTCTCTTTGGAGGAGAAGCCGTAAGTACAACATACGACCCTTACGAGGAGAAAATAAATATCCTTTTCAAGGATGGTACCGTGAGGGATATCTCAAGGGTTGACAATGCCCTAATCCAGCAGTCTTTATCGGCCCCGGTTAAAAAATATTACATTTGTTATTTCAGTGGCCAGAGCCTGCCACCTTTACATAGTTAAAAGAACACACATGCAATTTTCAGCTGCCCAGATAGCGATGCTCATCAATGGTAAAATTGAAGGCAACCCGGAGGTGTCGGTTTCTTCATTTGGCAAGATCGAAGAAGCCCAGGCAGGTCAGCTGGCCTTCCTGGCGAATCCCAAATATGAGGAATATCTCTATTCTACTTCAGCGTCCATCATCATCATCAATGAATCACAGGAACTGAAACAGTCCATTCCGGCTACGCTTATTCGGGTTAAGGATGCTTATACTGCTTTCGCCACCCTGCTTTCCGCTTATCAGCAGATGGCTACCCAGCAACTGAGCGGCATAGAGGATCCTGTTTATATTTCGAAAACCGCTAAAATCGGAGAAAAAGTATACCTCGGCGCTTTTGCCTACCTGGGCAACAATGTAGTGGTTGGAAACAATGTGAAAATATTCCCGCAGGTATTTCTGGGCGACAATGTAACCATTGGCGATAATACAGTCATACATGCCGGTGTGAGAATTTATCATGATTGCCGCATTGGAAAAAATGTGATCATTCATTCCGGAACGGTGGTGGGAAGCGATGGGTTTGGATTCGCCCCACAGGCCGATGGAAGTTTTCAGAAAGTCCCGCAAATTGGAAATGTCATTGTGGAAGATGGTGTGGAGATCGGCGCCAATGCCACCATCGATCGGGCCACCATGGGATCGACTTTGATCAAAGCCGGCGCTAAATTGGATAACCTGATACAGGTGGCACACAATGTAGAGGTGGGACATAATACCGTGATTGCGGCTCAGGCCGGAGTCAGTGGCAGTACCAAAATCGGCAACAATGTACAGATTGGTGGCCAGGCCGGTATTGTAGGTCATATACAGATTGCCGACGGCAGCCGAATCAATGCACAAAGCGGCGTCAGTAAATCCATTAAAACCCCTAATTCAGCCGTGACCGGTTCGCCCGCCTTCGATTATACTTCGGCTTTACGAAGCCAGGCCGTCAGCCGAAACCTCCCCGACCTGGAAAAAAGAATCAAGGAACTGGAGAAACTCGTGCAGCAACTCCTGCAGGAAAAAGTATAAGTGCGGGAGCGGGAGAGAGAGCGGGAGCGAACAAACTAATCGCATTGGCAAATTGACTAATTGACCAATTGACAAATTGCTAATCCCATCCGCCATTCGTAATCCGTAATCCGTCATTGCATTGGCTCATTGACCAATTGACCAATTTACTAATTGCATCTCCATCCGTAATCCGTAATTGCATTATTAAAAACCCGCATGATCCAGCGAGGGACCTCTTTGACATAGGCCTAACAATCGTATCTTTGCCGCTCTAATAAATCCTGATGAACAGCAACTTCAATCCAGACAAGCAGCACACTTTAGGAATGGCCGTGAGCATTTCCGGAACCGGTTTGCATACCGGCGTTAACGTAGACATGACTCTCAGACCTGCCAATCCCGGATTCGGCTACCAGTTTCAGCGTATCGATCTTCCGGGTATGCCCATTATCAAGGCCGATTGCGACCTGGTAACTGATACCAGCCGTGGTACCACCCTGGAAGACAATGGCGCTAAAGTGTATACTGTGGAGCATGTGCTGGCGGCCCTGGTCGGCATGGGTGTGGACAACTGCCTGATTGAGGTAAACGGACCTGAAATGCCCATCATCGATGGCAGCAGCGAACCTTTTGTAGAAATCATCGAAGAGGCCGGTGTGATCGAGCAGGATGCGGCCAAAGCCTGGTATACCATCGACACCAATATCACCCACTACGATGAAAAGAAGCGAGTAGAAATGACCGCCCTCCCCGCTACCGAATATAAAATCACTACCCTGATAGATTTCAACAGCCCCGTGCTGGGAACACAGCATGCCGGATTGAAAGCCATGCGTGATTTCAAAGCGGAGATAGCGCCTTGCCGTACTTTCTGCTTCCTGCATGAACTGGAAATGCTGCTTGATCATAACCTGATCAAAGGCGGCGACATCAACAACGCCATCGTGGTTGTAGACAAGCCTGTTACCGACAAGGAAATGGAGCGGCTGGCCAAAGCATTCGGACGGGATAAAATAGAAGTGAAAAGCGAAGGGTATCTCAATAACCTGGAGCTGCGTTTTCCCAATGAACCTGCCCGTCATAAATTACTCGATGTGGTGGGAGACCTGGCGCTGATCGGCTACCCTATCAAGGCCCATATCATCGCCAACAGGCCGGGCCACAGCAGCAATGTGGATTTCGCGAAAAAGATCAAACAGTATATCAAGAAGAACAAACATACCAAGGATGTACCGGTATATGATCCGGCCCAACAACCGCTTTATAATACCCAGCAGATCGAAAAGAAACTCCCGCACCGTTATCCCTTTCTGCTTGTAGACAAGATCATTGAGCTGACCGACAAGCGTATTGTTGGCATCAAGAATGTGACGTTCAACGAACAGTTTTTTACCGGACATTTTCCTGGCAACCCCGTTATGCCCGGTGTATTGCAGGTCGAAGCCCTGGCTCAAACCGGCGGAATTTTAGCTATTAATGCCATGCCCCCGGGCGACTACGACACTTATTTCCTGAAAATCGATAATTGCAAATTCAAGATGAAGGTGGTTCCCGGCGACACTTTGATTCTGAAAATGGAGCTGCTTTCGCCCATCAGACGTGGTATTTGCGAAATGAGGGGTACCGTGTATGTAGGGAACAAGATTGCCACGGAAGCCGACCTGGTGGCTCAACTGGTTAAGCGCGGATAGATGTTCCATTTTTTGAAACCAGGTGCCCAAATCACGAAAATTATCTGTTTTTAGGGTCGGGGCGGTGAAAAACCCTATTTTTTCGGATTTAAGACTATTTTTGCACGTCAGAATTCAATTCTGACGTTTTTTGTTTTCAATCAATTACTTGAAGCAAAATCACCAAACCAATCGTGCAAACCTGAAACCGGTCGAAGAAACCGGAAGTAAGCCAATACTTAAGAATCTCAATTCAATGATTCATCCCCATACTTATATACATCCCAACGCGAAGCTGGCCACCAATGTTAAAGTTGATCCGTTCACTGTCATCCACCAGAATGTTGAAATTGGTGAGGGTACATGGATTGGAAGTAATGTGACCATCATGGAAGGGGCCAGGATCGGCAAAAACTGCCGCATCTTCCCCGGTGCCGTCATCGCCGCCATCCCCCAGGACCTGAAATTTGAAGGGGAAGACACTATTGTTGAAATAGGAGATAATACTACTATACGTGAATTTGTTACCATCAACAGAGGCACTAAAGACCGCTGGAAAACTAAGGTTGGCCGTAACTGCCTGATCATGGCTTACAGCCACCTGGCACATGATGTAATTGTGGGTAATTATTGCGTAATGAGCAACAATACCCAGATTGCCGGTCATGTGGAAATGGGCGACTGGTCAATACTTGGCGGCATGTGCGCCGTACACCAGTTTGTGAAGATCGGTCAGCATGCTTTTGTAAGCGGAGGATCCCTGGTTGGAAAAGACGTTCCTCCCTATATCAAGGCCGGCCGCCAGCCATTGAGCTATTCAGGAGTGAACTCTGTAGGCCTCAAACGCAGAGGATTCACTGTTGACAAGATCAACCATATTCTTGACATCTACCGTGTCATCTATAACAAAGGAATGAACACTTCGCAGGCCCTGGAAGTGTTGGAAGAAGAATATCCGGCTACAGACGAAAGAGATGAGATCGTCACTTTTATCCGTGAAAGTGGTCGCGGTATTATTAAACGCTATTCAAAAAATAGTGTGGATGAAGATATCGCTGACTAAAGCGGGCAAACGCTTCAACCGAGACTGGATATTCCGTCAACTTACGTTTGAATTTCATGCAGGACGCGCCTATGCCATTACCGGACCCAACGGCTCCGGTAAATCTACTTTATTGCAGGCTGTAGGTGGCGCACTGGCGCTTTCAGAAGGAAAGGTTGAATACATCATTGGAGACATCCCCCCGGAAAAATCGGCAGAAACCATTTACCAGCGACTATCGATCGCGGCTCCCTATCTTGAATTGATTGAAGAAATGACGGTGACGGAATTCCTGCAGTTCCACCAGCAATTCAAATCATTCCTGCCCGGTAAAACCATCGAAGATATTATCAAGGCCGTCGGACTGTCCGGCGCCGCGCATAAACAGATCCGTTACTACAGCAGTGGCATGAAACAACGGGTTAAACTGGCACAGGCCCTGTTCAGTGATACTGACCTGATCCTGCTGGATGAACCCTGTACCAACCTCGACGCAGAAGGCATAGCTCTCTATCAGCAACTCATCCACGAAAACAGGAATAACCGCCTCATACTGGTCAGCAGCAACGACCCCGCAGAATACGGTTTTTGCGAAGAGAAGATTTCGATTCTGAACTATAAATAGTTTATCGTTTCACGTTTATCGTTTCACGTTGAAAAGAACGCAATCCTGACAAACCGTAAACCGTAAACCGCAAACCGCAAACCAACCTGAGACGATAAACGTGAAACGATAAACGCTCTAATGCGCCGCTCCCAAATCCATCTTCCCCTGCTGCTTTTTCGTTCTTACCATCATGATAAAGGGAACACATACCAGGAACAGAATGCCGGTATAGAAGAATACATCCATGTACGACAGTACGCTTGCCTGGTTTGTAACGCTGTAGTCAAGTACCTGGTGGGTTTGTCCGACGGCTTTATTATAAGGAGCCCCTTTCAACATAAAAGAAAGTTCCATGGAGCTGATTCGACTTTGTACTGATGGATTGGTAACATCGAGGTGTTCTACCAGGTTGGCCCGGTGCTGAACTGTTTGCTGGGCCATGAATGTTGTAATGAGGGCGATGCCAAAAGATCCACCCAATTGACGCATCATACCGGTGAAAGCCGCGCCGTCGCCAATCTCTCTTCCTTTCAGTGTACTGAGTGACAACGTTGTAACCGGGATGAACAATAGTCCCAGTGCCACTCCGCGGAATATCAGCATCCAGAAGAAGGCGTCTTTGCCTGTGTCTGGTGTAATGATCTTGTATCCCCACATACAAAAGAAAAAGAACATCAGCATACCCAGTGAAGCCAGCAGTGGCTGGGACGCTCCCGCCTGCAATAAACGCCCGATAATCGGCATCATAAAGGCAGTGGTGAGGGCGGCCGGCACCAGGAGCAGACCCGCCTGCGTGGCTGTCCATCCAAGGTTAACCTGAACATACAGCGGAATGATAAAGGTGGTGCCGTACAAGCCGAAACCCATAATAAACGACAGGATGGTACCTACCCGCAGGTTTCCATTTCTGAGCACCCGAAGATTGACAATGGGATTTCTGAAAGTCAATTCCCGCCAGATAAAGAAAAATCCTCCGAAAATGGCCACGACTGTCAGCCATACAATAGTGCTGCTCTCAAACCAATCGTCGTCATGGCCTTTTTCAAGAATATATTGCAGGGAACCTACGAAAGTCGCGAGCAGGGCGATTCCCAACCAGTCGATATCGGAAGCTGAACTTTTCTCGGAATATTTGGGGCTGCGAACGAATTGCATGGTAAGAAGGGCAGCGATAATTCCCAATGGAATATTGATATAGAAAATATAGGGCCAGCTGGCATGTTCTACGATATAGCCTCCCAGGGGCGGACCCAATGTCGGGCCTACAATCACACCCAGACCATAGATTGCCTGCGCCATTCCTCTTTTTTCGGGAGGATAGCTTTCGGTGATGATGGTTTGAGAAGTTACCAGCAGAGCACCGCCTCCCAATCCCTGTAAGAAGCGGAAGATGACCAGTTCATTGATACTGGTAGCCTGTCCGCATAACCAGGAACACACCGTAAACAACAGTATGGAAGCCGCGAAATAATTTCTTCTTCCAAACTGCTGCGCCAGCCAGCTGGTCATCGGAACAATGATTACGTTTCCGATGGCATAGGCCGTTACCACCCAACCCACTTCAGTAGTCGTAGCGCCCAGGTTTCCCTGCATATCTTTCAAAGCCACGTTCACGATTGTGGTATCCACAATTTCCAACAGGGCACAGATGATCGCCGTCAGCGTGATGATCACTCTTCGCGATCCATATTCCACCAGTGATTCTGCTTGAACCATATTTTATAGTTTGAATCCTACTTGTACAATAAATCTGTTTCTGAAGATTAGTCGAGATGAACATCTACCGTAACGTTCATGCCCGGTCTGAGCTGGTTTAACAGGCTGTCTTTGCCAGTGAACACAATCTTCACCGGTAAACGCTGCACCACTTTTACAAAGTTTCCGCTCGCATTATCGGCTGGCAATAACGCAAAGGTAGAACCGGTGGCCGGTGAAAACGAAGAGAGCTCTGCCTCGAAAGAATGACCCGGAAACACATCTGCGTGAACAATCACTTTCTGTCCCACTTTCATTTTCTCCAGTTGGGTTTCCTTGAAATTGGCAACCACCCAAACCGCTTCATTCTCCACCACACTGAACAAAGCCTGTCCTGCCTGCACCAGTTGACCCGGCTGCACATTTACCTTCGACACCCGACCATCCTTTTGCGCGGTGATGACGGTATATGTGAGGTTGAGGCGGGCGGCATCCACATCTACTTTTCTTTGCTTGATGTTTGCGCCGGCGATATCAATTTGAGTAGCCGTCGCATTGCTTTGCGCTGAAACGGAATTGGTTTGCTGGGAAGCCTGTCTCTTCTGGCTTTCCAGGATGGCTACCTGCTTTTCAGCATTGAGTTTGGCTGCTTCCGCCT
Source organism: Chitinophagaceae bacterium (assembly GCA_044226045.1). GTDB lineage: Bacteria > Bacteroidota > Bacteroidia > Chitinophagales > Chitinophagaceae > Endoryza. Next base: position 53,353 of record JBGAHR010000002.1, read on the forward strand.
GCTCAAACTGTTGCTGGGTGATGGAATGATCTTTTATCAGGTTGGCATAACGGTTGTAATCCTGTGTGGCCCGCCAGAGTGTAACCTTGGCCGCATCGATCTGCGCATCGATAGTGCCGATGGCCGACTGGGCGGTTGCGATTCCCGTACGGGAGGCCTGGGTTGTTTGCTGCGCGCTTTTCAAATTCGTTTCTGCTGCCGCCAGGGCTGCTTCTGCCTGCTGCAGTTTAATAATGTAATCACGGTTATCCAGTACCAGCAAGGTATCGCCGGCTTTCACCAACTGGTTGTCTTTTACTCTTACTTCCCATACGTAGCCGCTGATGCGGGGAATAACGGGAACGATATCCGCGCTTACCTGCGCGTTGTCGGTTTCTTCGTGATGAAGACCGTGAACATACTTCTGAATGCCGAACCATGATCCGCCAATAACAAGAATGGCGAGGATGATGATAAAGACCGGGTTTCTTTTTTTAGGAGCAGTCTGCGTTGTTGTTTCCATATATATTCAGTTATACCAGTTTGAATAAATTATTTATTTCAGGAATTCAGTACTCAGTGTACCGGTTGTTTGAAGGAGTTTGTGATAAGCCACGAAAGCATCTGCCCGTGACAGTGTATAAGCCATGCGCGCCTGCAACTGGGCAACATCTGCTTCGAGTAACTCAGTGGTAGTGGCCAGGCTGTTATCGAACTTATTTTTGACGATGCGGTAGTTCTCTTCTGCCTGCGCTACGGCGATGGCATTGACGTCGATCTTTTTCCGGCTGCTGATCAGTGAGAGATAGCTTCTGTTCACCTGCAGGCGAATCGCATCATCCAGTTGCGCTTCACTGGCCTCTATCTGTTTCACACGGGCTTCGGCCTGTTTGATCTTTGATTTGGTTTTCCAGAGAGAGCCGATGTTATAGCTGACCCCTACCCCGATATTCAACGCGTTGGTGATCGAGAAGAAGTTGGGAATATCCGCCGCAATGTAACCACCCGTCAGGTTGAGGGAAGGATACATATCGCTTTTGGCGATCTTGATACCCGTTTCAGCTGCTTTCTTACGAATATCGGTTGCAGCGATATCTTTTCGGTTGCTGGCCGCCAGTTTGATGTAGTCTTCGAGCACCCGGTCATCATTCTTTCTCTGAATTCCGTTTGTATCCAGCACCAGTTCCGTTTCTGTTGGTAATCCCAGCATCAGGTTCATATTCACCATCGCCACCTGCTCATTGTTCTGTGCATCGAGCAGGCTCAATTCTACATTGGAAGCCTGCAACTGTGCCTTGAGAAGGTCATTGCGTGCCAGCAGGCCATTCTTCTCCATGTTGCTCAGTTCTCTCACTCTTTCGCGAGAGGTTGCGAGGTTTTCATTCATCAATTTAACAGCCGTATGCGCCTTGAACAGGTTCGCATAGGCCTCAATGGTATTCTGCACTATTTCTTCCTTCGCTACTTCCGCATCCAGGCTGACCGCTTTGCGGAGGAACTCGGCCGATTCTATACCGTAACGGATGCGGCCGCCCTGGTACAGGGGTTGTGATACATTCAGAAGGCCATAAGCCAGTTGATTCACCTTTGGTTCGCCGCCGTTTCCCGATCCACCACTGTTTTGTGATTTCATGGAAATGTTGGCGCTGTTGAGGCGCAGGTAAGATCCGCTCACACTGGCATTCGGCAGTTTCTTTTCTTTGGCTTCATCCACCGCGGCTACGGCCTCTTCGATCTTTGCCTGGTTGGCTTTTAATTGCTTGCTGTTCTTTACACTCAATTCAATGGCTTCCTGCAATTGCAGTGTTTTCTTTTCCTGGGAATAGGTCTTCAGTCCACACAACATCAGCAACACCCATCCGTATTTCATCTTATTTTTCATTTGAAAGAATGATTTTAAACAGTTGTTTTAAATAGACACTCAACTTGGACCTCAAATGATCATGAAAATCTGCCTCCGGCATGTCCCGGAGATCGTTCAGTTCACGATAGTAATATTTGGAAGTAATGAGGTTATTGGCGGTGCCGATCATGGTTGACATCATCAGGGAGATATCGATTTCTTTTTTAAATTCACCCCTGCGCTGACCTTCTTCCACCAGTTTTTTTATCAGGTCGTGGTTGGTTCTTTTCATCTGAAGGATCAGATCGGAGATCGAGCCGGTTGTATTCAATACCTGTTCACGTGCCAGGATACGATGAAAACATTGCTGGGCTATTACCTTGTCGATATAATGATCGATCAGCAGGTTCATTTTGTCCAGTGCCGGCAGATCTGATAATTGAATAATGGATTCCAGTTTCAGCTTCATGATCTCGCCCCGGTAGCCAAAAATGGCTTCCAGCAATTTTTCTTTAGATCCGAAATAATAGGAAATCATCGCCAGGTTTACGTTTGCCTTCTCGGCAATGTCCCGAACCGATGTTCCATTGAAGCCCTGTTCGGCAAACAGGGTTTCGGCCGCGTCCATAATCTGCATCTGTTTTTCGTTGTATTCCATCTTACGGCTTTTTTAAGAGGGCGCAAATTAAACAAATGTTTGATTTAAACAAACGTTTAATTAAAGAAGATGTCAAAATCTTTTTTCACACTGTCATAAACAGATGATAATCATAATATTAAAAATTCTTAGAAAATTTTCTAACGGCGACTGGCAATCAGGAGATTGAGGTCGGTGTACTTTAAGTCAAACCGCTGGCTCAGGTGGAAGTTGGTTAAAGCGCCTTTAAACAGGTAGATCCCGCTTCGGAGGTGTACTTTATGCCATATCAGGTTTTCGAATCCTCCTTCGTCGCCTACTTCCAGCAGGAGTGGCATGAGAACATTGCTGATGGCCTGGCTGGCTGTTCGGGCGAATCCGGAAGGTATGTTGGGCACGCAGTAATGAATGACACCGTATTTGAGAAAGATTGGGCTTTCATGGGTGGTGATTTCCGATGTTTCGAAACATCCACCCCGATCGATGCTCACATCGATGATTACGCTGCCGGTGCGCATGTTGCTGACCATTTCTTCAGTTACAACGACGGGTGTACGGGCTCCGGGGGTATAGAGAGCGCCCACGGCCACTTCACAGGTTTTGAGTTGTTTGGCCAGGATGCGTGGCTCGATTACGGAGGTCCAGAGTCTTTGACCAATATTATTCTGGAGGCGCTTTAACCGGTAAACGCTGTTGTCAAATACTTTTACAGAGGCACCGAGGGCGATGGCTGCGCGTGTTGCGTATTCACCAACAATGCCCGCTCCGAGGATGATCACTTTGGTAGGAGGAATACCGGAAATACCACCGAGCAGTACGCCTTTGCCATGATTGGCCGAACTGAGGTACTGGGCAGCGATCAACATCACGGCACTACCTGCAATTTCGCTCATGCTGCGAACGATGGGATAGCTGTCACTGTCGTCTTTCAGGTTTTCGAAGGAGATCGCCGTTATTCTTTTCTCCATCATTTTCTGCAGGAGCTCTGTTCTGAGTACGCTCAGATGTATGGGAGAAATGACTACCTGGTTGAGTTGAAGATAAGGAAGGTCTTCTTCCACTACCGGTGCACTTTTAACCAGGATGGGTGCTTTATATACTTCTGCTTTATCGTAAACGATCTTTGCGCCGGCCTCGCTGTAGTCCTTATCGCGGAAATGGGCAGCATCCCCGGCATTGTGTTCCAGGATTACCTGGTGTCCGTTGCTTACCAGCACGCCTACCGCATCGGGGGTAAGCGCTACCCTGTTTTCCTGGAAGGCTGTTTCTTTTGGAATTCCAATCTGGATCTGCGAACCTTTAGGCTTCACGTCCAATGTTTCCTCCAAAGTTTCAAAGCTGAAAGAAGGGCTGATGATGGGCTTCTGTGAAGACATGAAAGGTGCTTATTGGTGGTAAGATGCCGAATGCTGCCATTCATGGCAGGGCTGCCTTCAAAAATAACTATTTCTGTTTGATTTCAAGAAGACGGCGACTGTTATCTTTCAGTTTTATATATACATGACAGGTGTCGTCGGGGAATATGGCGGGGGCTTTCTCGGGCCATTCCACCAAACAAATCTCACCGCTATACAGGCAATCCTCCACGCCAGCACGCAGGGCTTCTTCTTCACTGTTTAATCGATATAAGTCGATATGATAGATGAGCCCTCCCGGATACCGGTACTCATTGATTAATGAAAAAGTGGGGCTGCCCACGGTGCTGCTGACTTTCTTCTCATCGCACAATGCATGAATAAAAGTAGTCTTCCCGGCACCCATTTGTCCGTGAAATGCAAATACGGTCAGATTCCCGGCTTCTTTCCAGAATGCCCGGGCTGCTTCGGCAATCTCCGATAGTCCGAACTCCAGTTCCATCTGGCAAATATACTTCATTCACAAAGGTCTGCCGGTCTTACAACCGCTCCGGCAACGGCTTTTTGCAACCTTGTTATTTTAATATTCCCTGATTCAAAACAACCGGGTTGAACCGGCATAGTAATTTTGTACCTGAAAGACCGCTTGCATTAATTCATCTATTATGGAACAAGTGAAATGGAAAGTTGAAGGGATGACCTGCTCCAATTGTGCGTTGACAATCGACAAATATCTACGCAACCAGGGCTTACAGAATGTCAAAGTAAACCTGGTCGGCGGAGAGATCTTCTTCGATACGGAAACAAAAGAGTCGGAAACATCCATTGAAAAAGGCATTGAATCACTGGGCTATAAAGTAGTTAAACCGGATCATTCGCATTCTCATGGGCATGATCATGGCGCCCACTCCATGAATCGCTTCCTGCGATATGTGTTGTGGTGCGCACCTTTTACGCTGGTACTGATGCTGCACATGATACCAGGCGTTCACCAATGGGGCCATTTTCTCACCAACCCCTGGCTGCAACTGGCACTCTGTACGCCTGTGTATATCATTGGCATGAGCTTTTTCGGAAAGAGCGCGATCAACAGCATCCGGAATGGAATTCCCAATATGAACGTACTGGTGGCGCTTGGCGCTACTGCCGCATTTGGCTATAGCCTGTATGGCACCCTTACCGGAGGCGGAACAGCGTTTCAATACTATGAAACCGCGGCTACCATCATCACCCTGGTATTCCTGGGAAACTATCTCGAAGACGCATCGATCGAATCCACTCAGCGGGCGCTGAACAAACTGGCGAAATCGCAAAAGGTAATGGCGAATATGATCGCCTTCGATGAAAACCATGAAATGCTGGTTTTCCCGGTAGAAAACTCCCAACTGCGGAGCGGCGATCTTATATTAATCAAGTCGGGCGAGCAGGTACCGGCCGATTGCAAGATACTGGTCGGTGAAGCTACTGTCAATGAATCCATCATTACCGGCGAAAGTCTTCCTGTTTTCAAAAAACAGAAAGACCTGCTGGTGGGCGGCAGCCTCCTTGCCGATGGCAATGTGCAGGCACAGGTTACGGCAGCCGCCAGTGATTCGGTATTGGCGAACATCATCAACCTCGTAAAGCAGGCACAATCGGAAAAGCCACCGATGCAACAACTGGCGGATCGTATCAGCGCGATTTTCGTACCGCTGGTGCTGGGCATCACCGTAATAACATTTGTAGCCAACTACATAATACTCGGCGCTTTCACAGAGTCCCTGATGCGGAGTATCGCTGTACTGGTAATTGCATGTCCCTGTGCCATGGGATTGGCCACGCCCGCTGCCATCGCGGTGGGATTAGGCCGCGCCGCTCGTTCGGGTATACTTTTCCGTAAGGCAAAAAGCCTGGAATCATTCAAGGACATCCGCCAGGTGGTATTCGATAAAACCGGTACGCTCACTACGGGACGATTCGAGATCTCCGCCTACAACACCAGCATCGCCGACGACGATTTCAGGAGAGTTGTTTATTCGCTCGAGAAATTCTCGAACCACCCTATCGCCAACTGCCTGACAGAATCCTGGAAAAGAAAGGACCTGATCAGATGGCAAAAGATTGAAGAGATCAAGGGAAAAGGAATGATTGGTACAGACAAAGAAGGGAACGTCTTCCAGGCGGGTTCTTACCAATTAGCTCCCGGCTCCGGTGATGCGGCACACAACGTTTATGTTACGCGCAACGGAGAACTGATCGGCTGGATCGATCTGAAAGATGAAATCAGACCGGAAGCGAAAGAAGTGATTACTTACCTGAAAAATAAAAACATCCGAACCATCCTGCTCAGCGGTGATCGTCATCATAAATCACTGCAGATCGGACAGGAACTGGGCATCGATGAAGTGATGGCGGAACAAAGCCCGGAACAGAAACTACAACAGATAGCGGCATTAACTGCCCAAACGCCGACGGCCATGGTGGGAGATGGTATCAATGACGCGCCTGCCCTGGCAAAAGCTACCATCGGCATCTCGATGAGCGAAGCTTCCCAGGTGGCAGTTCAAACGGCTGATGTGGTATTGATGGATCATGGCCTCAAACAACTGCCACTGGCATTGGGATTGGGAAGACATACCTACATCACGATCAAACAAAACCTCTTCTGGGCATTTGCCTATAACATCATCGCTATTCCGGTAGCAGCGCTGGGGCTCCTGGGTCATTACGGACCGACCTATGGCGCTTTGCTAATGGCCCTGAGTGATGTAGTGCTCGCAGCAAACTCTGTGAGATTATTTGTGAAGAAGGTGGTGTAGGGAGGTAAAAGGCAAAAGTCAAAATTCAAAAGGCAAAATTCAAAAGGCAAAAGTCAAAAGGCAAAATTAAAAAGTCAAAATTCAAAAGTCAAAAGTCAAAAGGCACAAAGAAAGCAAGATGCTGACCTTTCCATTTCCGTTTTTCGATCCGCTCCCGCTCTTACTTCCGCTCCGTCGTATCTGCCGCAGGCAGAGGACTCGCTCGAAGGAGAGCGGGAGAGCGAACGGGAGCGATGATGTGAGAGATATCTATATTTTGAATTCCCCTTTGCGGCTATGTTCCAGAACTGCTTGAACCTATTTTGATGATCCCTTTTAACTTTTGAATTTTTACTTTTGATTTTTGACTTTTGACTTTTGCCTTTTGATTTTGACTTTTGAATTTTGACTTTTGAATTTTGCCTTTTGACTTTTTACTTTTGACTTTTGACTTTTGAATTTTTACTTTTTGACTTTGTAATTTTGCCTTTTTACATTTGCCCAAACATCGCCTTCTGAATTCTCTTCACAGCATTCTTAAACAATATTGGAACTATGATCACTTTCGCCCTTTGCAGGAAGAGATCATGCAAACTGTATTGAATGGGGAAGATGTGCTGGCTTTATTACCTACCGGCGGTGGCAAATCCCTTTGTTACCAGGTTCCGGCAATGAAAATGGAAGGCTTGTGCCTGGTCATCTCTCCTCTCATCGCCCTGATGAAAGACCAGGTGGAACAACTTCGCCGCAGGAATATCACCGCATTTGCCATCTACTCGGGCTTGGACAGAAGAGAAGTGCAAAATACTTTCCGGGTCGCGGCCGAAAGCAATTGTAAATTCCTGTATGTTTCGCCGGAACGTCTCGAAACAACCCTGTTCAAAGAATGGCTTTCTTCGTTTGACATCAGCCTGATCGCAGTAGATGAAGCGCATTGTATTTCCCAATGGGGTTATGATTTCAGACCACCATATTTGAGAATTGCCGCACTTCGGGAGGAATTACCAGGCGTACCGGTTATGGCGCTTACTGCTTCGGCTACACCATCGGTGCAGGAGGATATCATGATAAAACTCCAATTCGGAAAGCACCAGGTTTTTCGTCAGTCATTCGCGCGGCCAAATCTTTCCTACCAGGTAAAGGAAACAGAATCAAAAAATCAACCGCTGGTTGATCTGTTTAACCAGTCTGCCGGTACCGGGCTGGTTTATTGTAAAACGAGGAAGCGTACCCGTGAGATCAGCGAACTGCTGAAAATGCATGGCCTGTCTGCCGACTTCTATCATGCCGGATTAAGTCATGCTGAACGAAATCAGAAACAGGAAGACTGGATTCAGAACCGAACAAGAATCATGTGCTGCACCAATGCTTTCGGAATGGGGATTGATAAACCCGATGTACGGCTGGTGGTTCATGCGGACATTCCCGATTGCCTGGAGAATTATTACCAGGAAGCCGGAAGAGCCGGCAGAGATGGTCAGGCAGCCAAGGCCATTCTGCTCTATCATCCGTCCGAGATCGACGAGTTGAGACATCAGCCCTCAGTAAAATTTCCTCCACTTGAAACGATCAGGCAGGTATATCAGTCGGTGGCTAATTATATACAATTACCGGAGGGTAGCGGTGCGGGCACTTACCACGACTTCGACTATTTGGAATTTCTGAAACGATTCAAGTTATCCTCTCCCATTGCCTGGGCATCCCTGAAGGCCCTGGAACAGGAAGATAAACTAAGCTATAATGAGCAGGTCTTCCTGCCATCGTCTGTTGAATTTGTGACCAACCGCGAAAGACTTGAGCAGTTTCAGCAGGGTCATGAGGCTTTGAATCCTTTGATCCAGGCATTGCTGCGAACCTATGAAGGCATATTTGAAAACCCGGTTCGCATACATGAAAAGACCCTCGCCTGGATATTGAAATCGGATATTGAATCGGTAAAAAAAGGTTTACAAACGCTGGATGCTTTCCAGGTAATTCGTTACTCCCCCCAAAAAGACAACCCGCAGGTTTTCTTTCCATTTAACCGGGTTCCTGCCAACGAATTATCGATTAACCTGGCCGATTATGAAAAGAGAAAGGCAGCTTATGTGAAAAGAATCGAAGCGATGATCCGTTATGTTTCGGATCAGCAAAGCTGCCGGTCGAAGATGATTGGTCTGTATTTTGGGGAGAAAGACGCAGCAGACTGCGGCCGATGTGATATTTGTGTATCCCGTAAACAAAAGCCGATCAGTGCTGAGGATTTCAGGTTAATCACAAAAGAGATTAAACAGTTCCTGTTACAACAACCTCTGACTATCTCGGAACTGCTCCACAAACTGAATCATCACTCAGAAGAACACAACTGGACCGTGATCAGAATGCTGGAAGAAGAAAACAAGATCGGCCGAAAAAACAGGGACCAGCTCGAATGGTCAGAATAAACTCTTAGAACCAGCCAGACTTTTTACTTCTCGAACCGGATCTGCCACCCAGGCCGAGTGCACCCAGGAGACTTCTGGTGATTACATTCGCTGCCGTTCTCCCGATTTGCCGGGTTACTGAATTATCCAGTACTTTCTCAATGGTGGATTTTTCTTCTTTTTTTGAAGTCTTCTTTTCTTTTTGTTCTTCTTCTGCTTCCTCTGATTTTTTGGCTGCTTCTTCGAGTTTTGCCGTCAGTATCTCATAGGCACTCTGGCTATCTACTGTTTCGGCGTATTTTTTAACCAGTTTGGATTTGCTTACGAGGCTGTCCAGTTCGGCGTCTGTCAGTACATCCATGCGACTTCTTGGCGGAACCAGCATCGTATGAACCAATGGTGTCGGGATGCCTTTTTCGTTCAGCATGGTTATGAAGGCCTCTCCAATTCCCAGTTGGGTGATGGCATCTTCGGTTTTATAGAATTCCGTTTCAGGATAATTTTCTGCCGCCTGCTTGATTGTTTTGCGATCTGCTGCCGTAAACGCACGAAGGGCATGTTGCACTTTCAGCCCTAATTGCGCCAATACGCTTGCGGGAATATCCTGCGGGTTTTGTGTACAGAAGAAGATACCCACTCCTTTCGAACGGATGAGTTTAATCACTGTTTCAATTTGCTGTAATAAAGCACTGGTTGCTTCCTGGAAAACCAGGTGCGCTTCATCTATGAATAAAACCAGTTTTGGCTTGTCTACATCTCCTTCCTCCGGAAGGGTTGCATAGAGTTCAGCCAGGAGGCTCAGCATAAACGTAGAAAACAGCTTCGGTTTACTTTGCATGTCGGTTACCCGCAGCACGCTGATCATTCCTCTACCATCGTCGCTGATACGCATCAGGTCGTCGACCTCGAAACTCGGTTCGCCAAAGAAAAGGTCTGCACCCTGTTGCTGCAATTCAATCACTTTTCGGAGAATCGTTCCGGTGGAGGAAGTGGAAATTTTACCATATTCCTTTTCTATGTCTGCTTTTCCTTCGTTGCTGATAAACTGAAGTGTTTTGGTAAAATCCTTCAGATCCAGCAATGGCATTTTATGATCATCGCAATACTTGAAGATCATCGAAACAACCCCTTCCTGGGTATCATTCAATCCGAGAATTTTCGATAGCAGGATCGGCCCGAATTCACTGACAGTTGCTCTTAAGCGGATGCCTTTTTCATTGCTTAAGCTCATCAGCTCCACCGGAAAGGCTGCGGGTTTGTATTCCACTCCTATTTTCTGGCAGCGTTCATTGATTTTGTCATTGGCAGTTCCGGCTGCGGCGATACCACTCAGGTCTCCTTTTATGTCCATCAGTAACACCGGCACGCTCGCATCACTCAATGCTTCGGCGATGACCTGTAAGGTTTTGGTTTTACCCGTACCGGTGGCGCCGGCGATCAGACCGTGTCGGTTCATGGTTTTTAAGGGCAACTTCACCTCTGCGCCCGCTACCGGTTGCCCGTCAAAAACACCGATGCCCATGATAGCGGATTCACCTTTAAAGCTATACCCTTCGTTTACTTTCTGGAGAAACTGTTCTGCTGTAGCCATGCCGATAGTTTATGGGAAGTTAAAGGAATACCGGGTATCCGAATAGAAAATTTCCGGTTTTACCATTGTTTCACCAAATGATTGCAAACCTGTTGTATCAGATTTCTTCTTCACGTTCCAGCATCAGGATAGCGCCCTGGGGAACGATGAAGTATTTCTCATTTTCGTAGACCACTTCCGTGGAGCCGCTTACCAGGAAAATGGCCAGATCACCTTCCTTTACCTGCAAAGGAAAATATTTTACCTGCTCCTCTTCTGCCTTCCAGCTCTCCTCTTCCACCGGCATGGGTATAGCATAGCCGGGCCCTGTTTTAATAACATAACCCTGTTGTACTTTTTCCTTTTCCTGCACTCCGGGAGGAAGGTACAGGCCGCTTTCTGTTCTTTCATTCGGCTTGGTAGGGCGAACCAGTACCCGGTCGCCAATCACAATCAGCTTTTTGAATTTGTTTTCAGGTGTTAGTCTCATAGTTGATCTTTTCTTCGATTTCACCGCAAATTTATAGGATAGAATTCGCAATGATAAGCCCGTTGCCTGCGGAAAACTCCGCATTTGAGCATATTACACTATCTTTATTAACAAAATATTATTGGCCGGCGGACCAGTTTGGCCGATGATTTACTTTTATTTACGGTAACATCTAAACTAAACAATATGGAAGGAAAGAAATACAAGATACTTCTCTGCGAGGACGACCAGAATCTCGGAATGGTTTTGAAGAATTACCTGGAGCTGAATGATTTTGATGTTACCCTTGAACGTGACGGACGCCTGGGACTGGCGGCTTTTCAACGTGAAAAATTTGACCTCTGTCTACTGGATATCATGATGCCTCATATGGATGGTTTTACCCTGGCCGAAGAGATCCGTGAAGTGGATCTCGATATTCCTCTCTTCTTTTTGAGCGCTAAAACAATGAAAGAGGACATCATCCAGGGTTACCGGCTCGGCGCGGACGACTACATCACCAAGCCATTCGACAGTGAAGTGCTCTTGCTGAAGATCAAAGCAATCCTCAAGAGGAATGAGGAAACCAATAAAGAGAATGAGAATAAGGAATTCGACCTGGGCAGCTATCATTTCAATCCCAAACTACGGGAACTCAGCCATGGTGGAAAGACGCAGACATTGTCTCCCAAGGAAAACGAACTATTGAAAATGCTGGCCGAGCACCTGAACGACTTGTTGCCACGCGAACAGGCATTGAAGAAAATCTGGGGCAGCGATACCTATTTCAATGGAAGAAGCATGGACGTGTACATTGCCAAGCTTCGCAAGTACCTCAAGGAGGATTCTACCATTGAGATCGTAAACATTCATGGTAATGGATTCAGGCTGGTAGCTCCTGTTTCTGCCTGAACCGATTAGTCAACTACTATCACGATAAAAGCCCGGTCGCCCGGGCTTTTTTATTTGAATGTCCATTTCATTTTTTACAAATACCTGTTGTTAACTGAACAAGCCTCCCGCACCCGGTGCTTTTTTACCAAGATGTTCATAGGCTTTATAGGTCACTTCTCTTCCGCGAGGTGTTCGCTGCAAAAATCCCTCCTGGATCAAAAACGGCTCATATACTTCTTCCAGCGTACCGGGTTCTTCTGCAACAGCCGTCGCAATGGTGGTGATACCTACCGGCCCGCCTTTGAATTTTTCGATGATGGTAGAAAGAATCCTGTTGTCCATCTCATCCAATCCGTGCTCATCAACGTTCAGCGCCTTCAATGCATGACGGGTAATGCCCAGGTCGATCCGGCCGTCATTCAATACCTGCGCAAAATCACGAACCCTTCTCAACAGCCCGTTGGCAATACGAGGTGTAGCCCTGCTACGACCCGCAATTTCTTTGGCTGCTTCTTCGTCCATGGCAACGTTTAAAATCGAAGCCGATCGAAGAACGATCTTTTTAAGGGTGTCGGCATTATAGTACTCCAACCGCGACTTGATGGCGAAACGAGATAGTAATGGCGCTGTGAGCAAGCCGCTTCGAGTGGTGGCTCCTATGAGTGTAAATGGATTCAGGTTGAGTTGAATACTACGCGCGTTCGGCCCGGTATCAATCATGATATCGATCCGATAATCTTCCATAGCCGCATAGAGATATTCTTCCACCACCGTACTCAGTCGATGGATCTCATCAATAAACAATACATCGTTAGGTTCCAGGTTGGTGAGAAGACCCGCCAGATCACCCGGCTTTTCGATTACCGGACCGGAGGTTTCTTTGATATTCACTCCCAATTCATTCGCCACGATACGGGAAAGTGTTGTCTTGCCTAATCCCGGAGGACCATGAAACAATACATGATCGAGGGCTTCCCCACGTATTTTCGCCGCTTTTATGAAGATCCTCAAATTATCTATGATCTGCTGCTGGCCGGAGAAATCATCCAGCGCCGAAGGCCGTATGTTATTCTCAAACTCGCGGTCTGCCGCACTCAACATCTCCCGGTCGCTATTAAGATTCGGATTGGACATGCCGTAAATTTAACATTCACCCCCCGCTCCTCCATAAAAAAAATCCGGAAAATATTTGCATATACAAATAAAACCTCCTTACCTTTGTTTTATGAAGACGTCGGATAGCAGATATGCCAGTTGTCTTTATTTCACCGCCAATGCTCTGGCGCGAAAGATTGAAAAGCTGGCGGCCGGGATCTATCAAAAAATAGATCTGTCGCCAAGCCATGCTTATCTGTTGATGTTAGTGATTGATGAGCCGGGTATTCAGCCAACCGTGATCGCGCAGCACCTGCAGCTGCAACCCAGTACTGTTACGCGTTTGATAGAGAAACTGGAGGATAGGAAACTGCTGGTCAGGATTACAGAAGGAAAGCTCACTAATGTGTACCCCACTCCGAAAGGAAAGGACATGCAGCCGGTATTGAAAGAATGCGTGCAGGAGTTTCACCACCAGTACACCGTGATCCTCGGTAAAGAGGAAAGTAACCGGATGGTTCAAAACATCAGCCGGCTGGCAGACAAACTGGAAGATTAATTTTTTTTCTCTTATTAATTGTATATACAAATATAATCAATACTACAAAACATGAAATACGTTATCACAGGCTCGCTGGGCCATACCAGCCAACCCATTGTTGCCGGACTGGTTAAAGCCGGACATGAAGTAACCGTTATTACCAGCCAGGCAGAAAGACTGAAAGACATAGCATCACTGGGCGCCAAAGGCCTGGCAGGTTCGGTGGAAGATGAGTCGTTCATCAGCGCTGCTTTCAAAGGAGCAGATGCTTTATACCTGATGATTCCACCTAATATACATGCACCGCAATACAAAGATTACCAGAAAAAGGTAGCAGACATTTACGCGAAAGCGGTTGAACAAAACGGAATCAAATTTGTCGTAGCACTCAGCAGCATTGGCGCACACCTGGGTAATGGCGCCGGTCCGATAGATGGGGTGGCTTACCTTGAAAAAAAACTGGCGGGTATCAAGGGGCTCAACACGGTTGCCCTTCGTCCTTCCTATTTCTTTCTGAACCTTTTGGGTCAGGCTGGTTTGATCAAGCACATGAATATCGCCGGCAGCAATTTCGGCAACACAGACGAAAAGCTGGTATTGACAGATACGAATGATATTGCCGAAGTGGCGCTTCAAAAATTAGAGGCGCTCGATTTCACCGGATTCAATGTTCAATACATTGCCAGCGACGAAAGACATCCGAACGAAATCGCGAAAGTATTGGGAACGGCCGTTGGCAAACCGGAAACACCCTGGATCACATTTCCCGATGACCAGGCTTTGAAAGGAATGACAGATTCGGGATTCCCGGAAGAAATAGCGGGTCTCTATGTACAGATGGGACAAAGGATCAGGGAAGGAAAACTCCAGGAAGACTACTGGAAAAACCGTCCGCAGCTGAGTAAAGTGAAACTGGAAGATTTTGCCGGTTTATTCGTAACAGTTTATAACAATTGATAGATAAAATATGAAAGCGGTCATTGCAGAAGGAAAAGGCTCATTTGAGGTTGTGTCTGTTAAAGACATAGAAAAGCCTCAGCCTACACAGGATGAAATCCTGGTAAAAATCCTGGCTGCCGGTGTGAATCCGGTAGACTGGAAAACAGTTTTGAACGGATATTTTTCATTACCTACCATACTCGGAAGTGATATTGCCGGCGTAGTTGAAGCAACAGGGCCGGCAGTCACCACCTTTCGACCCGGCGACCGGGTGATAGGTTCGCTGGAATGGCAGAAACAGGGTGCTTTTGCGGAATATGTTTCTACAAAAGAAGATTATCTGCAGTTTGCCCCTTCGTCGATCCCGCTTGCTGATGCGGCGGCTATTCCCCTTGCCTCGCTGACTGCGTGGCAGGCCTTATTCGATCATGGACAATTGAAGGCAGGGGAAAAAGTGGTGGTGCAGGCAGGTGCCGGCGGGGTAGGTTATTTTGCCATCCAGTTCGCCAAATGGAAAGGGGCCCATGTGATCACCACCGCTTCCGAAGGTAACCGGGCGTTTTTACTGGCAGCCGGTGCCGATGAAGTAATCGACTACCATCAATTCAAACTGAGTGAAAAGGTTAAAGACGCCGATCTCGTACTCGATAGCCAGGCAACGCCGGATATTCAACTCGAGTCATTTCGCTCCCTGAAAAAAGGAGGTCGATATATATCTATCACAGCGGGTCCGAGAGAAGAATTATTAAAAGGCTTTGATATCACCGCCAAGAGATTTCTGTTTATTTCCAACCCGCAGCAATTGGGAGAAATTGTGAATCTGATCGACCAGGGTATTGTGAAGCTGCATATCGATCAGCGTTTCCCGATGGAGAAAGCGGCAGAAGCACTCCAATATGTTCATAAGGGACATACGAGGGGAAAAGTGATCTTATACAACGAAGGGGTCTAACACCCTTTCGTTGCACCATGTTTGCTCAAAGTCAACTTGAAAAAAAGACTAGCCTTACCTTTGACTGATCAACCGATTATAATGGACATCGCATCTTTCAGGCAAAGTCTGCATAACGCAAAAGCCCCCGCGGGAATCAGTATTTACCTGGAGTCACTCTGGGAAGATGGCAGGGGTCAATGGGACCAGGCACATCGACTGATACAGGATCTTACCGATAAAAACGCCAGTTGGATTCATGCATATCTGCACCGGAAAGAGGGAGATACCTGGAATGCCGATTACTGGTATGGCAAGGCAGGGAAAAAAAGACCTTCTTTTTCCCTGGAAGAAGAATGGGAAGAACTGGTGAACGCTTTTCTCTGACCTATAAGAATTTTTCCATTTGCAAAATCAATTCCGGATCGGGGCAATTGAAGAGATACTGTTCTTTTTCCGATGCGCGACAAACGCCGGGATAATCTCCTTCTTTCAATTCCATGTTCATGATCACCTGGAAATGCAGATGTGGAGGCCAGTGTCCATTCTCCGCCGGTTCGCCAAAGCTGGCGATCTTTTCTCCCCTGGTCAGGTACTGTCCCGCGGTAAGATGACTAATATCATTTAAGGAGATATGTCCGTACAAAGTATAAAAATCCATTCCATCCAGTTGGTGTAACAGGATGAGCGTTGCGCCGTAGTCGCCAAAATGATCATTGAAGGCGAAGCTGTGTACCATTCCGCCGGCGAAGGCAAATACCGGCGTTCCTGCTTTTCCCCAGATATCAATTCCGAGATGTACGCGCCTGGGTTCTCCCGGTGCATCGAACAATGGGCTGCGATCATATACTGTTCTTTCTTCACCATATCCGCCAATACCATAAAGAGCCTGGTGCTTGACCAGAAAACCATCTACCCATTCGCTAAACAACACTGTATTACCGATTACTTCTGCTGTCAACCCGGTATTCCGGGAGGTAAAATCCATTTTTACCAGCCGGTCTGTGCCAGGCTTGAATGGGACTACCGGATGAAAATTCGACTGTTGCCTTCTGAGTATGTTTTCTGCCAGAATATTTTTCATTTCCTGGTATGTTTAGAGAACGATAATTCGAGCGAATACCGGAAAGTGATCCGATGAAAAACGACCCTCCCAGGTTTGTGAAAGGGTGGCATGTTGCAGCACTTTGAATTTTCCTTTTAGAAAAATATAGTCGATCGGCTGATCACTTTGTTCTTTGGACAGGAAGGCGTTGAATGTACCTGCAGGTCCGTAATGTGGTTGCAGGGATATCGCCTTCGAATCCGTGAAATGGAGTGGGTTGTTACTATCCATGATCACCTGGATCGGTTCATCATCGGGGTGTGCGTTAAAATCACCGGTAATGATTGCCGGCGACTTGCCCGCGATTTCACTGACCTTTCGCAGAAGCAGTTCCGCACTGGAGCGACGGGCGACCTTTCCGATATGATCGAAATGGGTATTAAAAAAATAGAATTCCTTCTTTGTTTTCAGATCCCTGAATAGCGCCCATGTTACAATGCGGGTGATGGCCGCATCCCAGCTTTTGCTACCGGGGACCGTAGGGGTTTCTGAAAGCCAGAATGTTTCGGATTTGAGCAGCTTCACCCTGCGGGTATTATACAAAATGGCCGAGTACTCCCCTTTCTCTTTGCCATCATCCCTTCCCACCCCCGTGAAGGCGAATCCGGGCAGTTGCTCCAGCAAATCGAGGATCTGGCCATGCAGGGCCTCCTGTACCCCCAGGATATCTGTTTCATGAAAGGCGACCTGGGAGGAAGCAAAGAGCTTCCGATTGGGCCAGGCATTGATGCCATCCCCCGGGTTGTTAAACCGTAAGTTAAAGGTCATTACATGTAAATCCTGGGCTTCCATACTGAAAGACAGGCCTGTCAAGATCAGGCAGCAAAAGACAATCCTATTCATTCGTCAATTTACATATTCGGTTCGGAATGTCTCGTAAAACCTTTCCTAACAAATCATTTCCATTTATAAAAACTAGTATGGAATTATTCACCGGATTGAATAACTTTCCCTTTACGCTCTTCTTCTCTAATTCAAATTCATTTATATGAGAAAGTTTCTGCTTTTGTCGCTATTCTTTACAGCGGCACTTGTTACAAATGCACAAAATACGCCACTATGGTTGCGTTATCCGGCGATCAGTCCGGATGGAAAAACCATCGCTTTTGGGTACAAAGGAGATATTTATCGTGTTGATGCGGCCGGAGGCGTTGCTGTTCCGCTTACCATCCACGAGGCACACGATATGATGCCGGTGTGGAGTCACGACGGAAAATACATTGCTTTTGCCAGTGATCGCCATGGCAACTTCGATGTGTTTGTAATGCCGGCTACCGGCGGAACCCCGGTTCGTTTAACCTATCACAGCTCCCCCGACTTTCCAACGGATTTCTCCATAGATAACCAGCGGGTATTGTTTACCAGCTCGAGAAATATTCCGGAGAAAAATGTGCGATTCTATAGTCCCCGGCTTTTTCAAAACCTGTACACCGTATCTGTCACGGGTGGCCGACCGGTATTGATTTCCTCTGCCGGATTTGAAAACGCCCACTATAACAGCAAAGGAACTCAGATCGTTTTCCAGGATCGCAAGGGATATGAAGACGCCCTGAGAAAACACCATACTTCTTCCGTTACCCGCGACGTGTGGCTGATGGACATCAAGTCGAATACCTATCGCCAGATCAGTGGATTTGAAGGCGAAGACCGCGAGCCGGTATTTTCCAGCGACGATCAGTTCGTTTATTACCTGAGCGAAAAGAACGGAACACAGAATATCTATAAAACACCGGTGCTGAACAAGATGGCAGAACAAACACTGACGAATTTCAAAGACAATCCTGTTCGTCATTTGAGCATCAGCAACAACAACCTGCTTTGTTTCAGCAATGATGGTTCCATATACACCCTGAAAGAAGGGGGTCAACCACAAAAAGTGAACATCCAGATCATCAACGATGGTCGTGCCGGTGTTGAAAAGAATGTGTCCATCAATGGTAATGTGACACAGTTTCAACTTTCACCCAATGGAAAAGAAATCGCTTTCGTTACCCGCGGAGAAATTTTTGTGACCAGCGTGGAAGGTGGCCAAACCAAAAGAATCACCAACACACCCCAACAGGAACGCATGGTTGAATGGAGTCCCGATGGAAGAAGTCTCGTGTATGCGGCAGAAAGAAACGACAACTGGGATATCTATAAAGCAACCATCAGCAGAAAAGAAGAACCTTATTTCTACGCTTCGACGGTAATCAATGAAGAACCGCTCATTGCCACCACTTCCGAAGAGTATCAACCGAAATTCTCTCCCGATGGAAAGGAGGTTGCTTATGTAGCCGATCGTAATATTCTGAAGGTTTACAACCTGGCCAGCAAGCAAACCAGGATCCTGTTACCGGAAGGCAGGAACCATTCCTATGCCGATGGCGACTGGGATTTTAACTGGAGCCCCGACAGCAAGTGGATCATTGCCGATGATGCAGAAGGCAACTGGTTCACCGGCAATGCGGCTCTGATAAAAGCCGACGGAAGCGGAGAAATTCAGCACCCGCTGAAAAGTGGCTTTGGCCAGGGCAATCCCAAATGGGCCATGGATGGAAAAGCGATGGTTTGGGCCAGTTCCAAAGAAGGACGCAAATCGCTCGCGTTCCAGGGAAGCCGTGAAGTTGATATTTATGCCGGTTTCTTTGACCAGGAGCTATACGACCGTTACAAACTCAGCAAAGAAGACTATGCACTGCTGAAAGAAAAGGAAGAGAAAGAAAAACAGGAAAAAGATAAAGCCGACAAAGAGAAGCCCGCCGAACCGACCACCGCAGCAGCGAAGACCCCGGTGAAGAAAGAAGCTGCGGAAGAAAAGAAAGGATTCATGCCTAACCTGGAAGGATTCGAGGATCGTGTGAGCCGGCTGACCATTAACAGTTCCTCTATTTCGGATTTCGTTGTAAACAATGACGGCAGTAAAATCTACTATCTCGCTTCCTTCGAAAAAGGATTTGACCTGTGGGTAACCGAACCACGCACCCGTGAAACCAGGATTCTCGCAAAACTGGGCGGTTCACCGAGTGGAATTGAAATGAGCAAAGACGGCAAAACTTTGTTTGTCACCAATAACGGAGCGCTGGTAAAAGTGGATGAATCGGGCAAAGTATCACCCATTCCCATCAATGGTGAAATGGTGCTGAATGCTGCCGAAGAAAGAGAATATATTTTCGATCATGCCTGGAGACAGGTACAGAAGAAGTTCTATGATCCTAAACTGCATGGACTGGACTGGAAAGGTATTAAAGCTACCTATGCCAAATTCCTTCCCCATATCAGCAACAACTACGATTTCCAGGAATTGCTGAGTGAGATGCTCGGAGAACTGAATGCGTCGCATACAGGTGGCCGGTATTCTCCCCAGATGCAAAATCCGGATGTTACCGCTACATTGGGTCTGATCTACGACGAAACCTTCACCGGCAAAGGCGTGAAGCTTACCGAGGTTATTACAGGGGGACCTTTTGACAAGTCCACCAGCAAGGTAAAAAGTGGAATGGTGATTGAGAAAATTGATGGAGAAGAGATCACCGACAATGTTGACTGGAACAAATTCCTCAACCGGAAAACCGGCAAGAACACCCTCGTAACTGTTTTTGATCCGGCCACCAATTCCCGGTTCGATGAAGTAGTAAAACCCATTTCATTTGGGGAAGAAGCCAACCTGATGTACAAACGCTGGCTGAAGAAAATGGAAGATATGGTGTATAAGCTCAGCGATGGCAAAGTTGGATATGTACATGTACAGGGCATGAATGATGGCAGCTACCGGAATACCTTTGATGCAGTGATGGGCAAAAACTTCGACAAGGAAGCCTTGATTGTTGATACCCGTTTCAACGGTGGCGGATGGCTGCACGATGACCTGGCCACTTTCCTGAGTGGCAAACGCTACCTCGATTTTGCACCCCAGGGAAACCGGTTAAAAGACGGTGAACCGATGGGTCGCTGGAGTAAACCCAGTGTGGTGCTGATGAGCGAAAGCAATTACAGCGACGCTTTCATCTTCCCTTACATTTACAAACAGAATGGCATTGGCAAACTGGTGGGCATGCCTGTTCCCGGAACAGGAACAGCGGTATGGTGGGAAACCCAAATTGATCCTACCATCGTATTCGGTATTCCCATGGTGGCTACGATTGGAAAAGAAAACAGGCCCACGGAAAATCTGCAGCTCGAGCCGGATATCCGGGTACCGCTGAAGTATGAGGATTTTCTCAATGGAAAAGATGCCCAAATTGAGGCAGCTGTGAAAGAAATGTTGAACCAGATTAAAGAAAAAGGAACAAAGAAGGGATTCTAAAATAAATGGTAAAAATGGAAAAGCCGTCCCGCTGATACCGGGACGGCTTTTTATTTACATTCCCTGTTATGGCATAGTTTTTAGAGTATTGTTGCGGGCATGGCCTCCTGAAAAGACTATGTACCTCCAGATATATGTGGATGATATTGTTTTTTTCAGTGTTGCTGCTTTCCATCATCATCTATTCCACCCTTTCTAAAAAAAAGCCGGCGGAAGAAGAGGAGAATGAAACCGATGAAGAGAGAATCAAACGCGAATAAGGCAGTATTTATTCCTTAGGCCAATACCTCTTCAACTGCCAGGGTCCCGGTAAGCAGGCTATCGGAATTTACGATTGAGTCAATATTAATCGCCGACAGGTATTTCTCTTCCAGCATATCGGCCATTGCGCGGAAATAAAGGATCACGTCTTCCCGTACATTCCTTTTCAGCCATCGAAATCCACCGGGCAAATGTTGTAACACACTGCGGTCGTCGAGGTATTCGAGATGATGAATATCGGTTGCCGTCAGACCGATGTCTGTCAGCTTTTTCATCATCAGATCGAGCGGTGCCTGGCTGACCGGACAATATTCGCGGGCCAGTTCCGTCCATTCACCGATACCTGTATGCGCGTATTGCAGGATCTCTTCTTTACTTAAAGAACAAACCACCTGCAAAAGGTTTCCACAATTGCAGGAACCGTGGTGGCCCCAGGCGTAGGGTGCACCGTTTTCCAGCCGCTTCGCAGTTTCACGAAGCGCTTCTACGAGTGTTATATTGGGAAAAGCCATATTGTTAAAAACAGTTTAGCCTAAAATATGTTCAGAAATACCTCGTTTAATTTAACACTAAACAGTGATTTCCACCAAAAATTCGCACCGTGAAATGGACTTTATCGCTTATCTGCCTGCTGCTGATTGGATTGCTGTCTAAATCCCAGACCATTACGGGAGCCTGGAAAGGCCGCATCAACAATACCCGTGTAGAATTAAAAATTATCAAAAAAGGCGACAGTCTCACCGGCACGTCTTATTACTATACCTCAAAAAACAATTATCTGCGGTATTCCATCAAAGGCTATTTCGATGGAAAAACCAATGATGTCATCTGGTGGGATGACTGGCTGATAGAAGATCACAGTCAACGCGGGCTGGCCAATAATCTTTCTGTTCCGGCACGCCTGAACATGGCGGATTTTAATTGCCCGGGTGAAGAGGAGATGTTGCTCGATGGAACCAGTTCTGTAAAAGACGACCTCTCGAGCAGCAAAAAAGAACTGCACTTGCAGAAGTCAGCAGAAGTGATCTTTCCGGACGACTGGGACTGGGTAATTGAAAATTATTTTGTGGGTGCGAATAATCCGGAGTTGATCGACAGCCTGAGTCTGGCACAGGGCTCGATGCCATTCCCGGAAGAAAAGGAAGTAATCGCTAAAGCTTCGGATAAAATCCCGGCCATTACCGCTCCGACTGCCGGCCCCCGAGTGAATGAGCCGGTTATTGCTGCCAAACCTCCGGCCAGCACGAATGATCAGAAATTCGGCTCACGGAAAAAGGTCGTACAAACGGTGATACCGGTTACCGCCAATACTGTTGAACTTCGGTTTTATGATAATGCACAGATCGACGGTGATTCGATCGCTTTGTACCTGAACGGCAGAATGATCTTCGAGCATATTTTCCTCACGGATAAACCATACACCATCCGTCTGAATGCAGCAGATCTGCAGGATGATAATGAGTTGGTGATGGTGGCAGAAAATTTGGGTTCGATTCCACCCAATACTTCATTCATGGTAGCTATTGTTGGAGAAAAGCGTTACGAAGCGCGGTTGTATGCCAACGAAAACAGCAGTGCGGTTATCCGGCTGGTAAAGAACCCGGATAAGTAAAGCAGGAATAACAATTATCTGTCCAATACAACCCTGAAACCCTGGTTGCTGAAGCTGGCGTGTGTGTTCAATCGCCCGATATCATAAGAATTAAAATAGTTGCAAGCGCCGGCACTGCACCACCAGGAGCCTCCTCTTGAATGAACTACTGATCGGTTCCGATCGGAAGCCAATTTCCCGCTACAAAACTCGAAAACATTTCCATACACATCATACAATCCCCAGGGGTTGGGTGCAAAACTGGCAACGGGGGAAGTGTACAAGTACCCATCTGAGGAGTCGGCCACCAGGTGATCTTTTCCCCACCAGATATTGGCATAATGACGAAGCGCACCCCGATCCGTCCCGAAAAAATGATCGTGATTACTGCCTGCGCGGCTGGCTACTTCCCATTCCTCCAGTGTCGGCAATCTATACCCGGCCCACTGGCAATAAGCGAGCGCATCGCTGAAACTGATACAGGTTACGGGATGATTCATCTTTTCCCTAATACCACCCCGACTTACTCCATTTGGATATCGCCAATTGGCCGAACTGTCATTGATCCAATCAAAATCTCTCAGTCCGGGTTCAAAAACGAGTGCGTCATTTTTTCTCTCTGCATCGGTCAGGTAGCCGGTGGCCTTTACAAACTGCTCAAACTGCGCATTGGTGATCTCGGTTGTGCTGATACGAAAACTATCCAATTGAATTGTTCGGAGCAGATTGACAGCATGTCCTTTTTTACCGATGGTATAGGTTCCTGAGGGAATGTTTACGAAGACTGGCGATTGCGCATGAACAGCACCCAATAAAAGCCAGGTTAAAAGGAAAGAAATAACAACCCGCTGCAATATGGAAAACCCACTTCCCATTATTTTGATTTGGATCGGCTCGCATAAAAATCCATGGCCCGGCTGAAGATCAGCCCCTCATTGGCCACATTGTACTGCAGGTGGCTTTCATAATTGTTTTCTCCTTCGTACAATTTTTTATAGGTGGCTGAACTGATAAAGGGAGCGTATTTATTTTCTTTCATCAACAGATTCAGCAAGGTGAGCAGGTCATGATCCTTTCTCTGTTGTTTGTAAAAATCAATTATAAAAGGAATGAACTCCACTCCATTGATCTCCAGTATGGCTGTTTTGTAATTCAAACCAAACCGCCGGCTTCTTGTTACACTTTCCCGAATATATGCCATGACAGAATCACGATTTGTTCTGAGAAACTTCACCTGCCGATCGCTCCAGTTCTCGTCGTCGAAGAAATCCGGCAGGTATTTATAAATCCTGTTCTCCTCGCCTTCCTCTGCCAGAAATACATCACAGGCCTGGCTGTAACTCTCCCCGTGGATCATCGTATAAGTAAATTTCTCCCTCAACGATAACGAAGCATAGTCTTTGGCTGATAGTGAAGACGTACCAACATCCATCTCATCCTTGTCCGGTACATTGACCATTTTCTTCATCAATTTTTTCACTTTCTCCAGGCCATAAGGAGGAACAGATACATACAACCGATATTCATGATAAGCCTGGCTTTTGGCAGAAGGCTGTTTATACCCGGTGTCCTGGGAATGAGTCAGGAATGGAATTACCAGCAGGAGTACCAGTAGTGAACTGCTCCGGAAACGGTCATTTAACATGAAGTGAATTTTAGATTGAACGATTTACACTACCACATTCACCATTTTCCCTTTCACAAATATGATCTTTTTGGGAGATTTTCCTTCCAGCCATTTCTGGATAACCTCATTACCCAGGACAATCTGCTCCACCTCCGGCTGCTGGCTATCGAGTGAAATATTGATGGTGGTTCTTAATTTACCGTTTACAGATATCGGGTATTCCTTCGAGGTTTCTGTAACATATTTGGCTTCGAACACCGGGAATTCCGCGTCGAGAATACTACCGGAATTGCCTAACTGATGCCACAATTCTTCGCAAAGATGCGGTGCATACGGCGTCAGCAATATCAACAACGGTTGCAGAACGGCTTTTTTGTGGCATTTCAGATCGGACAGTTCGTTAACAGCAATCATGAATCCGCTGACAGCTGTATTGAAACTGAAGCGCTCTGTATCGTCTTCGATCTTTTTAATGGTTCGGTGCAGAACTTTCCACTCTTCGGCGGTGGGTGTTTCGTCTGTCCAGATCGCGCCTTTTATTTCGTCATAGAACAATCGCCAGAGTTTCTTGATAAACCGATGTACTCCTTCGATGCCCTTGGTATCCCAGGGCTTGCTGATCTCAACAGGGCCGAGGAACATCTCGTACATCCGGAAAGTATCAGCGCCGTATTTAAATACCAGGTCGTCGGGGTTGACGGTGTTGTACAGTCGCTTACTCATTTTTTCGGTGAGGCTTCCACAGATGTATTTACCGTCTTCGAGTATGAAAGTGGCGGTTTTATATTCTTCGCGCCAGTTTTTAAACGCCTCTGTGTCCAGCTCCAGCCCATCCACGATGTTCACGTCCACATGGATTTCATCTGTTTCAAACTGATCTTTCAGTCCGGCGGAAACGTATTCGTTGGTTCCGCGTTTGCGGTAAACAAACCGGCTGCTACCCTGGATCATCCCCTGGTTGATGAGTTTCTTGTAAGGCTCATCGTGGCCAATCAATCCGAGATCAAAGAGCGCTTTGGTCCACATACGACTGTATAACAGATGTCCGACGGCGTGTTCTGTTCCGCCAATATAAAGATCCACCTGCCCCCAGTAGTCACTGGCTGCACGACTGCAGAATTCCTGGTCGTTCTGCGGATCCATGTATCGCAGGAAATACCAGCTGCTGCCGGCATAGCCGGGCATGGTATTCGTTTCGAGATGGCGACTGGTCCATTCGGGAATATTGGCCAGCGGGCCTTCTCCTTCCGGTCCCGGTTTGTAACTATCCACATGGGGCAGTTCAAGCGGCAAGGCGGAATCATCGAGCGGGTAAGCGATTCCATCGATCCATTTAATCGGAAAGGGTTCACCCCAATACCGCTGCCGACTGAATGCCGCATCGCGCATTTTATAATTGGTCTTTCTCACCCCCACGCCCATTTGTTCCAGCCGGTCAATAACCACCCCGATCGCATCGCGCATAACCATTCCGTTAAGGAAATCACTGTTTTCCAACCTGGCGTCCTTGGTTGGATTGGCCTCCACACCGTCGTAATGAGAGCCGATAATATTGGTGATGGGAATATTAAAGTGTTTGGCAAACTTGTGATCTCTCTCATCCCCGCAGGGAACAGCCATGATCGCGCCGGTTCCATACCCGGCCAGCACGTACTCACTGATCCAGATCGGGATCGGTTTCTTATTGAAAGGATTCAGTGCGTAGGACCCCGTAAAGACACCACTTATTTTCTTTTCGGCCATCCGTTCGCGCTCGCTTCGGCTCTTGACGTAAGCGATATATTCTTCTACCGCTGTTTTTTGTGTATCGGTTGTAAGCTGAGTAACCAGTTCATGTTCGGGTGCAATGACCATGAAATCCACCCCAAAAATGGTGTCCGGACGGGTGGTGTATACTTTGAGGTAATAGCCTTCTCCCTCGGGAGAGGGGCCGGGGGTGAGGGGCGTGAAGCCCCCGGTGCGAGGAGTTTCCGCGATTTCAAAATCAATTTCAGCGCCGGCAGATTTTCCAATCCAGTTCGTTTGCATTTCTTTCATTGCTTCACTGAACTCGATCCTATCCAATCCTTCCAACAGGCGGTCTGCATATTCGGTAATCCGCAGATACCATTGGCGGAGTTTCTTTTTCACTACGGGGAACCCCCCTCTTTCGCTCACTCCGTTGATCACTTCATCATTGGCCAGTACCGTACCCAATCCTTCACACCAGTTTACTTCGCCATAACCGCAATAGGCCAGCCGGTAATTCATCAGGATGTTCTGCTTTTCGGCTTCCGTGTATTGCTTCCATTGAGATGCATCGAATATCAATGAGGGTTCACCCGGACAAGGGTGTTGTTTATTTCCCTCTTTTTCCAGCACGGCCACCAGGTTTGATATTGGCTCAGCTCTCCGGGTCAGTCGATTGTAAAAGCTATTGAACAACTGCAGAAATATCCACTGCGTCCACTTGTAATAGGAAGGGTCGCTTGTTTTCACTTCGCGATCCCAATCGAAACAGAAACCGATATTGTCGAGCTGTTTGCGGAAATTGGCAATATTCTGATCGGTGGACACGGCAGGATGAACACCATGTTCGATGGCGTACTGTTCTGCCGGCAGTCCGAAGGCATCATACCCCATCGGGTGAAGCACGTTGAATCCTTTTAACCGCTTAAAGCGGCTGAAGATATCGGAAGCGATGTAACCGAGGGGATGTCCGACATGCAAGCCCGCCCCACTGGGGTAAGGAAACATGTCCAGCACATAGTATTTGGGTTTTGTGTTGTTATTGGAAACTTTGTACGACTGGTTCTTTTTCCACCATTCCTGCCATTTCTTTTCTATGTCCCTGAAATTGTATTCCATGAGCTGTTGACTTTATACGTTTTGGACTGGTATCCTTCGATTTGTGAATACCTCCTTAAAAAAAACCGGTGCTGAAATATCTTGCTTTCGCTGGCCGTTCAAGGGGCGTCAAAAATACAATTTAACGCGCTAAATCCGCTATTTTTGCGCTTTCTACGGTCTTACTAACCCATCAAAACAAGAGAGCATGCCGCAAACCGGAAAACTATCGGCCAAAAGATCCAAGCCATCGTATTTTATGGCTATCCTGGGAGTTACCCTCGTCCTCTTTATCGTGGGTATTTTGGGGTGGGTCGTATTGAATTCGAGAAAGCTGGAGCAGATTGTAAGGGAGAGCACAACGATCAACATTTTCATCAAGCAAACCAGTACAGACAAGGAAAAAGACTCACTGCTCAGTTTTGTCCAGACGCATAATTACGTCAAGAATTACCGCTATATCGATAAGGAAGAGGCGAAAAAGGAATGGTTGAACATGGGCAATGAGAATTTTAACGACCTGATCGACAATATGGTGTTGCCCCGAAGTGTGGATGTACATTTCAAGAGCGAGTTTGCCGATTCAGCCCACATGTCAACTTTCAAGAACGAGTTGGGTCAATTTCCCTTTGTTTCGCTGGTGAAATTCCCCGAGGAAGTGGTTTCCAAGTTCAGCCTGCTGCGTAAGGTTTCCCTGGCATTGGCCACCCTGGCTATCGTGTTGCTGGCCCTTACTGTAATTCTGATTGACAACACCATCCGACTTGCCATGTTCAGCAATCGCTTTCTCATCAAAACCATGCAAATGGTGGGCGCCACCCGGTGGTTTATCGCCCGGCCGCTGAATGTAAGGGCCATTATCAATGGAGCTATATCGGCCGGCATAGCCATCGCCGCAATCATATTTGTGGTTGTTTCCGTGGAAAACTGGGTGCCTGAATTGAAAAGCCTGCGCGACAACAGCACTCTTTTCCTTTTGTGTGTAGTTATCCTGCTGATCGGTATTTCCATCACGCTGGTGAGCACCCATCGTTCCATTATCAAATACCTCAAAATGAAGCTGGACGACCTTTATTAACCGGTTGAATATAGAAGGCTTTTTCCCTATCTTGCACACCTAACAGTAAATTCAATGGCAGAAAAGAAACAGGCAAATGCAACTCCCCAGGCTCCTTCCCTTTTTGGAAAGGAAAATTACAAATGGATGATCGTCGGAGCGTTGGTGATTGGTCTCGGGTTCTTCCTGATGTCTGGGGGCAAAAGCGATGATATCAGCATTTTCAAAAAGGAAGATGTGTACAGTTTTCGTCGCATTACCCTGGCACCTATCGTTATCCTGCTGGGGTTGGGTATTGAAGTGTTTGCCATTTTCCGCAAACCCAAAGCCTGATCAGGCAAATTCAGTAAACTCATACATAAAGCGATGCCACGGTATCGCTTTCTTTTTTCCGGTCTATTTTGATCTATCAACTTAAATTCAGTTTATGACGATAATCCAGGCCATAGTGATTGCCATCGTTGAAGGGTTGACCGAATTTCTTCCTATTTCCAGTACCGGTCATATGGTCGCTACCAGTTCGCTGTATGGCATCCAGGACGACCCTTTCACCAAAATATTCGAGATTGCCATTCAACTCGGTGCGATCCTGGCCGTGGTTGTATTGTATTGGAAAAAATTTGTTGATTTCAAGAGCTGGCAATTTTATGCGAAGTTGCTGGTAGCGGTGGTGCCTGCCCTGATTTTCGGAAAACTCTTCGACGATATCATCGATGAAAAATTAGGCAACCCTTCTTTCATTGCCTGGATGTTCATTGCCGGGGGTGTAGTGCTGCTGTTTATTGATAAACTTTTTACCAAGCCTTCGATAGAAAATGAATCAGCAATCAGTTATGGCAAATCCTTTATTATCGGCCTTTTCCAGGTGCTGGCTGTCGCTCTGCCCGGTATCAGTCGTAGCGCGGCTACCATTATCGGCGGAATGACCCAGAAGCTTACGCGACGCCTGGCAGCGGAATTTTCCTTTTTCCTGGCAGTGCCTACCATGGCCGCAGCCACCGGTTATTCACTGTTTTTAAAGGAGTGGGGAACCAAAGGCGCGGGCCAGAAAGGATACGAAATCATATTAGCCAGTTCCGATAATACCCGTGCGTTTATTGTCGGGAACATTGTTGCCTTTGCAGTGGCCATCCTGGCTATTCGCTTTTTTATCGGCTTCCTGCAAAAACACGGTTTCCGGATATTTGGATGGTACCGTATCATTGCCGGCGCTGTTTTACTGGGTCTTATCTGGAAGGGTGTCATCACCACTCACTGATGGCTGTCATTTTTCCTTAATTTCATCCACCCAACTTTAAACCATGCAAACTGCTTCGAAAAAAGTAATCAATGGCTGGGCGATGTTCGACTGGGCCAATTCGGTTTATAACCTGGTTATTACGGCTACCATCTTCCCTGCCTATTTCGAATCTTTTAAAGACACCAGCAACGCGCCGGGTGAAAACTATGTCACTTTTCTCGGCAGGAAATTTGTCAACTCCTCCCTTTACAATTATACCCTTGCGTTGGCCCTGCTGATTGTAGCACTCATTCTTCCCCTGCTGACTTCCATTGCCGATTACCGGGGAACGAAGAAGCGGTTCATGGCCTTTTTCCTCACGATGGGAAGTTTCGCCTGTTCCATGATGTTTCTTTTCAAAAGAAATCCGGCGAATCCACCCGAATACCTATGGGTTGGACTGGTCTGCATGATATTTGCCTGTATCGGCTTCTGGAGCAGTTATGTATTCAGCAATTCGTTCCTGCCTGAAATTGCCGCCCCGGAAGATCGCGACCGTGTGAGCGCCCGTGGCTTTTCTTTTGGATATGTAGGTAGTGTTATTCTGCAGTTGATTTGTTTTGTTTTTATCCTGAAATCCGACGACTGGTTTACTGATGGCACTTTTGCCGCTCGTTTGTCATTTCTGCTGACCGGCATCTGGTGGTTTGGTTTCGGTTTCTATTCCCTTTCCCGGATGCCACAGCCTGTAGCTGCCGGCAATGCGCAAGACAGAAGCCATCTCCTGTCTCATGGATACCGCGAATTATTGAAAGTATGGGGGCAGATCAAACGAATGCCGGTGATCAAAAGATACCTGGGCGCCTTTTTCTTTTACAATATGGGGGTGCAAACCGTGATGCTGGCAGCTACCCTCTATGGAACCACCGAATTACAGATCGATCGAAAATTCCTGATGATTGCTATCCTGATCATTCAGCTGATTGCCATACCAGGCGCTTTTGCGATCAGCAAACTGTCGTCGCGTATCGGGAACTTCCCCGCGCTGATGGTGGTAGTGTTGTTTTGGGTAGCCATCTGTATTTGGGCATATTTTTTCCCGGTAGGCAAACCATATCTTTTCTTTTGCCTGGCTTCCTGTGTGGGGTTTGTGATGGGAGGAATCCAGTCGCTGAGCCGGAGTACTTACAGTAAACTGATGCCGGAGACCAAGGATACGGCTTCGTTCTTCAGCTTTTATGATGTAACCGAAAAAGTAGCTGTGGTGATCGGCATGCTCAGCTTTGGATATATAACCGAACTTTCAGGTTCACAAAGAAATTCCGTGCTGGCTCTGATGACCTTCTTCCTGCTGGGATTTATATGGTTGGTGTATACGAATAATACGCAAAGGAAAGAGAAGAAAATGAGCCAATGAGCCAATTCGTAAATTGGTCAATACTGCTCATTGGCAAATTGGCTAATTGACAAATTCACTAATTTTCTTAAACGCTGACTTGAATTAGATGAAATTATACTCAATCAATACCGGCTATTTTAAACTCGATGGCGGTGCGATGTTTGGCGTTGTGCCGAAGTCTATCTGGAATAAATTGAATCCGGCAGATGAAAACAATATGTGCAGCTGGGCCCTGCGTTCCTTACTGATCGAAGATGAAGGCAGACTGATGCTGATCGACAATGGCATGGGCGATAAGCAGGATGCGAAATTTTTCAGTCACTACTATATGCACGGGGAGGATTCACTTGAAAAATCACTCGCAGGTCATGGGTTTAGTAAAGAGGATATTACCGATGTGTTTCTGACACACCTGCATTTTGATCACTGTGGTGGTAGTATTATCCGGCAGGGAGACCAACTGGTGCCGGCTTTCAAGAATGCTACCTACTGGAGCAATGAAATTCATTGGAGAACCGCCACCCAGCCCAACGACCGGGAGAAAGCCTCTTTCCTCAAGGAAAATATATTACCCATCCGGGAGAGCGGTCGTTTACAATTTGTGAAGGTGCCGCCTTCGGCTGTTCAGGGTGGATCATCGGTGATAACAGAAATTCCGTATGAGCCTTTTACCAATCACATTTCAATTGGCTTTGTGAACGGGCATACCGAAGGAATGATGATCCCGCGGATAAAATACAAGGATATGACCATTGTATTTATGGCCGACCTCCTGCCTGCCACCGCACATATACCGATTCCTTATATCATGGCTTACGATATGCAGCCGCTGGTTTCCATGCAGGAGAAAAAAGCTTTCCTCAAAGAAGCGCTGGAAGGCGGATACGTTCTGTTCTTCGAACATGACCCGGTTAATGAATGCTGCACGCTGCAACAAACGGAGAAAGGCATTCGCGTAAAGGAAACTTTCCGGCTCGATCAATGGTAAATCAACGGAGGCTGATGAGAGAACTCAATGGATAGCGGAGATTCCGGTGACCAATCAGGTCGACTTTAACGCTACCTACCGTGATCGGGCTTTCAATTCTGACCGGAATGTGATTGGGATCATCACTTACCCAGACAGTCATCTTTTCCCCTCCTTCGAAAAGGGTACCCTTGATCAGCATGGGCTTGAACTTGATTGTTCGAAACTTGCCGTATTTGGTTTTGACAGTTTCCTTTCCAATGTACCGGATATAGATATTATACAGTTCGTTGTCGAGGAAAATTGTGAAGGGGATCTTGTCGCCGGGATTGTATTTATCGAAATCGATGTTGCGTGCGTAGTAAATGGAACTCAGCACATCCTGTACACAGGCCGGTGTTTTAAAAACCCCGTCGTTGGTGATGGCCGTGTTGGTGGTTTTGTTGAAAGAGACGTTCTCATATTTCTTGTAGCCTCCTTCATATACGTTCCGGATAAACTTCAATGGCTGCAGGGTATTGGTATCGATAAAGGTTTCATAGCGGTCGCGCACTTTGAAAACCTTATCGTAGAACGGGTAAGTTTTGCCATCTCCCACTATATGAAAAACCGGTTTGTTATTGATGTATTCGAGCGAAGAACTGAAGGTTACTTCTCCCGCGCCGAAATTGGTGACAAGCGAGTACATCACTTTGAATGTAACTGTTTCCCCTGCCTGGAATGCCGTATTACGGATACCACAGAAGTCGCCATTGCCTGTTTGTGAAAAACCGGGGAGCGTAAGCAGACATAAAATTACCGTTCTGATTGATTTCATTGTAATAATTGATCGCTCAGGGTTGCTGTGCCTTTCTTTTAAGTTCTTCCTTGTATTGAAATAGTTTGATATTCAAAATTAATAAACTCCCCAGCAATGCGGGTATTACCAAATTTATGATCCAGATCGCCAGGGAAGCCGCCATGATGCCTACCAGGTTCGAGCTGAACAACTGGATGACCTCGATGCTGGTCTTCCATCTCACCCCCAATTCCGTTACCAGGGCTATAGTCGGAATAATGGCCAGTACCAGAAACACCACACTCACCGACCAAAAAACCTGCCACCCGCTCAGTTGAACATCGAACACTTTAAACAGGAGGTAGTATTGCGCTATGAATACAAGATACCTTATCAAGGATAATGACAAAATTCGCAGTAACATGGTTGCGTTAAAATTGTCCAAAACCCTCACATAACGAACGAATTGTCCAATACGTGGAATCTTTTCTATGAGTCGCACGATCCAGGAAAGCCTGAAATAAAGTAATGTTAAAAAAGTCGCCGCAAGGATGGCCAGGTAAAAGATCCACTGAAGCCAGACAGAAGAGGATTCCTCCATTTGAGCGAGCATTTCCCGCCTGATGACAAGCAAACCGATCGATCCCACAATGAGCGTTACCAGCAATTGAGCCATGCTGCAAACCAGGGTCAGTGAAATGGCCTGCCCCCTTTTACCGGGTTCTATATACAACACCCTGCCCAGGTATTCGCCCATCCGGTTGGGGGTAAAGAATGCGAGGGTGGTGCCGGTAAAAATTGCCTTGAGACATTGAATCCAGCGGATGGGCTGGATGGTTCCAATAACCAGTTGCCATTTCCTGGCTTCAATTCCCCAGTTGGCAAATAACAGGACAATCACAACGGTCAGCTGAAGGCCGCTGGTCTGATTAAATGAATGAAGAATTCGTTGAAGGGATTCTTTCCAGTTCGGCTGACGAAGGATTTGCTGGTAAATGGAATAAGCCAGCAGGCAGAACAACAGTGGACCTACCACATAGTTGAGGATTATTTTGATATTTTTGTTCAGCCGTAACAAATGGTTATACAAAATAATTGAATTCAACCGCTCCTTGCAAAACTCTTCCAAAATAATTCTCGGCATCGACCCCGGCACCCTGGTAATGGGTTATAGTATTATTGCTGTCAGGGGATCCCGCCTCGAATTGCGGGAAATGAGCATTCTGAAGATGAATGCTAAAAAGGATAACTATGAACGGCTCCAGATGATCCACAAGAAGGTGAATGAGCTGATCGAAAAATACCAGCCGCACAGTTGCGCCATTGAAGCTCCATTCTTCGGCAAGAACGTACAAAGCATGCTAAAGCTGGGTCGCGCGCAGGGTGTGGCTATAGCCGCTGCCATGAATGCCGGAGTGGAAGTATTCGAATACTCACCCAAGAAAGTAAAGCAATCCGTTACCGGAAACGGCAATGCCGACAAAGACCAGGTTTGGAAAATGCTGCAACAGCTCTTGTCGCTAAAAGCTGCTTCCCTCAAATACCTCGACGCTTCCGACGCGTTGGCGGTGGCCGTGTGCCATCATTTCCAGGACAACCCTGTTTTGCAACAATCAGCTGCCGGCGGCCTGAAAGGCTGGGAAGATTTTATCAGTAAAAACCCGGGAAGAGTCCGAAAGCCATCAGGCAAATAATGACCCGATCAGGCAGATAAATGGGAAAGGATTTTTGCCTGTGCCGCTTCCAGTTCGGAAGCACTGACTTTCATCTTGCCTTTGGTAAAATTCAGGTCTTCAATATCATTGATAGGAACAAGATGCATATGCGCATGTGGCACTTCGAGGCCCACTACGGCCATGCCACAACGATTGCAGGGAAAAGCGGCTTCAAGGGCATGAGCAATGGGCCGGGCAAATACCAGCATTTCAGCCAGGTACTCATCCGGCACATCAAAAAATTTATCAACCTCTATCTTAGGCACTACCAGCACATGCCCCTCGGCGAGTGGAAATATATCCAGAAACGCAAAAAACTTTTCGTTTTCCGCGATCTTGTAGGAAGGTATTTCCCCGGCGATGATTTTTGAAAAGATGGTCATTATTGTAAACGCTGAAGACGCAGAGAACGCTGAATACGCAGAGAGCGCTGAAGACGCAGAGAGCGCTGAACACGCTGAGTATGCAGAGAACACTGCAGTTAATTATACAGAAATATTTTCAATTTTAAATTTCAGGATACCGGCCGGTACGGTTACTTCCGCGATTTCGCCGATTGTTTTTCCCAACAGACCTTTTCCTATAGGAGAGGTTATGGAAATCTTTCCCTGTTTCAAATCGGCTTCTTTTTCGGAGACGATGTGAAAGGTCTGCTGCTTTTTAGCAGTCATGTTCATGACTGTTACACGGGTCAATATGGATACCTTGCTGGTATCAACAGCGCTCTCGTCCAGCACGCGGGCGCTGGCGATATCGCTTTCCAGTTTTTTTAATTTGGCCTCGAGGATGCCCTGTGCCTCTTTGGCGGCATCGTACTCCGCATTTTCTTTCAGATCACCCTTTTCTCTTGCTTCAGCAATCGCTCTTGAAGCCGCCGGGCGATCCACTGCTTTCATCCGATTCAGTTCAGCCTTCATCTGCTCCAGCGTTTCTTTCGTAACATATAAGATTCCGCTCATAACTTCCTCCTTTTAATTCGTTGGTCTGTATTAAACAGAAAAAAATAACAACGCCTCAGAACAATTGCTGAAGCGTTGCTACATAGGTTACAAAAATAGGGAATTTTTATATAAACAAGTCTCTCCGCAACAAATCGGGATGGTTAATCAATAACTATTTGATTTACCGTATCTGAAAGCACTAATACCTGGCAAAGACATATTTATAATCGTAATTGGTTCCGTAATAAAGGGAATTGAAAGTTAAACTGTTGCTGAACCAGGCTTCATCAAAGTCCCAATCAATCACCCTGCTTCCGGAATAGTTTTGCAAATGCAAACTGAATACCTGGCGGCTGCCGCTGTGGTATACTCCGTGTGCATCATAGTAGCCGTCGTTTACCCAGCGCAAATACCATGTTCCTTTCATGAGGTCGTAGCCATCGTCGTATACAGCCTGGCCATTTCCATAAAAATTAAATACCCCCTGTTCGTATCCGGTATAAATAGTAGTAGTTCTGTAGCCATCTGATTTTTCTGCATAGTCGAGTATCCAGCGCCCTACCAGGCTATTTCCCTCACGTACCACCGATTTGGTACAGGCCGAAAAAATCACAGGAACAACCAGCAAAAGGATGAGTAGATTTCTTTTCATATAAAACTGTTTTGAGGTGATAACTATTCATCCGTATGACGAACGAACAAGGGCAATGTCAAAACAGTTTTGGTCTATTAACGAAACTTTAGAAACAATACTACTGAAGGGTGATAGAATGAGTTCCTGAATTACACGTTATTTTAACAAATCCATCCACGGGCATCAATCGCTTTTGCTGATACATGACCGTTTTACCACCTGTCTCCAATCTTACCATTGCAGAGGCCGCGGCCGGAATGGTAAACT
Source organism: Chitinophagaceae bacterium (assembly GCA_044226045.1). GTDB lineage: Bacteria > Bacteroidota > Bacteroidia > Chitinophagales > Chitinophagaceae > Endoryza. Next base: position 89,457 of record JBGAHR010000002.1, read on the forward strand.
CGAAAAGAATACGGCCGTTTTCTCTTTTCCAGTTTGATCGGATCTGGCCATACGGCGACTGATGCTTTGCTTCGAAATGATCAAGTCCTTCAACGAAATGAGGCTCGAGTAAAATATTTTTAAACCCTGGTGATTGCGGATCAGGTCTTATACCGCCGAGCGCCTTGTACATCCAGGCACCAATCTCGCCAAACATGATATGGTTCATGGAAATATCGGACTTCGCTTCTATTGGCCAGTTCTCGTATAAAGTTGTTGCACCGTTTTTGATCCACCAACCCCAGGAAGGAAATGCTTCGGCCGTTGCTAACCGGTAGGCGATCTGCGCATACCCGTTTTCACTGAGCGCATTCAAAATGGCTTTGGTGCCCAATAATCCCACATCGAGTTTCCATCCGTCAGCCTCTATCCGTTTGGCAAGATTCGATGCCACCTTTGTCACCAGGCTGTCCGGAACCAGCCCCCACATAAGCGGTACACTCAATTCCGTTTGCAGTCCGCTACCATAAATTCCTTTGTTCTTATTATAGAATTTTGCATTAAAGGCGGCTTTGATTTTTTTTGCGAGTGACTGATACTTCAGGTAATCTTCTTTTTTATTAAATAACCGGGCTGCTTCTGCCAGAATCTTCACATCGGTGTAGTAGTAGGCGGTAGATGTTAGGTCAACGGGCGACTGCGATTTAACCGGTATCCAGTCTCCCAATCCCCAACTGGTGATCCCGTCAGGGTACTGTTCGTTGATATAATCTACATAGCGGCGGATCGATTCGTAACTCTGTTTCAACAGGCGATCATCGCCATAAAACAGGTAAACATTCCAGGGAATAATGGCGATGGTACTGGTCCAGTCGGGACCATTGGCCCATTCATACCCCCATCCGCTGGTTGGAATAATAGCCGGCAATACCCCATTGAGTTGTTGTTCATCGCGATGATCGGCGAGCCATTTCTCATAGATGGTGATCGCGTCGAAATTAAACAGACCTGTTTCGCTGGCAATCTGGGCATCTCCGGTCCAGCCATTTTTCTCGCGATGAGGACAATCTGTGGGATATCCAAACAGATTAGACAGATAGGATTGGTTGGTGGCTTCCCAGATTTTATTCAGAATGATATTAGAAGATTGAATAGTCCCTGCTACAGGAACATCACTGTGTGCAAAAAAAGCCGTCAGACTTTGTGCCGTCAATGAAACCGGTTTGCTACTGGTTACTTCTACATACTGAAACCCTTTGTAATTAAACCGGGGTTGAAAGCTCTCCCAGCTTCCCCCTCCTTTGGTAATAAAGATATCCGTTTGAAAAGGGTCAGTGTCATCCGTTGGCCGGTAATGGGCATCTATATTGGAAATATCCACTCTGCCATTTGAATAAAGTCGCTCCCCATGTTTCATCCGGATGACTGTACCCGGTTCGGCGCGTAAGCGGATGCGACTGATACCCGACATATTTTTGGGAAATCGGTACACATAGAGGGTATCCCCTGATTGAGAAAGCAATTCGGCAGAAAGGCTATCTGTCAGCCGAACCGGCTGCAGTGTTTGCGACACAATATTCAAGGTTGGAGCTGAACGAAACATTACTCCTTTCCAGGCCGTATCGATAAAACCCGGTTCACTCCATCGAGGCTGTTCAAGTCGGGCATCGTAATGCTCTGCCGTATAGATGCTGTTAAAGATTACCGGCGAGAGGGACGTCTTCCAGGATTTGTCCGTCACAATCAGTTGTTCTGATCCATCTTCATAGCGAATGCGAATATTGAGACAGAAGGAGGGCCTGGCCCTCCAGGGCGCATCCTGAAAATACCAGACTGCTGTTGATTGATGATTGTACCAGCCATTTCCCAGCAGAACTCCTACCGCATTTTCTCCCTGTTGAATTTCCCGGGTGATATCATGTGTTACGTATAATATCCTTCTGTCGAATCGTGTGTACATGGGATCCATAAAATGATCGCCGATCTTTTTTCCGTTTATGTACAACTCAAACAAACCTGCCGCTGCCACATAAGCTCTGGCAGATACGATCTTCTTTGGGCTATTAAAATTTTTTCTGAAATAAGGGGCGGGTTTCAGGTTGATATCCCGGGTATCCTGTATCCACAAACCTTTCCAGGAATCGGTTTGCATCATGCCCGTTTCGAACCAGGAAACGGCCGACTGCACCAGTCTCTGTTGCGCATCAAATGCATTTACTTTCCAGTAATAACGCGTAAAAGGCTTCAGGGCAGGTCCGTTGTAAACGAAATATCCTCGATCGCTGCGGATTTTGCCGGATTGCCAGGTAGTCTTTTGGCCTGAAACCAGGCGATCATCTGTTCCAATGATCACCTCGTAACTAGCTTGCCTGGCCTGTTGCCTGTTATCTTCATAGATCCAGGACAACCGGGGATCAGTCACATCAATTCCCAATGGTTTGTCGAGGTATTCACAGCGAAGGTGATTGACAGAGGCCTGGGCGATGGAAGCCTGTTGAAAACAAAATAACAAGAACAGGATAGCAAGCAGTCGAATAGATTTTTTCATGTTGGTCTGGTATGGCAATAAAGATAGGAGAATTGCATACCCCGACCATACTGTGCTGACCTGCTCTTAAATGCCGAGTTTTTCCAATACGATCTTCGACATATTCAGAAATGCTTCATGGCTGTATCCGGCAATATGAGGCGTGATGATTACTTCGGGTTGTTGATTCAGCCATTCGAATTGTTGCTGTTCCTCTGGGGTAAAAGTTTCCGGTTTTTCATTTTCCAGTACATCGAGGCCGGCGGCGGAAATCTGTCCGTTTTGCAAAGCCTGAATGACGGCCCGGGTATCGTGTGTTTTTCCTCTGGAGGTATTCAGAAAAATCGGTTTTTGTCGAAGTCCTTCAAAGAATTCAGCATTGGCCAAATGAAATGTTTCGGCGGTTAAAGGAACATGCAGGCTGACAACATCCGCATATCGTTGAATTTGTTCGAGGCTGGCTTCTTTGATATAACCGCCGCCAAAATCAAACTTGTATTTGTCGTAGGCGAGTACCGTCACCTGGAATACCGACAGTAATCGTGCAAACTGGCTTCCGGTATTACCGAAACCGATAAGGCCTACAGTTTTACCGGTCAATTCTGTACCCCGGTTGGCGTCTCTGATCCATTTTCCGGCTACTACTTCGCGATTACTCGACACTATTTTATTCAAAAGCGCCAGCAATAAACCAAGCGCATGTTCTGCCACGGCATTTCTGTTCCCTTCCGGGCTGCTCACACATTTGATCCCTTTCGATTCGGCGAATTTCACATCGATCAATTCCATGCCGCTGCCCAGTCTGCCTATCCACTTTAGTGAACGGGCTGCTTCAAGCATTGGCTTATCGATATTCAGGCGGGTGGTTACGATCAATCCCTCCACTTCATCTATCTGCTGCATTAACTCCTCATAAGTTATCTGGGGGAGATAATGCACCTGATAGAGTCTCTGCTCCAGTTGCTCCAACAGGTAGTCGGGTGCTTTCGCTGTAATAATTACTTTTCGCATGATTCGTGATTTGCTAACCTATTCTTATTACCTCATTTTAAAAGTCAGTGCGGCGAATTCATCCACACTGAGTTGTTCGGCTCTTTTATTAAACAACGGATCTTCCAGCTCTTTGGGTTCAAAAAGAGCTTTAACCGCATTTCGGAGTGTTTTTCTTCTTTGATTAAATGCTGTTTTTACCAGGTTGAAAAAATGCTTCTCCGATTTCATCTCCGGCAGTTCTTTTCGACGGGTAAGCCGGATGACGGCGCTTTTTACTTTGGGTGGCGGATTAAAACTATTCTCATCGACTTCGAACAGATACTCCACATCATAAAAAGCCTGCACCAGTACACTGATGACACCGTACACCTTGCTTCCCTCCTTCGCAGCTGTGCGTTGCGCCACCTCTTTCTGAAACATACCAATCATGACCGGTACATACTCTTTCCACTCCAGCATCCTGAACAGGATCTGCGAAGAAATATTATAGGGAAAATTGCCAATTACCGTAAACTCGCCCGCAAAAGGCCGGTCGATCTCCAGGATGCTTCCTGGTATGATCTTATCTTTTAAAGCCGGAAAATGAGCCGACAGCCACTGCACTTTTTCGTCATCCAGTTCCACACAGCGCAGTTCGATATCGGGAATCGTCAATAGGTATTTGGTCAGGGCGCCTCCTCCCGGTCCCACTTCGAGTAAATGGTGTACAGGATTCTGTTGTAAAGCATCCACGATCCGCCGGGAAATCTGTTCATCCTTCAGAAAGTGCTGACCTAGTGATTTTTTAAGTGTGTACATCCGAAGACAAAGGTAGGCACTGGACCAGACAACAGGCGGGGCAATTTGCCCCTACATTTTTCATTTTCCGTATTTTCGCCATTCAACCAATGAATATGCAAGCACCCGCGCATAAGCCTGTAATCGGTATCTCTACCGGAGACCTCAATGGGATAGGAATTGAGCTAATCATTAAAGCCTTTTCCGATCATCGTCTCCTGGAAATGTGTACCCCGATTATTTTTTCTTCTAATAAAGTCATCAACTTCTATAAAAAGTCGGTGCCCGACGCCAATTTCAACTACCAGAGCATTAAGGATTTCACCCGCATCAATCACAAGCAGGTGAATATTTTCAACTGCTGGGAAGAGGAAATAGCCATTACGCCCGGTCAATTGACTGAGACCGGAGGCATTTACGCCGTGAAATCGCTGGTAGCCGCCGCCGAGGCTTTAAAGGAGAAAAAGATCCAGGGACTGGTTACAGCCCCCATTCATAAAAAGAATACACAATCGCCTCAGTTCAACTTTACCGGTCATACCCCCTATCTGAAAAATCTGTTTGGCGTTCCGGAAGTGGTGATGCTGATGGTGGCCGATAATTTCAGGGTTGCGTTACTGAGTGAACATGTGCCCGTAAGTGAAGCGGCCAAATATGTAACCAGGGAAAATATTCTGTCAAAATTGACAGTGCTCAACCAATCACTGATAAAAGATTTCGGCATCGATAAACCCAAGATCGCTGTATTGGGATTGAATCCGCATGCAGGTGATGAAGGCCTGATCGGAAAAGAGGAAGAAGAGATTATTCGTCCCGCTATTAAGGAAGCCAAGCACAACATGCTGGTGATGGGGCCCTACAGTGCGGATGCGTTCTTTGCCCGTCGTCATTATGAAAAATTCGATGCGGTACTGGCCATGTACCACGACCAGGGTTTGATACCTTTCAAATCTCTGGCTTCCGGAGAGGGTGTGAATTACACCGCGGGATTGCCGGCTATCAGAACTTCACCCGATCATGGAACCGCCTTTGATATCGCCGGAAAGAACAAGGCAGATGCTTCTTCCTTCCTGACGGCTATTTATGAATGCATCGATATCATCAATCGCAGAAACGGTTATGTGGAGAACAGGAGAAATCCTTTGAAGAAGATCACGTCTGTTCTGCTGGCCAACGTGCAGGACGAGAAAATTGAAGAAGGGAATTAATCAAAAATGAATATAAAAGAGAGAGAGAAGGAAATCATCCTTCTCTCTCTTTTTTGAAAACTATTGCCGGGAAAACGTGAAAACAGCTTTTGTTTATTGTTTCGAGATTTTCTCTCTGATGACTTCGGCACCCGCTCTCAATTCTACAATATAAACACCTCTGTTGAGCGATCCGAGTCCATTCAGTGTAATCTTATTCGAACCAGCATGACCTGCCATTTGTTCCTGGCGGAGTACTTTTCCATTCAGATCCAGTAATGAAACCTGGATGGTGGAACCTGCGCCGAGTTCCGCGTTGATATCGAACCGGTCGACAAACGGATTAGGAGCAAATTTTCCACTCATGCTGATGTTATTTGCCCAACTGATCTTCGCCACGTTGCTGTAAAACCTCATCATTCCGCCGGTAAAAGTCTGGCGAATTCGATAGTATCGAAATTTTTCATTTCCAGCAGACTCATCCGCATAGTAGTAGCTGGCATCAGAAGACTGGGTATTTGAAGGTGAAATATTGGCAATGGTTTCGAAGTTGACCCCATCTGCGCTTCGCTGCACTTCAAAACCGGTTACTTCCGTATTGTTATATACTTTCCAGTTCAGGTTTGCTTTGGCACCTGCTTTGGTTGCAGAGAGGTTGATTTCATTTTTTGCCAGGATGGTGGCGGAGAAATAGCCACTTGCCAGGTCACCTGCTGATGTATTGGCTGGCGGAACAAAGCCGGCCAACTGCACCACACTTGAGTAGCCGTATGCACGATACAGTTCGGTATTATAGGGTTGTGTGGGATCGTTATTGGTATAACGACGCACAGAAACATAAATATTGCCAGCCGGATCCAGGGCGATGCCGCTACCGCCTGTACTATCAAGGGTGTTGAAATCGCCTAGAAAACTGATAGGTATTGTACCCGTTCCTGCCGAACCAGGGATATTTCCGGAATTTATCCTGAATAGTCTTGTGTCGGCATAACGTCCCAGCGTGGTATTATAACCAGCCGCCATAAAGTAAAGGTTACCGGTAGCATCGAATGCGATGTCTCCATTAAACAGGTTCATACTTTGCGCTACACCGGTATCTGCCAGGTAACCCAGCAAATCCCAGTTACCTGCACCATTGGCACAGCCGGCTGTATTACAAACTCTGAATCGGTAAAGTGGATTAAACACATTAGTAGCAGAACTGGAAGTTCTGTGAACACCGATCGCATATCCCCATCCGTTTGGTGAAATAGCAGCTTTAACGATGTGGTAGTTATCAACGGATGACGGTGTAGTACCGATGATCGTCATAGTGGGGGTTGGCAACAACGGGTTGATGGCAAGAATATCTTTGGGGCCCTTGGTGGAATTACCGGTTCCCATTTGGGTAAACAGGTAAAACCGGCTGGTTACACAACTCATAGCCATGGCCGATGAACCGTAGAAGTTCGAACCACTAAAAGTTCTAACAATATAGTATCGCTTCCCTCCCATCAACGGGCCTACGGCACCGGTTGCATAATTGATGGAGCGGATTTCTGTACTGTCGGCACCTACTGCCGGGGCAGTGGGCGTAAACACACCGTACATGACATTACCGGTTAAACAATCCGGTAATTGGGCCAGGGAGTTTAAAGCGCCGATCAGGCAGAGGGCGCCAAGGACTAAGGTTTTTACTCCTGGAATGTTGGTAGCCTGGGTAAACGTTTTCATAGTTTTCGATCTTTATTAAGAGCATCGCCAATCCCGGCAAAGGACCCACGATACTTTGTTACTTGTTTTTTACCGTTTCACCAGCGTAGATGCCCACTGGCTTTCGGCGGCACGGCAACGGACCTGGTACACACCTGCAGCCAGGCGTCCGATATTCATGCGATACTGATTCTCTCCCTTTGCACCTTGTCTGCGATCTACATATACCAGTGCACCGGCGCTATTGAAAATTTCGATATCAACCATTGTATTCTCTTTCAGGATCATTTTAAGCGTTGCTTCCGATCCGGTAACCGGGTTCGGATAAACAGCAGCCTTTACAACCATGGTAACAGCTTTAACCAGCTCCACATTTGAATACTGGAACTGACCATCTATATCCACAATTTTAATTCTATAGAAGGCATCGCTTGTACGATCGAATTTGTGCAGGTAATCGTACCGGATGTCTCCGGCACTGTTGCGGGGAGATACCGTAGCGATCTTTTTAAAATCCGTTCCATTGGAACTGTATTCAACCTCAAAATGATCAACATTGATTTGTGCAGACACGACCCAGCTCAACTGGTTTCCTGTTTCCACTCCCCATCCCCTGAATTCTTTCATCACCACGGGTAATGTCATAGGAGCGAGATCCACTTCCCACAGTCCACGACCATAGGTACCCAGCCGGAGCTTTCCGTTGGGAGCTATTTGAAGGTCATTTGCCATAATAGCATCACCGAGTCCTGTACTATAACTGACCCAGTTAACCGAAGTGGTGGCACTCAGCGTACCAGTGGTGGGTACCCAGTTGGCCACATACACGCCAAGGTCGTTTCCAACATATACCTGGCGGGGATTGGTCGGGTTGATATAAATGGTATTATGGGGTACATCGGGCAGGTTGCCACCGATATCGCTCCAGCTTGTACCTCCATTTAAGCTCAGGTACACATGCGAGGTGCCGAAACCGGAAAGCGTAACAATAACCCGATTGGGATCATTGGGATCTGTTTCGATGTCTGAATAATACCTGTCAGGTAATGTACCGGTGATTTCTGTAAAGGTGGGAGAAGCCACGGTTGCGTTGGCGGTCTTCCAAAGCTTGCTTCTCACGCCATTGGCCGGTGCGGTAGAAAAATAAACAAGGTTATCGTTTGGTGCTACCATTGATATAGCAGGGTTTTGAGACCCGGCAATCGGCGCACCTCCATTGAGATCGGTGAAACTGTTTCCGCTGTTGGTTGACCTTTTGAATACGTTGGTGCCGGCGAACATATAGGCGGAGCCGCTGGTCTTGCTGAAGACCATCGGCACATTAAAGCAGGCATATTCAGAAGCACCCACAGCGCCTGTTCCTGCTCCGAATGAAGTTCCGGAATTGGTTGATCTCCTTCTGTTGAAATAATAAGACTCAACCAGCTGAATGGTACCGTTAGAGTTCATCGCGGCATGAAAACCGTCTCCGAGGTTACCGATCCGGCGACAGCCCTGGTTTCCTTCATATACCATCGCTTCATTGTCCTGCAGGCCCAGTAACATATAATTGGCATTGGTGGGGTGCTGGGCCATGTTGGCATATATCTGCGCTGTATTCAATCCACCATTCAGTGTATTGAAAGCCGTTCCTCCGTTGGTGGTTCGGAACAAACCGCCATCTGTACATAAGTAAAAAGTATTGCCCGTTGCATCGTTGGGTGAATTCACAATCCGGTGAACATCGGCATGAACATAGCCGGTAGTATTGGAAGCCCCTTCTGTCAGGTCTCCCACGGTTGTATTGTTGATATCCCAGGAACTCCAGTTACCGGTTTTGGTAAAGCTGGATCCTCCGTTAGTGGACGTATAAGTATCCAGTTCTCCCCAGATAATCCGGTTGGCATCGGCTGAACTTACGGCCACGTCATGTGCGTACCAGCCCTGGTTACCGAGGATGGTAGTTACACCCGATGCGGCAGCTGCAGCCCAGGTAGCACCCTGGTCGGTGGAGATATAAAGCCCCTGCACATCACTGGTGTTGGGGTCTCTTCCAATACTGGCATATATCCGGTTGGGATTATTGGCACTGATCGCCAACTGAATCTTTCCGCTGATCGGGTTGGGTAAATTGGGAGAAGAAAGCTTGTTGAATGTCGGCGTGGCAGCGTTGGCATTTGTACTTTTATAAATACCCGTGCCGGTGCTGGCAAAGTTACCACAGCCAACATATAATGTATTCGGATCGCCCGGCTTGAACACCATATCCATGGCGTATGGAATATTGAGCACTAACGTCCAGGTAGAACCGCTGTTGGTTGTTCTGTATACTCCATCAGTGGTTGCCGCAAAAACAGTAGAAGGTGTGGTGGGGTTGATCACCATATCCATTACTCCTTTCAGACTTGACTGTGAAAAATCGAGCGATTTGGTCCAGGTGGTGCCTCCGTCGGTGCTTTTTAAAATGCCGATTCCATAAGTTCCGCGGAATACGCGGATATGTCCGGCTCCGGTGGAACCACCGGGGTTGGTACTATATACTTCACCGGTACCGATATACAACTCGTTTCCGTTGGAAGGGTTAACTGCAATGGAACCCACGCCCAATACCGGGAAACCGGTGGGGACATACTGCCAGTTGATCCCGTTGGCCGCACCGGTACCTCCATTGGTGGTCTTCCACAAACCACCGCTGGCCGACCCTACCCACATAATGTTGGCATTGGTCGGATGAAATCCGATGCTTAAAATTCTTCCGGAAAAATTCATGGGAGCCAGCACACTCCAGTTGCTGGCGGTGACGCCGGTTTTGGCGATATTGTCTTTGGCAGTGACCGCCATGGCCTGAGCCATTTTATAGGCGCTGTTGAACTCAGTGGCGTCGAGTTCGTTGTTGGGATAGGCCCTCATCTCGGTCCACAACTCCATTTGCTTCAACACTTCAGGAACACCTTCGTGTTCTTCCGCCTCTCTTTCCTCCTCCTCTCTCCATTCATTATAATAGTGAAAACCCACAGAACTGAGGGTAATTAATAAGGTAAGACTAAGTAGAATCTTAAAGAGCCTAAAACGGGTGGATTTTTTCCCTTCTAGTTTTTTCATAAATCGGATTTTCGCTAATAGTATCTATTTACAAATATATAGGTAAACGTTTAGGATAGATAAATATTTTACCCCAAAACACATAGATACAAGCGTTTATTCGACAGATTGACGAATATCATCGATTAAAATCCTGTTAGGGAAACAATACAGGCAGAAAGCTCGTAAAAATACCAGGGGCTTCTACGAAGATTACAAGATGGAAGTAGCTTACTGAAACATCGAATCGGGAATTCCTTTGTTGATCACATAGTCGGAATAGGAGATCTCTACCTTCCCTTTCTGATTTTTGGCAGCGTTTTTATCAGTGGCGGGAGAACTGGTTTCGTAGTCTAAAGCCAGCCCTTTAGGGAGCTTGTAGTCTTTGGTATTGAATATAAATACAATCTTGTCTGGCAAACCCCATTTGGCAAAGCGGCCATAACTCATTTCCATTTCGTAGGTGCCATTGTCTTTGGTAGTTGAAGTGGCTTTGTAAATCAAAAGATCTTTCTCGTTCACATACAGTGTGGAAACGACCACTTCACTGGATTCATCCAGGGGCAATAGCTTTATAATGGTAATCGGAAGGCCGTTCAGTGTGGTGGTACCGGCCTGGATGGCTGTATAATTATCGCCGGCAATCATGGAATTTAAACTGATACTGACACCGCCTTTGGGCGTTACAGTAAGACCATCCTGTTTCTTTATCCTGAATTTATTAGGCTTTTTAAAGTAAATGGCTACATCGGAGTCCGGAACCTTCATGAACGACACATCGATCTTCATCTTTCCCTTTGCCTGGTAGTCATTCACCGTAGCCAGTTTGGCTTTCACTTTGGCAGCCAGGGCAGCCGCATCCTGCGAACGGCCCTGCATAACAATCGCCATCAGCGCACAACAGACCAAGAAAACTCGTTTCGTCATAGAAGTACGAAGTTAGGGCAAAATGGGAGTTGGAGTTAATGGCATATGGTTAAATCCATTTAAGAATTCATTGGTAATGCAAAATGGAGCCCCTTGTTTAATGAGTGGGTGAATGCAGGAGAAAAGATAAAACGCCAACCAATGTGAAACGATATGCCTGAAACGCTAAACTATTTACAAAAACGAATCACTATCCCTGTAAGCCTTTATCAGCGCCATCTCTCCTTCTTTACCAGGTTGGGCGTTTCCGTGTTCCATTCCCAATATTCCACGGTAGCCTTTGGCGTGAATGTGCTTGAAAATATTTTTATAGTTCATTTCGCCGGTAGTGGGTTCGTTGCGGCCCGGGTTATCGCCGATCTGGAAATAACCGATCTCGTCCCAGCATTTGTTGATGTTGGCAATGATATTTCCTTCATTGCGTTGCATATGATACATATCAAACAATATCTTGCAGGAAGGGCTTCCCACAGCTTTACATATCATATAGGTTTGATCGGAGTGTCGCAGGAAGAGGTCGGGGTTGTCGCTGAGCGGTTCCAGCACCATCACCAGTTTACCCGGCTCCAGTATGCGGGATGCCTTTTTGAGTGCGGTAATGACATTCGCGAGTTGCATGTCGTAGCTCAGGCTGCGTTCATAATTTCCAGGCACCACGGTGGCATGGGTGGCGTTGCAACGTTTGGCCACCTCCAAGGCTTCGCGGCAATCCTTTTCCATCCTGTCGATAAACTCCTGTTTACCGGTGGTTAAAGACGTTTTCCAGTGCCAGCTGTCGGATGTGATCACAAACACGCCCATGGTCATACCCAGTTTGGCCAGCGTATCGCCAATCTTTTTCTGCTGTTCAACCGGGCGGGACATCATTCCATTGTCTTCAATACCCCGGAAGCCCATATCATAGGCCCATTTGATCTGGTCTATGAAATCACTTCCCCCATTGTTTCTGAACATGCCATCATGAATGGCATAATTAAGATTGAAGGGCTTATCCGATACAGGGTTCTCATTGGTATCAGCGGCCCTGGCAATGGCGGAACCGGCCAGCAGTGAACCGCCGGCCAGCAGAGACTTTTGCATGAAATGACGTCGTTGCATGTTAGTACGTTTGAGGAACCTAAGTTATGCGTTCTGCTTCGATTCGATGATACAATTTACGCAATCGTTTTACCTATTTTCACCTGTGTGGACTATTGGCCGTATTCATGTTTTATTATTGTGTAATTTACCCGATCAAACTAATGGATGTGAAAAGAACAGGATTGATTGCGCTCATCACTTCAATGGCATTTACAGGATTTACGCAAACTGGTAATTTCAACTCCTACGATCAGACGATTCCGGGATCGACGGTTTCTTTTAAAATGATTCCGATTCCGGCCGGTCGTTTTCAAATGGGCAGCCCTGAAAATGAAAAAGGTCGCCGATCCGATGAAGGTCCTGTTCATGGCGTGGATATAGCCGCCTTCTGGATGGGTGAGCATGAGGTGACCTACGATGAGTTCCTGCTTTTTTTTAATGACGAAGAAACCAGTCGCAACTCGGATGTGGATGCAGTTACGAGGCCCACACCACAATATATTGATCTCAGCTGGGGAATGGGCAAGCAGGGTGGATTCCCCGTCAACTCCATGAGTCAGCATACAGCGCTGATGTATTGCCGTTGGCTTTATAAAAAGACTGGTATATTTTATCGGTTACCCACCGAAGCGGAATGGGAATACGCCTGCCGGGCCGGCAGCAATACGGCATTTTACTTCGGTGAGGATGAAAAGCAATTGAAAGAATATGCCTGGTATGCCGACAACAGCAAAAATAAATACCAGAAAGTAAAGCAAAGGAAACCCAATGCCTGGGGATTGTATGATATGATTGGAAATGTAGCCGAATGGACGCTGGATCAATACGACGAATCTTTTTACAGCAAGCCGGATGCAACGGTGGCCAATCCGCTGAACCCTGTTACTAGCCGGTACCCGCGGACGGTAAGAGGCGGAGGGTACCTCGACAAGGCCGATGGTTTGCGCTCTGCAGCAAGAGCTCATTCCGAAGCATCCTGGAATAAAAGAGATCCGCAAATCCCGAAAAGCAAATGGTGGCTTACAGATGGCATGTCCGTTGGCTTCCGTCTTGTTCGACCACTGCAACAACCCTCGGAAGCCGATATCAGGGCTTTCTTTGAAAAATACCTTTCACCCTGATTATTGCTTTTATTAAAAAACTGAATTCATCAACATAACCAGCATTGACATATGGAAAAGAACCAACAACCTTCCCGTCGTGATTTTGTAAAACAAAGCTCCATCCTTGCAGGCGGATTGATCGCCGCGCCATTGATGAGCCAGGCCGCGAATTATTTTTCCGGCTCCGACTCTGTCATCAAAGTAGCCCTGATCGGATGCGGTGGCCGTGGCACCGGCGCCGCCATGCAGGCCATGCTCAGCAAACAAAATGTAAAGCTGGTGGCTATGGCCGATGCATTCCGCGATCGGCTGGATAGTTGCTATAAAACGCTCACGGCAGAGGATATCTCCGACTGGAGTGGCGTAAAAGGGAACATCAAAGACAAGATCGACGTTCCGGAAGAAAGGAAGTTTGTAGGATTCGATGCCTACACAAAGGCTATTCCGCTGGCCGATGTAGTTATTCTCACTACCCCTCCGGGCTTCCGTCCGATCCATTTTGAAGAAGCCGTTCGCCAGGGCAAACACATCTTCATGGAAAAACCGGTAGCTACCGACCCCGCCGGTATTCAGCGAGTACTGGCGGCCGCCGAAATCGCCAAACAGAAAAAACTGAATGTGGTGGTTGGACTGCAACGCCATTATCAAAACAGCTACCGCGAATTATTCAAACGCAAAGACCTCATCGGCGATATCACTTCCGCACAGGCCTGGTGGAACAATGACGGCGTTTGGGTAAACAAACGCAAATACAATCAAACAGAAATGGAATACCAGATGCGTAACTGGTATTATTTCGTATGGCTTTGCGGCGACCACATCACTGAACAACATATCCATAATATAGATGTGATCAATTGGTTCAAGGGCGGTTACCCGGTAAAAGCCCAGGGAATGGGAGGCAGACAGGTACGAAAAGGGAAAGAATATGGTGAAATCTTTGATCACCATTATGTAGAATTCCAGTATGCAGATGGTTCTATCCTGAACAGCCAGTGCCGGCATATTCCAGGCACCATGAGCAAGGTTGATGAGTTACTGGTGGGCACCAAGGGAAAAATATTCGCCGGAGCAGCCAATATCGTTGACCACAAAGGAAAAGTACTGTACCAGTTCGATACAAAAACAGAAAACAATCCCTATCAAACCGAACACGACGAATTATTCGCTGCCATTGCCAAAGGAGAGTATAAATTCTCCGATGCCGAAAACGGCGCTAAGAGTACCATGACTTCCATCCTGGGAAGAATGGCCACCTACAGCGGGCAGGTAATTGAATGGGACAAAGCCATTAACAGCGGCATTGATCTTCATCCGAAAGTATATGACTGGAACGCAGCACCACCTGTTCTGCCTAATGAAGATGGCTTCTATCCCGTAGCCACTCCGGGAGTGACGAAGTATGGGGTGTGAGTTTATTGGTTTATCGTTTATCGTTTCAGGTTTCACGTTGTATCCATGCCTAAAAAACGTTTACCGGTTTTCAGACTGAAACAATAAGCGTGAAACGATAAACCTGAAACGATAAACGATAAACTATAAACCAAGAAACTTCTAACTCAAAATATCTTTCCTCTTAAACACCACCAAGGCGGTGGTAACGAAGATAAAAATGTGCAATAAGAGCACACCTGCCGATTTGAATACGCCGGAATAGATCACTTTTTCGTCGAAGAAACGTTTCCATCCCAGCATATGGGAGGTGAAGAGGTAGGGCTTTAAGGCATTGAACAGCGGCAGGTCCATGGTGGTCAGGATGGTAAACACTATCACAATGCTCATGGTAGCCACGATGGGGCCGATGGAGTTCTCGGCAAAGATGGACAGCAGGAATGACAGCGCCGCAACGGTAGTCATAGCTATGGCAGCGAACCCGAATGCACCGAAGTATCGCCACATCAGGTCACCCGACTGCAGAAATACTACCACATCTGTTTTCTGATTGATCATGTCTCCGGGTCCGAAAACCAGGTAAGAAACGCCCAGTGCCAATATTGCCATCCAGATCAGCAATAATAAAGTATATACTACTGAAGCCGCAAACTTGCTGAGCAACAGAGACGACCTGCTTACCGGTTTGGCCATGATCAGCCGGAGGGTTCCCATATTTGCTTCTCCCGCAACCATGTCTCCCCCCACCAGGGCTACCAGCAAAGGCACATGTAATAGCAGTGTTTGCAATACGATAAAACAGACCATATAAGCCGTCACCTTTTTTCCGTCGATAGAGAAGGTCTGTGTAAGTGATTGCAGCATGAAGTTGATATACGATTCGCCATCCAGGTAAAAGGCCAGCTGAATGAGTGTAACGATCACCCCGATCGCTATAAAGGCAATATAGGTTCTTGGCCTCTTGAATATTTTAAACAGCTCAATTTTTAAAATCGTCCACATGCTGGTTTGCTGTTGTTAATGAAAGAAAATATTCCTCGAGAGAATGACGGGGTTGCAAACCGAGAATCTCTACCTCGCGGCGGCTCATGTCGGCTGCCAGCTGAGGAACCCTGGTTTTGTCCATCTCGAAAATGAATTCATTCCGGTTATGCTTCTTTAGATATTGTTTCCATTCAGATTGTTCAATCGCGGTGGCTGCCTTTTCGGGATTGCCGGTTTCGAGGATGACCAACATCCTGGCGGGATCAAAGAGATCCTTTACAGATCCTTCTACGATTTTTTTACCCTTGTCAATGATCAGCATGCGGTCGGCGATCAGTTCAATTTCGCTGAGCAGGTGTGAAGACACCAGCACTGTTTTACCCAGGTGCCGGCTCAAATGGAGTATCAGGTTCCGGACGTCTGCGATACCTTGCGGATCGAGGCCGTTGGTCGGTTCATCGAGAATGATCAGTTGCGGGTCATGCACCAATGCAACTGCCAGGCCTAACCGCTGTTTCATACCCTGGGAGAATGTTTTCACCTTGCTGTCTTTCCGGGCATCCAGTCCTACCTGTGCCAGTTGCTGCATCAGCCGCTGATGGCTGCTGTCGGCGCCACTCATACGGGCAAAGAGACGGAGATTCTCATATGCCGTGAGGTATTTATACAGATCCGGTCTTTCTATGACTGCGCCAATTCTGGAAAGGATTTCATGACGGTGCGTTCGGAGATTCATCCCAAACATTTCAATTTCCCCCGCCGTCGGCTCCACCAGGGTGAGTAACATCCGGATGGTGGTGGATTTACCCGCTCCATTCTGTCCGAGGAAACCATACACCTCCCCTGCCTGCACAGAAAACGACAGGTCTTTTACCGCCTCGAGATCCCGGTAGGCTTTACTAAGATTTTTTACATTGATGATTGCAGACATAAGCACAAAAGACATTACAAAATACAACCTAAATGGTTCTATTTCATTAAAAAATTGTTTTTTAAGGATTTACAGATGTGATTTCACGTCAAAAAAATAGGCTTCCGTGACTTGCATTTTCTGATTCCAACTATTACTTTTGTTCATATTCGTTCCATCCTCTGATAATCCACCCAATCTCCCAACCATTTTTACTGTTCACTTTTCCGATAGCAGATTCCAATGGCTATGAATCATTGACAAACCGTTTCGTACACCCTTTATAAGCGAATTTTCCCTCCTCTGAAATGCCTGGTGGCTTTATGCACCTATCGCTTATTTCATTACTCTGAAACTTACAACAATGAAACGGAATGTTTTACTCGCATCCGCATGGATGATTGCTTCACTTACGGCATTTTCACAAACAACAGAAGATTTCAATTCCCGTCCGGGCACTTCCGTAGATGAAGTGAAGGGATTTTTGCAGGATCATTGCTGGATGTTCTCCAATATGGAAACAAGCAGCAATGGATGGCAGCCGGGTATTGAAGGAGATGGAACCATCGTATCCACATCAGGCAATTTTCCAGGCCAGGTCTCTAAAATATATACTCCCTTACTGGAGATTCCCGGATCTATTACTGTTTCCTTCAAATATAAATTCAACAGCCAGGTAAACGGCGCACTGAAACGTTGGTTTAAACTGTACCTGGTGAATGCTGAGAATGAAATTCAAAGCCAGCTGGATGTATTTGAAATTACCGGCGCCAGCAACCAGGAAGTATACACCTATTCAAAAAGCTTCGGTGCCGGTTCGGGCCTGTACAAACTGCTGATCACCTACGAAGGAAACCAGGGCTCTACCCGTGTGGGAATCGATGAACTGGAAATTTCTGCCTCACAACATTACTCACTGGGTTGCAACAGCGCGCCGGTAGCGATGGACGATCATATCACCGGGCTGGCAAACCGTACGGCACATGGAAATATCTGCAGCAACGACTACGATACGGACAATGATCCTTTCAATTGTTACGTAGTCACCAATTCACCCAACGGAACAGTTACCATCAACCCCGATCGCAGCTTCAGCTTTGTTCCCAATCCCGGCTTCACCGGAAACAGCACCAGCTTTACCTACCAGATTTGTGAAACCGGCCTGGCGCCTCTTTGTTCCAATACGGCTACGGTTACCATCAATTTCCCCACCGGTGGATTCCTGCCGGTAAGCATGATCGATTTCCATGGCTTGTATAAAAACGATGGCAATGTTGAAATCAGCTGGACTACCACATTCGAACAAAACAGTGACAGATTCATTATCGAAAGAAGCCTGACTGGTAACAACTGGGAAGAAGCAGGAAGTGTAGCCGGAAAGGGTATCTCAACAGTAAAAACAACTTACAGCTTTATCGATAAAGTGGGCCGTAATACCGCCATCAAAAAAGATCTCTATTATCGTTTGAAGATGGTCGACAAAGACGGCAAGGTAAGCGTAAGTCGTATCCTCGTAGTAAGAGTGTACAACACTTCCAACACAAAAATGATCAGCGTATCGCCGAACCCGGCGAAGAACGATATCGCCGCCACCGTTCAACTGAATCAATCGTCAGTAGTGGTGTTCCGGGTATTGACCGGAGCAGGCACTGAAGTGATGCGCAAATCATACAAACTTGGTGAAGGCTCTAATAATATTCTCCTCGACGGTACCGCCCGATTAACGCCAGGTATGTATATCCTGGAAGTTGTGGTGAACAACCACGAAAGAATGCTGGTAAAACTGATCAAGGAATAAGAATTTGTAAGGTTTAACAGAGGTAAAAAAAGTCCCCCGTTCTGCACTGGCAGCGGGGGTTCTTTTTGGGAGCGAAAGCGGGAGCGAGAGCGGGAGCGAGAGCGGGAGCGAGAGCGGGGAAACGGAAAGGGAAACAGAAACGGGAATGGAGCGAGCGATGGCGAAAGCGAGAGCGTGAGCGAGAGCGGGGAAACAGAAACAGGAATGGAGCGAGCGATGGCGGTAGCGAAAGCGGGAGCGAGAGCGAAAGCGGGAGTTCATTCTGCGTGTTCAGCACCTTCAGCCATTCGCATAATTCGTATAATTCGCGTAATTCGCATAATTCGCATAATTCGCATTCACTCACTTACCTGCCGTCAAATACGTCTGCAGATTCTTCACATACTCTTCGAAGGCGGTGATACCAAGCGGAGTTATTTTGCAGATAGTTTGGGGGTAATTGTCTTTGAATTGTTTGATAACATCTATATACCCTGCTTCTTTCAACTTATTGATCTGAACACTGAGGTTGCCGGCGGTGGAATTGGTTTTTTCGCGAATAAAGGTAAACTCCGCCTCTTTCACTCCAATAAGAAGCGAAACAACAGCCAGCCTTAACTGCGAGTGTAATATGGGATCTAAGTCTTTAAACATTTACCGCCTTCCTGTTTGTTTTCCTGAACTCTATCATAGCAAGATGACCCGGAATAATATATCCGGCCATTACACCGGCAGCATGAATCAACATGACGTACTGGTAATCTTGAACAAACAGTCCGCCCAATCCGCATGCCGATGTAATATAGGACCCGATAATGGAAGGTTTGAAACTAAATATCGTACCATAGATTAAAATCCAGAATCCATACAGGCCCAGTAAAAGACAAAAACCGGTAGTAGGCATGACCACTCTCAGATTCATGGCCACAATGATGATCATAATGGAAATGAAAAAACCGATGTTGAGGCGGTTAAACAAATCGGAAGTATATGTCTTCACTTTGGGCTGCCGGCGAATGAATAAAAACCGAACTATTTCCACCACCAGCATCAAAAGAGTGATCATCCCGAAAATATTCCAAAAGAAATACTGGCTAAACCAAGTCGTTTTTGTATTGACAAATGAAAGGACAGAAGCCATAAACAGCATCCATCCCCAGATGATCCAGCCGATACCATTGTCTTTCTGCTCCCGCTTGGCTTCCCCGATCATTTGCTGGATGATACGCAGACTTTCTTCCCTGGATAGTTGATGCTCTTCCATAATTAACTGTTTACTTTTTTATGTTTCGCTCTTAACTGGTAACCTGGAATAATCCAGGCCACAGCCACCGCCGCAACCAGTTCCAGGCTTTGAAATATGTATGGTGTAAGGCTGGCCACGATCGCCAGTATCCAGCAAAAGATCCCCCCTATCACCAGGGAACGAAGCCGAAGGATGATGCCCGAAAGAAAGGTCGGGATTCCGTATGAAATCAGTAAAACCGGATTAAAAAACTTATAATACCCGGGGCCTAACAGTACACCCAGAATAAAGGAGTTCAGGAATATGACTATGACAAAACAGATCCAGACATATTTCAGTATCTCACCGGTATAAGTTTCAACTCTCTTTTGCTTCTTTTGCTTGCGTACATATAAAAACTGAATAACCAGCACTGCCCAGGTAAGGAACCAAACCACGTAATGCCAGCTGACTTCAAAGAAATACAATAATACAAACTGACTGAGGCCGCAGATAACTACCGCCCATCCCCATAATAAATAACTAAACCCGTTCTCGCTGAACTGGTTTTTGGCTTTGTTGATCATGTTCTGGATGATCTGCATACTTTCTGCTCCGGAGAGCGGCTCATCCTGCATAGTGTTCGATTTAATCGTTCAAATATAAATTAGTCCCGGCCGGATGGCCGGGACTTAATCCACATTATTTCAACTGCGATAGCAACATCTGCACCTGGCCCTTGCCCCATTGCGGATGTATGTTGCTTTCCGGCTTAAAAGTTTCGTACTTCTTGAGAGACTGCTCGAACAATGCTTTTGCTTCTGTTTTACTTCCGCCAAACTGTTCCGGCGTATAAAACTTGTCCTGGCCTTCGAGGAGGTATACTCTCGGATTATCAGGATTGATCGCTTTGGCCTTTTCGAGTGCCTGTGCTGCCTTCGGACCTTCTGTCTGGTACCTGTTCATCGGATCGGCCATCAGGCGAAGAGAAGACACCATTTTACGTACGCAAAGGATTTCGGAATTGTCTTTGCTGATCGCTTCAGCCTTGTCTAAAAGCTGATCGGCCTGATCTGCCTCGGGGTCTGTCTTATCCGCAAAACCACCCATGCTTCCGCCACTCAGTGTATACCCGGTCATTACATGACAAAGCGCTGCATAATAATAAGGCAGCCATTGTGTTTTTTCGGCGTCGCCAATCCGCTGAAAGGCATTGGCCAGATCTTTAAAACCATCAATATTCCTGGTTGTATCGAATATGGCCAGATTTTGTTCCATGGCTTTTGTGTAACGTTCACTTTGAGCGAAGGTGGTTACAGACAAGGCAACCAGTAACAGGGAGAAAAGCAGCTTTTTCATATTGTTGTTTTTATTTTTCAGATTAAGTGAATGATGATTAAGTGACATTATTAGTCCCGCTGGTTTCTTTTCAATTTCTCATACTCTTCTTCCACACTATTTGCGCGGGGCGCTACATAGGCGCCTACAAAGTGAAATACCAATCCGATTCCCCACCCTATGGTAGGCCAGATGGCCCAGGGTAATCCCCGATTGGTATAGTGCCTTCCCGAGAAGTACCAGATAGCCCAGAAGAATCCGTTCATTACCAGGTATACCAGGAGGTGTGTTCTGAAACTGACCCTTTTTTGCGCGATCTCCCAAAGAACGGGGTCTTTTCCGGGCGGCGGGGGTGTGGGCTGATGTGACATACAGAATCAATTTTTATTTATACTTTATTAAAGGGCGCTGTTCATCACTTCGTCGGAACGATCTACTCCGAAACTCAGGAAGGCGCCAATGAAAACAAACATCCGGGAAGGCGGAACAATAGCCTGCTTGCGGAGACCATTGTACGAATACTGGTATCCATACACCTGGCGGATATTGAAGATATTGCTCACCTGCAGCACATACACATCATACACTTTCGGTTTCTTCTTTCCAATGAACGGAAGGTAATTGATCGAGAAACTCACGTTGTGATATTCCGGTGTGCGGCCCATATCATTGAACTTATAATTGGCTCCGTCAAATCCGATGTTGTAATAAGGGCGACCGCTGGCAAAGTTGTAAGCCGCATTGAGGTTCATCTTCCAGGGCGAAACGAATTTCTTTACGATAAGTGAAGCCGTGTGTTTGGCTGCGAAGTTGGGTGTGATGGCTGATGGAAAATTCAGGAAATCACGTTTGGTATCGAGATAGGAATACGAAATCCAGTAGTCGAGATTTTTGATGTTCTTCTTGTCTCTCCAGAAAAATTCAATCCCTTTGGCATCTCCATACCCATTATTATTCAAAGCCACTTCCCTGCCTGCAGAAAAATCTGTCTTCACCAGGTCTTCATATTTTTTATAGAATACTTCCACACGGAAAGTGGTTCTGTTCTGCACTTTCAGGTATTGTGCGATATAGTGCGTTGCCTTAGCGAAAGTGAGCGCACTGCTGGTTGGCAGGTATTTTCTCTCCGGCGTTTGATAAAAGATTCCATAGGCCAGGGAAGCCTGGTTTTCTTTATCAAACTTGTACGCAACCGACGCTCTCGGTGCAAAATTGGTTTTATCCAGGATGGCGGAATGCTCCAGGCGACCTCCTATTTTAGCAGCGATGTTGTTGGTGATGTAGATATCTGCTTCCCCGAACGCCGCTTTGAGGTTTTCATTCACCACCAGCGGATAGGTATTATTGTTATAATCGGTGAAAAGACTTTTTTCATGGCTATAATTATATTCTCCACCGAAACGAATGCCAGACAACCCTCTTAAGCGACGTTCAAGTACTATCCGCGCGTTGAGGAACTGACCCCGATTGTCTACCCTGAATTGTTTGAACTCCAGGCCGGAAACCAGGTCATCCTCTTTGTCGGCATTTTTCATTCCGCTGTTGATCTTGTCCCTGTTGAAAGAAAAAGAAAGGCCGGTATAGATTTTCCATTTCCTGCTAAGACTTTCTTTCCAGGAAAAATTATGATAGGTATTCGAGTTGCTCAGACCGAATTTGTCGAATAAACCCAGTGAATCAAGACTGTTGGTTGTAAATGCCATCCGGTTCGAATTGAAGTAACCATAATACTTCAACATCCCCGTTTTGGAGGTTTTGATGCGAAAGTTCGCATCTGCCCCATGTATTTCAGGTGATTTGGAATAGTCCTGTTGTTGTTTGAATACTGCAAATGCAGGAGCCAGGTTGGTGTAATTATAACTGCCACCCCAGGAGTATCTCTTTTTGGGATCGAGGTATTGGTAACCGCCACTGGCTCCTAGTACGGATATACCCAGGTTGGCAGTTGTTCTTTCGGGCAAATCAATAGATTCAAGGATGAGTGCTGAAGAAAGTGCTTGTCCGTATAATGCCGAATAACCTCCGGTGCTGAAAACGGTTCCTTTAAATATGAAAGGCGAAAAGCGGCTGAAGGCTGCGATATTGGGTGCGCCGGTAAAGAAGAAATTATTAACCAGGGTTCCATCGATAAAGGTTTTTGTTTCCGCAGCGGTTCCTCCTCTTACAAATAATCCTTCGCTTTCCCCTACTGTCTGAGCGCCTGGAAGTGTTTTCAGGGCTCCTGTGATATCACCATTAGCGCTGGCCGTTGTAACAATGTCGATGGGATCGAGAATAGCAGCCGCGCGTTTGCGGTCGCTTGCCTCAAAACTGCCCGCTGAAATCACTACCGCCGTCAGTTCGTTGGGCTCTTCTTTCATTACTATATTAATGGTGATGGTTCCTCCGGCGAGGTTTACTTTCTGTTCCTGCAGTTTATACCCGATGGAAGTGTACAATAATATATGATCTCCTTTTTCCGTGGTTCGGAAACGATAATTACCGGTAGAGTCTGATGTACCTCCATCATAACTGTCTTTTACAGCGATACTGGCGCCTGAGAGAGGCTTTCCTTTTTGATCCCTGATCTTTCCCGTAACGACCGTTTGAGCGGAACCCATCAGAAAGGAAAGCAGCAGCAGCAGAATCGGTATAACCTTGAACATCTTTGTAAATTTATCTCAAAAATAAAGTAGTTTACAATATAAACCAAATAAAGTTTAGTGTTTTCGTAGAGAAGATAACTAATTGATTGTGTGTACTCGGTAAGAGGTTTGCGGTTGGCGGTTGGCGGTTGGCAGTTTGCGGATGTTGGATTGGTAATTCGTATGATTCGAGTAATTCGCGTTATAAAAAAAGAGCCCCCCTGTGGAAACAGGAGGGCGTTTGTTGATCGTACCCTTTAAAAAAATATTAATGCGAATTATGCGAATTATGCGAATTAGGCGAATTATGCGAATTAGGCGAATTAGGCGAATTAGGCGAATTAGGCGAAACGCTGAGGGCGCAGAAGACGCCGAATAAACTGTCGGGCTAACGCATTGCTTTCTCTTTCCGTTTCTGTTTCTCTTTCTGTTTCTGTCTCCCTTTCCGTTTCACTTTCTTTTTCTCTTTCTCAACCTCTTTCTGTTTCTCTTTCTGTTTCTCTACTTCGATT
The DNA here is from genome assembly GCA_044226045.1 of Chitinophagaceae bacterium. GTDB lineage: Bacteria > Bacteroidota > Bacteroidia > Chitinophagales > Chitinophagaceae > Endoryza. The sequence continues at coordinate 113,544 of JBGAHR010000002.1, forward strand.
TTACAAATTGCTGGGTAATCGTTTCACCTTCTGCGCTGGCTCTTACAATATAGGTGCCAGACAGCAGGGAGCTGATATCCATTACTTCGGTCTGACTGGCATTGGTTCTGGCTACTCTTTTTACGGTTTGTCCGCTTACGTTGAAAATATCGTATTGAACCTTTTTGTCTTGCCAGGAGGATGGTATGGTCACCCGCACTTCATTAACCGCCGGGTTGGGATAAACCTGTATACTAAGTGACTTTGCTCCTTCTGTGAATTTCACCAGCCTGGTCTCTGAATAACGATACTTCTGATCCATGTCGATCATACGCAGGCGGTAGTACAGTATTCCTTTGGCAGCAGGCAGTGCATTATCCTGGTAAGAATATCTGCTTTCCAGCTCGGTGGTACCGTTGGCAAACACCATTGCGATATCCTTGTATTCGCTGCCATCGGTGCTTCTTTCGATAACATAGGCGCTCAGGTTTTCTTCCCTGGACGAAACCCAGCTAAGCATTGGCTTCTTATTATCCAGTTTAACGGAGAACGACTTCAGTGTTACCGGAAGGCCAAGTTCTACAGGCTTCTGGTAGGTAAATGCTTTAAACCAGAAAGAATACATCCGGTCGGCAGCGCCGCTGGATCCTGTACTGTGTCCGCCGGTGCGGATACGCAAGGTATTGACTGTTTGATATGTTGTTGTAGCCATTACGCGGGTGGCCGAGGTGTCGATATTTGTATAGTTGGCAATCGGACCGTTAAACCGGGTTCCCACAACAGTGTTGACGCTGTTGATCATTTCCCAGATGCTGGCATACTGAAGCTGGGTATTGTTTTCGAGTGTGTAGGATTTCTGTCCATAGAAGCTTACCCACTCATTGATCTTGTCGGCATTGCCATCGATGTCGAGCGCGGTGATATTGAAAGCGCTTACATTGGCCGGTGAATTATTGCTGTTTACAAAACTGATAGTAAACTCCATCCACCAGTCGCTGGTACCCGATGGGGTGGTACCATTATTATAGGTAACCTGTGGCTGAAATGCTTTGTCGAATCCGGTTGTTGCCAGGTCGATGTCTACCAACTTCACCAATGCGTTTGACCGGCCGGTTATCTTAACCAATGCATTCACTCCAGCTGTCACATTCGTGAATTGGTAGATTGCATTGTCTTGTCCGGCTTGTCCGGACTGTAAGGAGGGATTCTTAAATATGAGTTCCTGCTGAGCTTTGGCCTTTGGCAAGAGAGCTCCTAAAAAAACAAGGGTCACCAGACAGGCTTTACGAAGTGTTGCAAAGCCATTCTTTCTGTTGATACCAGGGTAAAATTGCTGTTTCATGATTAGTACGTTTAACTTTTTCAATTGGTACAATAGATGAAAGTTTACCGCAGGTAATTGGAGGCAATAACAAGAGGAATGGATTTATTTATACGCGAATTATACGAATACACGAATTACTCGAATTAGGCGAATCGCTGAGGGCGCTGAAACACTGAATCACCGCTTACGCTGTCGCTACCGCTCTTTCACTTTCTCTTTCTGTTTCTTTTTTCGTTTCCCTTTCTGTTTCTCTTTCTGTTTCTCTTTCCCTTCTGTTTCTCTTTCCGCTCTCGCTCCCACTCACGCTCCGTTTAACGCTCCCGCTCCCACTCCCGCTCCGTTTAACGCTCTCGCTCTCACTCCCGCTCCGTTTTCCGCTCCCGCTCTCGCTCCGTTCAACCCTCCCAGGGTTTTCAAAAATGGCCATCCCGTAGAAACGGGACGGCGTTTGTTGATCGTACCCTTTAAAAAATATTTACACGAATTATACGAATTATACGAATTAGGCGAATCGCTGAAAACGCTGAGGACGCTGAAAACACTGAATGAATCACCGCTCTCGCTGTCGCTTACGCTCAGTCTACCGCATCCGCTTCTTCTGTTTCTGCGCTTGTTTTGCGGCGAACAGTCGTTCGACTATAGACTTAAGCCCATAAATAAAAAACTAAGATTGTTACCTTTCATGAGGAAGAAATGGACAGGTGGTATTTGTGAGGATTGGAAGGAAGGAATACCATCAGGTTCAATTATGAATAGCCTGCAATTTCATAAGGCATTTTCAATATGGCAGCTTGTTCACGCTGCCTGACCAAACCTGTAAAAAGAGTCATCCCGTAGAAACGGGACGACGTTTGTTGATCGTACCCTTTAAAAAATATTTATGCGAATTAGGCGAATTATACGAATTGGGCGAAACGCTGAGGACGCTGAATACCCAGAGGACGCCGAATGAATCACCACTCCCGCTCCGTTTAACGCTCCCGCTCCGTTTGCCGCTCCCGCTCACGCTCTCGCTTCCACTCTCTCTTTCCCTTTCTCTTTCTGTTTCTCTTTCTCTTTCTCTTTCCCTTTCTGTTTCCCTTTCCGTTTCTCTTCGATTATTTCTTCACGATCCTTTGTGTTGCAGATTCGGTTCCGTTCGACACTTTCACTACATACATACCAGCTACCAGGCCATTCACATTGAGGGTTTCTGTTTGACCAGATCTGTTCACCGCTGCATGCTTAACCAATTGACCGTTGATATTGAAAAGATCGATTGATACGTTCTGATTCTGCCAGGTTGCAGGTACTGTTACCCTAACTTCATTCACTACCGGATTGGGATACACTGATACTTTTACCTCTTCCTGCTTGTCGCCGATGCGAACCAGTCTGACTTCAGAGTATTGGAATTTTCCATCTAAATCTACCATTTTCAGTCTGTAGTAGAGTACCCCTTTTGTATCTGTATTCAGCGCGTCGGAGTAACCATAATTTTGTTTTACGTCAGAGTTGCCGTTTGCAAATACCATTGCTACATCCTGGTAGCTTACACCGTTGCTGCTGCGTTCGATTACAAAGTGGCTCAGTTGCTTCTCTTTTCCGGTTACCCAGTTTACAGACACTTTCTTGTTGTTAACAGTTGTATTGAAATCGAGCAGCACCAGGGGCAAGGTAAAATTGGCCGGTGTCTGATAAGTAAAGTTCTTAAAGTAGAAAGAATACATGCGGTCGGAAGCGCCATTGGCAGCTGATGCCACTCCACCTGTGCGAACACGGAAGCTGTTACGGTTCTGAAAAGTAGCAGTAGTCATTACCTTGGTTCCGCCGGTGTCGATGTTTGCGTAGTTGTCAACAGGACCATCGAAGCGTTTGCCGTCGAGAGTCAGCAATCCCGACAATGTTTCGAAAAGGTTGGAAACAGTCAGCAATGAGTTAAGTTCGAGTGTATAAGACTTCAACTCGTACAGGGAAACGAACTCATGCAGTTTATCGCCATTTCCGTCGATATCGATGGCTGAAAGTACAAACTGGTTTACAGTAGTGGCATTGGTCGTATTACGGTTAACGAAGCTGACCTCGAATTCCATCCACCACTCGGCAGCGCCGCCTGTATTTCCATTATTGTAAGAAACCTGTGGCTGCCAGGCTTTGTCCCATCCGGTATTCGTCAGATCGATACTCACCAGGCTAACGAGGCTGCTTGAACGCTGTTTGATCGTTACCAGTGCATCCACATCATTCGATACCTGCGCAAAACGATATACGGCGCCGTCCTGACCAGCTACACCGGATACCAGGGTTGCATTTTTCCAAACCAGTTCAGGAATGTTGTTGTTATTATTGGTAGCAGACGCTGTGTAGAAGGCAAAAAGTGATACCAGCAAGGTGATCAGAATCCTGCGAAGAAGAGCAGGCTGGTATACGGGTATAGCAATAGCTTGAGGGCACAGGTACGTTTTCATTTCTTTCATTTTTAAGGGACAGATGCTGTACGTTGCGGCCCATAGGAAGCTGGAAGAGAACCAAGAATTTCTAAAGGAAGTTGGAGAAGTATCGGGAATTAATTGAACTCACTTATTGGAGCTCTTCAGAGGAGATTCGGATCATTTTCGGTCAGTCGACCTGTTTTTTCGATCAATGTGTTGTTTTCATCGATCAACAGTACAAAGATTGCTTCTGAATTCCGTAGATGCAATAGTAATTCTACGATTTTTGATTTTTTTTTGAAAATTTCTGTGAGACAGGCACAAAAAAAGAAAGGAGACCTCTTGCGAGATCTCCTTTCCGTTCATTTATAAGCTGTTACTTATTATTTATACTGGGGGATGATGGTATTGGCCAGTTCCACCATTTTCTTCAGACCGTCTTCGGGCAGGTTACCCTTCTTGAATTCAGCCATTACATCCGGAAGTTTGTTTTCCATTTCCATGAGGAAGTGTTCTTCAAACTCTTTCACCTTTTTCACAGCCACATTTTTCAACAGACCCTGCGTACCGAGGTAGATGATAGCTACCTGCTTTTCTACCGTAAACGGAGTGTACTGAGGTTGTTTCAGGATTTCCACGTTTCTGGCTCCTTTATCGATTACGTTCTTGGTAGCTGCGTCGAGGTCACCGCCGAATTTAGAGAAGGCTTCCAGCTCACGATAAAGAGCCTGGTCGAGTTTCAGTGTACCCGCCACCTTTTTCATCGACTTGATCTGCGCGTTACCACCCACACGGCTAACCGAGATACCCACGTTGATCGCCGGGCGGATACCTGAGTTAAACAGGTTACTTTCCAGGAAGATCTGACCATCGGTAATCGAGATCACGTTGGTGGGGATATAGGCAGATACGTCACCGGCCTGTGTTTCGATAATAGGGAGGGCTGTCAAAGAACCGCCACCCTTTACTTTACTTTTCAAAGATTCAGGGAGGTCGTTCATGTTCTTGGCAACGTTATCATCGCTGATTACTTTGGCAGCGCGTTCGAGCAAACGACTGTGCAGGTAGAATACGTCACCAGGATAGGCTTCACGACCGGGTGGGCGACGAAGCAGGAGAGACACCTCACGATAGGCAACAGCCTGTTTGGAAAGGTCATCATAGATGATCAAAGCAGGACGTCCGGTATCGCGGAAATATTCACCGATCGCCGCGCCGGAGAACGGAGCATAGAACTGAAGCGGAGCAGGATCAGAGGCAGATGCAGCTACAATGGTAGTATAGGGCATCGCGCCGTTATCCTCGAGGGTCTTCATAACTCCCGCGATAGTGGAAGCTTTCTGACCGATCGCTACATATATACAATATACCGGTTTACCGGCCTGGTAAAATTCTTTCTGGTTGATGATCGTGTCGATCGCGATGGCTGTTTTACCAGTCTGGCGGTCGCCGATGATCAATTCACGCTGACCACGGCCAACGGGGATCATCGCGTCGATCGCTTTGATACCTGTTTGCAGGGGTTCTTTAACCGGCTCACGGAAGATTACACCGGGAGCTTTACGTTCCAGGGGCATTTCATACTTTTCGCCGGCGAGCGGTCCTTTACCATCGATGGGTTCACCCAGCGCGTTTACTACGCGGCCGAGCATTCCTTCGCCTACATTGATAGAGGCGATCTTACCCGTACGACGAACTTTTGATCCTTCTTTGATATCGGTGCTTTCACCCATCAATACCACACCCACGTTGTCTTCTTCCAGGTTGAGGGCGATTGCACGAACACCATTCTCGAATTCAACGAGCTCACCACTGCTCACGTTGTTCAGTCCGTACACGCGGGCAATACCATCACCCACCTGCAATACGGTACCTACTTCTTCGAGATCGGCACCCGCATTAAAGTTGCTGAGCTGCTGGCGCAATATCGCCGATATCTCATCTGGTTTAATTTCTACCATTGTTTATCTGTTTAAGTCGTTATTATCTGATCTTGTAAATAAAGTCGTTGTTCAGGAACTGGCTTCTGACTTTGTTAAGGTCGTAAGCAATGCTGGCGTCTACCAGCTGGTCGCCAATTTGTAAAACAAATCCGCCGATGATATCCTGATCCACCTCTGTTTTCAGTTCAATATTCTTCATCTGAGTCTGGCTCTTCACCTTTTCGATGATGGCCTGCCTGAGTTCTTCACTCGCCGGTGCAGCGGTGGTCAGCTTTACAGTATAAATCCCTTTTTGGGTTTTATACTGTTCGATGAAGGCCGTGCTGATTTCGGGGAGGTTTTCTTCCCTGCCTTTGTTCACCAGCAGACGGATGAACGCGTTCGTCATTTCACCAGTTCTATCGCCGGTAACGGCCTTGATGATTGCCAGCTTTTTGTCGGCATGGATCACCGGGCTTTTCAGCAGGTTGGTAAAGTCCCGGCTGCTCTTGCAAAGTTCCTGCAGGTAAAGCATATCGCTATACACCTGTTCGAGCTGGTTCTTCTCGTTGGCTAAACCGATCAGGCTCTTGGCATATCTTCCGGCTAAACGGGGATTCGGCATGTTGTGTAAACTAATTTTTTATGATGGAAAGGATGATTGCTCACCCTTCTTCTCTTAATTCAGTTTGATTTCGTTTGAAAGCTGCTTGATATAGTTCTCCTGTTCAGCCTTGCCCGACAGTTCGCGACGGAGCACCTTCTCGGAAACTTCAATAACAAGGTTCCCAACCTGGTTTTTCACATCGGTCAGTGCAGCCATTTTCTGAGCCTGGATAGCAGCCTGTGCATCCGCCACAATTTTGTTGGCTTCAATTTTAGCCTGTTCTTTGGCTTCATTGATGATGCGGTCTTTTGTTTCGCGGGCTTCTTTCAGCATCAGCGCTCTTTCTTCACGGGCTTTGGCCAGCAATGCTTCGTTCTCACTCTGCAACTGGGCCATCTCCGCTTTTACGCGCTCGGCAGTTGCCAGCGAATCATTAATGGTTTGCTCCCTTTTCTTAACAGCGCCCAGAATCGGTTTCCAGGCATAACGTGCCAGCACAAACAGCAACAACAGGAAAGAAAGGGTTGTCCAGACAATCAATCCAATGTCTGGTTTAATCAGCGGATTTATTTCGGCAAAAAACATATAAGTAATGTGTTTTAAATCTTTTTGAAAAAGCCCCTTTCGCCCTGTGCTGGGGGGCTTTTTGGTAAATTAAGACAGCCCGAGGAAAGAGATAACGCAGGCAAACAGCGCAACCGCTTCAACGAAAGCCGCTGCGATCAACATGTTTGTCTGGATCTGAGAAGCCATTTCCGGCTGACGTGCCATGCTCTCAAGAGCAGAAGCACCAATGCGTCCGATACCGATACCTGCTCCGATAGCAGCCAAACCAGCACCAACTGCAGCAATAGTTCCTGTCATTTTTATTTGTTTTTATAAAGAAAAAAAGATGATTATTAATGATGATGATCTCCATGATGTTCCGGTGTTGCCAGGCTGATATACACAGCAGACAACAACGTGAAGATGAAGGCCTGGATAAACGCTACCAGCAATTCAATCATACTCAGCGCCAGCGTAAATGGTACCACTACTGCGGAAACATACACGGACTTCAACACGAAAATCAGGCAAACGATACCAAGGATCAACACGTGACCGGCGGTCATGTTGGCAAACAGTCGCACCATCAGTGAAATCGGCTTGGTAAACACCCCGATAAACTCGATCGGAGCCAGGAATATTTTCATAGGAACAGGAACACCCGGCATCCAGAAGATATGCTTCCAGTAAGCCCCGTTTCCGTTCACATTTACTATGATAAAAGTGAAAATAGCCAGTGTGAAAGTAAAGGCGATATTACCGCTGAGGTTGGCACCACCCGGGAAGAAGGGTACCAGACCGAGCAGGTTGTTAATCAGGATGAAGAAAAACACGGTGAGCAGGAAGCCCATATACTTTTCGTATTTCACCCCGAGGATCGGCTTGGCCACATCATCTCTGAGCAGCATGATTACCGGCTCAATAAAGCCTGCAAGACCTTTAGGAGCCTGCACGCCACGCTTTTTGTACGACCTTGCTACGCTGAGGAAGATAACCAGGAGCAGGAATACAGACAGCAACAGAGAAGCAACGTTCTTGGTAATAGAGAAATCCCATACTTTATGGGAAGCTTCTTCGTCTACTTTGCCATCAGCGCCAAATACTTTGATCTTGCCTTCTTCAATACCATACAGATAGTTACCCTGGTATTTTTCCTGTCCATGATGGAAATGACCGGATGAAAACACCTCAAGACCTTTGTCGGTGTAGAGGATGACGGGAAGGGGAACCGAAGTATGACCGGCAATATGCCACTCATGGGCATCCTTGATGTGCTCGAAAATTACCTCCTGCGGATTGAATTTTTCGTCCTTAGCCTCCTCATGATGCTCTCCCTGACCAATGGCTACATTAGAAAAAAACATCATACCTATCGTGAAAACCGCTACCCATAAGGATTGTAGACGTCGAACCAGCATACCTGTTTAAAAATTTGGCGCAAAGATAAGGGTTGGTCTGCCGAAAAATTGAAAAAAATGAAAATGATTAGCGGGTTTTTTCACAAGGAATTACCCACATTCTATTCCCGCCAAAAATACCTCAGAAAAGGGGTGCAAAACCGGCTGGGGAAAGGCTGATTCTCGGGGTGTTTTCCCGACCGTGGAATATTGTCAGGCGGGCTGGGTTTGCTTTTCGAACTGCATTTTGTGCAGGTTGGCATAAAACCCTCCCTTCTGCATCAGCTGATCGTGGGTACCCATTTCCCGGATTACGCCTTTGTCCATCACGATGATGTTATTGGCCTTCCGGATAGTCGACAGCCGGTGGGCAATGACAATGGAAGTGCGGCCGGCAATAAGTTTGTCGATCGCATGCTGGATCAGTATTTCGCTTTGGGTATCAACGGATGAGGTGGCTTCGTCGAGGATCAGGATTGATGGGTTGTAGAGCAGTGCCCGGATAAAGGATATGAGCTGTCGTTGACCGAGGGAGAGGGTATTTCCCCGTTCCATCACATTATAATTATATCCGCCGGGCAATTGCATGATGAAATCATGCATATCGATCATTTTCGCCGCTGCAATGACCTGCTCGGTGCTGATATCGGGGTTTCGCAGGGTGATATTATCCATGATGGATCCTGAAAACAGGAATACATCCTGCAAAACAACTCCAATATTCTTTCGGAGGGAATCCAGCTTGTAATGGTCGATGGGAACATCATCAATCCGGATCTGGCCTTTCTGAATATGGTAAAGGCGATTCAGCAGGCTGATGATGGAAGTCTTGCCGCTGCCGGTATGGCCAACCAGCGCAATGGTTTCTCCCGGGCGGGCCATGAAACTGATATCTGACAGGACATATTTGTCGCCGGTATACGAAAAGCTGACTTTATCGAACTCTATTTTTCCTTTTACTTCTTTCGGGTCATAGGTTTCGAGTGGAGAGGGATGAATATAGTCTTCATTGTCCAGCACTTTGAACACGCGTTCGCTGGCAATCATTCCCATCTGCAGTACGTTGAACTTATCGGCAATTACCCGAAGCGGGCGGAACAGCAGGTTCAGGAAGAGCATGAAGGAAATGATTTTTCCGGCCATTTCACCGGCTTCAATACTTGTCATTCCCATCGACCGGGTGGCAGCCCACCATACGAGTAATCCGGTGGAAACGGCGAGTATGATCTCTACCAGTGGAAAGAAGACTGAATAAGCGAAAATGGCATTGATATTTGCATTTCTGTGTTCGCGGTTGATTTTACGAAACTTGTCGAACTCTTTGTCTTCGGCTGCAAAAGACTGCACTACCTGCATGCCGGTTAAATGTTCCTGTACAAAAGCATTCAAAGCCGCCACGGCATTTCTAACCCGGATAAAAGATCTGTTTACGCTTTCTTTAAAGAAATAAGTTGCTACGATCAGGAAAGGGAAAGGAGCCAGGCAGATCAGCGTGAGCTTCCAATCAATGAAAAACATCACCAGCAAAATAGAAATGATAGACAAGAGATCGGCAATGATGGGGATAAGACCTTCCGCGAAAATATCATTGATCGATTCAATATCATTAATGGTTCGGGTGGTAAGTGTACCTATCGGGGTTTTGTCGAATTGAGACAGGTTCAACCCCAACACCTTACCATATACCTTCTGCCGAAGATCGTTGACTACATTTTGTCCGAGCCAGGCGGTGATATAGGTAAAATAAAAGCGGAAGGCGGATTCAATCAGCAACAGGCCGATCTGAATCAGGGTGATCCAGATCACCCAGTTCAAACTTCCCTCCATCACATATTTATTGATGGTATGCTGTATCATCCAGGGCCTTGCAGGTGCGAAAATAGCCAGCAAAAAAGCCAACACGATAGAAAGATAAAAGCGCCTCCGGTAAGGACGCGCATAATGGAACACACGCTTCAACAGGCTAAAATCAAAAATCTTCTTCTTTACGTTCTTATCTGGCATGTTATTGAGTGAAAGTCAAAATTCAAAAGTCAAAATTCAAAAGTCAAAATTCAAAAGTCAAAAGTCAAAATTCAAAATTGTGACAACCTTACTCTGAAACCATTGGGTTGAGTTAGCAGCTACTGTTTCTGTTTCCGTTTCCGTTTCTCTTTCTCTTTCCGTTTCCCTTTCTCTTTCCGTTTCTCTTTCTCTTTCCGTTTCTCTTTCTCTTTCCGTTTCTCTTTCTCTTTCCGTTTCTCTTTCTCTTTCCGTTTCCCTTTCTCTTTCCGTTTCCCTTTCTCTTTCCCTTTCTGTTTCCCTTTCCGTTTCCCTTTCTCTTTCCCTTTCCGTTTCTCTTTCTCTTTCCGCTCTCGCTCCCACTCCCGCTCCCATTCCCGCTCCCGCTCCCTACAGTTCTCCCATCGCTTTCCTGTATGCTTTTATAAACAGGGCTCCGAGGTTTTTGTACGGCGGAATGTAATCATCGAATTTTTCCTTGGAGTCGGCATTGGTGAACCTGGAATCGAGGTCTTTCCACATGCTGAGCCATTCGATATTTCGTCCGGACAGCAGCGTGCTGTTAATAGCCTGCAAGATAGGCTCATTTACATGCATGGTGCCGGTTTGTTTGGAGGAAATGATATGGGCATCGTGACTAATCGACAATACTTCGTTGATATTATTGTATCCGCCGCAGGAACCGAGAATGACGATCCTGGCCGTAGGCATGATGCGTTTCATGGTGGATTTTACATGGTAACTATGACCACGATGCACATAGATCGTGGGTTTGAGCTTTTTATCGTAGAGAAAATCGCTCAGTTTGTTGATGGCTTCTTCATCGAGGTCTTCGCCTTTTTCACTGAAAAGTGGCTTATTGGCGTAAATCTGGATCTTATGACCTTTCAGAGAAGTGATAGCCACCCATTTCGGATTATCCTGTATTTTCCAGTCGGCCTTATTTCTGAAATTTCCCAGGAAGCTGACATAGGAGTTCTGTCCGTCCTTGTCTTCGTCGCCATAGAAAAATACCTGCATAATGATGCGCCCGCTGTCATCTTTCAGCTTTGAATAGTCGATAGAATAAACGGGGGGAATTCCCAGTGAAGAAGACAAATCAACTTTCTGGGAGGTATCGGCCGACTTGAAAAGTATCTGTAGAATGTTATAAATGACCGATCCCTTTTTGTTGGTCAGGCGATTATTTTTTTCGTAGTTGGTTTGTGCTTCCTGGCGAATAAAAGCGGCCAGGTTAGGGTTTTTATCCACGATGCTGCTGTAAGAATCCGCCACATCCACCGCTTCTTCTGTTCCATCTGTTTTCTCCAGGCCGATGACAAAGGCTTTCATTAGAATATTTTCATTGCCTTTTTCCATTCTTGACAGAAAATCATTGAGAGTATTGTATCCTGCGCAGATCTTTATAAATTTTCTGAAAAAATCCGCATTCACGCTCATCAGGAGGCTGTCGCTACGAGGATTTGTCATTCGTTGAAAGATGCGGGGATAAACTCCTTTTACAAAACTCGAGGTATAGATCTCATCTTCCCCTAGCACAGCCAGGTAATAGAGTTCCTGTGGAGTCAGGCCATCGAGTCTTTTGAATCGTATGGCTTCATTGTTCACAGAGTGCAGTGCATTGATCTCCCTGATAAAATACTCTTTGGCTTTGCGCGCCATCATGTCGACCAGCGACCGCATTTCCCTCGCCGTATCCCGATAGGGAGGTAGCAGTCGGCCGGCATATTCGATGCGGGTCTGGACCATCAGGCGATAGTACGCCAGGTCGTTTTCTCTCACTTTGTCGATATCGGCCAGTGTTATTTTTCCGCGCAGTATATTTTCAAGGAAGGGGAAATACAGTCTGCCGCTTTTACTGTTTGCCATCTGGGCAACAGTGCGAATCAGCGTATCAGGATGTTGCCTGATCCGGTTGCCCAGGGAATTATGAGCCTGTGCAACATCATATAGTTTCTGGATATCCAGGTGACCGGCAATTCTGATCAGACTGTCGGTAAAATAGTAACTGGTGTTATTTTTCAGAACATTGAAAATCTCTTCCGGGTGCAGACCGCAATATTTCCTGACCAGTTCGATTCGGGAAGCGGGCACCCCGGGATTCTCAGATGGATACAGAAAACACTCTACCAGAATTTTTCCAACGGCATAACTGTTGCGGTCGATGACTGGTTTTATGCTTTCACCCCGGCTATCGAGTAACAGGCTTTCCTGGAAGGCATTGACCAGTGCAGAGGCTATTTCGGGAGAGAAATCGGGTTTATTCCAGTTCTCGTTGTATCCCCGTAGCATATATTCCACACTACGGAGGTATTTTTTCTTGGTATTGGTGGTTGTGCTGCTGTCCAGCTCAATTTTCTTCTGAATCTGATCAACTTCACGGATCAGGGCATTTTTCACCGCCAGGTTGATTGCAGGATCGGCCGTGATTTTTACCTCACCCTGCTCATTCAGCAATCTTTTCTGTTGTTTGTCGATATTGTCGTGCCAGAGGAGGCGGTCCGTCGCTATTTTATAGGGCATATCCTGCGCCATCAGCCACTGACAACCCAACAAGGCCACTGAAAGAGAGGTAAGTAAAAATTTCTTCATAAAGGATCCTTTCAACCAAACACAAAAATACTACCAAATCACTGTATACGAACGTCAGACAGGCCGAGGGAGTATAAAGCGGGTTAACAATTTACTAATACGGTAAACAGGCGGCAAAGTAGTGGTGAACCAGTCCAACAGAGGCTGTTCAAGGGGTTGCCAGGGTCAGATTAACAAATTGTAAACTCAATATGAAGATTTCATGCCCCTGTTTCATTTGTGTAGGTTTGCGTAAATTTTACCATTTGATGGAGTCTAAAGGCAAAAAAATCCTCATAGCAGACGATGAGCCGGACATTTTGGAGATCATCCAGTACAACCTGGTAAAAGAAGGGTACGAAGTTATCACTGCGAAAGATGGCGATGAGGCCCTGGCCAAGGCCAAGATGCACAAGCCAGATCTGATTATACTGGATATCATGATGCCCAAAAAGAACGGGGTCGAAGTTTGTGAGATTTTACGCCTCCAGCCCGCTTTTAAAGAAACACTCATTATCTTCCTTACGGCCCTGTCCGATGAAAGTTCGCATATCAGGGGGCTGGAAACCGGTGCGGATGACTATGTGAGCAAGCCCATTAGTCCCAAGGTGCTCATCAGCCGGGTAAATGCCCTTTTCCGCAGGGTTCATAAAGACCAACCTTCCGATACTGTCATCAAAATCGACAACCTGGAAATCGACCCTTCCAAGTTTGAAGTAAAAGTGGACGGTAAATCGATCATCCTCGCCAAAAAAGAATTTGAACTTCTGCATCTGTTAGCCTCCCGTCCGGGCCGTGTATTTTTAAGAAATGAGATACTGAGCCAGATTTGGGGAAATGACGTGATCGTTGGCGACAGAACCATAGATGTGCATATCCGTAAGGTCCGCCAGAAACTGGGTGTAGACTGCATCCGAACAGTGAAAGGCGTGGGTTACAAGTTTGATTTGTAGTTTTGTAAAGATGTTCTCCACCAAAAACTTATCTCCAAGGGAACTGTCGGCTTTTACAGCCGCCCTCCTTTCTGTTCCAATTTCCCTTGGCATTTACTTTGTTACCGGTAGCTGGAAAATTGGTGCGGGTTCATTGGTATTGATCTTCTTCGGCAGTTTCGGATTGATCCTTTTTACGCTTGAAAAATTCATTTACCGCAAGATCAAACTGATCTATAAACTGATTCACCAGACCAAGGCCACCCGCCGGGAGGAAGTATATTTCAAATACATCCTGCCTCAAAAAAGTATCGATGAGGTCAGGGAAGATGTGGAAGCCTGGGGGGAGAGGCAAAAACAGGAAATCGAACTGCTCCAGCGAAACGAGAGCTACCGAAAGGAATTTCTGCAAAACCTCGCCCACGAATTCAAAACCCCCATCTTCGCAATCCAGGGTTATCTCGACACTCTGCTGAGCGGCGCGATGGAGGATGAGGCTGTGAGTAGAAAATTCCTCGAAAAAGCCTCCAAAAATACCAACCGGCTGGTAAACCTGGTAAATGACCTGGATGAAATATCCAAACTGGAATCAGGCGAACAACTGCTGTACAAGCAAAGCTTCATCATCCAGGACCTCATACTCGAAGTCTTCGATGCCCTTTCGATAAAAACCCAGCAAAAAAACATCACCCCGGTCATTAAAAAAGGATGCGAAGCGCCGATCACTGTTTTTGCGGATAAGGAAAAGATCAAGCAGGTATTGACCAACCTCATCGAAAATGCCAGCAAGTATGGCAAATTGAATGGCACCATTGTGGCCAGCGTCTATCGAACCGACGACTCCCATGTACTGGTAGAGATCAGCGACGATGGCATTGGTATCGAAGAAGAACATCTCCCCCGCATATTCGAAAGATTCTACCGGACAGACGCCGCCAGGAGCCGCGATAAAGGAGGCACCGGCCTCGGATTAGCCATCTGCAAACACCTCATTGAAGCGCACGGCCAAACCATCCATGTCAGAAGTACTCCCGATGTGGGAACGACCATCGGGTTTACGCTGGGCACGAAGCGGGAAGCGTAACGAATGGCGTTTATCGTTTATCGTTTTACGTTTCACGTTGATCGTCCTGAAGAAACATGCCAATAATCATCAGGCAACAAATACAAGAAGCAACGATAAACCTGAAACAATAAACGCTAAACGCAAAACCCTGCCTCCGCCTCAGCATTTCCCATTATTTGCCGAATAAATCCTGGTTCGTGTATATGACAGGGGCTTTACGCGGTGTTATCAGGGTCGTAATCCCAATTATCCTATGAATCGGTCTGGCTCTGCCCTGTTGTTTTTACTGGTATTGTCGTCACTCGGCGGCGTTGTTCGGGCACAGACATGTGTAGATCCCCTCAAAACAATTCAATACGACACAACTCTCCTGGGAACCGGAAACGGTTACTCCACGGTCAGTTTTCCCAAATTTGACGCCACACTGGGCACTTTGATGGAAATAAGGCTGCAGGCGGAAATAACACTCAAATACAGCTTCCAGTTAGAAAACAAAGAAAGCATTGCCATCAGTAACTACCGTGTGCGGGTGACCCGGGAGGACGAAATCAGCAGCCCGGCCCTGATTGACCCGATCTATAATTCGCAGATAAGAACCTATGGGAGCTATGCCCTGGGTGCCTGGGATGGTGTGGCCGGATCCGGTTCGGATTATACCAATCGCGGGCCCCTGTTCGTCATGAACCACGCGATCGTTTCACAAACCGTCTACAACGCGGCCGACTACCTTGGAATGGGCACGGTTGATTTCGATTATAACTCCATGACCTATTCTTCTGTATTGGGAAGCGTTAACTATACATTCAATGCCACAGCACAGGATACAATCATCTTTCGGCTGCAATATACCTACTGCCCAAGCTGGTTTTTGAAGGCAGATGTCACCAGTTTCTTTGCTACCAAAAACAGGTTCAATGGCGTGGATATTAGCTGGACAACCGAAAATGAAGAGAAAGACCGGGTATATGAAGTACAGAAAAGTTATGATGGCAGGAACTTTGAAACCGTTGCGGGCGTTAAAGCTACACCCCAGGCCAATCTCACAGGACACTATCAACAGGTATATCATTTCCGTCCGGAAGACAACCACCCCAAACTGATCTTCCGACTCAAACAAAAAGAGGCCAACGGCGATATCAAATATTCCATCCTGCGGGTTGTCGACATGAACCTTTCTACTAACCAGGGCATACGACTGTTCCCGAATCCGGCACGACAGTACACGCAAATTGTCTTCTCCAATCAACAAAGAGGAAACTGGAAGGTGGAGCTGCTAAATGCCAATGGAGCATTGGTAAAACAACAACAATTCAATAATGCCCTAACGGCGAAGCTGGATGGCTTGTCCTCATTACCCAAAGGAATCTACTTCATCCGCGCAACCGAACTGGGAACAGGATCGGTAAAGAAACAGGTGCTGATGGTGGAGTGAGGAAAGTGAAAATTGAAAAGTCAAAAGTCAAAAGTCAAAAGTCAAAAGTCAAAATTCAAAAGTGAACAGCTAACTAGTTCATGCAGTTCAGGAACGCAGAGGACGCCAAGTACCGCTAAGGGCGCAAAAAGAAATTCAAAAGCCAAAAATAAAACGTTGATCAATATGCGATTCCGTAAAAAAATAGAATTAAATTTTCAGGTTGCTTAGAAAATATTACTTTTTACTTTTTACTTTTTACTTTTTACTTTTTACTTTTTACTTTTTACTTTTTACTTTTTACTTTTTACTTTTTACTTTTTACTTACTTTTTACTTTTTTTACTTTTTACTTTTACTTTACTTTTTACTTTTTACTTTTACTTTTTACTTTTTATTTTTACTTTTTTTTTTACTTTTTACTTTTTAATTTTGACTTTTGACTTTTGAATTTTCACTCTCAAACCTTCTCCATCAACTTTTCCGCCAGGCCGAAGCTGAGGGTCATTCCCGCGCCGCCGAGTCCGTTAAATAGATACACACCCGGATCCGGGTTTAGAAACAGGTATGGCTCACCGTTGGTAAGCTTGGCATAAATTCCATTCCAGGATTCCAGCAGATTCCATTGCGGGAATTGTGCAAATATCTTCAGGTAGTCCACGATCAGGTTGTTGATATCACTCCGATCGAACGGATCAAGCGTCAGCCCATATTCATGCGAATCCCCAATGGTCAGTTCACCCGCTTCATTCTGAGAAACCATCACATGAATACCCCAATCGAGATATTCCTTCATTTCCTGCCGGAATCGTTGTTTCAATGCGACAAGAGACGGCGCGGCCTCGAAACTTTTGTAATGCGCCAGCGACAATCCGCCACACAATGCCGGACCAATGCGCCAGGAGCCTGGAGCCTGAAGACGCATCATTTGCAGCTTGCACTTGGTAATTGAAAGAGAAGAAAACAGCTCGGGATAAAGGGTTTCAAAATCTGCACCCGAACACAATACCACCAGGTCTGCCTTGAATGATTCATTCCCGCACCATACCGTGGTGCCGTCTATTCGGGACACCGCTTTGTTGAAAAGAAATCGGGTCTTATATTTTTCCTGCAGGTAAGCCGGTATGGCCGCGATGGCCTTTTTGGGATTCACAATCACTTCATCGGCGCTGTATAATCCTCCCATTAATTGTTCTCCAACAACCGCGGGAGATTTTTGAAGTACTTCTTCCCTGCTCAGTAATTGTACAGGGCGTTCTTTGTGATAGGTTTCAAATAGTTCCTGTAACACTTGCCATTCATCTGCCTGATAGGCCAGGTGAAGACTGCCGGCTTCTTCATGCCAGAAAGCGCCTGCACGACTGATTTCCTGCCAGGCGGCCCGGCTTCTCAAGGCACTTTCATACAGAAACCCTGATGGTTGCCCGATGGGCCAAACCATTCCGAAGTTACGGATGGAAGCCCCTACGGCCTGCCCGTTTCTTTCGATGATGGTAACTTCATAACCCTGCTGGGAAAGAGATCTGGCAGATGCCAATCCTACGATGCCGGCGCCGATAACGATGGCTGATTTTTTTGCCATGAGCCTTGACTGATTTTATACTTCCGGTTAAAATAGAAAAATGATAGTATCACACCCAACACACCAATGACCGAAAATCCGATCACGGCATTGGAATAGAACGAAACCCAGTTCAACTGGAGTTTCAATATTTCCTTACTCAGCACGACAAACATGCTTCCGAAATATCCCCAGGCATCTGCCATATAAATCAGAAATCCTACGTTTCCTGCAATTCGGAAGCAGGCAATCATTCGCTCGAAAAAAATACAGTTAAAGGGAATATAACCCATATACAATCCAAGACCCGTCAATTGCATCCAGGTAGCGCCACTGATCTTTCCGTCGAGAAAAAGAACAGATGAAAGACCCGCGATCAGAAACCCTGCTGCAATAACGATATGGATCAGTTGAAAAGCCCTGAAATTATTCCGGATTATCACCAGCAGGCTCATCAGGGCCAGCACTATGATGGAAGTGATTGTTTCGGTTCGGGTAAAAACGGAGGGCTTGCTGCCATACCCCAGGTCATTCCACATATTGGCCATGAAGTTGTCGCGAATGTCGCGCATAACGGTCAGGAACAGGTAGGTGATCGTGATGATGACAAGCCCCCAGCTAAAATTCCTCAACAACTTTCTTCTGTCTTCCTTGTTCATGGGTAACCGTTGCGTTCGCTCCCGTATGTCCTGCTCGTCGGGAACGGGTATTTTTTCCAGCAGATAGATAAATAGTATCAGCGGAACAACAAACACCAGTCCGGTCATGAAGCCCAACCATTTTTCGGGAATCTCCAGGCTGTCTCTTAACCATACCGCTACAGATCGGGTAAACCCACCTGCAAAAATGAAACTAACGGCCATGGCACTTCCGATAAAATCGGTTGCTCTTCGTCCTTCTACATAGCTGAATACAATGCCCCACATAAATCCCAACATGAAACCATTCAACAATAAACAGATCATTCCAAAAGGCGGCGGCACCAGGGCAAACAGCAACAGGGCCAGCCAGGAAGTGCCTACCAGGATCGCACTGGTTTTCCATCTTCCCAGTCGTTTCAGTTCGGAAATAAACTTGATGCCGTAAAATTTGCTTAACATATAACCGATACCCTGGCTGATGATCAGCAGGGTTTGGTAAGACACCCCCCAATAATTCAGTCCGGGGAAGGTGGCAACCGTAAATGGCTTTCTGTAGGCGTAGACCGACGCGTAAGTCAGGAACGCTACAACAGCAGCATACAAAGCAGTCAGTACCTGTTGCCGGGTAAATGTGGAGGAAGAGGGCATTTATGAAATTAAGGAAGACAATTGAGAAAGGCTGTCAATGATATGATCGGGATGATAGGCTTCGAGCTGCTCACGGGTGTAGGCGCCAGTGGTAACGCTGATAACAAGCCCACAGCCTGCATTCCTGCCTTCCTGTACATCCACTTCGGTATCTCCCAGTTTTACAATAGAGGCAGGGTCGCTGATCGATAAGGCCTTCATGATCGTCTTGATCATTGATGGAGAAGGACGTCCTTCGTCCACTTCATCGCTGGCAATTACATAATCTATTTGCCGGCCTGTTTGCCAGTTCAGTCGGGTAAGGATGGTATCGGTAATTGCCCGGGTAAAACCGGTATTCAATGCAACCTTGATTCCTTCCTGCCGGAGCTGGCCAAACAATTCCTCTGCAAAAGGAAGCGGTCTGATCTCTGTATCGTTTCTGTAAAACTCAATCATTTTGTGAATGAAAGCGTCATGTATCCGGTTGATGGTTTCGTCGTTGATCTCTGCCGGTTTGTACTTTTCCAACAGGATGCGAATGGCATCTTTCTTACGCCATCCCATCACTTTTTTCACTTCCGCTCTTTCCACTGCAATGCCTGCATCCGCAAACGCGGCAATGAAGGCATCGGCCACATTACCCCTGTCGTTTACCGTTGTACCGGCCATATCAAAAACCACCAGTTTATATTTGCTCATAATAAATATTGTGTTTCGCTTCTGAAAATTATTGTTGTTCGAGATGCCTGATGATGCGCAATCTGTAAGGTTCGAGATCGCCCACCGGCTGGTTCTCGATCTTGGCTTCCTCATCCCACAGGCGCATCTGTATGATTTGATCAAAAAGAGGATCTGATTCAAAAGCCTTCGCTTCTTCGGTTTCCATTCTTCCCCCCTGGAATTCCAGCGTTTTCCTACTGGCTTCCGACAATTGTTCGTAGTAGTCGGGCTTCTTCCATGTAAGATAACGCTTGGCATCTACATGTGACTCCACGAGGCGGATTAACTTTTCCGAAAATCCGTGATCACGCAGATAGGCTGCGCCCACTGCTTCGTGATCAATGGTTCCAAATCCGTCCATCTGCGCATGCGTGTCGGCACTTACGCAGATGTGACCGATATCATGCAAGAAAGCAGCGAGTATTACTTCATCATCGTACCCCTGTTTCAGCGCCAGTTCTCCCGCCTGGTACATGTGTTCCAGTTGTGTTACTTTTTCTCCGGCATATTCCTGACCGCCATAATCACTGAACATGGTTAGGATGCGATCGGCTATCTCGGCGGCTTGTAAATGATTCATGAAATTATTTTAAGGCGGATGGAATAGAATTAGCTACCGGATGATTGGCGGTAAACCGAAAACCAAGCAACTCGGCAATCGTAGCGGCGATTTGTTTTTGATACAGCTGCCCGTTGGTTTTCACTTCACCGAGTGGCGCGCTGTCGGGACCCATCACAGCCAGCCAGATCTCATGAGCGTCTTCAATTTTGGAACCGTGGTGTTTCCAGTTTGACTTCACGAGGTCGCCTCTGCCATGATCACAGGTAATCAGCAAAGTGGTCTTATCCTTATACACAGGATTCGATTGAATATAATTCCACAGATCGCCGATCATCGCATCCTCAGCCGCTGCCGCACCAATGTACTGATCATACAGGCCACCATGCGCGTAATCATCGGTTTCATCAAAGGCAATATACAACACCCTCGGCTGATAGCTCTTCAGGTATTCACGGGCTGCCATATAAGTGATGATATCCGGTCTTACACCAATGGGTCTCGGCGTCAGGAACTGCATATCATTCAGCACTTGCAAGGTGGGATTGGGAAAATCGATTTTTTCTACGTCGGCATTCACATATACCCCACTCCGCGGTTCATTGAGTATATATGGAAAGGCATCCCAGGTAGTGAAAGCAGCCACTTTCCCCTGGAAACCTTTTTGCTTGTTGAGAAACTCCAGCACGTTTTCGTTCTTGTTCAGGATCTTGTCATTTGAATTGACAGCCGTATCAGGATAACCAGTGAAGATTTCGTTGTATCCGGGATAAGAGAACCAATAAGGATTGGCGTTGTCTACCTTGTTTCCATAACGGCGATTGCCATATAGCTGTCCCTTTTCTGCAACAGTCTTCCAAAGAAAAGGAAACAGCCTGGCGCGGCTTTCCTGTTCGGTAGCGGCGGCATATTTGCTTTTTAACCCGTCGCGGTCGCGGGTAAACGTGGAATCAGCAGACAGGACAGGATCCAGTCCTTTAAAAATCTCCTGCCAGCGCATACCGTCAAGCGTAACGATTATTATGTTTTCAGTCTTTCTCTGAGAAGAGGCTGAAAGGGAAATGAGAAGTAACGAGTATAAAAGGATTCTTTTCATAAAACAAATTTTAAAAAAGGGCGGAACCTGGACAAGTTCCGCCGTTCGATTTAAACTGCTCGATTGCTATTGATTTGCCCGAGATCGTTGATGAATATTCTATTTAACTAACCAAAGTTGTCCGTTGATATCGTCCTGTCCCCCAAACTGGGCATCCAGAGCGGCTTTCAGGTTTTCGCCATTTCTGTTTGCTTCGTAAGAAGGATAGGTCCAGCGCGAAGGAATCTTTCCGTTGTTACCGATGCCTATACCTACACTGAAGGCAGGTACGCCGGTACGACGGAAGTTGTAATAGGCTTCCCAGCCGGAGTTCTGGAAGAAAGCCAGGTATTTTTGTTTAAGAATCTTGGTAAGACCGGCATCACCTGTCTCATATTTCACTCCTGCCTGGTTGTAATAGGTGTTGAAGTCAAAATTGAAGCTGGCAGTTGTCCAGTCGCCCAGTGATTTACCAATGGCAAGGTAGTAAGCGGTATTGGCGCCATCGTGTATGCCATAAAAGGCCTGTGATGTCTGGATACCCTTTTTATACCAGCTTTCGGCATCGCCGGTGATCCATCCACGATTGATGGCTTCTGCCATATTGAAGCAAAGTTCAGTATAGCCAACAATAATAAAATCTTCAGCCGTGAAAGTTCTGTAATAGCGATAACGATTGATATGAGATATGCTGTAGCTCAGTGCCTGGCTCTCCATGATGTCGAGAGATACCCCTGTACCGGGTGCTACAAAGGCCCTGAAATCCGTGGGTGACCAGCTGTTGTCGTTCACCAGTTTCCAGGCGGGCTCGCAGGTAACGAGTACGCGGGGATCTTTAATATCTGTGCAGCCTTTTACATAGGTTTCTGCCATATTATACCGCAATGCATCGAAACCAAAACTTACCGGGTTGGTAGAATAGTTATTGATGTTAGCGATATACCGATAGGAGAAATCGTCATCTGCACTGTTGAATATCGGGTTGGCGCTGGCGTTGCCGATTACTTCAGCGAAACGTTGTTTGATTTTCAAATCAGCATCTGCTTCCTTTTTGCTGAGTGCAATCAATACACGCAGTTTAAAGGTGTTCGCCAGTTTCCTCCATTTCATGAAATCGCCCTCGTAAAAGAAATCGCCTTTGAGCGTATTGTCGTTGGCAACCCGAAGGGCTTCAAAATCCGCGTTGGCTTCATCAAGCCATTGAATGATCTGCAGGAAAACCTGTTTCTGCGAATCGTACTTGGGTTGAAGAGATTCCAGTCCTTTGGCCGCTTCACTCATTGGCACATCGCCCATCAGGGAAGTGAGGTTATAGAAATAGAAAGCTTTCAGGAATTTACCAATTGCGTGATACGGAGTCTTGTCTGAGCCGGATGCCTTCGCAGCTTCTTTTTCCATCTGAACAATATTTTTCAGAATGGAGAGGTACACATCGAATGGTCCGCCGTTCCAGTTGTATTGATTATCGCCATAGTATTGATAATTGCGGCAATAAAACTGGTTATAACGGGCTACTGCACCCCAGGGTTCCACTCCTCCCAACCCTCCTGACAGACTGTTGAGCAATCTGTTCAGGATCAGGTTTGGCGGAACGGTAGTGGATATGTTGGGGTTTTTCTGAAGGTCTTCATACTTTTTACTGCAGGCACCCAACAACAGCACGACTGCCAGCAGGAATATGTTTGTGATCTTTTTCATTTTCTGATCGCTTGTTAAGTTTAGAAAGTGAGATTGATGTTCACACCGAATCGACGGGTGGTTGGTGTTTGCAAATCGGAGCCGGCAGCCTGTGTGAACTGATCAGGATCCACGTCTTTGTATTTCTTGGGGAAGAAAAGCAACAGGTTCCTTCCTACAAATGATACTTCTGCTTTGCGAATGAAAGATTTGCCGAGAACGGAAGCCGGTAATGAATAGGTCAATGTCACTTCACGCAGTTTGGCAAATGTTTTATTGATGATATTCAATTCCTGGATGCCTGCATACCGGCTTGCATAGTTCTGAACGGAAGTAGACTTTGTATTGGGAGCTACAGTCAGATCTTTGTAGTTGGTGATCTCACCGGTAATAGGATCAAGGATGATGTTGCCTGTAAGGGTGATGCCTGGTTGAACCAATGAACCTGCACCTACGTCATCGGGTCTGTGTTCACCCCAGAGGCCGGTAGCTGTTTCCAGGTGTCTTCCGCCCTGCAGTGTTTTCTGGCGAACATAATCATGAAATACACCACCTACTACTCCGTCAAACTGGAAGCTCAGACGAAAATCTTTATAGCTGAAGCTGTTGGTAATACCCCATGACCAGTCCGGATCGGCTTCTCCAAAAATTCTTCTGGCGCTGCCCTGTCCGGCATCTCTGAAACGCATCAGCAATCCATCGGATCCATGAACGAGCTGGCCATCGGGTGTACGGATGAATCCTTCACCATAGATCAGATCAACCGGAGAACCGTCCTTGCTCCATGCATCGGGGTTCGGATGTTTTACCCAGCGACGATCGAATGTAGACCAGTTAGCTCCTACATTCCAGGTAAAGTTCTTGGTGCTGATGGCAGTACCTGTTAAAGAGATTTCCCAACCGCGGTTACGATAGCTGCCATAGTTGGCAATGATGCTGCTGTATCCGGATGCGGGAGAAATGATGTCTGTACGATTGTACAGCAATTCTGACTTGGAATTGAACCAGGTTACGTTCAGGCCCAGTCGATTCTTGAAGAAACGGAGGTCGGCGCCGAGCTCAATGGTCTTTTTGTTGTCGGCTTTCAGGGTTGAATCCAGCAGACCGTCGGCATAGCTCGCTCCGAGTTCGTTGTTGTAAGTACCGCTGTTGCTGATGTTATAACCGATAGAAGTCAGATCATAAATACCCATATTGATCGGGGAATAGTAGTTCTGACCATAACCCTGACCGGTACCGAATCCGATATTGGGCTGCGCGATGTTTGCATAGATCTGTGCGCTTCTGCCCTGTGCATAAGAGCCTCTCAATTTCAGGAAAGTGAGCTGTGATGGCAGATTCAAATAATCCGACAAAACAGTAGAGGCGCCAAAAGAAGGATAGAAATAAGTGTTATTGCCTTTGGGCAAACTGCTGGCTTTATCCAAACGACCGGTGGCATTCAGTGTCAGGTATTTTCCCAAACCAAAATCAAAGGAATAGTAACCACTGATGAACAGGTTCTCCAAAGCAACGGAGGCGGCTTTACCCGGACGCAAGGTATTGGCAAGCGTGTACAGTCCTGGTACACTCAGGTAATCGGTTGAAGCGAAACTTCCGTTATAGCGCGCGTTACGCACGTTTCCTCCCACAAATCCATCCACCGTAAGAAAATTCTGGAAGAATTTGCTGGCGTATTTAACCTGCACTTCGTTATTTGCTTCGAAGAAAGTGCGGCTGTCTTCGCGATAGTCTCCCAGTCTTTCGTCGCGACCATAGGCACCGGCCGATACCGGCATCTTCTCCTGGCGGAAAATGTTATAAGTAGAAATACCCGGACGGTACATGAACTCAAAGTCTTTCGCAAACTTCCAGTTCAGGGACACATAACCATATACGTCGTTTTTATAGTGCGGACGCAACCATTCATACACCATGAACCAGGGATTGTTGTAACGCTGGTATTCTGCATAAATCTGCTGTGTTCCGATTTTGCCCGGCTGCCAATAATTGCGCATATCATCCATGCTCCAGTCTGCACCAGCCCAGATCACCACGTTATAGATCATACTGTTCGGACCATAGTTTACGTCCGGGAAATTGGGAGAGTACTGACGGCTGTAATTGATATCAGCGGTAACTTTCAGTTTGCTGCTGAAAGTGTAGCCGGCGCTCAGGTTGAAGTTGGTTGTATTGAGGGCCATATTGGGAACGATGGCCTTCTGATAAGTATGTCCTACCCCGAAACGCAAATCATACTTTTCCCCACTCGCTGCAACAGCAATGTGGTTGGTGCTGAGGATACCGGTATTCAGGAATTTTTTGAGGTTGTCTTTTCCACGAGCGATCCAGGGCGTGGGAATGATATTACCGGTAAACTTGGAACCATCACCGAAGGTGGTTACGTAAGTGTTACCCGGATCCACTTTACCGTCATACTGAGGGATCAACTGTCCATCGAAGCGGGGACCCCATACATCATAGTCGTTGTCGTTCACACCGCCACCAACACCATCTTTAAAGGCATACTTGCCTCTTGAACCCGGGCCGTACTGATCCTGGTAGATCGGGAAAGCCAGGAAGCCTTTATCAAACATGGTGCTTGAGTTGAACTCGATGGAGAATCCGCGTTTGTCTTTGGTGCCTTTCTTTGTATTGATAACGATCGCTCCATTACGGGCAAGGCTGCCATACAGGGCGGAAGCTGTTTGTCCTTTCAGGAAGGTGTAACTCTCGATGTCATCGGGGCTGATATTCCAGGTATCTGTAGTAATAGGAACACCATCCACTACGAACAGCACATTTCCTTCTCCACGGAAATTGATGGAAGGCTGACGCAACAGTTCGTTGTTGATGTTCACTACCAGGCCTGCCACTTTACCTTTCAAACTGTTGATGGCATTGGGTTCACGTGCTTTCACCAGCTCCGCAGTCTTCACTTCCTGGATAGAATAGGTGAGTCTTTTGGATTCCTTTTTAATACCCAGCGCTGTTACCAGCACTTCACTCATCGAACGGGGATCCTGTTCAAGAGAAATTACATAGGTATTGTCATCACCGATCGTGAGTTCGGTCTTCTTGATACCTACCCCACTAAACACCAGCACATCGCCGGATTTAGCATTAATAACAAATGTCCCTTCGGCTGAAGTAGACACACCGGACTTGCTGTCCTTAATCATTACGGAAACACCGGGAATACCGGTTTGATCTTTGGAAGAAATGGCCTTACCAGAAATCAGTCTTGTAGCCTGTGCTTGTACAAGAAAAGGAATGGCCATCAGAAAAAACAAAGCCACCCATCTTCCAGGGGCGTGTCGAAACGCTGGCATAAACAGAAGTTTTGATTGTTTGTGAGAGAGAATTTGATTTCAGCGCGAAACTATCGAGTGCGTATTAAGCGAGGTTTATCGGAAAATGAATGAATACTTAACGAAATGTTATGTAAAAATATCCGCACACGTTTGCGTAGTGATTTAAAACAACGGTAACCTGCTGTTCATATTCAGTACACAATTAATAAGCTACTTTGTAAAACCCAACTCCGCATGGAAAGACGCGCTGTAGATGTAGTCGTTATTTCTGATGTACACCTTGGAACATTCGGCTGTCGTGCCAAGGAACTGGTGGCTTACCTTAAAAGCATCAATCCAAACATTCTTATTCTGAATGGGGATATCATTGATGGCTGGCAGTTCTCCCGAAGATATTTCCCTGCCACTCATATGGCGGTCATCAAAGAAATACTGAACCTGATGATGAAAGGAACAAGAGTGTTCTACATCACCGGTAATCACGATGAGCTTCTCCGCCGATACACCGATTTCAACCTGAGCAATTTTACCCTGACCGATAAACTGGTGCTGGAGATCAACAACAAGATGACCTGGATCTTCCATGGCGATGTATTCGACAACACCACCAAAGGAAGCGCCAAACTATTGGCCAAACTGGGAAGCAATGGATACGGAATGCTCATCCTTTTCAATCGCGCGATAAACTCTTTATTGAAGCTCGTTGGCAAAGACCCTGTTTCTATTTCCAAAAGTATCATGGCCAGTGTAAACAAGGCTGTTACCAAGATCAACGATTTTGAACAGATTGCCGCCGAACTGGCCATCGAAAAAAAATTCGATTATGTGATCTGCGGACATATTCACCAGCCACAGCAAAGAGTAATAGAAACAGAACAGGGCAAGGTCACTTATCTGAACAGCGGCGACTGGGTAGAACATTTAACAGCCCTCGAATATCATCACGATACCTGGAAAATCTTTACCTACAACGAAAAGGATTTCGAACATACCGCTATTCAGTTTGAGGCGAATCCGAACGTGATGACGGACGAAATCAGTTTCTATATCAATTCACTGGCTATTTAAACAATCAGGTATGAAAATATTTTATGCAGTGCAGGCTACCGGAAACGGACACATCAGCCGCGCAATGGAGCTGCTGCCTTATTTACAGCAATATGGAAAAGTAGATATCTTTCTCAGCGGTGCCAATAGTACCCTTTCACTCGACGGGCCAGTAAAGTATCGGAGCAAAGGCTTAAGTCTTTTCTACACCTGCGATGGCGGCCTTGATTATTCAAAAATTGTCAGCAATATCGCACCTCTGCGCATCATGAAAGAGGTAAGGGACCTGCCGGTAGAAAAATATGACCTGGTGATCAATGATTTTGATTGTATCACTTCCCTGGCCTGTTCCAAAAAGAAGATTCCATCGGTAAACTTCGGTCACCAGGCAAGCTTTCTATCACCCAATACCCCACGCCCGGAAAAACCCAGCCGGATGGGAGAATGGATCTTAAAAAACTATGCCCGGGCCACCCACCATATCGGCCTTCACTTTCAATCCTACGACGACTTTATTTATTCCCCGGTGGTTAAAGAAGAAATTCTGAAAGCAACTCCATCCGATAAAGGATATATTACGGTTTACCTGCCCTCCTATTGTGATCAGCAATTAAAGAATACTTTCAGCCGGTTCTCCCAACATCGTTTCGAAATCTTTTCTCATCAAAAAAAGGAAATTACGTTTGAAGGTAATATTCGCTGGCTTCCGGTAGACAGGCATCAATTCAACCGCAGCCTGATTAACTGTCATGGAATTATTACCTGCGGTGGGTTTGAAACGCCTGCGGAAGCCCTGTATCTTCAAAAGAAAATCATCTCCATTCCCATCCAGGGTCAGTACGAACAGCAATGCAATGGCGCGGCATTGGCCAGGCTGGGCGTTCCCGTTCTCTCCAAAATCACCGACGACTTCGATGATCATTTCAACGGATGGATAGAACAGAAACAATCTCCCCGGGTTACTTACGCCCATACTACAGAAGATATCATCCAAAAACTAATGCTCCGTTGCAGCAACCTCCGCTTCGAACTAGACTTCACCTATCCTGACCTGATCTTTAACTGATACGTATTATTCGTATAATTCGTGTAATTCGTGTAATTCGTGTACAAAAAAAAGGTCCCCTGGTAGAAACCAGGGGACACTGTCACATGAGAAAAATTCTGATTAGATAACCAAAACGTATCATTGAATAACCAAAAGAACTACGGGCTGCAAGTTGCAGTTGGAATGTTACTTCAACGTGAAAGACTGTTATGCTACTATTAATAGTTTCGAAGGGTCCATAAAAAAACCTCCCCCGTAAAACGGAGGAGGCTGTACATCGAAAAAGAGTATGTGCGTAGGGATTACTTACCGTTGAAAGAAGTCCAACCTTTCCACCAGGTAGCATCTTCACCAGCCGGAGCGATTGCACCACGGAAGGTTACTACTTTAAAGAAAGGATCAGCCACTTTTGGATCAGTGAAAGCTGCGCCATTCAGGATTTTCTGGTTACCGCTTGAACCGGCAAACGGAGTAGGATCCGGAGCAGCGTAGTTGAACGGTTGAATCAATTTAGCATCCGCAGAGTTCGTCAGGATGTCGTTGTTGTAGAAGCTGCTGGTAAACCAGGTCAGCATGCTGGCATCTGATTCGCCGGTTGGAGCGCTTCCACTTACAGAATATTTAATATTGATGGTGTTACCTGCCAGTGTAGTATTGCGGATGCGGAGCGTGCTGTCTTTGATGTTCAGATCGGTTGGTGTACCGGTGCTGGCATCGATCAGAATACCCTGTGGCCAACCCATGATGATGGAGTTGTAAATAGACAGTGCCGAGTTCCTGCGGATCTGTGCACCTGCACGGAACAGTGAGTTACCGGCATTATTTAATGTAGCGCGGGGACCGATAGCAGTGATGTTGGAGAAAACTGCGCTGGTTTTGGGAGTAGCTGTTGTACCACTGGCGTTGTTATCGCTCTCGAAAGCTTCCGAGGTAGAAATGTCAGCGATCAGTGAATCACGAATCACGAGACCAAACTGAACTTTTCCGGAGAAACCGTTATCGGTATCGAAATCGTCGTCCTGTGTTTTGTAGGCAATGAGGTATTTGCAATTAACGGTACCACCAAACCATTCGTAAGCATCATCCTTTGCATAGATCACCTGAACGTGATCGATAGTAGTGCCACTACCAACGGCAGCCAATGTAAGGCTGTTGATCTCTTTATCAGGCTGGAAGGCATAGCCGGCATATTCAATTCTTACGTATTTCAGGGTGCCTGAGTTATCGTCGGAAACCGGCGTGGGGGCCACTGCGTCGCCAGAACCGGCAAGACCATCGCCGTTGGCATTGTCGATACCACCTTCAACCTGGTACAGTCCGTTCACACCATTGAAGCTGGTGTTGATAGGCGCTTTACCGCAAAGAACGATTCCACCCCAGTCGCCTGAGCTTGGATTCGGAGCAGCCGAAGTGAAGATGATGGGTTCGGTAGCTGTACCCACCGCATTGATTTTAGAACCACGCGTAATGATCAGAGCAGCCACATCACTTCCACTGAAGGAACCTTTAATCACTGTACCCGCTTCGATATTCATGGTATGATTGCCTACCATGTATACCAGTCCTTTCAGAATATAAGTATTCTCTTTGCGAAGCGTAGTATCGGCATTGATCCTGCCAGACAAAGTGATCGTCTGACCGGTGCTTCCACCACCAGGGCCTGGAACGATGATGATTTCTTTTTCACCATCCATTTCAATTTTACGGCAGGCGTTGAAAGCGAGTCCTGCGAAAGCGACTAAAAACAAAATACTCTTTTTCATCTGTGTTTTTATTTGTGTTTAGAGAGTTTATTTATAATGAATAACTGAACGTGATGCCGAAAGTGGTTCCAAACTTCCTGGTGAAACGATAAGCGTCTTTCCCTTTCTGGAAGGTTGTTTTGCTGTCGGCATTCTGGTAGAAATATTGTGTCTGGTTCAGGAGATCCTGTACATTCAGCCTGATCTCAGCTTTGTTCTTCAGGAATTTCTTGGATGCCTGGAAGTCGAGCAATCCGCGGGGTGCCTCGTAAATATCAGGAGAACCCGCACCGGATGTTAAATCACCCACCAGATAAATTCTTTCGCCGATCTGGTTGAAGAGAAGCGTAAAGTTCAAACCGGCTTTCTCTACATCATACAACAAGCCGAGGTTGATCAGGTAGGGAGACTGCCCTTGCAGAGGACGATCGACCTGGAAGCCTTTGTCTTTAATACGGCTGTAGATATAAGCGGCATTGGCCTGGAAAGTGAAGTTGCCCAATCCCTTGATGAAGTCCAGTTTCTTGCGAAACTCCACCTCAGCGCCATACGAAGTTGCTTTCTCGGGATTCTGGAAACTGAAAGTGCTTGCACCACCGCTGCCTTCATTGAAGATCTGCTCGATGGGCTTATCGAAATGTTTGTAAAATACACCTGCTGTGAGCACTTCACCCGCACGTGGATACAACTCGTAACGCAAATCGAAATTGGTTACCTTGGTACGCTCCAGGTTCGGGTTACCCTGTACAGAGGCATTCAATTCGAAATCATAAATATTCAGGAACGACAGCTCTCTCAGTTCTGGTCTGATCACCGTTTGTGATCCCGAGAGACGAATATTGGTCTTGGCGTTGACTTTATAAGTAGCATTCAGACCGGGCAGGAAATCGGTTACCTGTGTATGTGTGTGTCTTGGGTCGTATTTCTTTACACTTCCTACCAGCTGATCGTAGTTTTCGATACGAAGTCCCCATACCACGCGAAGTGCGTCTGTAAGCTGGTTATCCAACTGAAGGAAGCCGCCATTCAGAATGGTATTAGCGAGGTAACGGAACGTGTTTCCTTTGATGGCATCAAATCCAAACTTGTTACCGGTGCCATCACCAAAATTGGCAGGATCAAAAACCACATCGGGTGCCAGTTGACGAAGGGCGTCATTGTCTATTGGAAGGTAGTTGGCAAAAAGTTTCGCGTCATACAGGCGGTCTTTGATCTGCAACATATAACCGCCTTTCAGTGCCTGCCCTCTGCCACCAAACATTTTGAAATTGTAAGTAAGATCACCACCTGCCGTATAGATATAGTCGCTCAGGTTCTGGTAGATACGGCTACCGCTTTGTTGTGAAAGGGTGTTGGAGATCACCAGTCTGTAAGGGTCATTGGAGCCCTGCGACTTTGAATACAGGATTCTTCTCTGATCGGGAATATAACCATCGAGGATGTTGAAAGCTCCGTACCATTTCAGCTTAAGCGGCTTTAATATAGTGTGGTCGCCGGATGCCTGTACAGTAAAGAAGGTATTTTGTTTGAAAGTCAACTCGGGTCCTGAGAGGTCATCATCGCGGTTGTAATCGATACCGCTCCTGCGGGTAACGTAGTTGGGAGAGTTGACATTCACAATTGATTTGATAGATATCTTGTTGAAGTTGTTCAGCTGAATGCTCAGGCTTCCCAATGCACCTACCTGCACATCCTGGATATACCGATCATCGTTGAAATTGTAGTTGGTACTGAAAACTGTTCCAGACAATGAATTGGAGCGGTTCAACAAACGGAGGTAACGATTGGTCTTATTATAAGTAACACCCAGCGTACCACCAATAGTCTTCCCAAAAAGTTTTGTATTGAAGCCCCCATTCAATTGGAAAGAAGTATTCAGGGGAGCTGACGTTTTCTCCGGAGTCCAGGCATTCCTTAATTGCTTTCCGATGGCAGTCTTCTGTGCAGGCGTCAATACGTCGAAGTCTGATTTAGTGGTATAGGAAGAAGGCAGACCGCGGGTGCCATCATCGATGCCCAGCCAGTCTGTTCTGCCGCCTTTGTCTTTGTAAAAATCCTTTCCAATGGTTTGTGAGTTGAAACCGGTGCCCACCTGTACATTCAAAAATCCTTTAGAGGGAATGTCTTTTGTATTCACCTGGATCAATCCGCCCGCCCATTCACCAGGATACTCTGGCACGAATGCTTTATTGATAACGATATTATCAATCATGGCTGCAGGGATCAGATCAAAAGAGAATGTTTTACGATCGGGCTCCGTACTGGAGAAAGGATACCATTCAGCATCGCCTGGTTGTAGCGATCGGCCAACCCTCTTACAATAATGAATCGTCCTTCCTGGATACTGGCACCTGGCGTACGCTTCAGGACTTCACCCGTGTTTTTATCGGGAGAACGGCGAATGGTTTCAGCAGAAATAACAGAAGCCACCGTATTGGTGTTCTTCTGGAAGGATATCATCGAAGCGGCTGTTTCGCGGCGGGCGTTTGTTCTGTTGGCCGTAACCGTAACAGCACCCAGGTTTTTACTCGATACAGACAGCACGATATTCAGTTCGGTTACCTTTCCTTCTGCCACTTCAATTTCGTCAACCGTCTTTTTTTCGTAGCCAACCGCAGAATTCGAGGGTATATTTTTTTCCAGCCGCGAGCGTAAGCAGGAAGTTACCTTCACCGGAACTGGTAACACCTCCCGGAGCGCGGAAATTTTAATAGATACGCCGGCAACCGGTTCATTCTTTTTCATTGAGAACCTTACCGGATATCTTGCCTGTTTTGAGAGAACGCAGTAAACGAACAAATCAACAGGGCCAGGAGTAGGAGGTAATTTTTGCTCACGAGTAACTGTTTATTTGCGGCAAAAGTATCCCCGCACTGTTACCGTCCTGTTACTCCAATGTAATGGAATTGTGACCTCAATGTTACCGGAATGTTACCTGCCTGGTTTAGAAGCGGTATTGCATGCGGCAGGTGAAGATATTATCGGCCAGATCGGTGGTGTAGCCGGTCAGATTGGTCTTTTCATTGTTAACAAAATGATACCAGAGCAACAGCTTCACGTTCTCATTGATATAATAATTATAGCCCACACCATAGTTGGTATATTTAATATTAGTGGCATTCACTTTGGTTCGCCTTTCCAATATCTTTTCCCACACTTTCGTGTTAGATCGTACCAATCCAGTTTGAACGCAAGCTGGTGATAGGTGTTAACAATGTTCTGAAGAAAATAAATAAATGCGCCGTTGAATGGACGTATATAATAACTGGTAGCGCCCAATAATACACCGGTGTTTCGCTGGTAGCAGCACTCGAAGTTGATGCCCACCAGTACTCCCCCTGATTTCCGTGAAGCCCCACTGGTGTTTCAGTTTACGCACCTGGGCATCGAACCCGTAATATTTCGGGGATTTTAGTGCCCACATTGAGAGGAGTGAATCCACTTCAAAGGTTTCGCCGGATATGCCCTTTCGCTACCTGGTATTCGTATTTCTTACTTTGCAGAATACCGCCATTCATGGTGAGAACCCCGCTGAAACAAAAAACGCTCTTATTAATAGGTAAGGCTTCCAGCGATTCTTCCGATATAATCCTTGTATTGATCAAACTCTCCCGGTCCGTTCAAACCCTGACCATTGAACACACCCAGGTCAATCTTGAAAAATCTAAACCGGGAGGCAGGATTCAGCTTTCAGAAGCTGACCATCGCTCCACGAAGGTCTCTTTTTCGGTTTTTCATCAATGTCTGAGGCATGCGGCCACGCTCCGGCGATTCCCGATCCGTGAAGCAAGGTTAACTTCATATCCAAAAGGACGGGCAAACACCCCTGTGGTAAAGGCAAATTGTCTCCATTTATTTTCAAACAAACGAATCCAGGCATCCCGCACATTTACGCCTCGTTCTGTTGCATCGATCTGAAAAACGAATTGCATAAGAGGGCTGCTGGTATTGATTGGACCTTAGATAATCGAGTCGTATCCTGCTTCGGCGAAGCACGAACCGATCATTCGAATTCGTTGCAAATCACCCCCTTCAAAAGTGCGTGCACCCCTTTGATTGTGAAACCGGAATTGAGGCTGAATAACCACTGAAACGCAACCGGTCATATCTGTATAAATATCAAGTATCCCTTTCGCCACAGACTTGCTCGTATCGATCATATCCATGAGAAACTGGCTTTCAGCTACTTGAACAAGCAGTAAAAACGTAATAAAGAAGTTTCAGGAGTTAACAATTGCTTCGCTGTTAAATTAACATTTCGCGCAAAAGGTAAAAGGAGCCTCGGACGCCCCGTATTAAATTGTTACCAAATGTTTCCTCTTGCCGGGTTGGTCTATTTCGACTAATCTTTGCGCAAAACTTAGTTCCATGGGATTGAATTCAATCATGAAGTGCTTTACGCCAAAAGACAGGCTTTATTCTTTTTGAAGAAGTGGCAGACAATCATTTCTGCGATGGGCAAGACCCCTCAAAAGTGGTGACAGAACCCGATTTTTGATAAAGAGCCTCCATCATCTCCAAAGTAGAAGACCTGGAACACCAGAATGATGAAATGACTCACCGCATTTTCACCGAACTGGGTCGCAATTTCATCACATCCTCGATCGCGAAGACATTCACTACTGGCTTCAGCTCCTGGATGATATCTGCGATTATACCGCCACAGCACAAAAGATCAACTTCTATAAAATAAACCTACAATGATGGTATCCAGAAAATGGCCAATCTGGATTCGAGCAGGGTTCGTGACCATATCCGTACCGCGGTTGCGAACTGCGTAACATGCGCAATATGCGCAGCATTACCGATGCGCTGGTAAAGTGAATAGTATTGAAAACCAGACGGACGATATTTTTGACTGTAGCATCGACCGTTTGTTCGAAACAGAACCCGACGCGAAAGAAGTGATCAAAGAAATCTACCAGGTGATGGAAGTGGTGATTGATAAATGCGAAGATGCCGCCAATGTAATTGAGTCCATCATCATCAAATACGCATAATTAAGGAACAGGAAATAGATTTTCCTTTACTTCCATTTGTATTTATTATGACTTTTTTCTTGTTATCATCATTGTTCCTGGCGCTGGTTTTGATTACATCAATGGATTTCGCGACGCGCCAACAAATGCCACTATTGTATCTACCAAGGTGCTGGACCTTTTCAGGCGATTGCTATGGGCTGAATCTTCAGCTTCGCGGCTTTTTTGTATCAAAATACATCGTTGGTGAATTCAAAATCGGTAATACCCATCGCCAAACCGGTGAATGAACACTTCATTACGCTTGAAGTAATCTTTGCCGGGTTGGTAGCCTCATCGCCTGGAACCTGCTGACCTGGTGGTTTGGTATCCTTCCAGTTCGAGCCACACCTTATTGGGTGGATTCGCTGCGGCGCAGCCCTTGCCAATGCTGGTCATCTTTCAAGA
The DNA here is from genome assembly GCA_044226045.1 of Chitinophagaceae bacterium. Lineage (GTDB taxonomy): Bacteria > Bacteroidota > Bacteroidia > Chitinophagales > Chitinophagaceae > Endoryza. The sequence goes on from JBGAHR010000002.1 coordinate 149,129, forward strand.
TGGTATCGATGTAATTAATTACGCCTGGGTGATTCCTACTTTCCTGTTCATTTTTCATGCCACTCATCGGAATGATCATTGCCTTTATCATTACGCTGCTAATCATCAATCTCTTCCGAAAAGCCAATCCTTATCGGGCTGGAGAGCTGGTTCAGAAGATTGCAGCTGGTATCTTCCGCATTGTTCAGCCTCGGCCATGGTGGTAACGATGCCCAGAAAGTAATGGGGATCATTGGAGCAGCTTATATTTTTTATGAAAACAAAGAGGCGTAGACCTGACCTTCCTTTCACCCAATTTGTAAATACCTATAGGTGCCCTCGCCAGCTTTACCGCCATTGCCATTGGCACCATGAAAGCGGTGGGTGAAAGATTGTAAAACAATGGGAACCCGCATTACGAAAGAACACCGCTGGAAGGCGTGAGCGCTGAAACTGCCGGAGCCTCTACCCTATTCCTGACAGGAGAAGCTGGGTATCCCCGTGAGCACTACACATACCATCAATCGATCATTGGGGTGGGCGCCACCAAACGACTTTCTGCTGTTAGATGGGGAGTTACCATTAACCCAATGGCTGGATCCTCACCATTCCCGTAAGCGCCCTGCTCGCGGCACTGGTGTTTTATATCATGAAACCGTTCCTGTAAACTACAGTTACGATTCCTTTAAATTACGGATTACGAATTACGGATTACGGATTACGAATTACGGATTACGAATTACATATGGATTATTAATTACGAATTATTTGATGTAAAAACAACCTGTCGTCCGCATTTCGTCATCTGTAATTACACTTGCTCATTGACCAATTAACCAATTGGCGTATTGCCAAATTGCATTCCATCCGTAATTCGTCATCCGTCATTCGTAATCATCATTGGCTCATTGACCAATTGGCGTATTGGCTCATTGCCTACCCATCCGTGTACCCCGATGGCAGTCTTCTGTGCAGGCGTCAATACGTCGAAGTCTGATTTAGTGGTATAGGAAGAAGGCAGACCGCGGGTGCCATCATCGATGCCCAGCCAGTCTGTTCTGCCGCCTTTGTCTTTGTAAAAATCCTTTCCAATGGTTTGTGAGTTGAAACCGGTGCCCACCTGTACATTCAAAAATCCTTTAGAGGGAATGTCTTTTGTATTCACCTGGATCAATCCGCCCGCCCATTCACCAGGATACTCTGGCACGAATGCTTTATTGATAACGATATTATCAATCATGGCTGCGGGGATCAGATCAAAAGAGAATGTTTTACGATCGGGCTCCGTACTGGAGAGAAGGATACCATTCAGCATCGCCTGGTTGTAGCGATCGGCCAACCCTCTTACAATAATGAATCGTCCTTCCTGGATACTGGCACCTGGCGTACGCTTCAGGACTTCACCCGTGTTTTTATCGGGAGAACGGCGAATGGTTTCAGCAGAAATAACAGAAGCCACCGTATTGGTGTTCTTCTGGAAGGATATCATCGAAGCGGCTGTTTCGCGGCGGGCGTTTGTTCTGTTGGCCGTAACCGTAACAGCACCCAGGTTTTTACTCGAAACAGACAGCACGATATTCAGTTCGGTTACCTTTCCTTCTGCCACTTCAATTTCGTCAACCGTCTTTTTTTCGTAGCCAACCGCAGAGAATTCGAGGGTATATTTTTTTCCAGCCGCGAGCGTAAGCAGGAAGTTACCTTCACCGGAACTGGTAACACCTCCCGGAGCGCCGGAAATTTTAATAGATACGCCGGCAACCGGTTCATTCTTTTCATTGAGAACCTTACCGGATATCTTGCCTGTTTGAGAGAACGCAGTAAACGAACAAATCAGCAGGGCCAGGAGTAGGAGGTAATTTTTGCTCACGAGTAACTGTTTATTTGCGGCAAAAGTATCCCCGCACTGTTACCGTCCTGTTACTCCAATGTAATGGAATTGTGACCTCAATGTTACCGGAATGTTACCTGCCTGGTTTAGAAGCGGTATTGCATGCGGCAGGTGAAGATATTATCGGCCAGATCGGTGGTGTAGCCAGTCAGATTGGTCTTTTCATTGTTAACAAAATGATACCAGAGCAACAGCTTCACGTTCTCATTGATATAATAATTATAGCCCACGCCATAGTTGGTATATTTAATATTAGTGGCATTCACACTGGTTCCAGCCTTTCCAATATCTTTTCCCGACACTTTCGTGTTGGGATCGTACCAATCCAGTTTGAACGCAAGCTGGTGATGGGCGTTAACAATGTTCTGAAGAAAATATATAAATGCGCCGTTGAATGGACGTATATAGTAACCTTCGGTAGCGCCCAATAATACACCCGGTGTTTCGCTGGTAGCAGCACTCGAAGTTTGAGTACCCCACCAGTACTCCCCCCTGATTTCCGTGAAGCCCCACTGGTGTTTCAGTTTTACCTGGGCATCGAACCCGTAATATTTCCGGGGATTTTTAGTGCCCACATTGGAGAGGGAGGAATCCACTTCAAAGGTTTCGCCGGCGGTGCCTTTTGCTACCTGGTATCTGTATTTGTTACTTTGCAGAATACCGCCATTCAGATATGAGAACCCCGCTGAAACAAACACGCTCTTATTAATAGGGTAAGGCTTCAAGGCGATTCTTCCGATATAATCCTTGTATTGATCAAACTCTCCCGGTCCGTTCAAACCCTGACCATTGAACACACCCAGGTCAATCTTGAAAAATCTAAACCGGGAGGCAGGATTCCGGCTTTCGAAGCTGACCATCGCTCCGAGGTCTCTTTCGGTTTTCATCAATGTCTGAGACATGCGGCCACGCTCCGGCGATTCCCGATCAGAAGAAGCAAGGTTAACTTCATATCCAAAAGGACGGGCAAACACCCCTGTGGTAAAGGCAAATTGTCTCCATTTATTTTCAAACAAACGAATCCAGGCATCCCGCACATTTACGCCTCGTTCTGTTGCATCGATCTGAAAAACGAATTGCATAGAGGGCTGCTGGTATTGATTGGACCTTACATAATCGAGTCGTATCCTGCTTCGGCGAAGCATGAACCGATCATTCGAATTCGTTGCAAAATCACCCCCTTCAAAAGTGCGTGCACCCTTTGATTGTGAAACCTGGAATTGCGGCTGAATATAACCACTGAAACGCAACCGGTCATATCTGGTATAAATATCAAGTATCCCTTTCGCTACAGACTTGCTCGTATCGATCATATCCATGAGAAACTGGCTTTCAGCTACTTGAACAAGCAGTAAAAACGTAATAACAAAAAGAAGTTTCAGGGGAGTTAACAATTGCTTCATGTTAAATTAACATTGGCGCAAAGGTAAAAGGAGCCCGGACGCCCCGTATTAAGAAATTGTTACCAAATGTTTCCTCTTGCCGGGTTGGTCTATTTCGACTAATCTTTGCGCAAAACTTAGTTCCATGGGATTGAATTCAATCATGAAGCTTTTTACGCCAAAAGACAGGGTTTTTTATTCTCTTTTTGAAGAAGTGGCAGATAATGTTTCTGCGATGGGCAAGACCCTCAAAGAAGTGGTGACAGAACCCGATTTTGATAAAAGAGCCTCCATCATCTCCAAAGTAGAAGACCTGGAACACCAGAATGATGAAATGACTCACCGCATTTTCACCGAACTGGGTCGCAATTTCATCACTCCTTTTGATCGCGAAGACATTCACTACCTGGCTTCAGCCCTGGATGATATCTGCGATTATACTTTCGCCACAGCCAAAAAGATCAACTTCTATAAAATAAACCCCAATGATCAGGGTATCCAGAAAATGGCCGACCTGATCGAGCAGGGTTGTGACCATATCCGTACCGCGGTTAAGGAACTGCGTAACATGCGCAATATGCGCAGCATTACCGATGCGCTGGTAAAAGTGAATAGTATTGAAAACCAGGCGGACGATATTTTTGACCTTAGCATCGACCGTTTGTTCGAAACAGAACCCGACGCGAAAGAAGTGATCAAAAAAAGGGAAATCTACCAGGTGATGGAAGTGGTGACTGATAAATGCGAAGATGCCGCCAATGTAATTGAGTCCATCATCATCAAATACGCATAATTAAGGAACAGGAAATAGATTTCTCTTACTTCCATTTGTATTTATTATGACTTTTCTTGTTATCATCATTGTTCTGGCGCTGGTTTTTGATTACATCAATGGATTTCATGACGCGGCCAACTCAATCGCCACTATTGTATCTACCAAGGTGCTGACCCCTTTTCAGGCGGTGCTATGGGCTGCGATCTTCAACTTCGCGGCTTTTTTTGTATCAAAGTACATCGTTGGTGAATTCAAAATCGGTAATACCATCGCCAAATCGGTGAATGAACACTTCATTACGCTTGAAGTAATCTTTGCCGGGTTGGTAGCCGCCATCGCCTGGAACCTGCTGACCTGGTGGTTTGGTATCCCTTCCAGTTCGAGCCACACCTTATTGGGTGGATTCATGGGCGCAGCCCTTGCCAATGCTGGTCATCTTTCAAAAGATGGTATCGATGTAATTAATTACGCCAAGGTGATTCCTACTTTCCTGTTCATTTTCCTGGCGCCACTCATCGGAATGATCATTGCCTTTATCATTACGCTGCTAATCATCAATCTCTTCCGAAAAGCCAATCCTTATCGGGCTGAGAGCTGGTTCAGAAGATTGCAGCTGGTATCTTCCGCATTGTTCAGCCTCGGCCATGGTGGTAACGATGCCCAGAAAGTAATGGGGATCATTGGAGCGGCTTATATTTTTTATGAAAAACAAAGAGGAGTAGACCTGACCTTCTCACAATTTGTAAATACCCATATGTGGGTGCCCCTCGCCAGCTTTACCGCCATTGCCATCGGTACCATGAGCGGTGGGTGGAAGATTGTAAAAACAATGGGAACCCGCATTACGAAAGTGACACCGCTGGAAGGCGTGAGCGCTGAAACTGCCGGAGCCCTCACCTTATTCCTGACAGAGAAGCTGGGTATCCCCGTGAGCACTACACATACCATCACCGGATCGATCATTGGGGTGGGCGCCACCAAACGACTTTCTGCTGTTAGATGGGGAGTTACCATTAACCTGCTTTGGGCCTGGATCCTCACCATTCCCGTAAGCGCCCTGCTCGCGGCACTGGTGTTTTATATCATGAAACTGTTCCTGTAAACTACAGTTACGATTCCTTTAAATTACGGATGACGGATTACGAATTACGGATTACGGATTACGAATTACGGATGACGGATTACGAATTACGGATGACGGATTACGAATTACGGATGTAAAAACAACCTGTCGTCCGCAATTCGTCATCTGTAATTACACTTGCTCATTGACCAATTAACCAATTGGCGTATTGCCAAATTGCATTCCATCCGTAATTCGTCATCCGTCATTCGTAATCATCATTGGCTCATTGACCAATTGGCGTATTGGCACATTGCCAACCCATCCGTCATCCGCAATCCGTAATCCGTAATTAAATTGGCTCATTGACCAATTGACCAATTGGCAAATTGCATTCCCCCCTTTACTTCCTTTTTCAAGCCTTTCTGCTTACCTTGGCAATAATTTTACCATTAATCGGTTGTAATACAAAAAACTAAAATCCGTGAAAGGAATCATTTTAGCAGGGGGTTCCGGTACCCGCCTGCACCCCATTACCTACGCCATCAGCAAGCAGATCATGCCCATTTATGATAAGCCGATGATTTATTATCCGCTTTCGACCCTGATGCTGGCAGGCATTCGTGAAATACTTATTATCTCTACGCCATATGATCTTCCGCAGTTCGAGCGATTGCTGGGAACCGGAAAAAACCTGGGACTTTCCTTCTCCTATGCCGAACAGGCAGTGCCAAACGGACTCGCACAGGCTTTCGTAATCGGTGAACAATTCATCGGGAACGACAGCGTGGCGCTGGTACTGGGTGATAATATTTTTTACGGTGCCGGCCTCGGCGAACAACTGGCCAGGAACACCCAACCCGACGGTGGAATCGTTTACGCTTACCATGTGAGCGATCCCGAACGTTACGGCGTTGTGGAGTTCGATAAAAACAACCGGGTTATTTCGATAGAAGAAAAGCCGCAGAAACCCAAAAGCAATTATGCGGTACCCGGATTATACTTTTATGATAACAATGTGGTGCAGATCGCAAAAGACCTGAAACCCAGCCCCCGGGGTGAATATGAAATTACCGATGTAAATAAAGAATATCTTCGCCGCAACAAGCTGCAGGTCTCCATTCTCGACAGGGGAACGGCCTGGCTGGATACCGGCACATTCGATTCACTGATGCAGGCTTCCCAGTTTGTACAGGTAATTGAACAGCGGCAGGGAATCAAAATCGCCTGTATCGAGGAAATCGCTTATCGCAAGAAATTCATCGATGCGGCGCAACTCGAAAAAATGGCACAACCCCTGCTGAAAAGCGGATATGGTCAGTACCTGATGAACATCCTGAAAGAAGATTAAACTCAAAAAGGATTAGATAACATGAGCAAGATTCTAGTTACCGGTGGTTGCGGATATATCGGATCTCATACCATTGTAGACCTCGTAGAGAACGGTTATGACGTAATTTCCGTTGACAACAATTCCAGATCCTCCACACGTCTGCTGGAAGGCATTGAAAAAATCACCGGAAAGAAAATCAAGAACTATAAAGTCGATCTCTGCAATTTCGACGACACTTACGCGATCTTTACAGAGAACGACGATATTGAAGGAATCATTCACTTCGCGGCGTTCAAGGCGGTGGGAGAATCCGTAGAACAGCCCCTCCTTTATTTTGAAAACAACCTCGTATCGCTGATCAACCTGCTCAAATGCGTGCAGGAGTTTCACATACCCAATTTTGTTTTTTCGTCTTCCTGTACCGTTTACGGCAATCCCGATAAAATTCCGGTCACAGAAAACACCCCTCCCAAGCCGGCTGAATCACCTTATGGTTATACGAAGCAAATGGGTGAACAGATCATTAATGAATTTGCGAAAGCCAACCTCACACAGGCCATCCTGCTTCGCTATTTCAACCCCGTAGGTGCACACCCGAGTATCCTGCTGGGCGAATTGCCATTGGGAAGACCCGCCAACCTGGTGCCGGCCATTACCCAGACAGCCATTGGCAAATTACCGCTCATGACCGTATATGGTAACGACTACGATACCCGCGACGGATCCTGCCTGCGGGATTTTATCCATGTCAGTGATATCGCACATGCACATACGCTCGCTATACAATATCTACAGAATGCCAAAAATACCAAGCGTTGCGAGGTGTTCAACCTGGGTACCGGCAATGGCGTAACCGTGCTGGAAGCCATCCGTGCCTTTGAAAAAGTAAGTGGGCAAAAACTGAACTATGTAATAGGACCCCGTCGCCCGGGAGATGTGATTGCGATCTACGCCAATAACGACCATGCCCGGAAAACACTGGGCTGGAATCCCAAATTCGGCCTGGAAGATATGATGAGTACGGCCTGGAGATGGGAACAGAAACTCAAGAACGACGAACTTTTTTATCAAAAGAATACTACCGGACTAAACTGATCGATCTATGTGGCTCCAATCGGCCTTGTTTTTTGTACTCAGCTTCACTGCACGGAACTTCATCGACCTCGAGAAAAGAACAGTCCTCGACGGTAAGGTGGAAGTGTTGCTGCCAAAAGACTGGAAGCCGATGAAAGAGGAACTGATCAAAAAGAAATATCCCGGAGCACGACCACCCAAACTGGTGTACAGTGATATCAGCGGAGCCGTCAGCATTGCCTTCAACCACACGGATAGCAAGGCAAATCCGGCCACGCTCGACAAATACAGGGAAGTGTTGAAAGAAGGATTAAAGAGCGCCTATCCCGATGCCAGCTGGGAGGACGAAGGTATCCGGGAACTCAATGGCAAAAAAGTAGGCTTTTTCAAAGTAACCACCGACACACCCGACGATCGCATATATAATTATATGCTGTTTACCGATCTCAACGGCACCCTGCTGATCTGCTCATTTAATTGCACACAGGGAAGATTGAAGACCTGGAAACCTGTTGCCGAACAAATCATGGGTTCGCTGACTTTCAAAGAATAAGAACGGAACATCCGCCTCGTCCATTTATTTTCCACCAGTTAATTTCCCGAGGGGAAAACGAAAGGCGAAAAACGATGATCGCAACATAACTTTTCCTTTACTTTGCAGCACCAAATTTTAAGCATGTTAAAGGATATACAGTCAACCGGACAAAAAGATACCCGCAGTGGTTTTGGAGATGGAATAGTGGAAGCCGCTCGCAAAAATCCAAATGTAGTGGCCCTTACAGCCGACCTGGCCGGTTCACTGAAACTTAACCAGTTTATCAAAGAGTTTCCCGATCGTTTTATACAGTGCGGAATCGCCGAAGCCAATATGATTGGTATTGGCGCCGGATTGACCATCGGCGGGAAGATTCCATATACCACCACTTTCGCCAACTTTTCGACCGGACGTGTATACGACCAGATTCGTCAGTCGGTAGCCTATTCCGGTAAAAACGTAAAAATCTGCGCCTCCCACGCAGGTCTTACCCTTGGAGAAGACGGCGCCACGCACCAGATCCTCGAAGACATTGGTCTCATGAAGATGCTGCCCGGAATGACCGTGATTGTTCCCTGCGATTACGCTCAAACAAAGGAAGCTACGATGGCTGTCGCAGAATATGAGGGGCCGGTGTATCTCCGTTTTGGCAGACCCGTCTGGCCTATTTTTACAGCAGGAATGCCCTTCCAGATCGGTAAGGCTCAATTCTTCTCTGAAGGAACCGATGTTTCCATCTTCGCCTGCGGACATATGGTTTGGAAAGCCATCGAAGCCGGAAAGATGCTGGAAGAAAAAGGAATCAGTGTGGAAGTAGTAAATATTCATACCATCAAACCGCTCGATACTGAAGCTGTTCTTCAATCCATCCGCAAAACACGTTGCGCGGTTACAGTGGAAGAACACAATATCATTGGCGGATTGGGTGATTCCATTGCCCAGGTTGCCAGCAGCCATTTCCCCGTTCCCATCGAATACATTGGTACCAAAGATACCTTTGGCGAAAGCGGAACGCCCACTCAACTGCTGGAAAAGTATGGCCTCGATACTCCCAATATCGTTGCTGCCGCTGAAAAGGTGATGAAGAGAAAATAAACAAATCAGCCAGTCCATTTAGCGGGAATTCGTTGATTTCCCGCATAAAATATTTTCTTTCGCCGTTAAACCCGGGTAGCAAAATCTGTTCTAAACCAACTTAAATGCTAACCTATGGCGGTAACCACCCAAGATACCGAGTTACTGATGCAGTTCCGGGATCCGGCTACCAAGGAGAAAGCTTATACCTCTATCATCAGGAAATACCAGGAACGTTTGTACTGGCATATCCGTCGAATGGTCGTTGATCACGACGATGCCAATGACGTATTACAAAACGTCTTCATCCGTGTATGGAATGGCCTGGAAAACTTCAGAGAAGATTCCCAACTTTATACCTGGCTTTACAGAATTGCCACCAATGAATGCCTGACCTTTATGGAACAGGCTAAAAAGCGTTCCGCCGTGTCGCTTTCCGATGTGGAAAGCGGGCTGGAAAACAAGGTAAAGGCCGATAAACACTTCGATGCCAACAAGTTAGAATGGAAGTTACAGTTGGCGATCCAACAACTTCCTGAAAAGCAAAGAGTTGTATTTACCCTACGGTATTACGATGAAATGCCCTATGAAGAAATGAGCCGTGTGCTGGATACATCCGAAGGGGCTTTGAAAGCGAGCTATCATCATGCCGTAAAAAAAATCGAGGATTATATACTGAATCATTAAACTTTGAGCCAATTTTTTGATCCCAATAAGGTATGAACAACAGGATAAACATAGAAAATGAGTGGAAGGCGCTGGTCCCGGGTTTAGAGCCGGTCAGCACTGTTGTACCATATGCGGTTCCCCAGGGATATTTTGAGTCATTTCCGGAATCCATGCTGGTGCTGGTAAAAGCCGATCCGGCAGTTTCTTTTGAAAAGGCAGAACAGCCCAACCCATACCAGATTCCTGCAGGATACTTTGAGGATTTTGCCGGCAAAATGCTGGCGAAAGTCAAAGCTCTGGAGAATGGTTCTGTTGGTGAAGAAATGGAAGCATTGTCTCCTTTGCTGAGCGGCCTGGGAAAAAAGACACCTTATAGCGTACCCGATGGCTATTTTAATGAACTGCCCGCTAACCTGACTGATGGTGCCCGCGCCATTGAAATAGTGAATGAAGAACTGGAGAACCTGTCGCCAATGATGAATCATCTCCGGACAGTTCAACCTTATGAGGTGCCGACGGGATACTTTGAGGATTTCGATCAGCAGATGCTGAGGAAAGTAGCACAGCCTAAAGGAGGAAAGTTGATTTCCATGGGTGGTGCGAGAAAGTGGATTCGATATGCTGCCGCTGCAGCCGTGGCCGGTCTGGTGTTTATTGGAGCAATGAAAATATTCAATCAAGGTCCGGCCAACGTAACTGGCCCCGAACTGGCCAAAATATCCGATACTGAAATTATCCAATACCTCGATCAGCAGACCAGTGATCCGGTAGCAGTTACCAACGAGAGCACCGGTAACGAGGTTACCTTTACCTCTGCCGATATGAAAGACATGCTGGCTGATGTATCTGATGAAGAGTTGCAGAAGTATGTAGACCAGCAGGTAACCGGAGAGTCAACTATTACAAACTAATCACCCGATAATGTCATGAAAAAGTTTTTACTCATATTCTGTTTGTTCCTGGGAGTGGGAATGGTGAGTTATTCGCAGGATAATGATGGAGGCGGACGTATCCAGGCCTTGAAGATTGCTTTTCTTACCAAAAAGCTCAATTTAAGTCCGGAAGAAGCCCAAAGGTTCTGGCCTATCTACAACAAGTATGAAGACGAGATCCGCAAAGCCAAACTGGATAACAGAACAGACGAATTGAAAAGAGAAGAAAAGATCCTGGATGTCAGAAAGAAATTCAATGGTGAATTCCTGAAAGCATTGTCCAGTGAAAAAGTCAATTCTTTCTTTAAGATAGAAAAGGAGTTTAATAATTACCTGCAGAAAGAGATCATGGAAAGAAGGCAGCAGCGAATTGAACGCAATCGTCTTCGTCAGCAATAACCATCGCCCCGAGATGCGCTGCCAGTTCAGACAATTACTACCAACCTGATTTCAAAATAGGTGTTTTTCATAGGTTAGCAACGGCCGGCTCTGTTAAGAGCGGGCCTTTTTTTAATCTCGAATTATGCGAATTAGGCGAATTGCGGTTGTCTGTTCCGATTAGGCTAAATTTGCAAATCGTTAAATCTGGCAAGAAATAAATTGGCATGAAGATCATTCCACTCTCAGAAGGATCATTTACGATAGATAAGTCAAAACTTTTTGTACCATTTGATCTGGACAAAGATGATTTACAGAAAAGATCCAATGGTAGTCTCCTGGTTGAGGTGCAACCATTTGTCCTGATCACTTCTGAAGACATCATTTTAATCGATACTGGACTAGGATTTGAAAAAAATGGAACTATGCAAATTCATCAGAATCTGATGGACAATGGCATAAATCCATCAGAAGTAACCAAAGTCCTCCTTTCTCATTTGCATAAAGATCATGCTGGCGGAATTGCAAAAGGACCGAATGGCGAAGAACAGAAACTGGCATTTCCAACTGCAAAGTATTATGTTCAACGAAAAGAATTTGAGTTTGCTTTTCAAAAAGGCTTCCCCTCCTATATAACAGATGAACTGACGATTTTGCAAAACAATCCACAGGTAGAATGGCTTGATGGTAATGGAGTCATAAATGGCTATATTAAGTATGAAATCACAGGCGCCCACAGCCCATTTCACCAGGTATTCTGGGTGATAGATGGCGGAACCACGGCCTTTTTCGGAGGCGATGATGCACCTCAGCTACAACAAATGAAGAGTAAATTTATAGCCAAGTACGATTATGACGGGAAAAAGTGCATGGAACTAAGGCAGCAATGGTGGCAGGAAGGCCGGGAGAAAGGTTGGACTTTTATGTTCTATCATGATGTAAAGACTCCTATTTACTCGGATCTGTAAGATTGCTCCCCAGGAGAATCCGCTTAAATTCAAAGCTCTTTGCGCCGAAATTGACGACCATTCCGAGCGGGCAACCGGACACTTTCAAATAATTATGTGTTTGAGAGATATTTTGATAAAAGATCTTAAAGGAGGATTTCACTTCCAGAACAATACAACCGAAGAGTAAAAAATCAACTGTAAATCTTCTTGTAACCCCAATGTTGTCATACGAAAACGAGATCCTTTTCTCGCGTTCAAATGGGATAGAATGCTTTCTTAACTCAACCTCAATCGCATCCTTGTATATAATTTCTTTAAACCCACAGCCCAACTCTCGGTGTATCTTCATACAGATTCCCACAATCTTGTAGCTTTCTTCTTTAAATAGGATATCCATATAGCCAAGCTAATGACAATGGCTTAAGTGGAAAAAGTGTTTTAACAATCAAGAACTGTTTATTTTCTTAATTCGCATAATTCGTATAATTCGTGTCAACCCCTAACGTAAAACCATCTGCCTGTCCGCATCCAGTCTTATCATAATAAACAACATAATGGTGAAAGTAAGAAGGGAGGTTCCGCCATAACTGATAAAGGGAAGGGGAATGCCGATGACGGGAGCGAGACCGATGGTCATACAGATATTGATGGCGATGTGAAAGAAGAGGACCGATGCAACGCCGTATGCATAACATCGGCTGAATACACTTCGCTGGCGCTCGGCAACAGACACAATCCGCCATAACAGGAAGAAATAGATAGACAGGAACGCAATACTGCCTATGAATCCAAAACCCTCACCAATGGTACAGAAAATAAAATCCGTTCGCTGCTCGGGTACAAAATCAAACCTCGTTTGAGTACCCTTCAGAAATCCTACTCCGGCAAAACCGCCACTGCCTATGGCAATCTTACTCTGACGAACATTGTAATTATCCTGTTTCTTTTTGGGCTTTTCTGTTTCCTGGCTTACCACCGTATTGGAAGCAGCATAAGGGTTTTCCCGACCAATCAGGTCAAACACCCTTTCCACCTGGTGCTTGGCAAGCACTTTGGTAAACAGGAAGGGAACGAAAAATACAGATATCAATACCGAAGCGCCCCAAATCATCACCACAAAAAACAATAACCCGCGTCGGCGTTTCAATTGACGACGCATCAGGTAGATAGCGAGCAGGGCGATCGCAGTGAGGGTAATAAACAACACCATCGGTTTCAGCAACAGCGTTAACACCACCAGCACCGCCAGGGAAAACCCGATGATCAGGTAAGAAGCCGGCAAACCCTCGCGAAACATAACCAGGAAGAAAGAAAAATATACCAGGGCCAAACCAGTCTCACTCTGCGCAATACTGATGACCGCCGGCACCAGGGTAATAGCAGCCGCAATCAATTGCGATCTTGTCTGGGCAAAATCGGTTTCCACTCTCGACAGGTATTTTGCCAAAGCCAGGTTTACAAACAGCTTGCAGATGTCTGCGGGCTGTACCTGCACGCTGCCAAATCGAATGATCGAATTGGTTCCTTTTACCTGTGTGTGAAACGGAAATACGAGCAATAGCATCAATATGCCGATGACATACCAGATATTGGCGGTGGCAGTGAAAAATTTACTGTCGGTCAGCAGGATAAACAATCCCAGCACCAGCGAAATCACAAACCAGTAAAACTGACGGGAATAATCAGTCTTGAAATTGAGAAACGATTGAATAATGGGATCATTCTCGCGGTAAGTAGCCATGAAGATGCTGAGAATGCCGATGGTCACCAATCCAAAATACAACCAGATGATTATCCAGTCCACTCCTTTAGATATTGCCGGTCCGCGCTGGTTCATCGTTTGGCTGTTTCTTTAGTGGGGTGAACAAATTGCTTTTTCGGATCAGGTGCCAACAGGCCGATATTTGCTTTCAGGTCCGTGGCTGGCTTGGGCTTTCGGCTGGGTGGTGGCACATAGGGTGTTCCGGCCTTCAGGTATTTTCTAATATAGCTGCTGTCTTTGGTCAGTTCAAACCATTGACGGGCGCGGGTTGAATCCGTTTTGTATTGAAGACGCGGAAGGTACCCCGGCATCAGGTTGGTGTTATAGATCTCTTCCACTTTTGCCACCCGCTCGGGCCGAAGCGTATCGTTCAGGTATTTCTCCACGATCAATGAAGCGATGGGACCTGCTGAAGCCGCACCGAATCCCCCGTTCTGGATAACTACCGCCACTGCAATTTTCGGATTCTCTCTTGGGGCAAAGCAAACAAACATGGAGTTATCCTTCAACTGTATCACTCTCCCATCGAGTACCATTTTATTTTCTGCCGTGCCCGTTTTTGCGCACATTTCGATCCCCGGAATCTTCATCGCTTTGGCCGTACCGATATCAACCACATCCTGCATTCCACTGATCACCGTTTCGTAATCATCGTCCGAGATGTGTGTCAGCACTTCATGCTTTTGCCGATATTTTTTCAATAAGGTATCGGAGGCGGTTTCGCCGTCGAAACTCTTTACGAAATGGGGCAGATAGTAATAGCCTTTGTTGGCAACGATACAAATGGAATTAGCAATCTGTAAGGGTGTGGCCGTCATTTTATCCTGACCGATCCCGAGTGTTACCATGGTACAGGAATTCCAGGAGCCCCGATATTCTTTATCATATTGAGCGGTATCAGGAATATTTCCTCCGTCTTCACTGGGCAGATCTACCCCAAGACGGTGACCAAGGCCAAAGGCAGTTAAATATTCTTTCCATTTGGTGAGCCCCACGCGGGGGTTATGATATTGAGGATTATCGATTGTCTTTCTGAGAATATCCGAGAAGAAAGAGTTACAGGACCAGGCAATGGCGAGACGAAGATTGGCGGCATGACCTGCAAATTTCTCCGTACACCGGACCGGCCGGCTGCAAGCAAGGTAGGCGCCGGCACAACCAATACCGCTGTGTTGATTAATAAGTCCTTCATCGAGCGCAATGAGCGCACCCAGTGGTTTATAGGTAGACCCCGGAGGATATTGCCCTTTGATAGCGCGGTTAAACAAAGGAGCAGCGACATCCAGCGACATTCGACTAAAGTTCTTTTGTTTGTCCGGACCGGTCAGGTCATTGGGGTTATAGGTTGGACCGGAAGCCATGGCCAGGATACCACCTGTTTTAGGTTCAATGGCTACTACTGCGCCCACTTTATTGTTTAGCAGCTTTTCTGCCAGTTGTTGTAGTTCTATATCAATATAGGTACGGAGGTTTTTTCCCGCAATTGCCGGTGTATCATAAGCGCCGTTTTCAAAACTGCCTACCAGCCGGTTCTTGTTGTCCTTGATCATATACTGAACCCCGCGCTGACCCATCAGCACAGACTCATAGGAAGCCTCCAGTCCGCTTCTTCCCACATAGTCGCCCATCCGGTAAAAATTATTGGACCGCTTGATAATCCCTGAGTCGGCCTCGCCGATATAACCCATGATCTGGGCCGCCGCATTAAATGGATATACTCTCACTGGTCTTTCTACCAGGGCAAAGCCGGGAAAGCGCCAGATATTCTCATCCAGTCTTGCATGAAGGGCCGGCGGCAGCAGATCTTCGAATATTGAAGGGCGAAAAGGTCCATTTTTGGCGCGGGCGTCCAGCATTCTTTTCCTGAACTCCGCTGTGTCAATTTCAAGCAATTCACACAAGCCCTGCGTATCCACCTTTTTAGCTTCATTGGGGGTTACCACCAGGTCGAACATGATCGTGTTGTTCAGGATCGCTTTGCCATTTCGATCGAAGATGATTCCCCGGTCGGGATATTTCACTTTCGCGAACTGCGCGTTATTGATCGCCAGCTGCCGGTACTTGCCCGATAGTATTTGCAGGTTGAATAACTGAAGGATGATAATAAGAAAAACAACGCCGAAGATCAGACGTATAACGAAGCTGCGTGATTGATTGAATAATGCCATACTGCTGGGTGATCAACTGCGGTGAAACCGCGAAACACTACAAATTACAAAGACAGAAATTTAAAATCAACTCCACTTATCTATAATTCATCAAACCGTATTGGTCCGGAACTTTTGTTTTCTATAAAACAGGATTTCGGTCAGGAAAATCAGCAACAGGCTGATGCCGGTTGTTCCCAGTACTTTTCCGATAAAGAACCAGAAATTCCCGAATTGCAGCCACTCGAGCAATACGAGGTAGGTATGATGCAGCAAAGTAAGTATGATTACATAAGTCGCATAAGGCGCAAAACCCATACTGGTAATGGAGGGCGACTTGTAATTCTGGTCCTGACCCTCCTGTGAAATCAGGATGCTGATCAGGAACGGACGAACATAGGCGATCAGGCAGCAGGCGGCTGCATGCAGCCCCGGCGTATGTGTAAAGTAATCCAGCGAAAGTCCGAACAGAAAGCCGATCAGGGTCAGCCATCCGCGGGGCGTATTGAATGGCAGCCACAATATATAAAGGAAGTACAGGTAGGGAACGATAAACTGGTGCAGCGGCTGGACGCGGAAAAGCACAAATACCTGTACCAGCAGGAACAGGGCGAACAGTAGAATATTTTTTACAAAATTGCTCATTGTACTTTTTTCCTGGTCGAATCCGACAATGCTTTTCGTTCTTCTTTCTGCAGATCCTTGATGAGCGTTACATATTGCAGGTTGAAGAAATTGGTGGATGTTTTGATCTTCAGCGTATACGAAGTCTTGTCTTTCTCCTCCGTGATATCCGCCACGGTCCCGATCATGATATTGGGCGGGAAAGTTCCTTCGAAATTATCGAGGCTGCTGGTTACCACCGTATCCCCTTTCGCTACAGTGGCGGACCGGGGAACTCTTTCCATGGTAACGTAATTTGGATCTTCACCATCCCAGCGGACTGTTCCGATCTCTCCTCCTTTTTTAAGCATGGAGCTGACGCGCTGGTATTTATGAAGCAGACTCATGATATCTGCGAAATTGGCGCTCACATTGATCACTTTTCCAACCACCCCCTGCGGACCAATAACAGCCATACCGGGTTCAACCCCCTGGTTTCGCCCCCGATGAACCATGATCACATTCACCTGTGAGTAAACACTATTGCCTACCACTTTGGCAGGCAGGTATTCGAAACGACGGGTAAGTAAGGTAGAATCTTTTCGCAGGGTATCAGTACCGTGCCGGAGAGTCGTATCGGCCGACTCGAAATTGCTTGCCAGCTGCCGACGCAGTTCGGCATTTTCTTTTGCCAGTGCGTCGTTCGTCTTTCGGAGACTGAAATACTGGTCTACTGAATTGTATCGGGCATTGAATCTGCCGGTGATCTCGCTGGCTGTTCCCATGAAAACGGCTTCATGAAACTTGTTATAACGCACAAGGAATAAGATGGCTACTACCTGTAGCACAACAAAAAACAGGAAGTTGAAATATCGCCGGATGAATAAGAAGATATTACGCACTAGGCAAATTTATTAACCCTTCGCGGCGGCCGCTTTTAAAAGATTGAGAATTAACAATACCGGTTAACGCATTACAAAAGGAAAACGATTGTAATTCTTGAGAGCGATTCCTGTACCACGTACCACGCTCTTCAGCGGGTCGTCGGCCACGTGAACGGGAAGTTTGATCTTCTGGCTCAGTCGCTTATCGAGACCTCTCAAAAGGGCGCCACCGCCGGTAAGATAAAGACCTCTGCGGTAAATATCCGCTGCCAGCTCGGGAGGCGTTTGCTCCAGGGCCTTGAGGATCGCTTCTTCAATTTTGAAAATACTCTTATCGAGAGCTTCTGCGATCTCCTGGTAGGAGACCATGATCTGCTTGGGAATACCGGTTACCAGGTCGCGGCCGTTTACAGGGATATCCTCCGGAGGTGTTTCGAGGTCTTTCATGGCTGCGCCGATGTTGATCTTGATCTGCTCGGCAGTACGCTCACCGATCAGCAGGCTATGGTAGCGGCGAAGCGCCTCCATGATGTCGGCCGTGAACTCGTCGCCCGCGATGCGGATAGACTGGTCACAAACGATCCCTGCCAGGGCGATGACGGTGATACCGGTGGTTCCGCCACCGATGTCGATGATCATGTTTCCTACGGGTTCCTCCACATCGATACCGATACCGAGGGCCGCAGCCATGGGTTCATGGATGAGGTAAACCTCCTTAGCACCAGCCTGTTCTGCACTGTCGCGAACCGCTCTCTTCTCCACTTCGGTGATAGAGGAAGGTATGCATATCATCATTCGCCAGCTTGGGGGGAAAAGCGGCTTTTTGGGGTAAACCAGTTTAATCAGCTCCCTGATCATCAGTTCCGCAGCATTGAAATCCGCAATCACGCCATCCTTCAGGGGGCGCACTGTCCGAATGCTTTCATGGGTCTTTTCGTGCATCATCAATGCCTTCTTGCCCACCGCCAGTACATTCTTAGGGTTGTTTCGATCTAACGCTACGATACTCGGCTCATTCACCACCACTTCTTCGTTATGTATGATGAGGGTATTTGCAGTCCCCAGGTCAATCGCAATCTCCTGGGTAAAAAAGTTAAAAAGTCCCATGTTTTCGACTCAGTTTTTAAATAGGATTCTAATGCATGCAAAATTGGAGGAAATAATTCGAATAAACAAAGCCAAACAATTGCCAGTCAATGATTTTTTTAACAAGTACTCCACCTGTCAAACGCAGGCCGGATAAGGAAATTGTGAGTTTGGGAAAAGAAAATTTGAATCAGGCTTTCAAAAATCATATCGAAACTTTAAACCGCAAACCGCAAACGGCCAACTGCAAACCACAAACCAAAAACCATCATGTCCTTCCTCACCCGCACAATCTGGATCCTTTCCATGGTGAGCTTATTCGCCGATGTGGCGAGTGAAATGTTGTATCCCATCATTCCGGTTTACCTGAGGGAAATTGGTTTTTCCGTAGCATTGATAGGATTACTGGAAGGTATAGCCGAATTTGTTGTTGGTTTGAGCAAAGGTTATTTCGCTACCCAAAGCGATCAGCGGGGACTTCGGTTACCCTATATAAAATCGGGTTATCTGCTCAGCGCGCTTTCAAAACCAATGATGGCTGTGTTTACATTTCCGATTTGGATATTCCTGGCACGGATGCTCGACCGAACCGGCAAAGGACTTCGGACAGGCGCCAGGGATGCACTGCTTTCACAGGAAGCTACGCCGGCAACAAAGGCCCGTGTGTTCAGTTTCCACAGAGGCTGGGATACATTCGGCGCGGTGATGGGACCACTGTTCGCCCTTCTCTATCTTTCCCGCTTTCCACATCAGTATCAAACCCTGTTTTACATTGCTTTCATACCAGGACTCATTTCGGTAGCGCTTATTTTCCTGTTGAAAGAAACCAAACGACCGGTATCCACCATCGCCAACCGGGGTTTCTTTTCTTTCTTCTCGTATTGGAAGATCGCTCCCGCCGACTATCGGAAACTGGTCATCCCTTTGCTGCTTTTCGCACTGGCCAACAGTTCCGATTTGTTTCTCATCCTGAAAACAAAAGAGATCACCGGCGACGACAGTCATACCATTGCTTCTTATATCTTTTACAACCTGGTATACGCGCTCAGTTCATTTCCCATGGGAGTACTGGCCGACCGGATTGGACTGAAAAAGGTTTTCCTCTCCGGTATGATCATTTTCATTTCGGTTTATACCGGTTTTGCCTTCGCCCGCGAAACCTGGCATATTTACGGGTTGTTTGCATTGTATGGCATCTATGCCGCCGCCACCGAAGGCATTGCCAAGGCATGGATCACCAATATCGCCCATCATTCGAATACTGCTACTGCGATTGGCTTTTACACCTCCTGTCAAAGTATTGCTGCGCTGCTGGCGAGCATACTGGCCGGCCTGCTTTGGCAATTGGCCGGAAGCCGGATGGCCTTTCTGTTCACAGCAGCACTCACCTTTTTTGTCGTTATATTTATCGGGAGAAGCCAATTTCAAAAACAATACACATGAGACGCTCCCTCCTCCTCCTTTCCTTCACCTTTTCCTGCATTCTGTTAAATACTAACATAAAAGCACAAACGACTAAAATTCCCTATGGCAACAACCCGTCAGCCGGTAAGTACTACGATATCCGTGGTTTCAGGATGTACTGCGAAGTATATGGTGAAGGGCAACCGCTGCTGATCATCCACGGAAACGGCGGTTCGATCAGGGATTTTACCGAACAGATTCCTTTCTTCTCCCGGAAATACAAAGTCATTATTGCCGATAGCCGGGCACAGGGAAAATCAGTTGACAACGGCGATTCACTTAGTTATGAAATGATGGCCGACGACTATGCGGCATTGCTGACGAGCCTGAAAATTGATTCGGCTTATGTTATCGGGTGGAGCGACGGAGGTATCAATACTCTATTGCTGGCAATCCGTCACCCGGAAAAAGTAAAAAAACTCGCAGTAACCGGGGCGAACCTCAGTCCGGATTCCCTCTCTGTTTTTCCGGAAGTGCTGGCCCTGGTAAAACCGGCCTATGACGATCTCAAAAACGAACACAACAGCCCCATCAGAAAAAATAGCTGGAAACTGGTCAGGCTGCTGCTGGATGAACCACATATCCCGCTTTCGGATCTGCACAAAATCAGCTGTCCTTCGCTGATCATCGGCGGCGATCATGACGTAATCCGAGAAGAACACACCATGCTGATCTACCAGAACATCCCAAATGCCTATTTGTGGATCATTCCTAATTCCGGTCACAGCACACCGATCGTGTACAAAGACGATTTCAATAAAATAGTGGGCGATTTCTTCGCAAAGCCTTACAGGAAAATCAAAGGTACCGCCAGGTTTAACTGATGGAATGAAATCCGAGCCTTTGCTCCATTTCTGTGCTGAGGGCCGGCAGCCTCTTCCTTTCGATGAGGAAGCTTGTGAGACGCGCAATGTCTGCGAAAATGTAGTGTTTATCGAGTGCCCCTTTCAGGTAGTCGCGACCGGTGCTTCCGCCAGTGCCTATACGGGTTCCGATCACCCGATGCACCATGCTCATGTGGCGGTATCGCCAGGTGCTTAACTGTTCATCTATTTCCAGCAATACGTTCAATACCTGGAAAGGCAATTGCAGCATCGGGTATCCCCGGTACAACATGATGAAAAGGGCCGCACGGGCAGCTTCGGGAGACAAAGCAGCTTTCCGGTCGGGATTTTCCTCCGTGAAGTAATCGGTAAAAGACTGTATGTTTCCTTTCTCTACATCGGCCAGGCTTTTCCGAAACATGTGCAGGTATTCGTTCCAGAATTTCTGTGTACCGGATTCTTTTCCGAACCGGATTTCTTCACTTGCTTCAAATTGCGTTTTGAAATCGTTCCAGTTTTTTTCCTCTGTGAAAAATGGCATTCTTTCGAGCCAGCCATTCAGCAATTGCAAAACAGAACGACTGCTCTCGGCATTCCTGATCAATGCCACATGCTCCTGGCGCAATTGTGAAATATAGTATTCCTGTCCGTGACGGTGTTCATATTTCAATCCCAGTTTGGCTTCCAGTAATTTGAATTGCCAGCTTTGGAAACCCGAGGCGGGTCGAAGCATATCCCTGAAATCGAGGAAATCCATGGGCGTCATGGTTTCCATCACGTCAATTTGCTGGACCAGCAACTTGAGGATCGTTACGGCCCTGTTCAGCCGATGGACAACGGTTTGTAATTCCGGTGAGTTGTCATTGAGAGAAGGCTTTTCAAAAATCTCGGCCACTGAATCCACTTCATACAACAGTTGTTTGAACCAAAGCTCATAAGCCTGGTGAATAATGATGAAAAGCATTTCATCATGCGCCGGCGACTGGCATTTTTCGCTCTCCGGATCCTGCGCATTCAAAATTTTATCCAACTGTAGGTAGTCGCTGTAGTGTACTGGATGTGGCATAGAGGTTTGCGGTTTGTGGTTTGCAGTTTGCGGTTGGTTCGTTTATCGTTTCACGTTTCACGTTTATCGTCATAGCAATTCGTCATGCGTAATCCGTAATTCGTCATCCCATTGGCTCATTGACAAATTGACCAATTGACCAATTGCATTTCCATTCGTCATTCGTAATCCGTCATCCCATTGGCTCATTGACAAATTGACCAATTGACCAATTGGCCTCACTCCCATTTCGGATCAAACTCATATCCTATGTCTCTTCTGAAATACATTCCTTCGTATGATATCTTTTTGAGCGATTCTTTTGATTTGGCAACGGCATCCTTGATATTCTGCGCATAGGAGGTTACACACAGCACCCGGCCGCCGCTGGTCACCACTTCTCCGTCTTGTTCGGTTGTGCCGGCATGAAAGAGCAGGCTGTCTTCCTGCAATGGCTGATCGAGACCGGATATCGGGAATCCTTTTTCGAAATGACCAGGATAACCCCCACTAACCGCCATCACGGTAGCCGCGCATCTTTTGTCGATAGCGATTTTGATAGTGTCCAGTTCCTGTTTGGCCGTTGCAACAAACAGTCCTACCAGGTCATTTTCCAGGCGAGGCATCACCACTTCTGTTTCCGGATCTCCCATGCGGCAATTGTATTCAATAACAAATGGCTGGTCATTTACCTTGATCAACCCAAAAAAGATAAAGCCTTTATAGTCGATATTTTCTTTCTTCAATCCTTCAATAGTGGGTTTGATCACTTTCTCTTCCACTTTGAACATGAAACCCGGTGTTGCAAACGGTACCGGGCTCACGGCTCCCATTCCACCGGTATTCAATCCACGATCTCCTTCGCCGATGCGTTTATAATCCTTGGCTTCCGGCAGTATCACATAGTTCTTTCCATCGGTCAGTACAAATACGCTCAATTCAATGCCATCCAGGAATTCTTCCACAACCACTTTTTTGCTGGCATCACCGAATTTGTTCTGTTGAAGCATCAGTTCAATTTCAGATACCGCTTCAATGTGACTCTGGCAAATAATCACCCCTTTTCCTGCCGCCAGCCCATCTGCCTTGATCACCACTGGAAGCGGATGTTCGTTGAGGTATTTCACGCCTTCTTCAAAACTATCCAGATCAAACTCGCGGTAGCGGGCTGTTGGAATGCCATGCCTTTCCATAAATGCTTTGGAGAAGGCCTTGCTTCCTTCAAGCTGCGCTCCTTTTTGAGAAGGGCCGATAAAATAGATCTTCTTCAATTCCTCATCGGCCTGGAAATAGTCATAGATCCCGTTCACCAATGGTTCTTCGGGACCCACCACTACCATTTCTATTTCTTCTTTTTTACAGAAAGCGCCAATCGATTCAAAATCGTTCAGCTTCAATGGAACGTTTGTACCACACTTGGCCGTCCCGGCATTACCGGGAGCAATAAACAGGGGATTTGTCCAAACACTTTGATTCAGTTTCCAGGCTAATGCGTGCTCACGGCCGCCGCTGCCAAGGAGCAGGATTTTCATAATCTCTTTTGTTTTACCGGGAGCGAATTTCGCAATTCAATATCAGACGACCGAATAAAGTTCTGACAACAAGCGGGAATGTTGATTTTATCTGTATTTTGAGCAGATAAACTGCTTGGTAGCCGGGCCGCGGCAATAAAAAAACTATTATGAGTCAATCTGCTTCGAAAGGTCACCCGAAGGGGTTATATGTTCTTTTTGCCACTGAAATGTGGGAACGTTTCAATTACTATGGCATGCGGGCGATCCTGGTCTTGTTCATGACCCAGGTATTGCTTTTTAAAGACGCTTTTGCCTCTAACCTGTATGGTAGTTATATCAGTTTGATCTATCTGTCCGGACTGGTGGGCGGATATGTAGCCGATCGGTATTGGGGCAACCAGCGTTCCATCATTGCCGGTGGTATCGTAATGGCCATTGCCGAACTGGTGCTGTTTTTTTGCGCGTCCATATATAAAACCGATCCCGACCTGGCTGTAAAACTGTTGTATGGCGGACTGGGAATGATGATTGGCGGTAACGGGTTTTTCAAACCCAATATCTCCAATATGGTGGGCCAGATGTACACGACCAACGACAAAAGAAAGGATCCGGCTTATACCATTTTTTACATGGGTATCAACCTCGGCGGCGCCATTGGACCTTTTGTATGCGGACTGGTAGGCAATACCGGCGACCCGGAAGATTTCAAATGGGCCTTCCTGGTAGCAGCCATCGGAATGGTCATCAGTGTGATTATACAAGTGGTCTTTCATAAAAAATACGTGATAGATCCGGATAATAAAGTGTTGGGTATGGTACCACCCAATGCGCCGAAGGCGGCACTGTCGCCCTTGGTCACCATAGTGGGTCTGGCATTGGTGTCTGTTGTCAGCATCGCGCTGATCTATATCGATGCGGCCAAGTTCAGTTACCTGTTCTATTTGCTGATCGCCTGCTTTTTCATAATTCCTTTGATCATCTACACCGATAAATCGCTGAATGCGCTGGAGAAGAAAAAAGTGGCCGTTATTATTGTAGTGTGCTTCTTTGTTATCTTCTTCTGGAGCGCTTTCGAGCAAACCGGCGCTTCCCTTACCTTTTTTGCGGATCGGCAAACAGACAGGTTCCTCGGATGGAATATCCCTGTCTGGCTGATTTCGGTTCTTTCCTTCGCTCTCATTGCTTATTTGTTTACGCTTACCAAAAAAACCGCCAGGAAACTCGCGGGCGATTATGACAAACAGCTTCGCCAGTCTCTGCTGGGTCTGATCTGGCTGTTGATTCTTTCGGTTCTGGCAGGAAATATCTTCCTGTATGCGAAAAACTATTCCGTAGTGCCGCTGCAGGAAATTCCGACCAGCTGGTTCCAGTCGCTGAACTCCACTTTCATTATCCTGTTTGCTCCGTTCTTTGCCTGGTTCTGGGTTAAACTCGGAAAGAACGATCCTTCTGCTCCGACCAAAATGGCCATCGGACTGGTATTACTCGGACTCGGTTATTTATGGATTGCCTATGGCGTGGATAATATAACCGCCGGAAAGAAAGTGTCCATGATCTGGCTGACATTGTTATATGCTCTTCATACTTCCGGTGAACTCTGCCTCTCTCCCATAGGATTGTCGCTGGTTAACAGGTTGGCGCCTTTCAAATTTGCTTCCTTGCTGATGGCCATCTGGTTTACCGCCAACGCCTTTGGAAATAAGCTGGCCGGCACACTCAGTGCATTATATCCCGAAGAAGGAAAAACAACCAGTTTCCTGGGTTACAAAATGAGCAACCTGTATGATTTCTTTATGCTATTTGTGTTCATGTCGCTGATTGCCGCGGCCATTCTTTTTGTATTAAGCAAGAAATTGCAAAAGATGATGGCTTCGAACGAATAACAGGTCCTGTTGATGGTTTCACATTTATCGTTTTACGTTTATCGTTCATGCAGATTGACGGAATTCATTTGTACAGAAACAACACATAACTCAAACAATTTGCCATGTCTGAAAAATCCTTTAAACCATTTGTTGCACCGGAAACCAAGATGGCCGAGTTTACATTCAAGGCTGTATTGGTAGGTTCCGCCTTCGGTATCATATTTGGTGCCGCTACAGTTTACCTGGCACTAAAAGCAGGCCTTACGGTTTCCGCTTCTATCCCTATTGCCGTGATGGCCATCGCTATGAGTAAGCTGTTTCTGAAAACAACCATTCTGGAAAACAATATCATTCAAACCACTGGTAGTGCTGGTGAAAGTATTGCAGCTGGTGTTGTCTTTACATTACCCGGTTTCTTATTCCTGAGTGAAGCCAAAGGCGCTGAGTATTTCAACTACTTGACCATCTTAATACTGGCCATCTTTGGAGGAATTCTCGGCACCTTAATGATGATTCCACTCAGAAAAGCCCTTATAGTAAAAGAACACGCCACCTTACCTTACCCGGAAGGAACCGCTTGCGGATCGGTGCTTAAAGCAGGTGAAAAAGGAGGTGATTTCGCCAGAACCGCCTTCATCGGCCTTGGCTTTGCCGTGGTGTATGCTTTTCTGCAAAAGATTCTTCATGTAATTGCGGAGACACCCAGTTTCATGACGAAGCAAACGAATAAATATTTTCCGTCCGCTAAAGTCAGCGGAGAAATCACTCCTGAGTATTTAGGGGTTGGGTATATCATTGGACCCCGGATTGCCGGCGTACTGGTTGCCGGTAGTGTCCTGACCTGGTTTGTTTTCAATCCACTGCTCGCATCGATCGTTCCTTCAGATACCATTGCCCAACAATTGATAAAACTGGGATACCTGAAAGATATTACTACCAATGGCGGTCCTGGTGGCTGGAATGCAACAACCCATTCGTTCAATGACTATGCAACCGCCATTTACCGGGCTTACGTTCGGCAGATAGGTGCTGGTGCTGTTGCCGCCGGAGGATTTATTACGCTAATCAAAACCATTCCAACAATTATTTCTTCTTTCAAAGGAAGTGTCAGCTCTCTGAAAGGCGGATCAAAAGAACAAAAGGAAGTGCTGAGAACAGAAAGAGACCTGAACATAAAAATTGTGGGCATCGGTAGTGTAGTACTCGTTTTATTGATGACGATTCTGCCCAATATTCCCGGTGATTCCATTTTCAGCAAACTGCTGCTGGGTATCCTGGTGGTTGTTTTTGGCGCTTTCTTCGTTACTGTTTCCTCCCGGATTGTAGGATTAATCGGAAACTCCAATAATCCGATAAGCGGCATGACCATCGCAACATTGATGGGAACCTGCCTGGTGTTCATAGCCGTTGGCTGGACAGGAAAAGCATATGAGCCAATGGCGTTGGTTGTTGGAGGTATGATTTGCATTGCAGCTGCCAATGCAGGCGCCACCTCACAGGATTTAAAAACAGGCTACATCGTAGGCGCTACTCCAAAATATCAACAGCTGGCTCTTTTCATTGGAGCAATTGTTTCGTCTGTTGCTATCGGTTTTACAGTAAAAATTCTGGATACTCCCACTGCAGAGATGCTGAAAGAAGGTGTTCACCACGCGATAGGCACAGATACTTACTCCGCTCCGCAGGCTACGTTAATGGCCACGCTCATTAAAGGAATACTTTCGTTCAACCTCGATTGGCAGTTTGTATTGGTGGGAGTAGCCATCGCGATCGTGATGGAGCTTTGCGGAATTAAAGCACTCTCCTTTGCGATTGGAATATATCTTCCTTTATCTACAACGCTTCCAATATTCATTGGCGGCGCCATAAGAGGAATCGTAGATGCTCGTCACAAGAAAAACAAGAAAGAAACTGAAGGTGAAGAAGAGGAAGATCTCCGGAAAGGAAACCTTTTTGCCACCGGACTCGTTGCCGGTGGTGCACTCGCCGGTGTTATCGTAGCCTTCATGCAAGCCAGTCCTTCCGTGTCTGCCAAGCTTGCAAAAATTAATTTTGAGGAAAACTTGTCCGGCTCATTGGGGGAGACCAATTATTTCCTGCTCGGCGTAATCGCATTTGCCATTTTAGGATGGGTGCTTTACAATACCGGTATGAAAAAAAATAAAGTTCAGCTTTAGCATAGCTAATTATTAAAAAAACCCACTCTTTAAAGCGGGTTTTTTTATTATCGTTTTACAATTGTTGTCCGGAGAAAGTGTCGAAGTCCATCCAATTAAACTGAAATAATCATCTTTTTGCCACTTTTTGAGAAATGAGCCCCCTCTCGGTGAGCGGGAGC
>JBGAHR010000070.1:0-19609 GCA_044226045.1 Chitinophagaceae bacterium
TTTTGTAATTTTAAATTTTCTCAAGGACCAAACCGCAAACTGCCAACCGCAAACCGCCAACCGCAATCGTTTGTGTATTAATAACAAATATTCTAATTGATTTGTGTTATCTTTCAAGCCCTTTTTTTCCTTCACTATAACTAACTATATGAGTCGTAAAACGGATAACTCCCGCAGAAAATTTATCGGGAATCTGACGAAGGGTATTGTGGCTTCCTCACTGGTTCCATCGGTGGCCGCTGCTGCTTCGGCTGATAAAAAAGAAAAGACAGAACATTTATCAAGAGGCGAATATTATGGCCCGAACGATCAGATCCAGGTGGCGCTGATCGGCGCGGGTGGAATGGGAAATGCGGATGCGGATACAGCCATCACTATCCCCGGTGTGAAACTGGTAGCCGCCTGCGACCTGTATGATGGTCGATTGGAGCAGGCTAAAAAGAAATATGGCGCGGATATATTTACCACCCGCGATCACAAAGAAATCCTTTCCCGGAAAGATATCGACGCGGTTATCATTGCCACTCCCGATCACTGGCATAAAGACATCGCAGTAGATGCCATGAATGCCGGAAAAGCGGTTTACGTGGAGAAACCAATGATTCAAAATATCTCCGAAGGGCCGGCGGTAATTGAAGCCCAGAAAAGAAATAAGGTGGTGCTGCAGGTGGGCAGCCAGGGAATGAGCTCGCTGGGTAATGAAAAAGCCAAAGAACTCTTTGAATCGGGCGCCATTGGCCAACTGAATTATGTAGAGGGATTCTGGGCACGCAATACCCCCGGAGGAGCCTGGCAGTACGACCTGCCGGCAGATGCTTCCCCGCAGAATGTAGACTGGAAACGCTTTCTCAAGGATAAACCCCAGCTTCCATTTGATCCAAAACGCTTTTTCCGCTGGCGGTGCTTCCGTGACTACGGCACCGGAGTAGGGGGCGATCTTTTCGTTCATCTGCTGTCGAGTCTTCACTATATCATCAGCTCAAACGGACCCAATCGTATCATGTCTACCGGTGGCCTTCGCTACTGGAAAGATGGAAGAGATGTGCCGGACATCCTGCTGGGTATGTTCGATTACCCCGCGAACGAGAAACACCCCGCATTTAATTTGTCGCTGAGAGTGAATTTTGTAGACAGCACACGCGACGGTTCTTATTTCCGTCTGGTAGGTAATGAGGGCTATATGATTGTAGACTGGGAGAAAGTAACGCTGTATCGCAATTTCTCCTACCCACCGGATAACTATGCCAAGGTGTTGAAAGAAAGACAGTATGCACCGGATTACGACCGGAAGAAAATGCCCGAGCCCGACATGACTGTATATACCGTGCAGAATGGTTATAAAGGCGCACACTACGATCACTTCTACAACTGGGCCCGCGCCATTCGTGGAGGCAAACCCGTTATAGAAGATGCGGTATTCGGATACAGGGCAGCAGCGCCGGCAGTATTGTGTAACGACAGTTATTTCCAGGAGAAAGCCATTAAGTGGGATCCTGTTAAATTGCAATTAATCAGCTAAACAAATGAATATGAAAAAAACAATTGCCTTCGCAGCTATAGCGGCATCTGTTTCACTGCTGTCCTTTACCAACAGGGGCCAGGATGATAATACGCTCAGCAAAAAAGAAAAGAAGGAAGGCTGGACCTTATTGTTCGATGGCAAGTCTACAGACGGCTGGCATACTTATCGCAACCGTGAATCGGATGCGTGGACAGTTGTTGACGGCGAGATCCGCTGCAAGGAAGAAGGCGTAACCAAACGCTCCGACCTGATCACGAATGAAAAATATGAAAACTTCGAGCTGAGTATCGACTGGAAAATTGCACCTAAGCATAACAGTGGTATCATTTATCGTTGTACGGAAGAAAACGGGGCGCCTTATGAATCGGGTCCCGAGTACCAACTGATCGACGACAAGGGTTACCCTGATCCGATCAAAGACAAACAATACAGCGGAGCAAACTACGACATGCAGGCTCCTTCAAAGGATGTGGTAAAGCCTGTTGGCGAATGGAATCGTACGCGCATAGTAGTGAAGGGCGCACATGTGGAGCATTGGCTGAACGGAACAAAAGTGGTGGAATACGAATTGTGGTCGCCCGAATGGGAGAAAACAAAATCACAAAGCAAGTGGAGAGATGTTAAGCCTTATGGCATGTCGAAAACCGGTCATATCGATCTGCAGGATCATGGCGGTGGTGTAAGCTTCAAGAATATCAAGATCAGGAAGCTCTGATCAACGGCGGGATCGAAAGAATTCCTGCATCAGAATGGCACATTCATCCTTCAGTACACCTCTTACGGTTTCTGTTTTTGGATGAAAGGGCCATTCTGCTTTTGCAACCCTTTTGAAACCGTTCTTTTCATCATCCGCTCCCCATACCACGCGGCCGATCTTGCTCCAGTACAGGGCACCGGCACACATGAGGCAGGGCTCCACTGTTACATATAAGGTAGCTTCCGGAAGGTATTTACTGCCGAGATAATTGAAGGCCGAAGTAAGGGCAATCATTTCCGCATGGGCGGTAGGATCTTTTAATCGTTCGGTCATATTATGACCCCTTGCGATCACTTTCTGGTTCATGACCACCACCGAGCCAATGGGAATCTCTTCTTCCTCATAGGCCTTTTTAGCTTCTTTCAGGGCCAGCATCATGAAATATTCGTCGGTCATGGACTTAATTGTAAGGCTAAATTAAATAATTTACCAGGGCATCCGGCGGGTAGTTTGTCAAACATTGAATTAAGTCCATCTTTGTTTTCTAAAAAGGATCACCGACCATGATTTCAAAACAGGATATAGAGCAGGCACATCAGCGAATAAAGCCTTATATAGAGCGTACCCCGGTGCTGCATTCCTCCGGACTGGATCATATATCCGGAGCCACCCTCTATTTTAAAGCCGAAAATCTGCAGAAAGTGGGAGCCTTCAAATCGAGAGGGGCCATGAATGCGGCTTTATCGCTGGATCCGGCGCTTCTTGCCAAAGGACTGGCCACCCATTCTTCGGGAAACCACGCCCAGGCCCTCGCCCGTGCGGCCACTATTCTTGGCACTTCCTCCTTCATCGTGATGCCCAGAACGGCCCCGGAGATTAAGAAGAAAGGGGTATTGGGCTTTGGCGGAAGAATATTTGAATGCGAACCGACTTTACAGGCCCGCGAATCGAAGCTGGCGGAAGTAGTGGCTGAAACGGGCGCCACTGTCATACATCCATTCGATAATGATGCAGTCATCACCGGTCAGGCAACTGCTGCGCTGGAATTACTGGAAGAACAACCGCAACTGGATTATATCCTGTGCCCTGTTGGTGGCGGAGGATTATTAAGTGGTACGGGTTTATCGGCCCGTTACTTCTCATCGGGTACCAAAGTAATTGCCGGAGAACCAACCGGTGCGGATGATGCGTACCGTTCAATGAGGTCGGGTAATATCGAGGCATCCCAGGCCAACACTATTGCAGACGGGCTACTCACCAGCTTGTCACCACGAACTTTTGCCATCATCCGGGAAACGGTTTCGGATATACTTACCGTTACCGATGCCGAAATAGTGGCGGCCATGCGATTGTTGTGGGAGCGGTTGAAGATTGTGGTAGAACCATCCGGCGCGGTTCCATTTGCTGCTTTGTTGAAGAACAAGGAACTTTTCCATCAGAAACGGGTAGGGATTATTCTGTCGGGAGGCAATATTGACCTCGACAAGCTACCGCAGTTATTTGCCATACATTAAGCTGTCTATATGATATCCATTGAATCTTTACAAGACCAGCGAACTTATTTTGAAAACGGGGCGACCCGTGATTTTGAAAGTCGCAAAAAGCATTTGCTGGCTTTCAAAAAAGCCGTTCTGAAATATGAGAATGAAAT
This sequence comes from Chitinophagaceae bacterium, assembly GCA_044226045.1. Lineage (GTDB taxonomy): Bacteria > Bacteroidota > Bacteroidia > Chitinophagales > Chitinophagaceae > Endoryza. The sequence continues at coordinate 3,871 of JBGAHR010000070.1, forward strand.
TGCGCAGGCCCTTGAATCGGATCTGAAAAAAACGCCTGAGGAGTGCTGGGTTACTGAAACCGGCCTGTTGATACAGGAGATAAACTATATACTCAAACACCTTTCTCAATGGATGCGCCCCGAGCGGGTGGAGACCAATCTGCTGAATTTTCCTTCGGGCAGCTATCTCTATCCGGCACCGAAAGGGGTGGTGCTCATCATCGGCCCGTGGAATTTCCCGTTACAACTTTTATTGATACCGGTTGCAGGAGCCATTGCGGCCGGGAACTGCGTGGTGGTGAAACCGAGTGAATTTGCCCCGGCCACCGCTGCTATTTCAGAAAAGATCGTTCGCGAAGCTTTTCCCCCTACATTGGTACAGGTTGTTCAGGGTGATGGCGCCGAAGTAGTGCCGGCCATGATGAATCAATTTCGTTTCGATCATGTTTTTTATACCGGCAGCATACCAGTTGGTAAATCCATTTACCAGCAGGCCGCCAAAGACCTGATTCCGGTAACACTCGAATTGGGTGGGAAAGATCCCTGTATAGTGGAAAGCGATGCTAATATTTCAGTGGCTGCCCGCCGGATTGCTGTTGGCAAGTTTACCAATGCCGGACAGATGTGCGTGTGTCCGGATTACCTGATCGTTCACGAAAAAGTAAAAGATAAACTGGTTCGAAAAATTCAGGAAGCGATCCGGAAATTTTATACCGATGATCCGGCTACTGCATACGGTTATGGCAAAATCATCAATGAAAAGCGATTCGATCGTCTGCAGAGTTACCTGCAGCAGGGCCAGATCCTATCCGGAGGAACATTCAATCGGGCAAATCTGTACATCGAGCCGACCCTGATGGAAAAAGTGCCGCTAGATAGTCCGCTGATGAGTGAAGAAATTTTTGGTCCGATCTTGCCGATCTATACGTTTACAACGAAAGAGGAAGTGTTGAAGATCATTTCCCGCAATCCCAATCCACTGTCCTTTTATGTGTTTACTTCCAGCAAATCGAAAGAAAAGGACTGGATTCAGTCTGTTCAGTTTGGAACCGGTTGTATCAACAATACTGCCTGGCAGTTCTCCAATCACCATCTTCCTTTTGGTGGCGTCAACCAGAGTGGATTAGGCGCTTACCATGGTAAACACAGCTTTGACGTGTTCACTCATAAAAAGGCGGTCATGAAAACCCCCACCTGGTTTGATCCCGCGATTAAATATCCTCCCCTGAAAGGAAAAATGGGATTCCTGAAACTTTTTATCCGTTAAATGGTTGTATCATTTAACAATTTAAAACCGCTATATGACCTTACGTCAACGTTTCCTGAAATGGGTTTATCCTGCCTGGATGAAACTGGCAGGGTGGATGGGAAACAATAAAATCAAAAGCCATCATATGTCTTCATCACCTGTATCATTTTATTCATTGAAAGCCGAGGCGAACAATGGTTCCACTTTTGATTTCGGCACACTCCGGGACAAGAAAGTACTGATCGTCAACACCGCGAGTCATTGCGGTTATACCAACCAGTACCAGGATCTTCAGCAGCTGTGGGAACAAAACAAAGACAAGCTGGTGGTGATTGCATTCCCGGCCAATGATTTCAAAGAACAGGAAAAAGGCAGCGATGAGGAGATCGCGCAGTTTTGCCAGGTTAATTTCGGAGTAAGCTTTCCGCTGATGAAGAAATCCACAGTGATCAGGGGAACAGAGCAAAATCCGGTCTTCCAATGGCTGACGGACCCTCAGAAAAATGGCTGGAACTCACAGGAGCCCACCTGGAACTTCTCCAAATACCTCATCAATGAAAAAGGATTGCTGACGAATTATTTTGACCCGGCAGTATCTCCTGTCGGTCCTGAAATTCGGCAATCCATTGAAAAGGCCTAACTTTTGGTAAATGCCCGCCAATGTTTCGAAACGATCTCAGTTTTATACATAAATACTTTCTGGCCGAAAAGCAGGCGGCTATAGCTTTTATGATTCTCGGAATAGTGACGGTGATCGCCGGACTCGTGAGTTATTTTATGGCCCGCCCGAATCCGCTAACCATGAAAGGACTGGCGATACCATTTTTTGTAATAGGATTGATCATGACTGTTGTGGGCACTTCGGTGTATACAAAGGCCGATAAGCAACGAAAGGAAGTGTCCTACCAAATGGGTCTGGAACCCAAACTATATGCCACCACTGTTGAACTGCCTCGCATGGAGAAAGTAATGAAAAGCTTCACCATTCTGCTATATGCAGAAGTATTCCTATTTCTTACCGGTGTGGGCCTGTTCATATTCTTCCGGCAGGCAGATAACAATATCTGGAAAGGTATTGGAATGGGGTTGGTGGTGATGTCTGCAATGGCCCTCTATCTCGACTACTCCGCAAAAAACAGAGCGATGAAGTACGAAGCGGAATTGAGAACGGAGGGAAGACAGGAGCGGGAGCGGGAGTGAGAGCGGGAGCGGGAGTGAGAGTGGGAGCGGGAGTGAGAGCGGGAGCGGAAAGAGAAACGGAAACAGAAACGGAAACAGAAAGGGAAAGGGGGGACAGGAGCGGGAGTGAGAGCGGGAGCGGAAAGGAAAACGGAAACGGAAAGAGAAACCGCAAACTGCAAACCGCAAACTGCAAACCGCAAACCGCAAACCAACGTGAAACGTTAAACGCACCCTACTCCCTCGTCACTACTTTCAACCCAATAATGGAGGCGATCAGGGTGAAGAGAAAGAACAGGCGCCAGGTGTCTGCGGGTTCTTTGAAGAAGAAAATTCCTACTATAACGGTGCCTGCCGCGCCGATGCCGGTCCAAACGGCATAGGCCGTTCCGATAGGAAGTGTTTGTGTGGCTTTATACAGCAAAAGCATACTGATGGCCAGGCATACAAAAAAGCCGATCATCCATCCCAATGACGCAGGGCCGCTGGTTTGGCGGGCCTTTCCGAGACAAGTGGCGAATCCGGTTTCGAATAATCCGGCAATGATCAGTAGTATCCAGTTCATTTTATTGGTTTTTATCGATGATGCCCATCTTCTGCATCAGGAAAGAAGCGCTCAGCTTCGAACAAACCCCATCCTTGATCTTGTAATCGAAAGTCAACTCATCCTGGATGATGGCCGATTCAAAACATTTATTGGTTAAATAAGCGGGTGTCTGCAAGGTAAGATCGGCTACGGTCAGGTCATGAGTGGCAATGATACCCGTTGCCTGCCCCTTTACCAGTTTGCGTATCAATCCAACTGTTCCGTTGTGCTTGTCGTTGCTATTGGTTCCTCGCAATATTTCATCGAGGATGATAAAAGTGCTGCGGCCCGATTGTATGTGTTCAATAATGGCGTGCAATCTTTTCAGTTCGGCATAAAAAAGAGATTCACTATCCTGCAATGAATCGTTGATTCGCATACTGACAAAAATATCAAACGGATAAAAATTCATTTCCGTGGCACACACTCTCGAGCCAGCCCTGGCCAATACCAGGTTGATGCCCAATGTACGAAGGAAAGTACTTTTACCGGACATGTTGGAGCCGGTCAGGATAACAAAGGGATGTTCGTTAAAGGAAATGCTGTTGGTGATCCGCTTCTTCTCACTGATCAAAGGATGACCCAGGTCAGTTGCGTTGAGTCTTTCCTTATCTGCTACGACCGGTACACAAAAGGAAGGATTGTTGTAAGCCATATTGGCAAAGCTGGACAGGCTCTCCATCTCGCCAATAATTTCCAGCCATCTGTTTACCCGATTACCATGAATGGCTCTCCACTGATCCAGCCGAAATAAAATATGAAGATGGAATAACAGGAATCCATTGAGTAACGGACTGACAAAAATATTGAAGAGGAAATCGAGGTAGTTGAAAAGGGAGGCCAGCCGCGAAATCTCTGCCGAACTCCTGAATGAATGGCTGCGATATTCAGATTGCAGGGATTGTAATAACGAAGACCGGAATTCCTGAGCTTCTATCAATGAAATCTGTTCTGAGAATTGCTGCAGGGTTTTATTGATATCTGTAGAGACGGCAATGTATTGAGCCATCTTTTTGGCAAAAGAAAAGGTGATGGCCAGGTTGATGACGAAGCCCAATCCCATCAGGCTGGAATACCGGCCGTTTTCTGTTACCAGGAACATGATTAACAACACAATCGTTGCTACAGGAAAAATCCACAACAGGTAATAACTCGTTTTTGATGTAAACGCCGGATCCGAATTCAACCATTTCTGTAAACTCTCCAGCTTTTTTTCTTCCGACAAATGAATGTTTCCGCTTGCCTGCAGGTTCTGCCGGAAATCAAGCTTTTGAGACAGCTCGTCAATGGCTTCCTGCCGGGGTCTGATAGCCGTTGGCTGATCGATTAACAGTTCCTGCTTAAGTTTATCCTTTCCAAAACTGGTGGTAGTTCTGTTGAGAAACTGGTATAAGGAAGACGGTCCAAACAGGTCAAGATCGTAGGAGTAGGGATGATGAGGATCAATAAAGGCTTTACCATCTTCGTAAGGACTCGCTTCACCATTGATAAGATTGATCTCTGTCTGATTGATTTCCTCCAGCCCTTTGCTTAGCTGCCATTGCCTTTTTACTTTATCGTAATACCGGATCAGGTAAAGAAAGAGAAGGAAGCAGGCAATACCTGTTAACAGCAACCAGGTTTGACCGTATTTAAAATAATAATAGATAGCGGCAATAACGGCCACAAAACTCAATAGTCTTTGCGTGCTGAGTGCAGACAATCTCTTCTTTAATGCAGCGGTTCTTGACTGGAATAGGCGTACTCTTTCCTGGTAAGTTGACACAGACATGGGCAAATGTAGGAAATGGAGGATTGTGAAATGCTTACTGAAAGAAAATCAGATCGGGCATTTTTCGTGATAGTTCACCAGTTGGATGCTGGTTTTTTCAAACTCAAAGCCCGCATAGGTTTTGATGATTTCATTCAGCACTTCTTCTATCTCATCCACCGTTTTCAGGGTTACCAGCTTATTTCGGTATTCCTTGATGTTAGGAAGACCTTTCAGGTAATTGGCATAATGTCTTCTCATTTCATTGATGCCAACTACCGGGTTTTTCCATTCAACACTTTTCACGAGGTGTTTGCGACAGACTTCCACACGGGCTTCCACTGTGGGGGGTGCGAGGTGTTCACCCGTTTGTACGTAATGTTTTATTTCGTTGAATATCCAGGGATATCCAATGGCTGCCCGACCGATCATGATGCCATCCACTCCATAGCGATTCTTGTACTCCAGCGCTTTTTCAGGGCTGTCGATATCTCCGTTACCGAAGATGGGTATTTTGATTCTTGGGTTGTTCTTTACTTTTCCGATCAGGGTCCAGTCTGCCTCTCCTTTATACATCTGCGTTCTGGTACGACCATGAATGGCGAGTGCTTTGATGCCAACGTCCTGTAGTCTTTCCGCTACTTCTTCAATATTTTTTGTCTGGTCGTCCCAACCCAGTCTTGTTTTGACCGTTACCGGTAAGGAGGTTGCTTTTACAACGGCGGAAGTCAACCGAACCATCAGGTCGATATCTTTCAATACTCCGGCGCCTGCGCCTTTGAGGGCTACTTTCTTTACCGGGCATCCAAAATTGATATCCAGCAAATCCGGGCTGGTCACCTCAACAATTTTAGCAGCCATTGACAAAGAGTCTTCGTCTCCCCCAAAAATCTGAATTCCGATGGGACGTTCGTAGTCGAAAATGTCCAGTTTTTTGCGACTCTTGATGGCATCGCGAATCAGTCCTTCGCTGGAGATGAATTCGGTATACATCAGATCAGCGCCATTGTCTTTGCAGACGGCACGGAAAGGGGGATCACTCACATCCTCCATAGGGGCCAGGAGGAGTGGAAATTCAGGTAGTTGTATATTGCCAATAGTAGCCATTGATAATTTCAGAGATAAGAAGCGCAAAATCGTAAGAACTGCTTTCCTTATCTTGCAGCCTGCAAATTTACACATTAAACAGCAGTTTTCCGACATATGAACCGTCATTTACGAATTCAGTCCTACTGGTCCCAACTGGCGATTGCCGTTTTATTGCTGGGCCTGAGTTTTGTAATGTTCGGTGTTCTCCAAATAGTTGTGTATAAGGCGAATGGTATAAACCCATTGGATCCTCGGCCCGATTTAACGAACAGCCATATACTGAATGTGGTCAAGATTATACAGGGTGTATCGAGCATCGTGGTATTCATGCTGCCGGCTTTTCTGATGATGGTGATTGCCTACCGCGGCAGATATGGTTATTTCCTGGGGTTCAGAAAGTCACAGCGTATGAATATGTACGTGCTGGCTTTCATGATTGTGTTATTATCTTTTCCTTTTACTTTTTTGCTGGGCGAACTGAATCAGAAGATTCCCATGTCCGACTGGATGCAGAGTCTTGAGAAAGATGCGTCTGCTCAAATGGCGGCTTTTCTGAAAGTAAAATCCGGCTGGGATATTGTTGTAAATCTTTTGGTTATTGCGCTGTTGCCTGCCATTGGCGAAGAGCTTTGTTTCCGGGGAATGTTGCAGCGTATCCTGATTGGCATTACAAAGAATCCCTGGGCGGGCATTATCGTTACCGGCTTCATCTTTTCAGCCCTTCACTTGCAGTTCCAGGGTTTTTTACCGAGAATGTTCCTTGGAGTGATACTGGGTGCTTTATACTGGTATAGTGGAAGTATCTGGACAAGCATCATCGGGCATTTTGTTTTCAATGCGGTGCAGGTACTGTGGGTCAGTTTCGCGCCGCAATATGCGGAGAAGATGCCGGAGCTTCCTTTGTTGCCGGCCATGATCAGCGGAATCGCTGTGTTTTCCATCATGTATTTCTATGTTCGTCAATCCGGTTCCTCTTATGTAAAAGAGTATCAGTCCGATGACCTGAATGAATACAATCAGTTTATCGCCTGAAATTGGAAGAAAATAAATTAATTTAATACTGCCTTATCCCTCACTTTGTAACTAACCAAACCTTCCATGGCATTTAACCTGGCTGTTTTTAAAACCCGCGCTTTGTCTGCGATTGTTTTTGTAATCGTGATGGTGGGTGGTATTATCTGGAATGAATGGTCTTTCTTTCTTCTTTTCAGTGTTATTCATTTCGGGTGTTGGGTGGAGTATCAAAAGCTGGTTACCAAAATCGATCCGGAATATGCAGGCATATCCGGTTTTCATCGTTATGGAGTGATGATCGCCGGCTGGTGTATCCTGCTTTTTTTCACCCGGGATCCGCTGCATGTTTTTGGCATCCGGTTTCATGAGCTCGGCTGGTGGATGGGTTTGCTGTTCATGTTTATCCTTCCCATTATCGAATTGCTGTTTGCCCGGCAAATGCGGTTGAAGAACATCGCCCATTCCACCATGGGATTGGTGTATATCTCTCTCAGCTGGGGATTGTTTATGGACCTGTATAATATTGATTGGAGGCTTTCCAATGCTTCAGTACCTGGCGCCAAAGAACCATTTGCCATACTTCATGCGGAACATGCCTGGTTTCTGCCAGTGATCGTTATTGCCTGCATGTGGATCAACGACACCATGGCCTATATCGTTGGTTCCTTTATCGGTAAAACACCTTTTTCAAAAATATCACCTAAAAAAACCTGGGAGGGAACCATCGGGGGCATTGTTCTCTGTGTAGCGGTTGTGGGATGGATATTATCTTCTTCCTGGATGCAAACCTTTGAACCCTTTACCCAAAGAATCAACAGCCTGCACTGGTTTATCATTGCCTTGCTGGCTGCCATCGCCGGAACCGCGGGCGACCTTTTTGAATCGAAATTGAAAAGGCTTGCTGGCGTAAAAGACAGCGGACAGATCATGCCCGGACATGGCGGCTTTCTCGATCGGTTTGATTCCTTGTTGTTTGCAGCGCCATTGGTATGGTTATATGTTACCCTGGTGATACAGCATTAATCCAAACGCTCCCTATTTTTATTTTACATTTGCCAATCAATCAACAAAAATGACCATACATAAGGAAGGATATAAGAGCATTGCCATTACCGCGATCATTTTTGCGATCATCAACCTGGCTTCTTTTTATTTCATCAGCTATAACTGGCCCTGGTTAAGCTGGCTGATCTTTGTGGTCACGCTCGGACTGCTTTTGTTCATCATCTCTTTTTTCCGCGTCCCTAACCGGCAACTGACAACAGGAGATAACCTGATTATCTGCCCCGCCGATGGAAAAGTAGTGGTGATTGAAGAGATTGTCGACGTAGAATATTTTAAAGACAAGCGCCTGCAGGTTTCTGTATTTATGAGCCCTGCCAATGTTCACCAGAATCGCAACCCGGTGGGTGGTGAAATAGTGTATAACCAATATCACAAAGGAAAATACCTGGTGGCCTGGGATCCCAAATCTTCCACAGAAAATGAACGTCATTCGGTAGTGATCCGCCATCCCAAAGGAGAATTATTGGTAAAACAGATCGCCGGCGCACTCGCCAAAAGAATCATCAATTACCTTTCAGTAGGTCAAAAAGTGCAGCAATCCGCAGAATACGGTTTCATTAAATTCGGCAGTCGTGTGGATGTATTACTTCCACCCAACGCAAAAGTAAAAGTCCAGCTCAACCAGGTAGTAAAAGGGGGAGTGACGGTACTGGCGGAATGGGAATGATGAGCAATTAGCCAATTTGATAATTGGTCAATGAGCCAATGAATGATTGCGGATTACGGATTACGGATTACGAATGACGGATGACGAATGACGAATTCAAAATTCAAAAGTCAAAAGGCAAAATTCAGGTAAAGCGTGAAACTATAAACGCAAAACGATAAACAGTTCAGTGCCGCAAACTGCCAACCAACCTGAAACGCTAAACGCGAAACGATAAACTCAAAATATTTCCCTCAACTCTCCGAGTGACTTCACTTCAAAAGTTGGTTTGAAGTTTATTTGCCGGTTTATGTGATTGACATACACCTGATCGATACCCGCATTCATGGCGCCTTTGATATCTACTTCCGGGTCGTCGCCTATCATGATACTGTGAGCCGGATCGGCTTTTGCCTTTTGGAGGGCATAATCGAAAATCTCTTTATGAGGTTTAAGGCTGTTGCTTCCTTCGCTGGTGATTACTTCCACAAAATAGCGGGCGATGCCGGAATGCTTCAGCTTGCTGTGTTGTGTGGCTTCAAATCCATTTGTGATCAAATGCAGTTCGTATTTCTTTTCCACCAGGTAGTCCAGCACCTCGATGGCGTCGGGGAATAGTGCCGTACGGGTAGGTAGTCCGTCCAAAAAGCGCGTTGCCATCTCTCGTGCCAATGCTTCACTGCCGATCTTAAAATCCAGCAGTGTCAGCCAGAATCTCTTCCACCTGAGCTCATCTACTTTTATGAATCCTTTGCGGTATTTCTCCCAGAGACGTTCATTGTGCACCAGGTAATTCTTGTGAAAGCGGTCAAAATCATCTACGCCTTTTTCACGAAGCGATAGGCTATGGTATAGTTCGTCGAGCGTATGCCGGCTGTTGGTTTCAAAATCCCACAGGGTATGATCAAGATCGAAAAAGAGGTGCCTGTATTTCATTTCGCAATTTACAAAGCTCCGGTCATTTACAGTTTATTTCATACAGCGCCAATTAAGTAGATTTGTACCATCCTGTTTCAATGGATGTTTACATGAATGTTGTTATCACAGGCGCTTCCAGGGGATTTGGGCTGGCTATTGCCGGGCAATTTGCAGCGGCGGGTCATACGCTGTATCTCTGTGCGCGCGACAAAAACAAGCTTGAGCAGTCATCGGCTGCATTGAAGAAAAAATTTCCGGCCATCACCGTGTACCAGTATGCCTTTGATCTTTCGGTTGAATCGGAAGTGAAGGTGCTGGCCGATAAATTACTGGCCGATGCGAAGACAATCGATGTGCTGGTTAACAATGCCGGTTCCTTTGTACCCGGTAGTGTATATAATGAACCGGCAGGGGCCCTGAAACAAATGCTCGATACCAATTTAATGAGTGCGTATCATCTGACGCGGGCATTGGTTCCGTCGATGATGGAAAGGAGAAGCGGACATATCTTCAATATGTGTTCTATTGCCTCTGTGCAGGCCTATAAAAATGGAGGCGCTTATTCCATCAGCAAATTCGCCCTGCTCGGGTTCAGTAAAAATCTGCGGGAAGAGATGAAGCCTTACCAGGTAAAGGTAACAGCTGTTCTGCCCGGGGCCGCCTATACCGATTCCTGGAAAGGATCGGGTGTTGAACCTTCCCGGATCATGGAATCAGAGGATGTTGCCCGGATGGTGTACCAGGCCACTCTTTTATCTCCTCAGGCTTGTGTAGAGGAAATTGTGCTAAGGCCGCAGCTCGGGGACCTGTAAAGCAGACCGTTTACGCAGCAGGGGAGGCCATTCGTACTTTTTCACCAAATTTTCGCAGGCATTTAGGGGCGTCTGTCGGCAGACCGGCTATTTTTGTTGCCCGACTATCACCCAAAATCATTGAGCATAAAACGATTCATTACATTCCTGCTTTTATGGTGCTGCTGCATAAACTTGTTTGGCCAGAACGGTCAGCCAAAGTTTTATACGTTGGTCAGCGAGGGACCCCTGGTGGCCGGACAACCTTTCCAGATACAGTACGTGGTGGAAGGGGTACCGAATGTGGAGCGCATTACTGTTCCCATGCTGCCCGGGTTTTCTGTCCTGGAAGTCTTCGATAATCAAAGCACCAGTTTTCAGTCTAACAACAATTCCCAGGAACTGATTCAGATATTCTCGAAAGTGGTGGTTGTATCCATTGTTCGGCCGGGTAGTTACTATATCCCCGGTGCGGTGGCCAGTATTGGAGGTAAGTCTTATAAATCCAATCCCCTCAAAATAAAAGTGGTGAAGGGATCTGCCCTGAAGATACCAGAATACGGACTGGATGTACCGGTAGAAGAGGCTTCGATGATCAGGCCGGGGGAAAACCTCGACAAGAAAGTAGCGGAAAACTTTTTCATCAGGGCTACTACCAGTAAGCCTTCCTGTTATGTGGGTGAGGAGCTGGTGGTTTCGTACAAACTCTATTCAAGACTGGATGGCCGCAATTTACAGGTGCAACGTCGCCCTTCGCTTACTGGTTTCAGTGTGGTTGAAATGGTGGAGAGCTACGATCGCAAACCCGATGTGGAATTGTATAAAGGCCAGGCCTATAATACCAACCTGGTCCGGCTGGTTCATGCTTTTCCTCTTCAGACGGGTACTTTGCAACTGGAGCCTGCAGAAGTGAGCGGCGTCATTCACCTGATTAAACCGGGCACTTCAGGTGCGCTGCCGGAATATGTGGATCATCCGGTATCGGTCATGAGCAATCCTTTGGAGGTGCAGGTTAAACCACTTCCTCCCAATCAACCCGACAATTTTTCCGGTTCAGTGGGCAAGTTTACTATTACCATGGAGGTGATGCAAAAAGAAATTCATCCGGGCGACCTCGTCAAGATCCGGATGATGATTGCCGGTACGGGAAATATCACCCTGGTGGTGCCGCCATTGGTTAACTGGCCAAAGGGAGTGGATACCGCCGATCCGGTAGTGAAAGAAGCCTTTAATAAGTATGTCACCCCAATGGAGGGTTCCAAGGTTTTTGAATATTCCTTTGCAGCGCCTGATACCGGTCATTATATTATTCCGGCTACCTCGTTTGTTTACTTTAATCCATCGAACGGTTTGTATGAAACATCGCGAACCGATTCGATCGATATTCAGGTTACGCCCGACCTGCGGCCGAGAGAGATCAGGCAGGCGGATCAGGCCATTACCGAATACAATAAACCCAAACAACTGTATTATTTCGCCGGTGTGGTTATGTTGATCCTTGGCTGGATCACTTATCAGTTAGTGCAGTCGCGCAAAAAACCGGCTGAAAAAAAGATGGCGCCGGTTGAACCAGTGGCCAGTGTACCTCCCGCCCCGGAAAAAGATCCCCTGAAGATTGCCAGCGAAGAACTGGAATGGGGAACCGTGACAGGCTTTTATCAGCAATTGCAACAGGCACTTTGGACCGAGGCTGCGGAAGCTGCCCGGGTTACTCCTTCTGAATTAAACAAACGTAACCTGTCGCAGGCTTTGTCTGTAAAAGGCGTTGCCGCAGGCACCATTAACGAGTTACTTGAATTGCTGAATGAATGTGAATGGGCATTGTATGTTCCATCGCATGAACAGAAAGACCCCGCCATGCTGCTGGAAAGAGCCAGGGCCGTGTTGAATCAGTTGAAATAATTATTCAGAGTATTTATATCCTACGCCGCGAACCGAATGAAAATATTGGGGGTTGCGGCTGTCTTCTTCAAAGTATTTACGAAAACTGAGAATGAAATTATCTATGGTGCGGGTGGTAGGATACACGTTATAGCCCCATACTGTCTGAAGAATTTTTTCCCTTGGCACCACTTCGTTTTTGTTTTCGATCAGCAGTTTTAAGAGCATCGCTTCTTTCTTGCTCAGTTGTATCTTTTCACCGCTTTTGGTAATGGCTTCCTGCGCCCGGAAATTGATCTTGTTTTTTCCGAAACTGTAGGAGTCGCCGGTGGTGTCTTTCTCCGACAGTTTTTTGTTTTTGTTGATCAGTTTCTGCACTCTCAGCAAAAGTTCTTCCAGGTTGAATGGTTTGGTGAGGTAATCATCGGCGCCCTTTTTAAGACCCAGTACCCGGTCGGAACTGGTGTTTTTGGCGCTCAGGATTAAGATCGGCACCTCATTATTCTGAATGCGGATCGATTCGGTAATATGGATGCCATCCAGTTCGGGAAGCATAATATCCATGATAACCAGATCGAAATATTCGGATTGGATTTTTTGCAAAGCGGTCGTTCCTTCAAAGGCCGATGTTACTTCATATCCCTCCAGCTCCAGGTTAAGCTTTAAAGCTTCATGAAGATTTTCTTCATCCTCCACCAGCAGTATCGACGTTTTATTACTCATTGGGTCAACTTTTGAAACTGACTGTAAAATTACAGCCCGTTGGAGTATTATCGGTCACATAAATGTCTGCATTGTGATCCCGGGCGATCTTGCGGCAAAGGTAGAGCCCCAGGCCCGTTCCTTTGGTGGTGCGGGTAGACTCATTGCCAATGCGGTAGAATTTTTCGAAGATCTTTTGTTTCTCCTTGTCGGGAATTCCGGGTCCCTGGTCCAGGATCTCGAGCAGTATTTTTTTACCCTGCTGTCGTAACCGGCAAAGAACCGGAAGCTGCCGGGGTGAGTATTTCATGGCGTTTTCCAGCAGGTTGTTCACGAGGATGGTGAGCAGGAGCGGATCGCCGGTGAGTTCAATTTCTTCTTCTATATCGGTTTCCCATTTACGATCGGGAAAGCGGCGGGCGAATCCCTGCACACTGCTTGAGACCAGGTCTGACAAATTCAGTTCCTCCTTATCGCCTTTGTATCGACCGCCCTCCAGTTGTGAGGATACGAGAATGTTATTGGTCAGGTCATTCAGTCGATTGGTTTCTTCCAGGGTCATCTGCAGGATCTTCATCTGCCGGTTTTCATCGAGATGGTGTTTTTGAAGGGTTTCGAGGTTGAGCTTGGTTACGGCGATGGGTGTTTTCAGTTCATGGGTGATCGCCATCATAAAGTTCTGCTGCTGCTGTTGAATGCGCAGCTGCCGCCGAACCGCGCGATAAATGAAAACCGCGCCTATAAGGATCAATACCAGGAAGGTAGCGCCTTCTCCTACATATTTTGCCGTATTCCGCCGGTGTTCAGAAAGTATTTGTTGTTTTTGAGTATTGTAGGAAGGGGGCTGTCCGGCACTATCGGTTAGGGAAGACAGTTGTTTGAAACGGAGACCGGTTATTTCATTGTTTTGTTTTTGCAACAGTACCAGCCACCAGACGAGTGCGCCGATGATATAGGCCAACATGAACCAGTAGAGCGTGGTGGCTACTGCAATCTTTCTTTTGAAATGTTTGTCCATTCAAATCCTATTGCGGCACACGATCCACCCGGATACCGACATTCAGCACATGATTGAGGGGGTCTTCCCGCATGATCTGCTGTAAGGTGAATCGGTAAGTACCGGTTTTGCTGAATCGACGGGCCTGGCGTTCGAGAGAAACCCTGTTTTCGAAGATATCGTCCATTCCTTTGCCCAGCCAACCCTGTTTATCATCTGCCAGTACGAGGTTCATGCGATTGTTGAACAGGGAGTCTCCTCCGGGGGCCTGCACGCTTATATTCATCCAGATGTTTTTGTAGGAATAAGCGTCCGTATGGCGCAGTACCACCTTGATGTCGTAAAGAGAGACCGTATCGGTGATATTGAATTCGATCACCGGTTTGAAATCACTCTTCCAGGCCTGGCCGGGAATGACAACATCTTTTTCAAATACTTCAATATTTCCGCAGGCCGACAAAAAGAGAAGCGAAAGATATAATAGAGGATGAATCCGTTTCAAAGCGCTAATTTTTACAAAAATAGTGAACCCGTTGTACACCTGTTACAGGACATTCAATACCTGTTCCTTGGCTTTTTCCAGTTCATCCTTCATCAGTACCACACATTTCTGGATGGATGAATCATAGGCTTTGGCGCCGGTAGTGTTGATTTCGCGACCGATTTCCTGCAGAACGAATGATAATTTTTTCCCTTTGCCTTCGATGTCTTCCTGCAAAATGGATTTGAAATATTCGCAATGATTTTTCAGCCGTACCTGTTCTTCGGAGAGATCGATCTTTTCTATGTAATAGATTAGTTCCTGTTCCAGTCGGTTCGCATCGTAATTCTCTTTACCGGTATGCTCTTCCAGCAATTTTACCAGCCCATCTTTTATTTTCTGTTTACGAAGCGGTTCCAGGCGAATGACTTCATCCTGTTGAGCAACAATATTATTAATACGCAGCAGCAGGTCCTGCTCCAGTGAACGACCTTCTTCCTGCCGGTGAAGATTCAGATCGTCAATGGCAGAATGTAATACCTGCTGAAAGCGGGCCCATTCCTCATCTGTAAGCGTTTCTCCTGTGGGAGTGATCACTTCCGGAAGTTTCAGCAGCGCGCTCAATATCTGTGAGCTGTCGAGGTTCAGTTCTTTTGCCAGTTCAGCGATCGGTTTGAAATAAGCCTTGGCAAGATGGGTGTTGATGCTGACAGGTTTGGCCGCACCGCTTTCTTTCAGGCTGATCGTGCAATCAACCGTACCCCTTCCTAACTTCTCCGACAGAATGGTTCTGATTTCGAATTCAAATGGCTTTAAAAATGCCGGCATTTTCAAAGAGAGCTCGAATTGTTTTCCATTGAGGGATTTGATATCGATAAGGAATGTCTTGTCTCCCACTGCCTGTTCGGATCTTCCAAACCCGGTCATAGATTTCAGCATACGTAATAATCAATTTCGTGCAAAGTAAGGAATAGCTATAAGAACAGAGGGGTTATTAAAAACTAAAATCTCCCGGAGATCCGGGAGATTTATTATGTGGATGGGTTAGTAAGTACCGGGAAACTAAATTCCCTACACAATATTAAATATATTTTTTTCTACATAAAAAATTTTTTAAAGAAATTTTATTCACATTTACTTGTTGAGTTGTGGAAATCATTAAAGTCAACGGGTCTTTCTGGTCGCTTCTGCTGCTGATGAAATGATGATAGCGGATATTGTTATGTTTTGTTGAATCATCGTTTGATGTTGTTTTTTCATTGGGAAAATGGCAATCACTGTTGTCCGGGGAAAACGCTGAGGGTGCAATTGGTCAATGCGCCAATGAGCCAATTTGCCAATGAACAGCAAACGGCCAACAATTAATTGCAAACTGAATCACAACAATTGCCCGGCTTTATTCTATCGCTGTT
>JBGAHR010000071.1:0-19586 GCA_044226045.1 Chitinophagaceae bacterium
CCTGAAAGCTGCTACCAAGGCTCTTCAAAGTCTCCAGCCTCCGGCAGAACATGCACCGGAAACAACTGTAACAGCAGGCACGCATCCCGAACTGATATTTGTAAAATCGGGTTACAAGACAATCAAGATTGTACTTTCTGAAATACTGTTTCTGGAAAGCCTGAAAGAGTATGTGGCCATTCACCAGCCTTCAGAAAAAATACTGACCCTGGATTCCATGAAGAAAATGGAAGAGACATTGCCCCCACAGCTTTTTGTAAGGGTTCACAAGTCTTATATCGTCAACATCAAACATATCGACTCGATAGAACGCAACCGGATATTCCTGGGAAAAACGGTAATACCCATTGGTGATACTTACCGCAATACCTTTTTCTCAATCCTTGAAAAAGGAGGATAGTTCCATTCAGATTCTATCACGAACAGTAATTGTTTTAGTATGAACTTTGCTGGCAACTCACCCAATTACTTCAACTGACTCTCTTTACTTTGCGATGTTAAGTACAACCGCTTGAGCAAACCCTCGCACTGACCGACTGATATTTCCAGACAGTGGGACAGTTCCCTCACAGTAAGCGCTTTTTCATAAATTAAATAGAAGACAACTTTGACAAATTCCGGCATCTGCCCGGCGTTTGCCTGCCAACTGGCTCCAAAGGCCTCATCTTGCAATTTATGCTTTCCATTCTGAGAATCAAATTTATACTTATCAAATCTGATAAAAGTCAATTGCTTCAATGAGTGCCTGAAATAACTGACTGCCCCGTAAAGCATCATTTTATCAAGAAAATCTTTAACCTGCTCCTTTTCGCACAAACGATTCCCCAGATAAAGATGTTCAAATAAAAAGAATTTTTGAAATCCAATTCGGATAATATTTTTTTGTTCGCTTTTACATAACGTATATTTTCCAGACATTTCCAACGCATCCGAATAATGCCGCTTAATGATCGTACTTTTATTCTCATCGTGCTCAAACTCCTTTTCCAAGCTACCGTCGGGATGCTCAAATGCCTCCATAATTCTTTCGATTTTTCTTTTTTATGAGTATTACCTGAACATATTTCGCCATAACGGCCCAAAGCAATAAATAACAACATCACTATAGAGATTTCAGGTATTCCACTAGGTCGAGTTTTTCTTCCTCCGTCAGATTTAATTTCATTGAATTATTATAATGATTTACCACATCAATAGCTTTCGGAAATCTTCCGTCATGGTAAAATCCGCCCTTTTCTCTTGCAAACAATCCTTCTAATGGGGTCGTACGATATTTTCCCGTGGGAGATCTCATGGCTTCAAAATCATCTATGCCAATTTCTTCGGCACTGTGAAGAATTGCAGACGGGTTCGCATATTGCTCAGCTGAATGACAAGACAGGCATTTCGCCTTACTAACAAACAAGGCCTTACCTCTCTTTGCGGCAGTGATATCAAAACTTCCGGCCGGAGGCTTTGGAGCGTCTAATGAGTGCTGATAAGCTTTTAAGGCAGGCAATTTCTCACTAATTAAATCTGGTGAGTTTAGAACGTTCCAAAATCCGTTTTCAACAGCAATCGGGTATTTTGCAAAATTATTCAGGCGTTCATCATGAAAATTTCCTTTCCCATGCATTTCAAGATTTGCAACGAAAGAATTCCAATAGCTTATATCGCCCCAGCCCGTATATGTTGTAAGCGAAACATCCTTGAGTCCAAAAGCGGCGGGAATCAGGTTAGCCGCCACTTTCCCATCTGGTCTGAGGGCCTTTCCGTCCATAAACAACACTGCAGCGAACTTCCCCGGACCCCAACCTTTCAGAACATCACGCAATGTTGATTCACTGACGTGTAACATATCGGATACAGGCTTTGCATTGTCTGTCAACGAAATAACGGCACCTACATCCAGGTCGCGATTGGGCCATCCATCAAGGCGATTACCGATTCCGGGTGCAAAGGAATTATCTACAGTTGAATGACAGGCAGCACAGGTTATTCCAATCGATTTTAGTTCTCCTCTCTCATTAAATCCACCTTTTACACCAACCACGGCATTCAGTTTGAGCAAAGCCAGCGTAACAGCAGGATCATCAAGATTAATCGCTCCCGATTTAATAGCTGCCGCAACATCTGCAGGAATGCTTTGCGCATCCACTTTCAGTCCTGCATTCAAAGCAGCACTTGGACTCAGTCCTGGTCCAAATCCGCCGTTTGCGGACCCTGAAATGGCCTTGTCAATATGTAAAAGGTCAGTCCAAAATGACTCATCACCGAAACTATCAAACCTGAAAATATTCTTTCCGTCCTGGATTAGGCCAATGTCAGGATTATCCGGGTTAGGGCTTTTGTCTTTTTTACATTGAGCCAACCAGGTCATGGCTGCCAAAACTAAAATCACCGCCAGTTTTTTGTTAATAATCATAAATCGCGTTTTTAAAAAGGACTGTTATCTAATCCGATCATGTAATAGAGTTTTTTTCCAGGCAACGGTTACGATATCAACAAGAAATATTTGTCCCCGTTTACATAGAAAAGAATAGCCCCGTTGACCGGGGCCTTACTTTTCTTGCCAAAAAAACTACCTCAAAACCTTAAGCAAGATTATTCTATAATTATCCGTCCTGTCATTACCGGATGAATGCTGCAGAAGTATCCTGTAGTTTCATTAAATACCCTGGTAAACTTCATATCTGTTTTAAGCTTGGCGGATGCCCATTTCTTTTCCTTTTGCTCAGTAATGTCATGCTCGACCATATCAAGGTTAATAAAAGTAACAGTGTCGCCGGACCTAACAATCAAATCAGCGGGGACAAACATCATCTGTTTGATTTCGACCTTATGATGTGCCGGCCTCGGAGGTTGGCTATTGTTCAACTTATCCTGCTCAGGTGTTTTATGCTCGCCGCAACTGTAATTAAACAGTGCTGGAACAATAACAAATGCCAAATATTTCCTTATACTGTAAGAATTACTCATTTGGAGATCATTTTTTGCACCATTTCGGCATGTGACAAATGAGTTCTTAACGCCGGCAGTACATCGTTCAGCAACTGTTTAACCTCCGCATTCTCAGTCTGAGGTATCAATACTGTTTCCACAACCGAGATGACCGCCTTATGGTAGGCCACTTCATTATCAATATATGTCTTGTCGAACTGACTCGCTTTCTCTCCATTAAGCTTCCTTTTTGTCTTTTCGGATCCCTTGATCAGCTGGCGTGTTAATGGGTTGTCTTTAGGACTTACTTTTAGCCGTGTAACTAAATCAACTGCCTTTTTAATCACTGCCTGATGATCTTTCTCCATTGTTGCCGCAAATTCAATACTTCCTTGTTCCTGGATTTCTTCCTGGCAATCTGAGCGTACTCAATATCAATCTGGTTGGCCCGTAACAGCTACAGAGGCAACCTCTGCATCCGTTAAATCGGTCGTATTTTGAGATTTCCCCTGATACCAGGAAGAAAAGCAATATGATCAAGAGGATCAATTTTCCAACAGGAGATCTTCTAAAAAATGAGTTTGTCATAATTAAATTATTTTATCAAATAGAGTCTCACAAACAAGCTTGGTTACAAAAAAACTCTTTTTATTTTAAGACTCTGTAACGATACAATCTTTCGGAACGCCGAGATCAGACAGATACTCAAGCGTAGCCTGCATCATCACCAGTGGACCACACAAATAAATCGAACTATTAACAGGCGGTAACAACTCTGACACCAGTTCCTTTGAAATAAATCCACTTCTGTGCCCGGATAATTTTTCTTCTGACAGAATACTATGAAAATCGTCGGGAAAATAGTTAGCGAGCTCCTCTTTATGAATTATATCACAAAGTCTTCTGTTGGCAACCAATAACCTGTTACCAAAAAGCTGACCACGCAGTGACAACATTCTGAACATTGAAATGAAAGGCGTAATGCCTGTACCTGCTGCAATAAACAATCCTGGTGTTTTAAATTGCAGGGCTCCCCATGGTTGACCAATTATCAACTCGTCGCCAATGACCAGATCAGATACAGCTTTAGTCATTCCATTTTTTGCCGTATATGATTTAATGATAAACTCCAAATAATTATGTTGTGGTATAGATGTTATCGTAAAAGGTCTGGCTTTTTCCTTCCATCTGGGCTTATTAATTGCAATATCAACCGCCTGACCAGGAATAAAATTAAAATCATCTGGCTTTTCAATCCTCAATTGAATTACATCAGGAGTTAGGTACTCAGTTGAAATTATACGAGAAAGGTATGTGTTCGTTCTTTTCATTTTCTTTATCTTTTAATTCCCGCAATAAATTCGGATTTAAGTGCAGGGTTCTCAAATTTTCCTTCAAACCAGCTCGTTGTGGTTACAGATTCCTTATCTTCAATTCCTCTTGCTGAAACGCACAGATGTTTTGCTTCAACCCAAACAGCGACATCTCCGGTTCCTAAGCTTTCCATTAACTCGTTAGCCAGCTCCACTGTAAATCTTTCCTGCACTTGTGGTTTACGGGCACAATAATCAATTATCCGGTTAATCTTAGAGAGTCCTATTAAGCTATCAGATACAATATATCCAACGTGCACTTCGCCGATAATTGGCATAAAGTGATGCTCGCAAACCGATACAAAACTTACATTCTTTACCAAGACCATCTGGTTATACATCGAACTATTCTCAAAGAATGTGAGCACAGGTTTGTTGTTGGCATCAAGTCCCTTAAACAATTCCTCCACATACATCTTCGCCACTCTTTTAGGTGTATCTGCCAATCCATCCTTTTCCACATCTAATCCGAGGATTATCATAATCTCCCTGAAAAGAGCGGAAATCCTTAGCACCTTGTCTTCTGCAGAAATAAAACCCGGCTGTTGTAAGGAAGGTTCTTTCCATATAGTCTTATTTCCTGTTTTGCTTCTTTTATCCGAATTAAACTCCCGATTATTCTGTTTCAATTTCATTTGTTAGTTTTACCAGCACCCCTAAATAGAGGGTTGCAATGAAAAAAGGTTACAAAAAATAATTATGCGCATTTTGTAACGTTTCAGAAGAAATTTACTCTATTGAGTATCTCTATATCATGTTATGCTTAGTATAAATGAATCAAAATATCAAAAGGAGCCTGATAGCGAGCTTATTAGAAGAATAATTCAGGGCGAAAAGCAGCTTTATTCAATAATAATAAAAAAATACAATCAGAGATTATATCGCACGGGCATAGCGATTTTAAATGACGATATAGAAGTGGAGGATGCCATGCAGGTCACCTACATTAATGCCTATACCGGGCTTGGCGGATTTGGCTATAAATCAAGTTTTTCGACATGGATCACAAAGATTATGGCCAACGAATGCTTTCACCGCTTAAAACAAAGAAGTCGATTCCTGACAACTTCCAATGAATTGTTAGAAAATAAAAATGATAGCTCCGTGTTAAAATCACATCGAACCCCATTTACATCAGCCGTCAACTCCGAACTCCGGGAGATACTTGATAACGCAATCAAGCATCTACCGGAAATGTATCGGTCTGTTTTTGTTTTACGGATAATAGAGAATATGGATGTAGCAGAAACTAAGGAATGTCTAAATATCTCAGAGTCCAATGTAAAAGTTCGATTAAACAGGGCAAAGGCAATGTTAAAAGAGTATCTATCCTCCTATTATTCGAATGATGAAATCCTTCACTTCCACCTTAACCGATGTGACAAAATTTCAAAATTAGTAATGTCAAAAATAGAAACTAACTTTTCATCGGATACAAATTTACAGGATTCATCATTCCTTTTATAAAGTTCCGATTTTCAAGATTCTTTGTATTTGTGTTATAATTTTCTTTAGTACGGTTTAATCACCTGTCCCGTACCGGCTCCTAAAACACTTTTGCGAAAGCCATATTCCAGTTGCCGCATGGTAACCGGTATTTCTCCCGGAAAGAAGGGAAAATAATGAGGAGAGTTCTCAATAACGGTCGGGCTTACCGCATTAATACGAATCCCGTTCTCCAGCTCAATAGCAGCCGCTCTTACAAATGCTTCCACCCCTCCATTGCAGGCAGACGCATTCGAAAAATTTTTCTGTGGCTCGTGTGTCAGTGCACCTGCAATCAGGGTGAAAGATCCTTTGGGGTTGATATAATGCTGTCCGATCAATACAAGATTGGCCTGGCCAATCAATTTTCCTTCCAGTCCATTTTTGAACTCCTGTGGGCCCATTTTTTTCCAGGGGCCTACAAAAGAAGGTCCGGCAGTACAAATAAGCGCATCAAATGATCCTATCTGCTGATACATGCGCTCCACAGACTCAGGAGAGGTGATATCCACCTGGTAATCGCCGCTTTTGAAATCCACCCGCACTACTTCATGTTCTGTTTCGAAAGCCTGGCTCAAATGCCTGCCCATGGTTCCATTGGCTCCAACAATAACAATTTTCATTTTTTATTTTTTTAGTTTGATAATACGTTGTTTATTTTCTCAATAGCATTCAACCTGAAACGCTTCATTACCCGGAACAAAATTATATCGGTACAGAGCGGAGGCAGTAGGACAATGATGAAGTAGAACAGGACATTTAAACAAGAATGCGCCTTAACAGGCAAACAGATTTTACTACCTTTCCTGTATAATTGATGCTTTTGCAGATTCAGCCATCACCCATATTATCTGGTTTGATCAAACACTACCTGTATTTTCAAACTAACGGAAAGGCAACAGGTAATTACCGGTTGTTTACTGATGGTAATCCGGGCATGGTGTTTCATTTCGGATCGCCTTTTATCCAATCCACTTCACTCCATCAGCCGGCAATATTGCAACCTGCCAATTTTTTATATGGACAGATTCAGCAATACAATGACATGTCAGCAACAGGTCAACTGAGAATGCTGGCAGTTGTGTTGCGCCCATACGCTCTTTATCGCTTATTTGGAATTCCCGCCTTTGAATGGAATAATCTTGTTATGCCTTTGGAAAATCTGTTTGGCAGAGACATTCAATTTATTTCCGAGCAAATGGCTGGTTGCACGAATGTGACCGATATGATCCGCATACTTGAAACATTTTTCCTGAGGAAGTCCGTCGATTTGAGAACCACAGACCAATTCTTCCTGGAAGCGATGGATGGTGTTTATCGCTCACAGGGTATGGTGGAGATTAATCAATTGGCCAGGCAGGTTCATATTTCAGAGCGGCAGCTGGAAAGAAAATTCAAACAGTTTGTTGGGCTGAGCCCCAAAAAATTCTGTGAAATAGTCCGGTTCCATCATTTGCTGAGACAATTACGCCCTGATATCCCGCAAAAAATTTCGTCGGCCGCATATGATTGCGGATACTATGATTCTTCTCACCTGAACAGCCATTTCAGGAAAATAACCGGCATCACTCCGCTACAATACCGCCAGGGAAAATCATTGCTGGCTGTGAACTTCTTGAGAGTGCAGGCTCTTTGAGAATGTCGGATTTTTCCTATTTCCTGATTTTTCAGTCTCCTAATTTTACCTTTTCATTTTTCATAACGATAAATACTATCATGGAAAGCAATGTCAGTCTAAGGATTTCCACTGTGCAATTCGAGCACAGGAGTGGAGATAAAGCCTATAATTTATCCCGCATAACCGAACTCAGCAGGGAGGCTGCCGCTAAGGGTGCCGAGGTAGTGGCCTTTCATGAGTGTTCGGTCACCGGTTATACATTTGCACAGAAACTGTCTAAAGATGAGCTCGCTGATCTGGCCGAGCCCATTCCTTATGGATCTTCCACCCAACAACTTATACAACTGGCAAGGGAACTGGATATTCATATCCTGGCAGGATTATTCGAGAAGGGAGATGACGGATATATTTATAAAGCCCAGGTTTGCGTAAACGGAAATGGCCTAGTGGCGAAACACCGAAAGATTCATCCCTTCATCAACCCACATATCAGGCCCGGCAATCAATACACTGTTTTCAATATTAAAGGGTGGACATGCGGTATCCTGATTTGTTATGACAATAACATTATTGAAAACGTTAGAGCCACCACTTTGCTTGGCGCAGAAATCATCTTCATGCCGCATGTCACCATGGGTACTCCCTCCCCACGACCCGGCGCAGGTTATATGAATACCGAACTCTGGAAAGACCGTGTAACCAGGGCCCAGGAGCTCAGGCAGGAATTTGACGGACTGAAGGGCAGAGCCTGGCTAATGAAATGGTTGCCTGCCCGTGCCTATGATAATGGTATTTATGTTGTATTCTCCAATCCCATCGGAATGGATGATGACCAGCTCAGAAATGGCTGCTCGATGATCATCGACCCGTTTGGCGAAATAATGACTGAATGCAGGGAACTCGGAGACGGAATGGTGTTGGCCGATCTTACCCGTGATAATCTAAGCAAAGCAGGAGGACGACGTTACATCAAAGCAAGAAAACCGGAACTATACCGGGATATCATTGGCCGGCCTCACGAGAGTGATCAAAAAGTGGCCTGGAAAGATCCCATTTAGGTGAAAAGCACCTGTGTAAATGGTCGACGGACCCCAATTCAGATGTACCAGTCCTCTGATGACGACAATATGTACATTCCTGAACTTTCTCCTGTCAGAATCAGGTTATAGCTGTAACTTTTGTCAATCATAATGTAAATATGAAAGCTATTACCTTTTATAAATATGGCGGACCCGAAGTTTTACAAATGGAAGAGGTAGAAAAACCTGTTGCGGGGGACCAGGAGATTCTTGTTCGGATACACGCCACCGCAGTCAATTCCGCGGATGTCAGGTTGAGACAAGCCAATCCCTGGCTGGTCAGACCTTTCCTGGGATGGTTCAAACCCAAAATCAATATCCTGGGCACGGTGTTTTCCGGCACAGTGGAAGCAACCGGTAAAAAGGTAACGAAGTTCAAAACAGGTGATGAAGTTTTTGGAACAACCGGTTTCAAGTTGAAAGTATATGCTGAGTATAAAACCTTCGCGGAAACGGACCCTATCGCGATCAAGCCAGTCAACCTGAGTCATACCGAAGCCGCTGTTCTACCCTTCGGTGCCACGACTGCTCTCTGGTTTCTGCAGAAAGGAGGAATCAAATCCGGCCAGCAGGTACTGATATATGGCGCGTCGGGAGCCGTTGGATCAGCCGCGGTTCAATTGGCGAAACATTTTGGCGCTACCGTTACGGCCGTTTGCAGCGGCGCCAACAGAGAATGGGTAAAATCATTGGGCGCCGATACCGTTATCGACTATACCAAAGAGGACTTTACAAACAGGCCGGAACGTTATGACATCATCTTTGAAACGGTGGGCAAGTATCCTTATAAAAAATGCCTGCCCTCCCTCAAGGAACATGGAACGCTTATACTTGGATCTGCCATGTTGGGAAGCCTTGCCTGGGCGTCGCGCGTAAATATGATGGGTAAGAAGAAAGTAATTGCAGGAACCTTTAAAGAAACACCCGAATTAGTAAATACCATTGCCGGGCTGGCTGCCAAAAACATTCTCAAACCCGTAATCGATAAAACATTTCCTTTCGAACAGATGGCAGATGCACACCGGTACGTTGATACCGGACATAAAAAAGGGAATGTCGCTATTACCCTTACCTGAATAATGCGACATCCCCTCTCAAAAAATAAAGACAGATATTATTTCTTCCAGGAATTATTTTCCGGATGAGCGTCCATAAATACGCCTCCATCCAGGTTGAGAGACTGAATCTTTTTTGTCCCCTTCACCAGAACTGTGGCTCTTTGTGCATTGATCTTCCAGGTTTCGGGGCTGAGGTGCCTGGTTTCTTTGGATCCGTCGGTATAAGTGATGAAAATATCTACCGGTGCAAAGAATCCTCCCTTGTTATCTATGGTGATGGTTGTGCCCATGGGGCTGGCTTTAACACTATTGACCGCAAAATCAATATATCCGTTACTGAAGAACCAGTTGTTCCAGAACCAGTCGAGGTTTTTGCCTGATACATTATTGAATGTGTAAAAGAAATCCCAGGGTGTTGGATGTTTGCTGTTCCAGCGGGCCATAAATTCCTTCAGGCATTTTTTGAAAAGCTCATCTCCCAACAGGTCTTTGGTTGCGAGATAACCCAGTGAAGCTTTACCATATTCATTATTGCCAAGTGCAATGCCCGCCAGGCTGTTTCCCGGTGTGATGATGGGAATATCTTCGCCGGCATAGGAATCATTGATCCAGCCGTTTACCCGAAACTGTTTGTACAATTCTTCCGCTTTTTGCACACCCTGGTCATACCGGCCAATCAGCAATTCAAAAGTGGTTGCCCATCCTTCATCCATGAATCCATAACGGTGTTCGTTGATGCCCATATAAAACGGGAACCAGGTATGGGCGATCTCATGCTCCGCAACAAATTTGGAAAATGCCGTATCGTCGGTGGTATTGTCATTTACCATCATCGGGTATTCCATATCGGCATATCCCTGGAAAACGGTTGATTTCTCATAAGGATACGGTACACCCGGCCAGTTGTGCGAAAGCCAGTTCAGGGCGTGTTGCGCGAAGCGGGCCATATGATGGAAGTCCTGGGCAGTGTCGTTGTAAGCTGCCTGTGCGCTTGCCCTTCTGTTGGTTTGATCGTCTACCACAACACTGCATCCATCCCAAACATAGTGATCACTGATACCAAAAGCGACATCGGGAATATTGGCAGAGGTGAACCGCCAGCTATTAAACGCGTTTTGAGTAGTAACTGATTTTGACCTCAGGTCTGCGGCTGTCACAATCCTGATGGTTTCGTTGGAGTTGAGCGATTGCTGATATCGTTTCAACACCGCAGGCTGCAAAACAGACTCGGGCTGATGGAGTGTTCCGGTTCCCCACACGATGTAATTGGCGGGCACCCGGATTGTAACATCATAATCGCAAAAGTCGTTATAAAACTCCCTTGAATCAATAAACTCTGTCACATCCCATTTGGCATAATCATCATACACAGCGATACGCGGGTAGAAATACGCGAGATAATAGGTTGTTGAATCAATCATACCTTCCCGGTTACTTTGGAGAGAGATCTCATAATGCCAGTCCACCTGCAACTGAACGGACTGATTGGGAAGCAGGGGATGCGGTAAAGCCATTCTCAGGTTGGTAAAAACATACGGGTCTGTTCTGTACGGAACATCCTGGCCGTTTACCTTGAAGGCATCAATGACCACTCCATCGGTGAGATAGTCGCTACCAACGCCAAACTCACGGGCGGCACCCGGCTTGTGTATATTCAGGTACAACTTGGCAACCAGGGATTTCAATGTGTCCGGGCTGTTGTTGACATAGGTAATTGTCTCCACTCCTTTCACGATTCTGTCCGGCGGTGTTACCGTCATGGTAATATTATAGGTCGCCTTGTTCTGCCAGTATTTGCTTCCCGGCTTTCCATCCGGACTACGCGTACCTTTTTGATAGGCGTTCGCTACATCACGGGGCATATACAATGCCGGTGTTTGTGACACTGCAAATAAAGTGCTGAGGCAGAAAACAAGTGAAAAGGAAAATACTTTCATGGGAAATCTGTTTCGATAAGTTGAATGATTCAATCAGCAAAAGCGAAGTGACAGGTTACGCGCCTGGTGCTTCGCTCCATTTACGATACAAATCTAACGGGAAGAGTAACAGAAACTGATACCAGTCGTCAGAATTTCATTATGCGAATGTTAAAGATGCGGCTAACAACAACTACCGGGAGCCTTATTAATTTCTGACCGCCCGCTCCCAATGATTGCCATCCCGGCTGACTAGGAGGGCAATGATCTTTCCGGTATTGTCTCTTTCGAATTTCAAGCTCGCTCCTGCTATATTCTCCAGGCCAAATTCGTCTTTGCTTTTCGGGAGCAATTTGAGCGGCATACCTCCGGGTCTTTGTATATAAAGTGATCCGTTCGCATCTGGCCTGATACTGCGGTCTCCATATTGACCCGCATACTCATTGGGCGTTGTTGTTGCCGGAGAACCAGATTGCGAAGATGCTGCAGCCTCATTCCTGACAAGTTTCACCAGTTGATGTTTCAGATCAAAAACAATATCGAACTGCCTCAGAAACCCTATTCCCATATTTGCCTGAGGAAGGAGATCGTTAATGACAATAGTAGGTTGTTTGATGATCGTTTCTCCAAGGGTCACGTCCTCCTTCAATTGTACCTGCTTAATCTCGAATTCATTATTTACCGTTCGGGCTCTGCCAATTATTACCGGATCATTCAGCATCATCTCCTTTGTTACCTGCGAACTATGCAGCGTAAGCAGGCCGCTATTACCCGTATCAAAAACCGCGTTCAATTCGCGATTACCGATTTTTATTTTTATTCGAGGCACTCCCCTGTTCAGTTCTATGGGCTGCGAATGTTCCTGTCCTTCCAGGGAAAGTTGACTGATACGGAGCTGGTTGGTACTAAACAGCAGGGAGAGTGTTACATCTGGAAAGAAAGCAACCCCCATCACGCCATCTATGAGCTCTTCTCCCGGTCTTCGATTGTAGGAACGAACCATGGCTTGCGGATAGAGGATGGCATAGTGGCCAAGTTTTACGGAATCGAGCTGAACTACCGGGAATACCTGTACTCCCCGCCCACTTCCATCGTCAGCCCTGACAGAATCAACCACCGATAAAGCCAACTCTTTAGCAAGCGCTTCATCGAGCTTAATCAGGCCGGGGCTGCCGGTATCGAACATGAACCGGTACGGCCCTTTTCCATTAACCATTACCGGTATCACCGGGTTGGCGTTATTCCTGTATGAGAACGGCAATACAATGTCTGTTCCGGCATACCGGATGGTAAAGGGCATGGCATCCTGTGCCATCGCTCTTACTATCAAAACAGAAACCAACAAAGTCCCAAGAAAATGTACAAGCTCCTTCCGTTTCATACCATGCGTTTGATGCTTTGCAACTTTGACACTAACGAATAAAAGTTTTTATCGGGGTTCGAGGATACTTTTGATTCTGTCAGATACGTCCAGCAAGTGATTCCTGGTAGCTACGTCCGTAACAGCCGGAAGTACCAACCTGATCTTTGACTGAATGGTCCGAAGGCTTGCCTTCGCCTCTGAATAGGTATCCGCCTTTATCGGAAAGGAGGCTCCGGGTGTTATTACGCTGTAATAACTTGATATACCTGGCGCCGCGGTTTTCTGTTCCAGTATGGCGTTCATTGCCTGTATGTACACTTTCTGCAAATCGCGCCGGTACACATCAATGGGTTTTCGGGTATCCAGTTCGCTCCAGATTCCTTTCTGCATGTCGGTGAACAACTCATTCAGGGAATATGCATTTTTATCAACGGCAACATTTTCTATCAGTCTTTGCATACGGCTGAATGAAAAAATGTTGTAGATATAAGATTCCTGCAGTGCCCTGATCCGGTTCACACCGGCATCCGGCCGCATTCTTCCAATCACTTCCCTATTCAGTAACCATTCGGGTGTTTCAAACAAATTCCGAATCATAAAACTGACTGCCTCCTTCTGAAGGGCCCGGGGTGTTACTTCATAAACAGGGCCGTTTTCTTCGGATGTTTTCAGGTTATCATAAACTCCTCCGATATATTTTACCACATGACTGTAATACCAGTTGAGCTGAACCATCATGATGCTGTATCTTTCCCTCAACAGGTCACTGAACTTTCCTTCTTCTTTTGTCCATTCCGGTTGTTGAGACAGGATGCGCTTCATGTTTCTTATACCGTATTCATTTGCTTTCATTTGGTTATCACCCAGGTCTTCGTTATTGATCCTCGGATCATAAGGATGTTCCTGCAATCCAAATCGCAACATGGGATTCTTTTGCGCTTCACTGAGCCAGGTATTCAACACTTCCTTTTCTTCAAATTCATCCTGTTTGTCAAAGATCATTTTATACCCGTACTGAATGGCCCAGTCATCATATACACCGATTTTTGACCAGAGGTCCTCCAGATCGATGTTGTCTTCCGGTTGTGCTATGTAATTTAACCGGGCATACTCCATGATCGAAGGAGTAAGGCCATACTGCTTTTGGAAATTTCGATCGCGGTATTTTTCGACCGGGATTGCGTTGCTGGCAATATGGTTATGCAATAACCCGATCGTATGGCCCACTTCATGACAGGAAACATAACGAATGATCCTGCCAATCAACTCTTCCTCAAAATCCGGGTGCTGTGCACGCTTGTCTCTTTGCCCCACCTGGATGGCATACAGATGCTTGAATATATTGATCACATTGTGATACCAGTAAATATGGCTTTCGATGATCTCACCGCTTCTCGGGTCGTGGATGCGGGGACCTTCTGCATTTTCCACATCGCTGGCGAAATAGCGGATCACATTGAAACGTGCATCATCCAGACTCATGGTTGTGTCGTTGGCAGGCCATTCTTTACCAATGATGGCGTTTTTCCAACCAGCCTTTTCGAAACAACGTTGCCAGTCATTTACTCCCTGGATAAAATAGGGCACCCATTGCCTGGGTGTTGCCGGATCGATATAAAATATGATGGGCTTTGCCGGTTCGATCAGTTCACCTCTTCTCGCCTTTTCTTCGTCCTCTTTGTTTTTAGGTTCGAGGCGAAAGCGCTGTATAAAAAAATCGTTGGTTACTTTCTGCGAAACATCCGCATAACTATTATTGGAATCAAAGAAATAACCTACCCGGTAATCGCCCAGCCTTTTGCGCATGGGGGTAGCAGGTAGTAGTATCATGGAAGTATTCAGTTCCATGGTTACTACACCGGCATCAGAGCCCCCAGGCAGATTGATTACATTGGACCCCGGAGGCGGAGGCCCCTGCACCACCCCATAGGTTTTGATCGTTTTGACCTCTGTATTAATCGGGTAAGAACGGATAGAACCAACATAACTACGGTCTGCAGCCAGGCCGGTCAGGCGGTAAACCTGTTTAATTCCCGGTGTCAGGCTGACCACCTGGTTATCGCCTTTGAAAAAATCGGTCATATCTATCAGCGAACTGGTGTCTTTCCTGGTGGCCTTGATCTCAAAAGCTCCCACAATAGGATCCACATTTGAATTGCGCACTGCCTGGAAAATGCTTTGCGTTGAATCCTTACTTTGGTTGACAAACCCAACGCAACGCAACAGCAACCGGTTGTCATTAGTCCGTTCCCATTGCAACACTTCCCTGTTAACCTCTTTGCCGCCATTGGCCAGATCGGTCGGCGCTTTGCTGATACGTGTTATAGCCATGAATACCCGGCCCATTAATGAATCGGGAATTTCAAAAAAATACTTATCATCCTGTTTGTATACTGTGAACAGGCCGCGGCTTAGGGAGGCACGATCCGTGATGAACTCCTGGATGGTTTTAGGCCCGGGTTTGCTTACCGGCTTCCTGGCGGTATCGCTGACGGCCGGAGCTGTTGACCTTGTTTGCTGCGCCTGAGCCAGTACTGAAAAAACAACACATAACAGGAACAAAATACTTCCCCTCATTTAAAAAAGATTTATGGTTATGAATATTTCGTTGTGGCGTGGTTGTAAATAAAAGTAGAGAACGGGCAATGCCTGCATATCACCCCAAAAGGGGGGTATGGATGAACGGAAAAAAAAGGGCCTCCAATGATCCGGTTATTGCTTCTATAGCCATGTTTGAAGTCAACAGCTTTCACATTCGGGCCCCTCTGTATGCAGAAAACCGATATCAATAAAGTTTCCGTAACCTTCATTAGTATCGGTCTCTATTCCTTACGTGAAAACCGGGCGGATCCTGCCGCATCGGTAATTTGTAAAACGCCCTTGCGAACAAACAGAATATCCTTGAAAATGACATCATGGAAGAAATCGTAGCTGATCCATTTATTTTTCTCCTGCCAGGCAAACACTCGTCTGAAACGGGTTTCCATGCCAATCGAATAAAAATCAAGTATGGTTTTAGAACTATCTGCCTGGTTCCACATCGTGAAAAAGGGTATGGTCTTTTTTTCAAATTCACATTCAACAGAAGCGACCATAAACAAGGGGTCTGTATCAGGGATTACACCCAATACCCGGTAGCTTTTCAGCCTGCCATATTTTTGAATGAGCTCGTCTCTCTCTGTTATCATGTCGGAGGCATCATTACCATCCAGCACCGAGCGAAAACCGTCGTTGCCGGACAGCTTGTAAGAACTCATCAGCGTATCCAGCTTTTGAATCACTTTTTCTGCCTTAAGCTGCTGCTCTTTGTTCAATTGGTATAAAAAACAGACTGCTTCCTGACCCCTGGCTTCTATCAGCAGGTTGTCGCCATAAGGCACAACCGACAAATCGTCGTTTGACGCCTTGAACAGTCCACTACAGGCTGTGAGAGCAGCTTCTGTTGGTTTCCGGGTGAGAGGCGGCAATTGAAAATGGCGGCTATCCAGCCATAAATTTTTCAAATGAGCATCGAGAAACCACCGGTTGTGGCGCTGGTTGGGCTGGCTGCTATTCGATAATGAAATGAGTGTTCTTCGATCGTCAATAAATTCCCGGAACGTACAGTTAAACCCACGCTCCGTTTCACCGATGTAGTCAACAATTTTTTTACCGTCAATCCAGTATACAAAACAACCATAGCCATAATTATTATCTGATGCAATTTTTACCTGCACTGAGTGCATTCTTGAAAGAGATGCTGTATCGAGTAAGTTTCCCGTGGCCAGCGCTTTTTTCAATTGCCACAAATCTTCCGCTGTTGAGCAAACGGATCCACCACCCCAGGTTCTGGAATTGAATACCTGTCTTTCGGGTCCGCCCCTGTCGTCTGTTCCCTGGTAGGCATGAGCGGTTTTTAATTTTTGCAATGGCGGAGATCCATTAATGAAGCTGTGCGTCATTCCGGCTGGCGTAAAAATCTCGTCTTCTAAAAAAGTTCCGTATTCTTTTCCGGATACTTTTTCAATAATTGCGGCCAGCAGGTTGTAGCCTGCGTTCGAGTATATAAATCGCGTTCCCGGCGCGGCTTTCAATGGCAGCATTAATATTTTGGCAACAAGATCCTGCTTGGAAATTTCCTGGAAATCTTCCACCAGGTCGCCGCCGGGAATCCCGGACGTATGCGTGAGCAACTGGTGAATGCTGATTCCCCTTTTGTCTGCTGTGGCATTAGGAAAAAACATACTCATTGAATCGGTTACCCGTAATTGTCCTTTCATTTCCAGTTTCAGGATAGCGAGGGCTGTGAACATCTTTGATGTGGATGCCAATTCAAAAACGGTTTCATTTGTTACCTCGATCTTTTCCTGCACCCTGGCATATCCGTAGCAGGTATTAACGATCTGCCGATCGCCCGTTGCCAGGATCACTTGTCCGGCATTGGCATAGCTACCGACCGCCCTGAGATAGGAATTCACCAGCGACCGGGTGCTGTTCTCCGTTTGTGCCAGGCAGTTGGTATTCGCCATCATGGCTATCAGTATAAAAAACAATGATCTTGTCATCATGCTGGTTTGATACATTAATTAGCTCTTCTTCTTTCATCCTCCACGCCTGTATTACGTTGCCTGGCGCGGGCTACAGTGTTTTTTCCGAATCGATAGGTATATGAAACGGTAAAGAACCTCGAATCCCAGGTTCGGTTGGTATGCCAATCCTGGTTCAGGTACTGCACAATCACCGCGATGTGGTTGGTCTTAAAGATATCCGCTACCGAAAGTTTCACAGTTGATTTCTTATTACGGGAAATTTTCTGAATGCCCGCAGTTACCTGCGCGAGGTCTCGAATGATGAACTGTCCCCAGACATTTTTTGACTGATAGAAGCTGCTGATTTCTGCACTCCATCCTTTTTTACCCATAATAAATGAGTTGTTCATCGTTATATCCCAGGAAACAAAATCCATATCCAGGTTGCCTCCCAGCAACTCGCTCTTGTAGTGGTTATAATAGACGCTGGCGTTGATATTTGTATTCATCCAGTTTTTTATGCTGACTGGTATATTGATTGCCAGATCGTATTGCGTAAAGTCCTGCATATTGGCCGGTATCTGGGTCGATATCTTGGTTACATCATCCTGAACAAATACATCCGTAATGGATTTCCTGCTGCGCAGGTAACTGAGCGTAGCCAGGTATTTTGATTTATAGGTATAGTTGAATTGATAGGAGTTCGTAAGGACAGGAAACAGGTAGGGGTCGCCGGTGACATAGGTGTAGTTATCGACCAATAGTTTAAATGGGTTCAACTGCCGATAGGTGGGTCGATCAATCCGCCGGCTGTAGGACAAGCCAATTTCATGATGCTTACCCAGTTTTCTGTTTAGGAAAATGCTGGGAAACAGCTGAACATAGTTCCTGTTCAGGTTTTGTCCGGTTGTCAGCTGATCGCCCTTCGAGTGAGTGTGCTCCATTCGCACACCCGCCTGGATGCTTGCTTTCTCAAATTCCTGTGAATAGTTTACATAAGCAGCATTTACATTCTCTGTATAGATGAAATGATTGCTCCGGTTCTGATCGAGTGTCTCTGAATCATTCTTTACATTAAAAAATTTCAAGTCGTTATCGGTTTTAATAAAACTGGTTTTCAGACCGGCTTCCAGCTTAATGCCTTTCTTCAGGGGATGTGTATAGTCAGCTTTTACCGAGCGCAGATAAATGGTGCTTTGCTGATCACTTCTTTGCTGATCGTCGGTGAGAGGGGCGCCTGTGGCATCATAGGTGTTAATGAATATGTCCTGCTGTGGCCTTGCATTAAAACGTCCCAGGTCGGCATCCACATTTAATTCTTTGCCCGTACTGTCGAGAGTATGTTTCAGGTTAAAATTGCTCAGGATGTTATAGCGCTTATCGTTTACCAGGTTTGAAGTGATGTTTTTGAACTGCAGATCGCCTTGTGCGTTGTCAATGGCGGCTTCACTCAGGCCATCTCTTTTGCCTTTATAAAATGTTCCGTTGATCAGAAAACNNNNCTGGGGCTGGCGTAGTAATCTACTCCCAGCCTGCTGTTCAGGCTTTGTTGTGGCTGACGGGTAAATGTCAACTGATCGAAAACTGATTCAACCGGTCCGCTTCCTCCGCTGAAAAACTTTCGATTGATATAAAAATCGGTAAAGCTTTTTGGCGCATTCACTGCCTGTGAAGTAAACAGATTCCATTTCTTTTTCCGGTAGTTCAGTGAGGTACTGGCGGAAGGCTTTGCATATACACCCTGTCCGTAGCTTGCAGTCAGGTTGCCATTATAGCCCTCTCTTTTGTCTTTTTTGAAACGGATGTCGATGATGCCCGCATTCCCTTGCGCATCATACCGGGCTGATGGATTTGTAATGATCTCGACACGCTCAATATTTCCGGAAGGGATGCCTTTCAGATAAGTGATCAGATCAGCACCTGATAAAGGGGAAGGTTTGCCATCAATCATGATGGTCACCCCGGATTTACCTTTGAGATTGATACCGCTTTCCTGGTTAACCAGTACACCCGGCGCTTTTTCCAAAACTTCCAGGGCTGTTGATCCGGTATTTACAATACTGTTCTCGACATTCATCACCAATCGATCCAGTTTCCTTTCGATAAACGGTTTCCGGGCCTGAACGGTCACTTCCGCCAGTCCCGACGAAGCAACCTGAAGTAAGATATCCGGCACTTTCACTTCACCGGTAGCCGGCTGAATGAGGATGGGCTGGCTGATAAATTTCCGGTATCCCGTATAGCTAACCGTAACCAGGTAAGAGCCC
>JBGAHR010000072.1:0-18461 GCA_044226045.1 Chitinophagaceae bacterium
AAGCTGTTCCGAGGTCGGCCATCAGTTTCCATTCGCCTTCGCTGTTTCTTTTCCAGACGCTGGTGTACTGACCACTGCCCACAACAGAATCCAGGGCAGCGTTGCGCATTTCAAACGGGCCGCTGGTAAATCCCAGCTGGTCATCGCCGGATACGAAACTAAGAGTCGGTACCCATATCAATTTTCCGGTTGCTTCCGGAGCACGGGACCACGCTTTTACTCCGTTGACAATATTACCGCGATTAAAGATCACTCCACTGCTATCCAGGTTCTTCAGAAAAGCTCTTTTTGTACTGGTCTCTGCAGATAATTTTGCAAAGGCCATCTC
Organism: Chitinophagaceae bacterium; assembly: GCA_044226045.1. Lineage (GTDB taxonomy): Bacteria > Bacteroidota > Bacteroidia > Chitinophagales > Chitinophagaceae > Endoryza. Next base: position 329 of record JBGAHR010000072.1, read on the forward strand.
CGCATCCCTCAGGCTGAGGGCAGATTGTGACAAGGTTGATGTCGAGAAAATCTGAAAACAACAGCTTACTAAAAAAAAGTATTTCATCTATTGAAATTAATCTCTGCATACTGCAATACTTCCAGTCACCTGCTCAAATGCTCAACTTCCATCCCCAACTGATGATATGCTGAATGGAAACGATTCTTTGAACTATCCCGGGAAGTATTCTCTACCCGACAACCAGATCAACTGTTATACTCTTTTGTAATCCTCTTCAGAAAATATCAATTCCAATCAGCTTGCGGTAACCGGTAACAGGAAGAGCCGAATAATGCATCCTGGCGCCGCGGCAAAGCATTTCAACTTTTAATAACTACATCTCAGGCAGCAGCAGGATCATTATCCCTCTATCAGGAATAATTTTATAAAATTTTCAAACCTGAAATCCTTTCCTTCCACCATACATGAAGAGCCGGATAGGTGCCTGAAATGATCATCGCTAAATCTTCATCAATAAATTAATCATCGTGAAAAAGAAATTCTTTTTTTGCGCCACCTTGCTGGCGATCGCGTTACTGACATCAAACGTTTCTACTGCCAAAGTTTGGCGCATTAACAACAATCCGGGGGTGAGCCGGGATTTTGCAGAAGTCTCCACGGCTGTTGCCAGTTCGTCTGTGCAGAATGGTGATACTCTTTATGTGGAACCCGGAACCACCGCTTATACAGCGTTCAACCTTACAAAAAGACTGGTATTTATCGGTGCTGGTTACCTGTTGAATGAAAACACGGGGTTACAGTCAAACAGCAACGAAACCACCATTGCAAGTGTTTATCTCGATTCGCTGAGTAGCGGATCAGTTTTCTCGGGCATCAGAGTTACCACCTTCGCCACTAATTCCAATACTGATAATATTACTATCAGCCGTTCATACATACCTCTTATTACCATTAGTGCCAATATAGCCAACTCAAGAATGTCCGGATGGGTTATCAATAAATGTTATGCGGGCTTGTTCCAAATGAATTCGTCCGGCTTCGTCTTCGAAAACCTGCAAGTAACGAACTGCATCTTTACCGGCAGTTTTGCCACTTTTAGCAACAATAATTCACTGATCAGGAATAACCTGTTCATGTCCACTGTAAATACTTCGAATTCCTACGTGGCCAATAATATTTTCCTGAATGGCTGGTCGCTGGTATTAACCAACTGTACGGTGAAAAACAATATTGCTACAGGTAATGTATTGGTGGCTGGCAATGGCAATCAGAATAATGTTCCCCTGGCTAATCTGTTTATTGGCACAGGATCTTCTGATGGCAGGTATCAATTAAAATCCGGTTCGCCGGCTATCGGAGCGGGTGAAACCGTAAATGGCGTTACACCCGATTGTGGTCCGTTTGGAACAGACGATCCCTACCGGTTAAGTGGTATTCCCCCTATTCCATCTATCTACGCGCTCACTGTCCCTGGTTCTGTGCCAACATCGGCGACCACCATCTCCGTAACCGTGAGTACCCGTTCAAACAACTAATCCAAAAGCTTATAAAAAGGAAATCATGAAGAAAGTAGTTTTTGGGTCCTTCCTGTTGATGCAGGCGGTCTTCGTTCGCTCACAGACCCCTTATCCTACGGCTCCGCCGGTCGCTTCGAACCTGGTTCGGCTGGAATATTTTATTGACTCCGATCCGGGACTAGGATTAGGGAAGCCGATAGCTTTTTCACCGGCACAAACGATAAATGGATTTAATTTCAACGCAGACATAACAGGCTTGCCTAATGGATTTCATCGCATTTACCTGCGTAGCCAGAACGCCGATGGAACCTGGAGCCTGACCAATTCAGCCTTCTTTGATAATTATATCCTTCCGGTATATGCGAGCGCTGCTCCTGCTGTGAATGTGGTGGCTGCCGAATATTTTATCGACACCGATCCGGGTTTCGGCAATGGAACGCCCATCGCTGTTACTGCGGAAACAGACATTTCAGGCAAGTCAGTGGCGGCCCAGATAACCGGCCTCGCCCCCGGTACCCATCGAATATATATACGCACAAAAGATGCCAGTGGAAAATGGAGTCTTACCAATTCCGCCGTATTCGACAACACAGCGATACCAGATTATCCCACAGCGCCCGTTCGTGATCCACTCATCACGCTGGAATATTTTTTCGACAGCGATCCGGGGTTTGGTAATGGCACAGCTGTTTCTTTCAGCCCGGAAAATGACCTCGCAGACCTTACCTTATCAGTTCCGGTGACTGCACTGGCAGAGGGCAGCCATACATTTTACATCCGGAGTCGTCAAAATCCCTGGAGCCTGACAGCCTATGCAGCGTTTAACAAAACCGGTACGTTGCCGGTTACCTGGCGTTATGTACAGGGAGCCATACAGAATGAATCGGCACTTATCAGTTGGGCAACATCATACGAAGAGAACACTTCCCGTTTCGTGGTTGAATACAGTACGAACGGCACGAATTTTATCTCCCTGGAAGAAATAGCAGCAACCGGTCATGCTACCGGAAGCACTTACTCTTACCGACATATCAATCCTTCCAGGGGACCGGCCTATTACCGAATAAAGCAGGTAGACCAGGACGGACAATTCAGGTACTCAAAGACCATCTTACTGGTCATTCAAAAAGACCTGCGCACACCACTCCTGTTTCCGAATCCGGCCCGCGAGAGCGTGAATCTTTTGCTGCCTCCTTCCATGAAACAGGTTGCACTTAGTCTTTATGAAAACAATGGCAGCCTGGTTAAAAAGTATGCCGTGGCGGCCGGCCAGCAAAATATCAGCCTCTCCGTCAATGAACTGAAACCTGGATTATACTATTTACTGATCGAAAGCGAAGGACTTAAGAAAACGATGTCCTTTACCAAACTATGATGAATAGCACGAAAAGCTGATCATTAAACGACCCATTCATTTCCCCGATTAAATTCAGGTTGACACTATTTAATCGGGGGAATTTTTGTTCAACATTCAATATTTAATATGCGAAAAAAGATTCCTCAACTATTATCGGCACTTCTTATTTTCTCTTTGGTGTCCGCAACCAGTTGTAAAAAAGAAGACCCGGACAATTCAACCGGCACAGCAGAAAAACCAGGACAAATTCCAGGCATGGGCAGCGACAACCGTTCACCAGAAGGTCCCTTGTTCAAGCTGCCACCTGGAGTGTCTCTGGTTGGTGATATAACAGGCCAGGATGATGGACCCACCGCCAGTGATTGCATCTACGACGGTCAGGGCACGAATGTAAAAGTCAAGATGACCCTGCAAAACGATTCCGTGGGTGCTCCGGCTACTATTGAATTTCCGCCGGGACTGGTGATCACTTCTGCTGCAGAAGAGTTTCAAAACGGTCTCCTGATCGAGAAAATCGTTTTAACCCTTCCTCCTCGTCAGCCTGGTGGGAACGCTCCAACATGTAAGGTAACCCTGATGCTTTCCTGCCTGAATGCTAAAAAGAAACCATCCACCGAAAGCGCGGTATATCATTTCGGGCCGGTAACTACTTCGCCGTTATTGAAGGATTTTATCAGTCGGCTGTCGACCAAAAAAATTCTGTATAGTCTCTTCCCGCCCCACGATCCTGACTGGAACCTGGACCAGGAATTTATCCAGGACGCTCTCTGGAACCTGACGGATGGGAAAGGACTGACAAAGGCCGACCTGGAGCATATTGCGAATCTTCCTGACAAGTAGCCATAACCGATTCAGGATTATGGAAACGAAATCAATATCCGTTCATATAGCTGGTGTTTAAGATCCGTACTCTCCCTGTCAACAACAAAATGTGAAGGCTCTGAATGGGGTAAAACCTGACCCCTGGTTTTGATTGAGCATTATCCGTTGGAAAAAAGAAAGACCGGCCGCGTGGTTGAATTCATCAAAAACGCTGGCCGGTCTTGTTGTATACGGTTCTACGTACTATTAACTTTTGCGGGTTACTTTAAACTGAACCGACAATAATTTTTGACGCGCGCCACAAACATCATCGTTTAGGTAAACAGGACCGTTAAAACTTCCTTCTGCCGTACTACCCGGGGCCGGCCATTTACTAACCTGCAGCGCTCCGGGAGAATAAATGATTTCTCCGGCCGGGCCACAGTCAAAATAGAAATGACTGTAGGATGGAAAATCATTATTGGCCGAATTAATGATAACGCCCGCTTTTCCGGGTAAGATCACCTGGCCGCAAGGATAAGTACCTGCCGAGTTGCCATTGGCATTCAGGGAAACTTGCGAGAGCGGGAGCGGAAGCGAGAGCGAGAGCGGGAGCGGAAGCGAGAGCGAGAGCGGGAGCGGAAGCGAGAGCGAGAGCGGGAGTGAGAGCGGGAGCGGAAGGGAGAGCGGGAGCGGGAGCGAGAGCGAGAGGCGACCAATTTACCAATTGGCACGATCCCGTTCATCCGCCATCCGCCATCCGTCATCCGTAATTCCATTGGCTCATTGACTTATTGACCAATTGGCGCATTCCTTGTCGTCTTTCTTATGCTGAAATGACATTTTTGGCACCTGAAATGAATTGATTTTTTCAGTAATCTGTGCGAAAGGCCATTATTTTTACAAAAAGCCTCTTCATGCTCATCAGCGACCGGAAAATCAGGGTGTATGGCCAGCTTTCTTTTGCCGTCATCTATTTTATTTTCTTCAATGCGTTTATGTTTTTCTATCCGCATAAAAACGGAGGATTGCTGCTGGTGCAAATGGTGGCTGCTACGATTTTCTTCATTCTCACCGTTTGGGAGCCGACGAGGCTGGTGATTTTATGGGCCAGAAAAAAATGGGGCGAAACGAAAGACAACCTGCTCAGGAAACTGGTCATGCTGCTTATACTCGTTCCCTATGCCATCGTCATGAGCCTGGCACGGATCTACCTGGAGAACTGGCTGATCTGGGATCTGCCCATAAAAAACCTAAGTTTTATTTTTTCTATCATTGGTATCAACCTGCTTTTTATTCTTATACAGGTCGCGTTGTATGAAAGCCTGTTCTTTGTAGAGAAGTGGCACCTGGCACAAATGGAAGCGAAAGAACTCAAGAAGCTCAACCTGCAAATGCAGGTGGATTCGTTGAAAGTGCAGATACAACCACATTTTCTTTTTAATTCGCTGAATACACTTGTGGGACTGATAGAAGTGGACCAGGGCCGGGCAGTGAAATTTACCGAGGGACTGGCTCATGTTTATCGTTATTTACTGGATGCTACCAACCAGTCTGTCATTGCCCTCGCCGATGAACTCCGGTTTACGAAGAACTATTTTTTCCTGCTTAAGAACCGGTATCCGCAGGGTCTGTACCTGGACATTGATCTGGATGAAGAGGAAACGGAAGCGTACAAAGTGCTTCCCCTGAGCCTTCAACTGCTCATCGAAAATGCCGTCAAACACAATATCGTAACAACCGCCAGGCCGCTTCATATCAAAATAACCATTAACCGGGAGGGTCGTTACCTGACGGTCAGCAATAATCTTCAAAGAAAAAACAACGCATCCCTTACAGGTATGGGATTGGCGCACCTGGGAAAGAAGCTGAGCCTGTTGAACGCCGGAAAATTACAAATAGAGGAAAAAGAGGGGATGTTTTCGGTAAATGTCCCTCTTATAAAATCAAGTGACTATGAACGTATTGATCATTGAAGATGAAGAAATCGCGGCACAGCATCTTAAGAACATGCTGAAGGAATTGAAGCCTGGCATCCAGGTGATAGCTGTGCTGGATAGTATTGAAGCGAGTGTCAACTTTTTTAATACCCAACCCGCACCGGATCTGATTTTCCTGGATATCGAACTGGGCGATGGACAAAGTTTTGAGATCTTTAAAAGAGCCACCATTGAAAGCCCGATCATTTTTACCACTGCTTACCAGGAACATGCTCTGAAGGCATTTAAGCTAAACAGTGTGGACTACCTGCTCAAACCGGTCGATGCCGATGAATTAAGAAATGCGCTGGAGAAGTACAGCAAAATACACACCGGCCCCAAATTCAGTACTCCCTCCAACCTGCTGGCCGTGATCGAAAGTTTCGAGAAGAGCCGGAAAAGATTTCTTGCCAGGAATGGCGCCCGTCTTACTTCGGTTTCGGCCGATATGATCGCCTACTTCTACACCAGGGAGCGACTGCAATACATAAAAACTTTCAGCAATGAAACCCTGCTTATCGACAAACGATTGGATGAAATAGAAGCCGAACTTGACCAGAAATTTTTCTTCCGGGCCAACCGCCAGTTCATTCTTAATTACAATAGCATTGGTAAAATCAGCACCTGGTTCAGCGGCAAGCTGAAAGTGACCGTCGAGCCGGAAGCTTATGAAGAAATTATTGTTAGCCGACTCCGGGCGGCGGATTTCAAGAAATGGTTGGGAGAATAATACTTTTGCTGAATACTGTCAACGCGGAGGACGCTGAAAGCGCAGAAGACGCTGAAGGGGCAGAGGACGCAGAAAAAGCGCCGTCTCGCATGTCGATCTGGAAGTTTTTTGATTTTTGAATTATGACTTTGCGTCCTTAGCGGTACTCGGCGTACTTGGCGTTCCTTAGGCGCGGGGAGCTGTGAGGTGCAAGTATGCCGGAGAAACATAAAGGGAAACGGAAAGGGAAACAGAAACGGAAAGAGAAAGGGAAAGAGAAAGAGAAAGGGAAACATAAAGGAAAACGGAAACAGAGAGGGAAATGAGAAACCGCAAACCGAAAACTGCAAACCGAAAACCGCAAACCCTGCTACCTCCTCCATGCCAACATCACCGACAACAACCCAATCACTGCCATACTGATCACCAATGGGGTGACTGTACTCACCATAAAATAACTGATCAGCGAACCGAGGGTGGCTCCGAAAAAGAAAAAGCAAGTACCATAGACTGAAGAAGCCACACCGGCCTTATCACCCATCGGTTCCAGAGCCAGGGCACTACTGTTTGGTTCTATCGCGAGATTAATCGCTAAGAGCAGCGAGATAAAAACAAAGAATACGGCCATGTGAGGCTTGCCATGGGAGAGGATCGTTACAATCGTCAACGCAACAGAAACCAGGGTATAGGCAATCAGCAATGTCCGGATCGCGGATCGCGCTCCAAAACGCGAGGAAAATCGTGAATTCATAAATGCCACCAGGCTCATCAGTGCGCCGATCCCTGCAAATATCCAAATGAATAATTGAGGTTTTCCATAGATGACTCCAACAATATGTTCCGAACTCGATACATAAGAACTCAACGCAACAAACAAGAGCGTGGTAATGGACGTGTATCGGATAAAAGTTTTGTTACTTATTACCGACCCGATTGTCTGACGAAATATTTTCCCGTTGAAGTGTATTCTTTTTTCGGGCGGCAGGGATTCCTGCAATCGGAAGGACCAGATGAAAATAATCGCCGCGAATATGGGAGGCGTTAGAAAAACCATCTGCCAGGAAGAGATTTTCAGGATGGCGATTCCGAGAAAGGGTGCATAGATGGGAGTGAATAAAAAGATGGAGAGGATCAACGACATGATCTGCGCCATTCGATCTCCCACAAATCTATCCCGCACCCCCGCAATGGTAGTCATGAATACGGCAGAGGCTCCAACACCTGCCACAAAACGGCAGAAGTACATAATATAAAGACTCGGAGCAAAGGCTGCCGCCACCCCTCCTATTATATACAGCGGGAATCCTAATCGGAGAATAGCCAGTCGGCCGTAGCGGTCTGAGAGCGTGCCGAAGAGGATTTGTGCTACCTGTCCCATAAAGAAGAAGCCGATGATCTGTGCCGGATCCGTTGACTCCGGTTTTAAACCAAAAGCGATCCGGATTTGATCAAATACCGGCAGCATGATATCGATTCCCAGAGCTGTCAGCATCATCGTACAGGCCGATAGAACAATGAATTCGGCCGAGCTCATCCTGGTAGTCATTCCGTGGCTGGTTTAATTCGAACAGTGAAATTACCGCCGCGAAAATACGGGAATAAGGGGACGATGGGGCAAAATGAGTGGGTAGATGCGACAGGGAACAAGTACTTTACCCGGCAAAATATGATCTAACCGGAGCCAGCATGCGCTACTCAAAAAAACAGGTTCATTTCCGTCTCAAAAAATGATACTCGTTAGAGATGAAATTACTCATTAAACCTTGGCTTACAAATTTAATCCTCCAACACAAAATCCTGGTCGAATAATAACATATGCCTGTTACTGATAGAATGCAGTCGTTTGATGAGTTCATTTCCGGAGAACTCGCCTTTTAAAACTAAACCCATTGGTTTTTAAAGATGCCCTTATTTTTGCCAAAACTTACTTTTCTCATGCTTCACAAGATCAATAGTTTCACCAAAGACTTCTTATTATATACGCGATTGTTCTATATCTTCTATCCGCTCAGAAAGCTCTTTCTGTTTCTATATAATTTTTCCAATCTCACTGTTTGGGTAAACACCAATAAGAATAAAACTACCCGCAATGATTTTTTTCGCGTGGGCAGACATTATCCTGATCGTTTCAAAGGATATGAATGGCTGGCAGAAAATTATTCTCTGAAGGAAAAAGAGGCAATTGTTTACATGGAATTTGGTGTAGCCAGTGGGACCTCTTTTGATTGGTGGCAGAACAACGCGTTACATGAAGATTCCCGATTTTTTGGTTTTGACACATTTGAAGGCTTACCGGAAGATTGGGGCTTTTTCTATAAGAAGGGCGACATGAGTCATAACCCCAGTCATCTGCTGGGAAACCGTTCGGCTTTTTTAAAAGGACTCTTCCAGGATTCGCTGTTACCCTATATCAATGACCATATTGAGCTACTTAAATCTGATAAAAGGAAAGTTATTCACCTCGATGCCGATCTTTTTTCGGCAACCATTTTTGTATTATCTCAACTCTATCCGTATCTGAAAAAAGGCGATATACTGATGTTTGACGAGTTTAATGTCGCCAGTCATGAGTTTTTCGCCTTCGATATCTTCCAAAAATCATTTTATATAAAACTGAAACCTTTAAGCGCTACCAATAATTTCTATCAAATGATGTTTGAGGTAGGATGAGGAATAATGTTTGAATGACAGGAAAAGGCGAGCAATAGTTGAGCAGTTGATTTTCAGTCGTTTTCCGTAACAACCCGGCATTTCTATATTTGCGCTAATTGCCGGACAGCTCAATAATTTACCAATCAGCTTAGCTGCTATATTGCGATAATACGTCAGCAGGATACGACCTGATCGATAACGTAAAAGAGTTTCAAGTTTAAAAAAAGCTAACTCAACTTTGCCGGAATACTCACTCTCACTTCACATCCCTGTCCGGGACTGGAAGTAATGGTGGTAGTGCCGCCCAATACAAAGGCGCGACGGCGAATATTTTCAAGCCCAATGCCTTCACTTCGTAGGGAGGGTATAAACCCGCGGCCATCATCCCTTATAGACAACACAAATTCAGATGGATCCGACCGCATCTGTAAATACACAGATTTCGCATGAGCATGCTTGATAATATTATTGAGCTGTTCCTGGAGTATGCGGTAGAAAGCGGTCCGCACTTCCAACGGCAAGGGAGTATCTTCGTTTGGCACTTCTATGTTCAGCGTAAACCGGTTGGCGGCTTTCATAGTGGCTACCAGGTTTTCAACCTGTTCACGGAAAGATTCCGTTTTGTCAACTTCAGGTGCCAGCTGGTGAGAGAGCCTTCTCAGTTCATCGATGGCCTCTTTGGTATATTCTTTCAAATTATTCAGACTTTCCCGGGCGATCTCCGCGTTGGAAAGATGATCTTTAATAAAATCGACTGTTATCAATGCCGCGGCCATGATCTGTTTTACATTGTCGTGCAGCTCCATCCCGATCTGCATACGTTCCCGTTCCTGAGCTTCATTGACCGCGCGACTGATTCTCTTCTCTTCTTCTACCTGGGCAGTAATATCGAGCATGGTGCCGATCAGGGCAGGCTTTCCTTCGAACATGATCTCCGAGGTGGTGACCTCGAGATAAACCAGGGCCCCATCCTTACGGATGGCTCTTAACCGGTACTGGCTCGAGTTGTTGCCGCCGGCAGCGGACGGTTGATTGGCCCGGTATACGGGAATATCCGCTTCATGTACGAGTGCTTCCACATTCCCTATTTGTTGCAACTCCTGCAGGGAGTAACCCATGATCTTCTGATGGGCCGGGTTGATATAGAGTACTTTCCCATCCCTGAGAATATACACGCCCGCCAGACTTTTCTCTACCAGGTTGCGGAATTTGATTTCCGCTTCCTTTAATTGGGTAATAATTTCTGTAAATAAGATGATGCCGCCGATATCTCCATTAAAGTGCCGCCAGGGGTGCACCTCCCATCTCAACCAGATGGTATTTCCCTGCCTGTCTACATAACTATCCTCTTCGCTTTTGGCGGATTGTCCCTGCAGACATTGTTGGTGAATATCGCGCCAGCGTTGAGGATTGTCGGGGAAAAGATCATAATGGATCTGGCCGATCACCTGCTTTCCGTCAAGGCCGTAATCACTCAGCCATCTCTTGCTGGTGATCAGGTAGCGCATATCACGATCGAACATGGCGAGCGCTGCCGGACTGTATTCTATGAACAGGCGCAGTTGTTCTTCTCTTACCTGCAGTTGTTCCGTCAGTTTTTTCTTTTCGGTAATATCTTCGGTTTGCGTTACAAAATAGAGCAACTGTCCCCTGGCATCCCGCACGGATGATACGTTCAGATTGACCCATATATGCTCGCCACCTTTCCTGATATATCTTTTTTCTGCACGATAGACATTTGCATCGGTATGCATTGCTTCTTTCATGAACTCAATCCCTTCTTCCCGGTCTTCCTCGTGTGTGATCTCCTGGAAGTGCATGCCTTTCAACTCTTCCGGCGAATAGCCCAGCATATCGCACAATGCCTTATTAACCCGAAACCATTTCCCTTCCGGGCTAACCAACGCCATGCCCATCGCCGAATGCTCGAATGCTCCCCGCAGGGTCGATTCGCTGATGACCAGCTGTTTTTGTGCCTCCCGAAGACCGGTCAGGTCACGGCCGATGGCAAGGTTATTATCACCATCGATTTTTTTCACATTGATTTCGAGCTCAACGATATCTCCATTCTTCTTTACCAATCTTCTTTCCCGCACCAGTTCTTTTTCCTGTTGATGAAAATTCAGATTCACCGGATCGGTCGCCAGTTGTGCAGGCTCCAGGAGGTCTGAAAAGTTTTTGCCAATCAACTCCTCCCTGGTATAGCCGAGTAATTTACACACACTGTTATTGACTTCTGTAATGACCCCCTGCGAATTGGTAACTATAATGGTATCGGAAGCCTTATCAAAAAAAGAAAAATACCTTTCTTCGCTGACTTTCAGCTGCCGGGTTTTTTCTTCTACCAACTGAAGCAGCCGGTAAGGTTGTCGCGCTCCATACCAGGCAAATAGACCGCCTGAGGCGGAAAAGAGTATACCCAGTATGAAAAAAGGAAGGAGCGCAAGTACCAGTTTCCGGTTGACGAACCGTGCGTAAATTTTCCAGTCGCCCTCCGCCACGGCTACCGAAACCCAATCACTTTCCACCCATTTACCCGAAGTAGACAGGAAAAAATGCTCTTCGCCTGAATTGGGATCAATTTTAGACAACTGAAAGATAAAGTCCTTGTTGTGGCTGCTATCAAGCTCCGCAGCCGTGATAAGCGTGGACAATTTCACTATCGCCGCGGAAAATCCCCAGAATTTTCCCTCCGAGAAAATTGGTTGGCGACCTACTACCGCCACATAGCCCTGTCTTAGCCGGATCGGTCCGGCATAAAAGAGTTTTTTTTTCTTTAATCGCCCGCTCCGCCTCCTTGTTAACCAGCGTGTCTTTCAATATATCATAGCCAATGGCCGCTGCATTTGGGGCTAGCGGATATATCCTGGTAATGGTACCCCCTTCCACCAATTCAAGGGCGTCTACAAATCGATAATTGTCGAGGAGCCTTTTGGCCACCGTATCGAAATTGATGTTGCCAGCATTTCGGTCGATAATAAATGCCAGCGTTCTGGTGGCAGTAGCACTGTAGTCGAGGGTGGCTTTAAGTTTATCCCTGGCATTCATCGCGGCGTTTGTCAATACTCCTTTACGCGCCTCTTTGAAAAGGAGGTAACGCTGGTAAGACAAAGCCCCCATGGCGGTGATTAAAATAAAAAATACCAGCCAGCCTATGACAGCCGGTCTTCTGAAGAAATTCGTTGGGGGAAGGCCAGTCATTTTACTGCCAGGCTGTTTTGGTTTGGTAATAGCTATGAATGCCTTATAATTTACATTAAAAACGCGAATGTTGTCGATTATTTCTTCTACCAACTGCACTTTGGAACATTAAGAGGAACTTTTTCCTGCTTTATTGGTGTTTTATCTCAACAAAGAGCCGTTTGTGCAGCGTTGAAACTTGACGGAACGGGAGCGATGGCGCAAGCGCAAGCGGGAGCGAGAGTGAGAGCGGGAGCGGGAGCGAGAGTGAGAGCGGGAGCGAGAGTGAGAGCGGGAGCGGGAGTGAGAGCGGGAGTGAGAGCGATTCAGCGTCATTGCAGCACAGCTTAAACAATTTCATAGATGTTGATATTCTTTCCTATATAAAAATTATTCGAGCAACTCTCCCCGTCGATCAGGTAAACTTAAATTTCAAGTATTTAAACAAAACCGATTAAAGTTAAATATGGATCCCCATATTTAAGGAAAAGGCGTTTCCCTTAAATATGAAACAGCCAGGACGATTACGGATGACGGATGGCGAATGACGGATGACAAGCCACCGCAAACTGCAAACCGCCAACTAGAACGATAAACGATAAACGTTAAACGGTAAACGCCACGGCCCCATTTAAGGTCTTTTACAAACGTTTTACAGGCCCTTTACATCTTTTTACCACTAAAATTTCTCTGCGACCATCTGGTCAGGATACCTTTACTACATCACACAAAACTCAAAGCCATGAATAACTACATCCTTTCTTTCCTGCTCCTTTTCACGGTCTTCACCTCTACCCTTCTCCCCAATAACCATCCAGACCCAAAATCGGCGAAGAACGGAAAAACAAAGATTGTTTTTAAATCGACCGATGGCGGACAAAGCTGGCAAGACATCAGCAAAGGACTGCCCGACGATCTGCAGGTAGATAGTATCAGCGGAAAAAACTTCTTTGTCAACGACAAGGGTTTGTTTTTACAGGTTGGAAATGGACTCTATCGCAATGCATCCAAAACATCCACCCCCTCCTGGACCAAAGAAATTTCTCCCGACGAACCAGGCGGTCTTACCCCCGTTAATCCGACATTGGTCGCCCGGCATTATTGGGGTGTCAATGTAAAAAAGACAAACGGAATGAGTATATGGTCGCCGATATTCGAACTTGTTCAGGATCCCCGTATACGCAGCACCTTCGAGACCGCCGACGGCAGCCTTTTCATCGGTACCGAGACAGGTATTTTCAAAACTGCCGACAACGGGAAAAGCTGGAAACAGGTTCACAAGGGAGGACTGGTCGGTCATCTGGCAGAGTCGGATGGTGTACTGTTGGCGATCAGTATGAGAAGGATCATCAGGTCCACCGATAATGGGGAAAGCTGGGAGGAAGTGTTCGGTGGGGACCGTTTGGCTTTCGATGTAAAAAAGATCAATGGTGGCTTCGCGGCTATCACCGCCAGGTCAGAGTCGGGTACCCGCGGGTTAACGATATCCAGTGATGGCGGTAAAACCTGGCAGTCGCTGGATGCCGGCCCACAGAACAAAGTGGTGTATGATTCAATTAAGAAGACTTGGAATAATCGCCCACAATTGTCGGCCTCTATGTCTCCCATTATCCAGGTCGGTGAAAACTTTTTTTGCACGCATCCCGACGGCCTGTTCCGATCAACCGACAAGGGAAAAACTTGGAAATTATTCCTTCCTTCAGTAGAAGGTAAAGTCTTCATTCTATTCATATCCGGTAACGTGATCTATGCCATACCCAGCAGGGGTGGATGTTGACATTTCAGGTTTGGGGCGAATGATGATTACGGATTACGGATGACGAATGACGGATGGAGTGCAATTAGTCAATATGCCAATTAGTGAATCACTGTTGTCCGGGGAAAACTCGGAGAGCGCAATTGGTCAATGAGCCAATGGGCCAATTTGCCAATGAACAGCAACCCCCTAACTATAAATAGCAAACTGAATTTCAACAATAGCCGGGCTTTATTCTACCGCTGTTCACCACCGAAGAACTAATTGAATTAGTCGCTCCCGCTCTCACTCCCGTTCCCCTAAAGTAGCCGGGCTGTATATCGGCTTTGGGCGCCTTTTTTTGTGGGACTTTTTTTGGCGAAACAAAAAAAGTCCCGTCAGAGACTAACCGGAAAAGACCTCTCTCGTATACTTCCTCTCCCGCTCCCGCTCTCACTCCCGCTCTCGCTCCCGCTCCCGCTCCCCTAAAGGGGGCTCATTTCTCAAAAAGTGGCAAAAAGATGATTATTTCAACTTAATAGGTTGGACTTCGACACTTTCTCCGGACAACAGTGATTAGTGAATTAGCCAATTCGTATAATTCGTGTAATTCGCGTAATTCGTGTATTTAGTGTAAAAACAGCCAGACCCTTATGGTTAAGGATTGGTAAAAAAGCACCATTTTGCTTAACACAGATAGTTAAGTTTTAAATTGATGCATGCTTCCTAAAACTTTACAAGTTTTATTCATTGTTTGCATGAGCGCTGCGGCGGCTGCACAGGATACTGTTGCATTCATCCGCCTTCAACCCGATACTTTACAGATTGATAAACCTGGAAAATGGAGATTTATTACCCATGTGCCCGCAGATCTGTTACAAATAGCAAAATCTCCCATAAGAAAAACCAATTGGAAAGGCACCGCTTTGGTGTTGGCATCAACGGCTTTATTGTTACCGCTTGATCAAAGGATAACCGATGGGGTAAAAGATGCTTCCAGGCAAATACATCTGCATCCGGAAACAGATTACCACGTGGTACTACGGGTGGGTGATACCAAGGTCATCAAGCTTCCACGCAACATCAATACAGCGTTGTATCAGTTGGGCCAGGGAAGCACATCCATGCTGATCAGCGGGGGTCTTTTTATCTATGGTAAATTGAATTCTGATAAAAGGGCTTTACAAACCGCCGGTGATCTGGCGGAAACCTTTATCACCATGGGTATTACCACCCAGGTATTGAAACGTATAACGGGAAGACAAAGTCCCTTTATGAGCACCCAAAGCGGAGGAGCCTGGCATCCATTTCCGTCATTTAAAGAATACCAGCGAAACACCTCCAATTATGATGCCTTCCCATCCGGTCATTTGGCGACAATGATGGCTACAACGACTGTGCTGACCACCAACTACCCCGAAAAGAAATGGATTGGAATTCTAGGCTATACCCTGACCGGTCTCACAGCCTGGGCGATGATCAATACCGAGGTTCATTGGATCTCGGATTATCCCCTGGCATTAGCCTTAGGTTATGTGTCAGGCAAGATCACCTGCCTGCGCCATAAAAAGTCCACTCATAAGTTGACGAATTATTGAACCTGCTCCTTCCAAAAAAGTAGTGCCGGTGAATTCGCTGCTTTCACAGCGAATTCAGAGTCGGCCAAGCGAAAACCAGGCCTATCCAATGTCGGCGGCAAAACCGGCAGACTACCGGTGCCGGTTAGGTGGACAAACCGGTTTTTGATGCGATGAACGGCAGTCGAGGCAGTCTCTTTTAGCGGATCACCGTAACTCGTAAAAAGGTAGCCGGAATTGAAGTAACGTCGGCTGAAGAACCCTGGTTGTGTGCATTGAAGAGTTGTTCCAGTTCGCTTTGCAGGGCCGCGGCCTTCCCTTCTCTTTCGGCTGCTTCAAAGGCATTCATCGTGGGTCCATAATAGTGACGGAAGCGTTGCAGGAATTCCGCAGGAGAAAAGTTTGCCCGAAACGTGAAAGTCTCTTTGGCAAAAGAAATGTTTTCTTCTGCAATGCCGGCGCCTGTAAAACGCTTTACTACCTCATCCTGCACTCCCCACAACATCGGGCTGATAAAACCTTCCGGGGGCGGTGGCGTGTAGGCGGAAGAGATCTTTAATATTTGTGCAACCAGTGTTGGATCGCCGGGTATCCAGTTACCCATTACGATCCGGCCGCCGCGACGGGTGACGCGTACCATTTCTTTGGCTACGTTATGGGGTTTGGGCGCAAACATGGCTCCAAAAACGCTCACGGTAAGATCGAAGCTTTCGTCGGCCAGTTCGTGCAGGTCGGTGGCATCACCTTCCTGTATTTTGATGTTGGTGAGTCCCTCCTGCCTCGCCCGCCGGTTTCCGGCTTCCACGAGGTTACGGGCAATGTCTACACCCAGTACATTGGCGCCCAATTTCGCTTGCGGAATAGCTGTGGTGCCATCGCCGCAGCCCAGGTCAAGCACCGCCAGGCCGGGTTTTATGCCTAATGTGGCAGCGAAAGCAGCGCCGCTTTCCCGCATGGTATCGGCAATTTGTGTAAAGTCGCCCTTTTCCCAAAGGGCTTTATTGGGGTTGATGTTTGTTTGAGTTACCATAACTGTGTTGTTTATGGGTTCAAAAGTATTGGCCCGCCGGGAATGAGCCTTTGCTCAGAAGGCCGGAGATTTTGCTGAGAGGTTCAGACGGCTATTACCTGCCGCGCTGCCAGGGGCGGAATGCCAAAGCGCGCTTTAAAACAGCGGCTGAAATGCGATAGGTTTTCAAATCCGCTTTCAAAAGCCGCTTCCGCTACGCTACGGCCCTGGCGACTAAGCAGCAAATGGGCCCGCTGCAGTCGGTTTTCCAGCAGCCATTTGCCTGGTGTGGTATTGAAGTATTTTTTAAAATCGCGTTTGAATACAGACAGGCTTCGGTTGCAGAGAGCGGCGTATTGTTCCAGTTTCAAATTGAAGCAATAGTTTTCATTCATTACCCGCTCCATCGAAACTGCTTGCGGCTCACTCATCAGCGAACAGAAATACCCGAGTGCCGCTTCGTTGTTCGGGTTGTCGGCAATGTTCAGGATCAGTTCGCGAAATTTCAGTTCCAGCAACGATTTATCAGGGTCAGTGGTGCTGCTGAAGTACGCATACATGGAGGTAAAAAAAGAGGTGAGCGTTTCCGTTACCTGCAAATGAATGATCGGTTCCCATGTTTTGTTTTGGGCAGCGATAGGCGCGGATCTTTTTCGTAAGGTTTCGCAAATGAATTCATCGGGGAGAAAAAACAGCACCATGCAGAAATTAATGTCGAAAAACTGTTCGAGAAGGCAGGCCCCTTTTCTCACCAGCACACAGGATCCTTCCCCCACTTCATAAGCCTTATCGGCAGCATGCCATATCTTTTTTCCCTCCAGTACAAACAGGATGTAGTTTTCTTTGTACCATAAGTCCGCCGTCTTTACTTTCATCAGCCGCGCCTCCGGCGGACAGCTAAACATCGTGATCAGCGATTCACCGCAGGCAAACTGACGGCAATACTGGGGATAGCTTAGCAGGCGTTCCTGGAAATTCACCATAGCGGTGTTTTTACACTAATGTACAACACAGACCGAAGCTTACCATGCAGGCCAGATAGTTTGTACTGTCTTGCCAGCATTTTATGGCTGCGACCGGTTATTTGTGCGGAAACCGGCGTTTGTTATAGCTGGTAGCGGCCATGGAGCATTTCTTTGTGTGGCAGAGCTGAAGCGGTTTTTATAGAAATTCAGTATCGCCCTTTTATCAAAAATGGAGAGTGGGGCCTGTCCGTCCTAACAGAAATCGATTCACGTCCCTACCGAACGGTAGTTGCCGTCGGGTCCGTCTGACCGGGCGGAACTTGGTTGATCTTCCCGGAATGGATGCCGTCCGGGCGGGCTTTGAACTATGGGATTATTTTTTTGGAAAAGGCTGCGCATCCAGGCTAAAGCTTCGGGTCCCTCAAAAGACGACCATCGATACTTTTCTTTATTTTCTTATTAATTTTCATGGAATGTCCGTTGTAACCAATAAAGATATTTTTTGTTACAAATCATTCGCTGCAACACATGATACTACTATCAGTCCATAAACCAGTTATAGGTTTTTAAAAAAGTCGGCCTAAGCCGGCCGGATTCAGCAATCTCTATAATAGTCAGCCTGGCAGAAACTAAATCCTTTTATCTTAATCAATATAGGTTCCTAACTATG
>JBGAHR010000073.1:0-17967 GCA_044226045.1 Chitinophagaceae bacterium
ATCCCGGTTTTTGAATACAAGCTGCGTGAATTTGGCTTCCAATATCGATTTACCAACTGTGTACCCGGATTTAAAATGCCGGTGAAAATTCATGCCGGAAAAGATATATGGGTAACCGGTACCACGCAGTGGCAGCAATCGCCAACCTATGCCGACTGGTTTAAGAAAGACAGTTTTGCCATTGACCGCAATTTTTATATCGCCAACCGCAAGGAATAAATAACCTTTCTTCTTCCCTATCTTTACCGCTATGAGTAATATCAGGCGACAAAGCATCATTTCATCGGTAATCGTGTATACCGGCTTTGCACTTGGATTTCTCAATACCTATTTGTTTGCGCGGGAAGGCGGGTTTGCGCGTGAGGATTATGGCATGACTGGTCTTTTTATTGCCATTGCCAATGTCATGTATTCTTTATCGAGTATCGGGATGCAGGCCTATATCATTAAGTTTTATCCCTATTACCGCTCCAACCTGGAAGAAAAGCAAAATGACATGATCACCTGGGCCCTGCTCACCAGTCTTGTTGGTTTTGCCCTGGTAGTTTGTGGTGGATTGATATTTAAGGGATGGGTTTTAAAACAATACGCGGAAAATTCACCCAAGCTCGTTCAGTATTATTTCTGGCTTTTTCCGTTTGGACTTGGATTGACCTATTTCAGCCTGCTGGAAGCCTATGCCTGGCATTTTCAAAAATCGATACTGACCAATTTCTTACGGGAGGTTATGTTCCGGCTGATCACAACCTTGCTCATTGTGCTGACTTTCCTCGGCATTATAAAAAGTTTTGACCTGTTCATCAAGTTGTTTGCCTGCAGTTACCTGGTGCTGGCACTGATACTCGCCATATTTCTGCTTAGAACCGGCAAACTCCATTTCACTTTTAAGGTCAGCCAGGTTTCCCGAAAATTTTACCGGAAAATAAGGGCATTGGCTTTGTTTATCTGGTCTGCCAATTTCTCCCTTACCTTATCGCAGATGTTTGATTCGCTGGTTATCGCCATGGTAATGAAAGACGGCCTCGCATTTGCTGCGGTTTATACCCTTGCGCAGAACATGGCCAGTCTGATACAGGCGCCACAAAGAGGCATCATTACCGCTTCCATAGCAGCTGTGTCGCAGGCGTGGAAGGAAAAAGACCTGGCGAGAATCGGCCGGATCTATCACCGGTCATCTATTAATCAGATCATATTTTCCGCCGGTATGTTCACGTTGATCTGGTTGAACTTTACCGATGGCGTATTTACTTTTCATCTCCAGAAGGAATTCCTGGATGCAAAAAATGTATTTCTGTTTATCGGATTGATGCGTATCATTGATATGGGTACCGGCGTGAATGCCCAGATTATTACAACCTCTACCTATTGGAGATTTGACTTTGTAACCGGCGTACTGTTGATATTGATCACTCTTCCCCTTAACTATTTCCTGGCAAAGCATCTCGGCGTAATCGGACCGGCTATTGCCAATCTTATTGCCATGATTGTTTACAACAGTGTTCGTTATATATTCCTTTACCGGAAATTCGGACTTCAACCATTTACCATTGAATCTGTTTACCCGCTGTTGCTGGCGATGGCTGGATATGTAGTTTGCTGGTGGCTGTTCGCGGATCAGCAGGGTATTTTGTGGATATTCCTACGCAGCCTGTTATTCATTGTCATTTACCTTGCCGGTATTTTGATGCTGAAAGTTTCTCCCGACATTATTCCTGTTTTTCATACAGTGCTCAAGAGACTGGGATTAAGAAAAAATCAATAGGTAGACGAAGATTCGACACTGTTGCGATATCTCCCGCTTCCCACATACCGTGTTCGGTAATAATCTTCGGAAAGGTCGCTGATCATAACACCGGAAGAGGTAGAAGCATGAACAAACTTATTGTTGCGAAGATAAATGCCTACATGAGAGACTCCCTTTTTCTTTTGTGTGCGGAAAAATACCAGGTCGCCTTCTTTCAAATCATTTTTTGAAATTCTTTCAGCGGAACTGTATTGCTCTTTTGAGGTACGGGGCAATTGTAATCCGTAGAGGGTCATCATGAAGGTCTGAACAAAAGCCGAACAGTCCACTCCTTCCTGGCTTGTTCCTCCCATCTTGTACCGTGTACCATACCAGCTTTCCAGAAATTCGATCAGGGTTGCATCGGTCATTTCTTCCACCGGTACATCCAGTAAAATGGCATACTTAAATTGCAGATTGTGCCAGGTTTCGGGATACCGGTCAACCAATGCCGAAGAAGTACTGACACTGTCACTTCCGCTTACCACAGCACCGGTACGGTTATTATTTTTTATGGAAATGTTTTCGAGGAACCGGGGCTGATCGCCGGAGGTTTTTTTGGTGTTATCGGCGGCTGGTCTGGCGGCCGCAGGCTGCCTGACGAGGTGGCAACTGCATAATGCAAGACTTAAGGTTGATATGACCAGCAGGTTCTTCATTATTGGGACGTGCAAAGATAGCAAATACAGCGCCAAGAATAAGGTGTGGATAGTTTAGCCTTATTTTCTGGATTGAAAATTAGAAATTTGTGAACAGATAAAGTGCCTAAGCTTATGTGCAAATTTTCCCATTTACACTGTCATACTCAATTTTCACTGCTGGATGGAGCTGCCTCCATTCAAAGTCTCTATAAAAAGGCTGTCAAGGATAATATGCCCGCCATTGCCATAACCGATCACGGCAATATGTTTGGCGCCTTTGAATTTGTGGCCGAAGCCTATAAACACAAGAATGAGGATGGTACCCTGAAAGTGAAGCCTATTGTTGGTTGCGAGTTTTATGTGGTGAAAGACCGTTTTCAAAAAAGTTTTACCAAAGACCAGAAAGACGAAAGATATCACCAGGTTTTACTGGCAAAGAACAAAACAGGTTATCAAAACCTCATCAAGCTCACCTCCCTGGGGTATATCGAGGGCATGTACAGCAAATACCCGCGCATAGATAAATCCCTGATTGAGCAGTATCATGAAGGATTGATTGCAACCACCTGTTGTATTGGAGCCTACGTTCCGCAAACCATCCTGCATGATGGGGAACAAAAAGCTGAGGAGGAATTCAAATGGTGGCTGGACATGTTCGGTGAAGATTATTATATCGAACTGCAACGTCATAATATCAAGGAACAGGAAACCATCAATCAAACCCTGCTGCGGTTCTCAAAAAAGTATAACGTTCCCGTCATCGCTACCAACGACAGCCATTATACCGATAAGGATGATTACAACGCGCACGACATTCTTCTTTGCATAAATACCGGGGAGAAAAAAGCCACACCCGGTTACGATGATTTTGTGAACGACGATGTTCATTTCAAGGACCGCCGCTTTAAGTTTCCCAACGACCAGTTTTATTTCAAGTCTTCCGAAGAGATGAAGAAACTCTTCGAAGACATTCCTGAAGCAATCGATAATACCAACCGCATTGTCGATAAAGTGGAAGTCCTCAATCTGAAAAAGGACATCCTGTTGCCGGCGTTCCCTTTGCCGCAATCATTCAAGATTCATTCAGACGACAACCTCAACCAATGGGAATACCTGAAGCATCTTACCTATGAAGGTGCGCGGGAAAGATATGCCGATCTGACGCCGGAAGTAACCGAAAGGATCGACTTCGAGTTGTTTACTATTAAAACAATGGGTTTCGCCGGTTACTTTTTGATCGTAAGCGATTTCATCAAAGCCGGAAGAAACCTCGGTGTTTTTGTGGGACCTGGTCGTGGTTCCGCCGCAGGTTCTGTGGTGGCTTATTGTATTGGCATCACCAATATCGACCCCATCAAATACAACCTGCTGTTCGAAAGGTTCCTCAACCCCGACCGGAAATCCATGCCGGATATCGATACGGATTTTGATGATGAAGGTCGCCAGAAAGTGATCGATTATGTAGTGAACAAATATGGCCAGAACCAGGTGGCGCAAATCATTACCTATGGCACTATGGCTGCCAAGATGAGCATCAAGGATGTGGCCAGGGTGCTCGACCTGCCCCTGGCAGAATCGAACGCGCTGGCGAAAATGGTGCCTGAGAGACCCGGTATAGAACTACGCCGCGTTTTGCATGCGCCGCTGACCAGCAAGGAAGGAGAAAAATCGCTGGAGGAAAAAGATAACCTGGGCCCCGATGAACTGGAGAGCGTAAAGAAGTTAAGAGAAATCTACAAGAGAGATACCACTCCCGAAGGCCAGGTGTTGCACGAGGCAGAACGTTTGGAAGGATCTGTTCGAAATACCGGCATCCATGCCGCGGGAATCATCATCGCCCCCAAAGACCTTACGGAGCTGATTCCGGTGTGTGTAGCCAAGGATTCGCCCCTTTGGGTTACTCAGATCGAGGGAAACATCATTGAAGACGCAGGCGTCATCAAGATGGACTTCCTTGGATTGAAAACCCTCACGATCATCAAAAATGCGCTTCGGCTGATTAAAGAAAACCATGGCGTTGAAATCGACATCGATAATATTCCTTTAAACGACGAAAAGACCTTTCAGCTCTATCAACGCGGGGATACCATTGGTACTTTCCAGTTTGAAAGTCCCGGCATGCAGAAGTACCTGCGTGACCTGAAACCCGACAAGTTTGATGACCTGATTGCCATGAACGCCCTCTATCGGCCAGGGCCCATGAGCTATATCCCCAATTACGTTGATCGCAAGCATGGACGGGAGCCCATCACTTACGACTTACCTGCCATGGAAGAATACCTGAAGGAAACTTACGGTATTACTGTATACCAGGAACAGGTGATGTTGCTTGCCCAGAAACTCGCCGGGTTTAGTAAAGGAGATGCCGACGTACTCCGGAAGGCAATGGGTAAAAAGCAAAAGTCGGTGCTGGATAAGATGAAGGCCCAGTTCATCAGTGGCGCCACGGCCAAAGGATATGAGGCTGAAAAGCTCGAGAAAATATGGACCGACTGGGAAGCTTTCGCCCAATATGCGTTCAATAAGTCGCACTCTACCTGTTATGCGTTTGTAGCGTACCAGACTGCCTATCTCAAAGCCCATTATCCCAGTGAATACATGGCTGCCGTGCTCAATAACGCCGGCAGCATTGAAAAGATCACCTTCTTTATGGAGGAATGCAAAAGAATGGGATTAAAAGTACTCGGCCCCGATATCAATGAATCGAAAAAAGGTTTTGCCGTGAATGAAAACGGCGATATCCGGTTTGGTTTGGGCGGATTGAAAGGCGTGGGCGAAGCGGCGGTGGAAAGTGTTATTGAAGAACGAACCCGCAGCGGACCCTTCGTATCGATTTTTGATTTGATCAAACGGATCAATCAGCGGACCGTCAACAAGAAAACGCTTGAAAGCCTCGTGTATGCGGGCGCGTTTGATTGTTTCCGCGATCTACACCGCGCTCAGTATTTCTTTACTGTACCGGGTGAAAACCGGAATGGAATCGAAAGACTCATTGCCTGGGGACAGGCAACCAGCAACCTGGCCGCCGGTACCACCAATACGCTTTTTGGCGATCTTCCCTCTGTGATGGAAGTCCCTCCTCCCAAGTTACCTGCCTGCGAAGCCTGGACGCTGACCGAATTACTCGATCATGAAAAGGAAGTCACGGGAATGTTTATGAGTGGTCATCCCCTCGATCATTTCAAATTCGAAATACAGCACTATGGTATCACCGGGTTGCAGGATTTTAATGAGATAAAAGAAGCTGTGGGTTTACAGGCCAATCCGGGCAAGACTTATCGGCTGGCCGGGCTCGTGGTGGATGCCCAACACCGGGTAACCAAAACAGGCCGGAACTTTGGATCCTTTGTGATTGAGGATTTCAGCGGTAAGAGCGAATTCATGTTATGGAGCGATGATTATGTTCGCTTCTCCAATTATCTTGAAAAAGGAAAGAACCTGTTTCTGACCGGTCATTTCAAAACCCGCTGGGGAAAGGAGAATGAGTTTGAGTTCAAGGTAACAGGCATTATCCTGTTGGAAAGCATCAAGCAAATCCTCACCAAACAACTTATCATAAATATTGAAGCCCGTTTTATCACCGAACAGATGATTGGCTTCCTCGAAAAGAATATCAAGTATCATCGCGGTAAATCCGGCATCAAGATCAATGTCCGTGAATCCAAACTGCGGCATAAAGTGAGCATGTTTACCATGGAGAACAATTTTGAGATGAATGAGGAGATGGCACAGTTTCTGGTGAACAGCCCCGAGTTGGAAGTGCAGGTTGTCAGCAATTAACTACAAACCTGGCAACAGACAGCCGTTCTGTTGCTAAAGGAAAGTTAAGGCCAAACTTTTCAATCGACTGCTTCACAGACATTAATAAGAGAAATCGGTCGTTTTAACAGGAATGTAAGCCCGTTGACCTGCGCAAATGACAAGTTTTGCACAACTTTGTGCCAGCATTGCGTGTTAAGGGAGGTGGCTGTAAATTTGCCCCCTTATACCTGTAAACAAAAACAACAAATAAAAAAATTAAAATCAATTTTATGGCTCTAGAATTTACCGATTCCAATTTTCAGGAGAAAGTCATTGCCTCCGATAAATTAACTGTAGTGGACTTTTGGGCAGAATGGTGCGGACCCTGCAGAGCGATCGGACCCGTTATCGAAGAATTATCTAAAGAATATGATGGAAAGATCAATGTAGGTAAGGTAAATGTGGATCACAACCCTCAACTCTCCATCAACTATGGAGTCACTTCCATACCGGCCATCCTTTTCATTAAAGGTGGCAAAGTAGTGGACAAGCTGGTAGGTGCACAACCGAAAGGAAACTTCGTTAAGAAAATCGAACAGCATATCTAACCCTGATCGGATAACTTTTGAAAAACCCCATTCACTGAAAAGAATGGGGTTTTTATTTTTTATATCCGTTAACTAACCGATCGCAAAACCGGACAGGGAAAAAAATGACACTCTGTTGTTTTTTACTATATTGCCAGCTAATGCTTAACCAAAACGAACTTTCATGAACCCTGTTCTGGAGAATGTATTGCGCGGCCTGCTTGGAATGGCCTCTCTCATTGGCATTTGCTGGATATTCAGCTCCAACAGGCAGGCGATCAACTGGAAGGTAGTTGGTATTGGTGTGGTAGCTATGGTCGCGTTCTACCTCGGTGTGTCGAAAGTCAGTTTTATCAATGGCTTTTTTGATTTCGTGTCGAGGGGTTTTGTGAAAATGCTGGATGTGGAAGTGGAGAGCACCCGCTTCCTGTTTGCCAATCTGATTGAGGTAAGAACAGACTCCTGGGGTTTTATCTTTGCCGTTAGAGTACTTCCAACCATCATCTTTTTCTCCGCGCTCTCTGCTATTTTGTACTATACCGGAATTTTACAGAAAATCGTTTATGTATTTGCCTGGTTACTCAGCAAGTTGAAGATATCCGGCGCCGAGAGTGTATCGACCGCTGCCAATATTTTCCTTGGTCAGACAGAGGCTCCGTTGATGATCAAGCCATATCTCGAAAAAGTCAATCGTTCCGAACTGCTTTGTATCATGGTGGGCGGCATGGCCAATACCGCCGGAAGTGTACTGGGTGCTTATGTATCTTTCCTGGGCGCCAAGCAGGGTAACCCCGAGTATTATGCGCTTCACCTGCTGACCCAGTCCATCCTCAGTGCGCCGGCAGCGATTGTTTGTTCAAAGATTTTATTCCCGCAAAGCGAAACGGTAAACACTTCCGTTGCCATTCCCAAACAGAAGCTGGGTGATAATTTCCTGGATGCACTTTCTATCGGTACCACCGATGGTTTGAAACTGGCTGTGAATGTAGGCGCCATGTTACTCGCATTTACTGCACTGATACATGTATTGAACTGGATTCTTTTCAAGATCGGGGGCATCACCACGCTCAATGATGTAATTGCTGCTCATACACCTTACAAGGCACTCTCCTTCCAGATGATCATGGGCTATATTTTTTCTCCCATCGCCTGGCTGGTGGGTGTAGACAGCGGCGATATGCTAAAGGTGGGCCAGTTGCTGGGTGAAAAAACGATCCTGAATGAGTTCAATGCGTATGTGTCCTTCAGTGATATGTTAAACAAAGACGTTATCACCAATCCCAAATCGATACTGATCACCACTTATGTGCTGAGTGGCTTTGCCAACTTCGCTTCTATCGGTATCCAGATCGGTGGTATTAGCCAATTGGCTCCTAACCAGCGAAGAAGCCTCACCGAACTTGGACTCAAGGCCTTGCTGGGTGGTACCATTGCCTGCCTGATGTGTGGTTGCATCGCAGGGGCTTTACAGTAAGATTTCAGCCTGTATCCGGGGTGGTTGGGTAGTTTTAGACCTCCAAAAAAAGAGTTTGAAGGATAGTCGGCAAAAGTTATATTTGTAATAGGTCATTCTACCTTAACCAACAACTAAGCTTATGAGAAAAGTTCTACTTCTAGTGACTTTTATCGCATGCTCCTACGCAAGTATTTCCCAAGATCCGGTAAGCGTTTTAAAAGGTTCACGTCCCGCTATTAATCTTGACAATGTTCCGGATCAGGCTATTGAGAAAGGTAGAATCATCATCAAATTCAAAAAAGAGTTGGCGAATGTATTGAAAGCTGTTCCGCAGAAAGGAGCAGATGGATTCATTCGTTTCGATATTGCAGCGGTCGACGCATTGAACGTTCAGTTCAAAGTGGCCAGGTCATTCCGCTCTTTTGAATCCATCCTGGGCAATTCTTCTTTTGAGGATCGTCATAAACTCTGGGGATTCGACAGATGGTACCAACTCGATGTGCCAGCCACCGTTGATATCAAAAAAATGATTGCTGCGTATAGCAGACTCAGTAACTACATCGAAGTAGCCGAGCCTTTTTACGCGGTTACCCGTCACCGTGCTGTTACAGACTTTAAGAAACCGGCCGATAATCTCCCCAGGATCGGTTTCAATTATACCCCCAACGATCCAAGATTTACCGATCAGTGGCATTATGCCAATAGCGGACAGGCGGGCGGAACGCCTGGAAAAGATATCAGCCTTCCGCAGGCATGGGACCTGGAAAAAGGTGATCCCGGTGTAATTGTAGCAGTCATCGATGAAGGAATCGATTATACCCATCCGGATATCGCAGCCAATATGTGGTCGGGAGTGGGTTATAATTTTGTCAACAACACCAACGTCATTGAACCCGGAGATCATGGCACCCATACCAGTGGCACAGTAGCCGCGGTAACCAATAATAACATCGGCGTGAGTGGAGTGGCCGGTGGTGACGGAACAGCAGGTTCCGGTGCAAGACTGATGTCTTGTGAAGTGTTTGGCCCTTCTGCCACAGCTTCCAACTTCGGTGCCCCTTTTATATGGGCTGCCGACAATGGAGCGATGATTGCACAGAACAGCTGGAGTTATACCAACCCGAACGTTTATCAGCAGTTTGTGCTGGATGGAATAGACTATTTTATCAATAATGGCGGCGGTACTGTTCTCAAAGGTGGTATCGTTATATTTTCTGCCGGCAATTCCAATAGCGAAGCCGCTTACTATCCTGCCTTTTACGAAAAAGTATTGTCTGTTGCGGCTACTAATAACCGTGATGTACGTGCCAGTTATTCCAACTACGGAACCTGGGTTGATATTTCTGCACCGGGTGGTCAACAGGCCTTTGCCGGTGATCCGGCGGGAGTGCTGAGTACCGTTGCCGGTGGTCTGTATGATTATTACCAGGGTACCTCCATGGCCTGTCCGCACGTTTCCGGAGTGGCTGCCTTGCTGGCTTCCCGTGCGCCCGGAAGGTTTTCCGGTGATGATATTCGATCCATCCTGATGGCTACAGTGGATAACCATTACCCCAGTAACCTGTCTACTTATGCCGGGAAGCTGGGTGCCGGTCGTTTGAATGCCTTCAAGGCGCTTCAGAAAGTGGAGGAACTGATAGCCCTGCCACCGGTAGAGCCGGTGTCCGGCCTCTCCTCTTCCCTTGCCTGCCCCAATATTCAACTTAACTTCACGAAGAATGCCGCCGGCGATGATGTATTGATCGCTTATTCTACCAATGCCAATTTCGGTATTCCTTCCGGTACCCTGAATGTGGGAGATGTTATTCCGGGCGGAGGCACCGTTGTCTATAAGGGAAGTGCCAGCACTTTCTCCCAGGCCGTTCCGAAAGATTCAGCCTCCCTTACTTATAAGGTTTGGTCTGTAACTGGTGCGGATGTTTATTCTGCAGGCCTTGTTACCAATATCAAGACTCCGTTCTCTCCGGTGACTTTTACCGGATCTGCATCCGGAGCAACTATTGTGCTGAACTGGACCAAAAAATGTCCGAATTCCGATGTGATCATCGCGGCAAATTCATCGAGCTCCTTTGGTGTTCCATCGGGCAACCTCACTGTGGGCAGCACGCTTGCAGGCGGCGGAACGATTATTTACAAAGGACCTCTGTTAACTGCCACTCATAATACACCGGTCAATGGCACCAATTATTATCGTATGTGGACAGTGGGTGGCGGCAATGCCTATTCTGATGTATTCAAAGATGTGACTGTCTGTTTCGGCAGCATTCCAGGACCAGTAACCGAAGGATTTGAATCTGCTACCTTCCCGCCCGCCGGATGGCAGTTAGTCAACCCGGATGCGGGATCCATTACCTGGGAAAGAACGACGCTCGCTGCCAAATCCGGCTCCGCTTCTGCCCGCATGCGTTTCTATGACTATGATGCAACGGGTCAGGTAGATTACCTGGTTTCTCCCGCTATCACTTCTACGAATGCCGATTCGGTGATCGTTTCTTTCGATCTGGCTTATAAAGTATACAGCACGAACCCGGCATTTGCCGATTCTCTTGAACTGCTGGTATCAACAGATTGCGGATCCACATTCAAAAGTGTCTGGAATCGCGGTGGATCAGGACTGGCAACCGTGGCAGGAACCTTTACCGGTTCTTATGTACCGGTAGCGGCTGATTGGGCCAACCGTCGCTTTGATGTGAAATCGTTGATTGGAAACGCCAACTCCTTCGTGATCGCGCTTAAATCCAAGACCCTGTATGGTCAGAACCTGTATATCGACAACGTCAATATTTATACAATTGAGAATGGAAGAAGGGATGCAACGATTACACAGATCGTGAATCCAACCGGCAAACTCTGCGTGCGCAATTTTACGCCAAGAGTACAGATAAGGAACCTCGGTAAGGATACGCTGAAAACAGTGAAGGTGATGTACCGCTTCGGAGCCGGCGCCCTGGATTCTGTTACCTTCAATGGATCGCTGCCCATTGGCAGCAGCGCCCTTGTTGACCTGAAAGCAGTGAGCCTGAGTGCAGGCGGAAGTCTGCAGTTTGTTGTTTATACCAAAGAACCCAACGGACTCGCTGACCAGGCTCCGGCCAACGATACCGCCAAACAGAATCTTACCATTTTCGATCCTTTGCCGGATCCGATCAGGGAAGGATTTGAGTCGGCTACCTTCCCTCCCAGCAACTGGTTTGTAGCCGGTTCGGGAAGTGCCTATACCTGGGAAAGAACAAACAGGGCCTCCAATGAGAAGACTGCATCGGCCTGGATCAGGAACTACCGTTTTAATAGTGGCGGTAAGAGAGATGATCTGTACTCGCCTGTGGTTCAGATCACCAATCCGGACTCCGTTTATCTCAAATTCGATCTCTCCAATGCTACCGGCCGCTTCCCCGGAAGCACCGGTGTACCGCTGGATACACTTGAAGTATTGCTGACCACAGATTGCGGGGCTACTTTCCGCACTGTTTATAAAAAATGGGGTGAGGATCTGTCAACAGTAGACAAAAACTTCCCGTCGATCTACCCGGCCAGCGATACTGTGGGTTTTGTTCCAAACTCCCGGAACCAGTGGAGGACAGAATGGATAGATGTTACTAAATTTGTGGCGGCTAACGCGAAGTTCCAGTTCATCTTCCGCAGCACCAGTAACAAGGGAAATAACCTGTTCCTCGATAACATCGACATTTCCACCGTTACTTTACCTGCGAAGCTGAAGCAGTCCGGATTCCTGATCGCACCGAATCCATTTGACGGATTCTTTGTAGTGCGTCATGTAATTCCGCCAACTAACCTGCGCGCCATCCGGGTGATGAATTCAACCGGTCAGATGGTGGCAGCAAGGAGCTATAACGGTAATGCCGCAAGCAACATTACCATCGACATGAGTCGTTACGCGAATGGCCTGTATAATGTGGAATTAATTTATTCTGATAAAACAATCAGGCAAACAATTATCAAAAGGAAATGATAAACGCGGTTGAAAAGATTATTCAAAACGAAAAAGACACAGATCTAAAAAGAATAGCGAATAAAATAAACAACCAGGAAAGAATTTCACCGGAAGAAGGACTGCTCCTATTTGAAAGGGGCAGTCTTTCTTTTTTGGGTTCCCTGGCCAATTCTGTAAGACAGCGGTTGCATGGAGACCGGACCTATTTTAACCGGAATTTTCATATTGAACCTACGAATGTGTGTGTGTTCTCCTGCAAATTCTGTTCTTACTCGCGCCTGTATGCGCATAAGGAAGAAGGCTGGGAACTGACCACCGAACAGATGCTGGATATTGTTCGCAAGTACGACGGCCAACCGGTTACAGAAGTACACATCGTTGGCGGGGTACATCCCAAAATGAACCTTGAATTTTTTGCGGAACTGCTTCGCAAGATCAAGCAACATCGACCGGATTTGCATATCAAAGGATTTACCGCCGTTGAGCTCGATTATATGTTCCGCAAAGCGAAAATGACCGTGGAAGAAGGCCTTTCTTATCTGAAAGCAGCCGGGCTCGATTCCCTGCCGGGCGGAGGCGCGGAAATATTTGATGAAAAGATCCGCGAGCAGATCTGCGCCGATAAAGTGTCTGCCGAAGGCTGGCTGGAAATTCATAAAACCGCCCACCTGCTGGGGATGCATACCAATGCCACTATGTTGTACGGGCATATAGAGAACTACGGGCATCGCATCGATCATATGGAAAGATTGCGCAGCCTGCAGGACCAGACAAAGGGCTTCAATACTTTTATTCCGCTCAAGTTCAGAAATCACGACAATGAAATGAGTCATGTGCCGGAATCAACCCTCCTGGAAGACCTGAAAATGTATGCGGTGGCGAGGTTGTATATGGATAATTTCCCTCACCTGAAAGCGTACTGGCCAATGCTGGGACGACAAAACGCGCAAATGACGCTTTCTTTCGGTGTCAATGATATAGATGGAACCATCGATGATTCAACCAGGATCTATTCGATGGCTGGTGCGGAAGAACAGAATCCTTCCATGACCACCGCTCAGCTGGTCGCCCTGATCAAACAAGCCGGCCGTCAGCCGATTGAAAGAGGAACGCTCTACAATGAAATAAGGGATTATTCGGGAGTGGATGTGGAGGCGATCGTTTAGTTTATCGTTTAGCGTTTCGCGTTTCAGGTTTCACGTTGAAGAAAGTCAAAAGGCAAAAGGAAAAATTAAAAAAAAGTACCACTTATGGTTCACTTTTTGAATTTTGATTTTTGAATTTTGAATTGGAAGGCGCAAATCAACGTGAAACAATATACGATAAACGTCAAACGCAAAACGTCCTCAGCATTCCGGCAAACTAATCGGTATATGAATGGCCAATCCGCCTTCGGCGGTTTCTTTGTATTTAAAGCTCATGTCGCGGGCAGTATCCCACATGGTTTTGATGACGGTATCGAGCGACACTTTGGCAAAATCCGGGGTACTCTGAAGAGCCAGTTGCGAAGCGGTGATAGCCTTGATAGCGCCCATGGTATTTCTCTCGATACAGGGTATCTGAACCAGCCCTCCAATCGGATCACAAGTTAATCCCAGGTGGTGTTCCATCGCAATTTCCGCGGCCATCAGGCACTGACGTTGTGAGCCTCCCAGCGCTTCTGTGAGGCCCGCTGCTGCCATTGCTGAGGACACACCGATTTCTGCCTGGCATCCGCCCATGGCTGCCGAGATCGTCGCTCCTTTTTTGAAGATGCTTCCAATTTCAGCCGCGGTCAGCATGAATTGCAGAATTTTTTCTTCTGAATTTTCTTTGCAGAAAACAACCAGGTAATGAAGCACCGCCGGAATAACACCCGCGGCGCCATTGGTAGGCGCTGTAACGACTCTTCCAAAGGAGGCATTCTCTTCATTTACAGAAAGCGCAAAACAACTGACCCAGTCAAGAATATATTTGAAATCCGATCCTCCGGAACGGATCGCTTCAAACCAGCTTTCGATATCATGATATTCTTTTCCCCCAAGCAGTTTCCTGTTTAATTCAGCGGCTCTTCTTTTAACTTGCAGTCCACCTGGCAGAATTCCTTCGGTATGGCAACCGCGGTAGGCGCATTCACGCATCACCCGCCAGATGTTCAGCATACCTTGACGGGTTTCCTGGTCGGATCGCCAGCAATTTTCATTTTCCATGACCACTTCACTTACCGACATGCCGGTTTTCCTGCACCAGTGAAGCAGTTCTTCCGCTGTGTTAACCGGGAAGGGTAATTGAATACTATCTTTTTGGGTCGCCTTCTCTCCTTCCCTGATTACAAATCCCCCACCGACCGAGTAAAAGGTTTCTGCGATGTTATCGCCATTGTGCAAGGTTGCCAGGAAAGTCAGGGCGTTGGGGTGATATTCGAGTGACTCGGTGAAGAGGAAATCGATGTCTTCATCGGGATTAAACTCTATTTCATGCACTCCATCGAGCAATAGTTTGTGCATATGCCGAATATCGGCTATGCGGGCATCGATGGTATTGACTTCAATCGTAACAGGATCCTGTCCCGCCAATCCCAACTGAACAGCTACATCAGTGCCATGCCCTTTGCCGGTTTTAGCCAGAGAACCATACAGGAGAACCCGCAGGGAGGAAACCTCGAACAGTTGATTTTTTTCACGAAGTGAATGCGCGAAACGCTGAGCTGCCCTCCACGGACCCAATGTGTGGGAACTGGAAGGACCTACGCCAATCTTAAAGATGTCGAAAACGGAAATCGATTCGTGTGGCAAGCAGGAAAATATTTCCGTAAAAGTAGATCAAATCCATCAATGATACACAAGATGGATCTATCGGGTAATTTCTTTTACTGGAAACTGGTCAGCGTAATATCGAAGATCAGAATGGAATTGGCCGGGATGATGACGTTGTTGGAATTATCTTTCACATCAACGGCGCCATAGCCAAGCGTTGGAGGAATATAAAGTTTGATACGTCCGCCTTTCTGGATCAGGGGAAGACCGATCTTCCATCCTTCAATGAGCGAACCCAATGTAAAGATCACATTGTTCTGCGCATCGAACACACTGCCATTGGTCAGCTTTCCTGAATAACTGATTTGAATATTGGAACATTGATCGGGGTAACCACCACTGCCTGGTGTGATGATCTCATAATACATATTGCTGCCATGCTTCACGGCATTGATGGAGTTCGTATTCAGATAAGTGGCCAGGGCCTGCTCCTCAGACACCGGGGCCGTTTTGCCAGACAGTTTATAGGGACAGCTCGAAGAAGATTTAAAACAGCCTGTAAAAAACATCGATACACATACCAAAACCACTGCGGATAATCTCATATTTATTCTTTTTTGTAACATATAAAACTTCGTTCCATTGACAGCGAGCAGGTCTCTATCGCTGCATTTAAGCCGTTCCCGACTCTCTTTTTTCCTTGTTTTTAATCTCCTGGTATTGCTGCTCTTTCATTTCCCATTGATGGCGCTTGTAAAATATTGCCACAAATGCGGTTATTACGAAAATGGCAATGACTAAAACCACAGGACTGGTCTGGGTATTTGCGACAGCATCGGCCCTTTTATACCAAAATTTGCTGGAAAATACAGCGATGAGAATCGGAATCGCAAAAATCAGCCCCATCGGAACGCCGATAATCAGCTGTTTTACGATTTTCTTTTCTCTTTCCCTGTTAGCCTCCCAGTATACCAGGTATTTTTTCTCATCTTCACTGAGCATAATTATTGATTTTAAAGGCCTGCAGACGGACCGCAAAAATAATATGTTCAACCAGTACGTTTACAATTAATCTGTAAATTGTGTTAAAATCCATTTTACCTTGAAAATAGCTACACTCCTAACCCAATTCCTGTATACCAACCGCCACCTGGAAATTCCGGGTATCGGCCGGTTTAGCATTCCGGAAGGGGTAGCCATTCCCGAACCGGGCGACAAGAATTTTACAGAATTCCTTCAATCCATCGAATTTTCTTCCAAGGCTCGCCCGCAGGCGTCTGATGAACTCATCGATTATATCCGTAGTAAAACGGGCAAGATAAAGCCCCTGGCGGAATCTGACCTCGATTCCTTTCTGGCGGACTGTAAACTGCTTCTCAATATCGGCAAGCCCTTCTATTTTGAAGGGATCGGCACCCTGCAAAAAGGTCGTGAGGGCGTTCTGGAATTCAGCCATGGCCTGGCACTTTCAGAACGAATGGAAAGCCTTCAGTCCGAAAGAGTCGAAGAAAGGCATTCGGAACGAAAGCCCCTTTATCCTTCAGAAATGACCTCAGCCAAACCGGCTACCCTGGTGTTGAGAAAGTTATTGATTATGGGGGGAATTGTCCTGGGGCTGGCCGTGATCGTATGGGGAGGGTATCTGCTTTACTCAAAAAAGACCAACAACACACCTGAAATATCCACGCAGATAAACCCCGGCCCGGTACAACCTGAAAATCCACAAAATGCCAGTCCGGACAGCGTCCAGCCGGCTGCGAAAGATACGATAGCCAGGCCACCGGTGGTAACTGCAGCACCTGCGGCAGGGATCAAGTTTATATGTGAAATAACAAACAACAAGCGCCGAGCGGAGAATCGCATTGCCCTGCTAAAGACAATGAATACCCGCTATCAATTGGAAACGGTCGACTCCACCTATAAGATTTTTGTGCTGTTGCCAGTCGAATTCAAAGACACTACCCGGGCCAAAGATTCACTCAGGGCCTGGTATTGGGGAGCGAGGAATAAAGTGATACAAATCGAACTCTGACATGCGTTATACCGCCCGTTTCTGGATTGAACATCTTGGACTGTCACGTCATGTCGAAGGAGGATCGTTTAAAGAGATCTACCGGTCGCCACTTACGACCAACATTCAAACCACTTCTGACGACAAAACCCGAAATATCAGCACCAGCATTTATTTCCTGTTGGAGAAAGATCAGTTTTCTGCTTTTCATCGAATCTTGAGCGATGAGATCTGGCATTTTTATACGGGCGACCGCCTGGTGATCTATGAAATCGATCCAGCCGGCAAACTGACCGAACATTTATTGGGAAATCAGCCTGAAAAGGGTGAAAGTTTTCAATGTGTCATTAAGGCTGGAAACTGGTTTGCCTCGCGCATCGCCGATGGCGGAGAATATGCCCTCTGCGGCTGTACGGTGGCACCCGGGTTTGACTTTCGCGATTTTGAATTGGCCAGGAGGCTGAAACTATCTGCTGACTATCCTCATCTCAAAAAGCTTATCGGGGAGTTAACGTACGAATGAAATCAGGGAAGCTGGTTGCTATTGGCCGCTTTTACCAACTCAATCAGCTCTTCGTCCGTTTTACATTTGTTATTATTTTTCTTCGCCCATTCTTCGAGTTTTCCATTTTGATCACCAATGGCTGAAATGATGGAAGATCTGTCTTTTTTGATTCTTTCGGGGATACTGTTTCCTTTGACAATATAGTAAGTTTCCATTGCGTCGAATTCCTTCGAGGGCGGCTGATTGTACTCTTTCTTTTCTTTGATGTATTTTCTTGTAAGTTTCAAAAGGGAAATAGGGCCGTCTTGTAAAACCTGATAGAAAGTATTCTCAGTGTTTCGATCAGTTGCTAGATATCCGTTTCTGTACAAGATGTTTTTTCCGGTCATTGGTGTTAAAACAAACTCTTTTACCGGGTTGACCACAACGAAAGACTGACCTTCATGTTTAAAAAGAAGTTCATTGTTGTACAAATCAACATTCAATAAAAATTTGTCTGCTTTGTATCCATCTTTCATGTAAATAACACCTGGTACAAATTCTGAAAAAAGCAATG
>JBGAHR010000003.1:0-156123 GCA_044226045.1 Chitinophagaceae bacterium
CGCTCAACCAGTGGGTGACTTTCGTTCCAGGCGTGCAGGTATTTTACGCCTCTCCCGACAGGCAAGGATATTCCAATATCCGGGATGTTATAAAAAGCCTGTCCCCTGACTTTGTGTATCTCAATAGTGTTTTCTCAAAGTCGTTCAGCATCTATCCGCTGCTCGTTTTTTACTTCAACAAATTGCCAGGATCCAAGCTGGTGCTTTCGCCCCGAGGCATGTTAAGGCCTTCGGCGCTGCAATTCAAGGCAGGTAAAAAGAAAGTATTTCTGTCTTTTTTCAAACTGACCGGAATTTCCCGTAAGATCCGTTTTCTGGCAACGGATAAAAGCGAAGCCGCCGACGTTTGTAAAGTCTTTCCGGATGCCGATGTATCAGTAGCTTCCAATTTCGGAACAGCCCTGCTTCCATACCGGGAGCCGATAGAAAAAACAACAGGAAGCCTGCAGATCATATTCGTGGGGCGTATTCACCCCATTAAAAACCTCGACTTTCTGCTGAAAGCGTTGAAGCAGGTTAAAGGTACTGTTAAGCTAACGATCGTGGGTGTTTTGGAAGATAAAGAGTACTGGCAACAATGCGGGGAGATTATTCGTTCTTATCCCTCAACGATCCAGGTCGATTACAAAGGCGATTTACCCTTTCATGAACTGGGTCGACTGACGGCCGGGCAGCATATCTTTGCGCTTCCTACCCAGGGTGAAAATTTCGGACATGCCATTTTCGAAGCCCTTAATCACGGGAAACCCGCATTGATCAGCGACCAGACACCCTGGCGAAACCTGAAAGAGCAAAAAGCAGGTTGGGATCTGCCGCTGAGTTCGCCAGCCCTTTTTGCCGATAGTTTGCAAACAGCAGTGAACTGGACGCAACAGGAATACAACGAATGGTCGAAAGGAGCCTGGTTACTGGCATCGGGAGCAGCCGACGACACGATATTGAAACAAGCATATAAAAAGATTTTCGATTAATATGTACATCCTCGGAATTAATGCCTATCACGCGGACTCTTCCGCCGCAATTTTTAAGGACGGCGTGATGATTGCCGCTACAGAAGAAGAAAGATTCAGAAGAGTAAAACATTGGGCCGGATTTCCTTCCATGGCTGTTCAGTTTTGCCTGCGCGAGGCGGGCATTACCCTGGAACAGGTCGATCATATCGCCATTGGCCGCGATCCTAAAGCGAAGCTGCAAAAGAAATTGTTGTTTCTGCTGAAGAATCCGGGCGGCGGTTGGAGCGCTGTGCTGGACAGGGTCAGGAACGCCCGTAAAGTTTCCTCCCTGGAGGATGAACTGGCAGCGCTCGATATCAATGTCTATAAAAGCGCCATCAAACAGAAGATTCACCAGGTAGAACATCACCGCAGTCATTTGGCCTCCGCCTTCTTTGCTTCTCCCTTTGAAGAAGCAGCCCTGTTGTCGATTGATGGCTCCGGCGATTTCAGCACCACCATGATCGGCGTCGGAAGAGGCAACCAGATCGAAGTACTGGATTCAGTCGATTTCCCTCATTCGGCCGGATTGTTTTATACCGCTTTCACCCAGTTGCTCGGCTTCCCGCATTATGGCGATGAATACAAGGTAATGGGACTCGCTCCCTATGGAGAACCGAAATATGTCGACAGGTTGAAAGAAGTGGTGATCTTCCAGGAAGACGGCCTGTTTTCCCTGAATCCAAAATATTTCCGCTCTGCCAAGCATGGCATTGTATCTTATGGAGAAGATCATATTCCCAAAGTGGCTCCGCTGTATTCGGAATACATGATCGAAAAATTTGGTCAGCCTCGTAAGAAATCGGAAGAGCTGACGCAATATCACAAAGACCTTGGCGCTTCGGTGCAAAGAATTACTGAAGAACTCATTTTCCATATACTCACGCACCTGCATAAACGAACCGGGCTCAAACAGGTCTGTATTGCAGGCGGTGTGGCTCAGAATTCGGTGGCCAATGGAAAACTCACGCGCAATACCCCCTTTTCACAAGTGTATATTCCATCGGCAGGACATGATGCAGGCATTTCAATGGGCGCTGCCCTGTATGTATACAATCATGTGTTGAAGCAGCCAAGGGCCAAACCGGTTTGGTCTGCTTATACCGGCAGCCGTTTTACCAATGAAGAAATTGAGAAATACCTGCAGTCACGCCATATCGAATATGAAAGACTGGATGATGCCAGTCTATTTGATAAGGTGTCTGATCAGTTGATCAATGCGGGTGTGGTAGGATGGTTCAACGGACGCGCGGAATTTGGTCCGCGCGCATTGGGTGGAAGATCTATCCTGGCCGATCCCCGTCGCAATGATGCCAAGGAACTGCTGAACTCAAAGATCAAACGCCGCGAAAGTTTCAGGCCTTTTGCTCCTTCCATATTGAAAGAATATGTGAACGAGTATTTTGAAGTGCAGGATGAAGTACCTTTTATGGAAAAGGTTTTCCCGATACGGAAAGAAAAGCACCAGGTTGTTCCGGCTGTGACTCACGCCGATGGCACGGGGCGTTTGCAGACTGTTGACAGGGAAGTTACGCCGCGGTATTACCAGCTGATTGAAAGATTTCGTCAGAAAACCGGTGTGCCTATTTTGCTGAATACTTCTTTCAACGAAAATGAACCGATCGTGAATTCTCCGGAAGACGCGCTGGAGTGTTTTCTGCGTACCAATATGGATATGCTTGTCATGGAAAATTGCATTGTTACCAAGAGATCGTAAAGTGCGATTAGCCTATTATGAAGATTTCAATTATCACAGCTACTTATAACAGCGCGGCCACGGTCAGGGATTCTCTCGATAGCGTGGCGGCTCAAAGTTATCAGCCTATCGAACACATCATTGTCGACGGGCTGTCGGCTGACCAGACACTTGAGATCGTTGCACAGTACCCGCATGTAGCCAAAGTTACCAGCGAAAAAGATAAAGGCATTTACGATGCCATGAACAAGGGCATTGGCATGGCTAGCGGAGAAGTGGTTGGTATTTTGAATTCAGATGATTTTTATGCGCACCCGCGCGTGATAGAACAGGTGATGAAGCATTTTGAAGATCCGCGTGTGGAGGCGGTGTATGGCGACCTGCAGTATGTAAGTCAGTTTAACACTTCCAAAGTGGTGAGAACCTGGAAGGCTGGCTCCTTTAGAAAGCGCAGCTTTTTATACGGCTGGATGCCGCCTCATCCCAGCTTTTTTGTAAGGCGAAAAGCCTATGAACAATACGGGCTTTTTAATTTGACCCTGAAGACCGCCGCGGACTATGAAATCATGTTGCGGTTCCTGTTTAAAAATGAGATGGAAGTGAGGTATGTGCAGGATATACTGGTAAAGATGAGAACGGGTGGAGCGAGCAATGCCTCAATCAGCAATCGTATCAAAGCCAACAGGGAAGACAAAAGGGCCTGGCAACTCAATGGATTAAGACCCGGGTTGTTTACTTTAGTGTTGAAACCATTAAGAAAAATAAAACAATTTGTAATCAAATAATATGGGAAAAGTTGCACTAATTACGGGGGTCACCGGTCAGGACGGCGCTTACCTGAGCGACCTTCTTCTGAAAAAAGGCTACATGGTTCATGGAATCAAGAGAAGAAGCTCCCTGTTTAATACAGACAGGATCGATAACCTCTACCAGGATCCGCACGA
This sequence comes from Chitinophagaceae bacterium, assembly GCA_044226045.1. Taxonomy (GTDB): domain Bacteria; phylum Bacteroidota; class Bacteroidia; order Chitinophagales; family Chitinophagaceae; genus Endoryza. The sequence goes on from JBGAHR010000003.1 coordinate 3,633, forward strand.
AAAAGGAGTGCAGTTCAAATTGCACTATGGGGACCTGACCGACAGCACCAACCTGATTCGAATCATCCAGGAAGTGCAGCCCGACGAGATTTATAACCTGGCTGCCATGAGCCATGTTCACGTCAGTTTTGAAACACCGGAATACACTGCCAATGCCGACGGTATCGGAACTTTGAGGATACTGGAAGCTGTAAGGCTGCTCGGTCTAACCAAAAAAACAAAAGTATACCAGGCCTCTACTTCCGAATTGTATGGACTGGTTCAGGCTGTTCCGCAAAGTGAAACGACTCCATTTTACCCGAGAAGTCCTTATGCAGTGGCTAAGCTCTACGCTTACTGGATCACCGTTAACTACCGGGAAGCCTACAATATGTTTGCCTGCAATGGAATTCTGTTCAATCACGAATCACCCCTCCGTGGTGAAACTTTTGTTACCCGGAAAATCACCAGAGCCGTCGCCAAGATTGCTTTGGGAATGCAGGATAAAATTTACCTGGGCAACCTCGATGCCAGACGCGATTGGGGACATGCTAAAGACTATGTGGAAGCGATGTACCTCATTCTGCAGCAGGAAAAGCCCGAGGATTTTGTCATCGCCACCGGTGTTACTACCACGGTGAGAGATTTTGTAATCAAATCTTTTGCAGAAGTGGGTATCGAATTGGCGTTCTCTGGTAAGGATGAGCAGGAGAAAGCAGTTGTTGCGAAATGCAACAACCCGGAATTTCAACTTACCATCGGTAAGCAGGTAGTAGCTGTTGACCCTCATTATTATCGACCCACTGAAGTGGATTTATTAATTGGTGACCCTACCAAAGCACAACAGAAACTCGGCTGGAAACCCAAATACGACCTCGACATGCTGGTTGCCGAGATGGTTGCCTCCGATATCGAATTGTTTAAAAGAGAAAAGCTCCTCAAGGAATCCGGGTACAGCATCAAAAATCAATTTGAATAATTCAGGAGAGCGATATTGTTTATGAACAAGAAGGATAAAATATATATAGCCGGACACCGGGGAATGGTTGGTTCTTCCATTCTCAGGCGGTTGCAGAAAGATGGTTTCGACAATTTTGTTTTGAGAAATTCTTCAGAGCTTGATTTGCGAAACCAGTCTGCCGTCAATGAATTTTTTGCGGCGGAAAAGCCAGAGTATGTATTTCTCGCCGCAGCCAAGGTAGGCGGTATTATGGCCAATAATACCTATCGCGCGGAGTTCATCTATGACAACATGATGATTCAGACAAATATCATCCATGCAGCCTATGTTAATATGGTGAAGAAACTCATGTTCCTGGGTTCTTCCTGCATCTATCCCAAACTGGCGCCCCAGCCCTTGAAAGAGGAATATTTGCTGACCGGTCTTCTGGAAGATACCAACGAACCATATGCCATTGCGAAAATTGCCGGTATCAAAATGTGTGATGCTTACCGAAGCCAGTACGGATGTCATTTTATTTCGGCCATGCCCACCAACCTCTATGGTCCTAACGATAATTACGATTTGCAAAAGTCGCATGTTCTCCCGGCGCTGATCAGGAAGTTTCATGAAGCGAAAATGACAAATGCTCCGTCAGTTACCATTTGGGGAACCGGAAAGCCTCTCAGAGAGTTTTTGCATACCGATGATCTGGCTGATGCCGTCGTTTTTCTGATGCACCAGTTCGATGCACCCGGCCCGGTTAATATAGGAGTGGGGCATGATATTTCCATTGGTGATCTTGCCCTGCTGATCAAAAATATTGTTGGATATGAAGGGGGCATTGAGCACGATGCCAGTAAGCCCGATGGCACACCGCGCAAATTGATGGATGTAAACAAGATTCATCAATTGGGCTGGACCGCAAAGATTGGCTTAAGGGAAGGGATTGAATCCGTTTACAGGGAGTTTCGGGAAAATTATCAAAACGCTTCGGTATAAAGTGTAATTCCAATTATGTTTTCCATCTTCAAAAAGAAATCTTATCCCGATGTTAATTTCAGTGGCATTGCCACTGACATGCACTCGCATTTGTTGCCGGGTATCGACGATGGGTCTCCTGATGCTGCAACATCCAGGCGATTGATCAATGGTTTGATGGAACTGGGATACCGGCAATTTATTACGACGCCGCATATCTTGATGGGAATGTATGACAATACACCTGAAACCATTGAAGGCGCTTACACCAGGTTGGAACAGGATGCACCCGCCTCCAGGCTGCCGCTCCGTTTCGCTGCCGAATACATGATGGATGATCATTTTGAAAACATACTTTTTTCAGGAAGTGAACGCATACTGACCATAAAAGATAACCTGGTGCTGGTGGAGTTTTCTTTTGTAACGATGAATGTCAATTTCAAAAGAATTCTTTTTGAAATGCAGATCAGGGGCTTTCAGCCTGTTCTTGCTCATCCTGAACGATATCTTTACCTCTCCCGCAGCCGGGAGGTTTATGAAGATCTCAAAGACAAAGGCTGTCTCTTTCAGCTCAACCTGCTATCCCTGGCGGGATACTACGGTAAACCCACACAGGAGCTGGCTCAATACCTTCTTAAAAAGAATTATGTGGACCTGCTGGGTACCGATCTTCACCATGTCCGCCACCTCGAAGCGCTCCGACAGTCGCCACACATGATGCCTGCTGTTCAGGCCCTCCTTGATAGTGGCCGACTCTTAAATCCCACACTCTGAGCCTTTTTCCCCCTTCATGCTCTATTTTTTTTCCGAGTCTCTGTGCTTTAGTTTAGGTTTTTTCTCTATCCTTACTGAACAATTTTAAACCCGGATTGTAAATCATGTCATGAACGCATTTACCATTAAAGACCTCGAAAACCTTTCTGGTATTAAAGCTCATACGATTCGAATCTGGGAGCAACGGTATTCTTTTCTGAAACCACAGCGGACTGAAACAAATATCCGTTACTACTCCGCCGACGAGCTGAAAACCATTCTCAATATTGCCTTGCTTAACAAGTATGGCTTCAAGATCTCCCACATCGACAAGATGAATGAGCAGGAGATTGTTCAAAAGTTGTACACCCTCACCGATGCCCAGGCTCAACACGAGAAGCTGGTAAACGACCTGATCGGCTATATGATCGACCTCGACGTGGACAAGTTTGAGGTGGCCATCGACAAATACATCCGGCTCAAAGGCATCGAAAGAACCATTTCACATCTGATCTTTCCTTTTATGGAACGCATTGGCATTCTCTGGCAAACCGATCATATCAATGCCGCCCAGGAACACCTGGTGACCAATGTTGTCAGACAGAAACTGATTGTGGGTATCGACCAGATGAACCCGGTCATGCAATCCGACAGTCATGTGCTTTTATTCTTACCCGAAGGCGAGCACCATGAACTCGGCCTTTTATACATGCATTTCCTGATGAAATCGCGCGGAGTAAAAGTGCTGTACCTCGGCAGCAACGTGCCCGCCAAAGATGTGGTGTCTGTTACAGAAACAAAGAAGCCCAACAAGCTTTTCACGCATATTACCTGCATACCCGGCTCCAATAAAATTGAAAAATACCTCACTTTCCTCCGCCAGCACATCCCCTCGGATGTCCCTATTTGCGTGTCGGGTAACCTTGCCCAGCGCGGTAACCGACCGGGATTGGAAGGGCTGGACATGAAAAAGTCCCTCCAGGAGGTTCTGGAAGCAGCTATTTAACCTTCTCTTGATAGCTGGAAATCAATTATTTAATTTTCTGTTTAAGATTTAATTCAAAAAATTAAACAAAAATTTTTTTACCTCGGCAATCTGTGTTTAACTTCGATACGTAATTTATTAAACACAATTGGCCATGTCTACAGTAGAATTCAATCAGCTTTTGGTCAGCAACGCGGATTTTCTGAAGCCGTTCGCCATTACGTTGACGAGGGATACGGAGGCTGCGAAAGACCTGTTCCAGGAAACGCTGTACAGAGCGATTTCCAACAAGGATAAGTACAATGTTGGTACAAATATTAAAGCGTGGTTGTACACCATCATGCGTAATATTTTTATCAACAATTACCGTCGCAAGGCAAAACAGCATACGGTATTCGACTCATCGCCTAATGAGTTTTTGCTCAATAACAGCATGGCGGTGGCGATACCGAACAGTGCGGAAAGTAATTTGCGGATGAAGGATATTCAGTGGGCACTTCATAACTTACCGGAGATTTTCAAGCATCCTTTCCAGTTGTATTTTGAGGGATACAAGTATCATGAGATCGCGGAGATGCTGAATGAGCCGCTGGGTACCATAAAAAGCCGTATCCACTTTGCCCGGAAACTATTGAAAGAACAGATCGAACGCAATTAAAATAAACACGGGTGTCTAAATCGGTTATAGTAATTGGGAGCGGATTTGCCGGCTTGTCGGCCGCCAGTTTTATGGCGAAGGCAGGCTGGAAGGTGACCGTTATCGAAAAACATGTAATGCCGGGTGGAAGAGCGAGACAATTGAAAGCGGAAGGCTTCACATTCGATATGGGTCCGAGCTGGTACTGGATGGCAGATGTATTTGAAAGGTATTTTGAACAATTCGGAAAGAAAGCCAGTGATTACTACCAACTGAAAAGACTCGATCCATCCTATCGCGTTTACTGGGATAAAGATTTCACCGATATTCCTGCCAGTCTCAATGATTTCAAGGCTATGCTCGACAGCATGGAGACCGGCGCTTCGCTCAGATTAGACCGCTTCCTCGAAGAAGCAGCTTACAAATACCGGGTTGGTATTCAGAAACTGGTATTTAAACCCGGATTGTCCTTAACCGAATTTCTCGACTGGGAAGTAATGAAAGGCGTGTTCAGGTTAGATGTATTTACTTCCATTCGTAAACATATTCACCGGTATTTTCAACACCCAAAGATCAGGCAATTGCTGGAGTTCCCGGTTTTGTTTCTCGGCGCGTTGCCGCAAAATACACCGGCGCTTTACAGCCTGATGAATTATGCCGACATAGTAGGCGGTACCTGGTATCCGGATGGCGGCATGTACAGTGTGGTTGATGGCATGTACCGGCTTGCAGTGGAACTGGGAGTTGATTTTCGGTTAGGCGAAGAAGTAACCAGTATTGAGATACAGTCGGACAGTGCGAAAAGAATAGTTACCAGCCGGTCGGTATACGAAGCCGATGCAGTGATCGGAGGTGCCGATTACCAGTTCATTGAATCATCACTGATACCTTCATCGCACCGGAGCTATTCGGAGAAGTACTGGGACAAGAAACTGATGGCGCCTTCCTGTTTGCTTTATTATGTTGGGTTGAACAAAAAATTGAACAATATCCGCCATCACATGTTGTTCTTCGATGTACCCTTTGAACAGCATGCGCAGGAGATCTATGTAACACCCAAATGGCCGGAAGAACCGCTGTTTTATGTAAGCGCATCCTCGCAAACGGATCACAGCGTGGCGCCGGATGGATGTGAGAACCTGGTTTTCCTGATCCCCGTAGCGGCAGGGTTAACCGGTGATGATGCCGTTACCCGAAAAAAATACCTGGACCTGATTCTGAAAAGATTTGAGAAGCATATCGGACAATCTGTGAAGGAGCATATCATATTTGAAAAATCATTTGCGTACTCGGATTTTGTGAATGATTATCACTCCTTCAAGGGAAATGCTTACGGTTTGGCCAATACGCTGATGCAAACGGCTATCTTCAGACCGCGTTGCAGAAGCAGGAAAGTGAGGAACCTTTTTTATACCGGGCAATTGACCGTACCCGGCCCCGGCGTTCCCCCCAGCCTGATCAGTGGTGAAGTAGTGGCGATGGAAGTCATTAAATCATTGGGCTGATTTAATTTGTCTATAGAAAACATAGGTTAATTGTATAAAACGTTAAACACAATTAGATTTTAACAGCAATTGCCATTTCTGTAAATTGGATGAATATGATGTCATTGTTTCATAAGGTCTCACAAACTTGCAGTCGTATTACCACAGAGGAGTACAGCACTTCTTTTGCTTCGGCTATCGGCTTATTGCATAAAGATTTACGTACTCCGATCTATAACATTTATGGCTTTGTTCGTTTTGCAGATGAGATAGTAGATACATTTCACGATTACGACAAAACGAAATTACTGGAGGAGTTTCGCAGAGACACTTTCGAGGCAATCGAAAGAGGCATCAGTCTCAATCCGATCCTGCATAGTTATCAGTCTACTGTAAATGAATTCCATATCGATCGCCAGCTCATTGAGGCTTTCTTTCACAGCATGGAAATGGATCTAAAACAGATACAATACAATTCAGACCGCTACGATGAATACATTTACGGCAGCGCGGAGGTGGTGGGATTGATGTGTTTGTATGTTTTCTGTGAAGGAAGAAAGGAACTGTACCTGCAATTGAAGCCATTTGCCCAGTCGCTGGGCGCGGCCTTCCAGAAAGTTAATTTCCTGAGAGACCTCAAAGCGGATTTCCAAAGCCTGAACAGGGTATATTTTCCCGGTGTTGATTTTCGCAACTTCACCGGCGATTGCAAACGAAAAATTGAAGAAGATATAGCCGCAGACTTCAACCATGCTTACCTTGGAATTGTCAAGCTTCCCTGGAAGGCCCGGTTTGGAGTGTATGTAGCCTATAAATATTATTTATCCCTGTTCAACAAGATCAGGAAAACGCAGCCCTCGAGAATTATGGAGAGCCGTATCCGAATACCCAACTATCATAAAGCGTTTATACTCTTCAGAGCAGGTGTTAAGAATCAACTTAAAATGATCTAATAGAAAGTCTTGCCGGGTATTGTTAGCAAACGGATTACCGGCAACTGATGTATCTTGTACCGAGTATGGAAAATGAAGTTATACTGGTTAATGAAAAGGATGAGGTGGTAGGCCGGATGGAGAAGATGGAGGCGCACCGAAAAGCGGTCCTTCACCGGGCTTTCAGCGTTTTCATTTTCAACAGGAAAGGAGAGATGCTGCTCCAGCAAAGAGCGCTTTCCAAATATCACAGCGGAGGCCTTTGGACGAATGCCTGCTGCAGTCACCCGTTACCCGGAGAAGAAACCGGGATGGGTGCCATCAGAAGACTGAAACAGGAAATGGGTTTTGTAACACCCATTCAGAAAATATTTGATTTCACGTACAAAAGTGAATTTGACAACGGCCTCACCGAGCATGAATTTGATCATGTTTTTGCCGGGATATATGAAGGGAAAATAGAACCCGATCCGGCGGAGGTAGCCGACTTTCGATACCGCTCTCTCAACGAGATCGAATCATCCCTAACTTTACAACCGGATTTGTACACTGCCTGGTTTCATATTGCTTTTCCGAAAGTGAAACAATGGGCGCAAACAAACCTGCTGGTCACCCAAAAGATCTGATATGTATTGGTTATTATATATAGGTGTGTTGATAGGTACTTTTCTGGCGATGGAAGCTATCACCTGGGCCACTCACAAGTATGTGATGCATGGCTTTCTCTGGTATCTTCACGAAGATCATCATAAAGTGCGACCCGGTTTTTTTGAAAAGAACGATGCCTTCTTCGTCATCTTCGCCGTGCCCAGTTTCCTTTGTATCCTCTTTGGTACACTCGACAAGATATACTGGCTGCAGGCCATCGGTTTTGGCATCATGGCCTATGGGTTTGCCTATTTCCTGGTGCATGATGTGATCATTCATCAGCGATTTAAATGGTTTACCCGTTCCAAAAGCAGTTATGTTCGTGCTATCCGCTGGGCACACAAGATGCATCACAAACATCTCGACAAACATCATGGAGAATCTTTCGGGATGTTGTATGTTCACAAAAAATACTGGGAAAAAATACGCAGGGATAAGTCATTGATGGCCGCACAGCAGGTCGAATATGCACCCAGCAACCCGGAATAATACCCCGAATGTCTTCCTACGACTATATTTTCGCCGGCACAGGAGCAGCTGCGCTCAGCCTGTTGTGCCGAATGAGCGATCATCCGCAGTTTTTGAACAAAAGAATGTTGCTGCTGGATAAATCACCCAAAACAGCCAACGACCGAACCTGGTGCTTTTGGGAAGAACAACCCGGATATTTTGAACCGGTCGTTCATCACCAGTGGAGGTCTCTCTCTTTTTACAGTCGTCAGTTCTCCTCTTCCCTCGATCTTGGCAATTATTCTTACAAAATGATCAGGGGAGGTGATTTCTATCAATATTGCCAGGAGAAATTAAAGAAGTTTACTTCCCTGGAGTGGCGCTTCGGTCATATCGACTGGAGTCGGGACGGAGGTTTGTTTTGTGATAAGCAGGAAGTGAACAAGACAGGAGCGGTTGTTTTCAATTCTATTTATCAACCAGCGCCATCTTCAAACAGTATCGATCTGCTGCAGCATTTTAAAGGATGGATGATTGAAACAGAATCGGCCATCTTCGATCCTTCGCAGGCGACCCTGATGGATTTTCGGATAGATCAAACAGAGGGGGCGAGCTTTGTTTATGTATTACCGTTGAGTAAAACCAAAGCGCTTGTAGAGTACACTCTTTTTACAGAACAACTGCTGCAACCAGCGCAATACGACAAACAACTTTCATCGTATATCGATGAATACATAAAGCCTGGTAAATTCAAAGTGGCAGAAGAAGAGTTTGGTGTGATCCCAATGACATCAAGACAATTTTCGTTTCATGCGAATGGCGTTTTTCATATTGGCACCGCCGGTGGTCAAACAAAAGCATCCACCGGATATACGTTCCGGTTCATTCAAAAGCAAAGTGACCGGATCATACAACAATTACTGAAGCAGGCTCCTTTGACAGATCTTTCTTTTTCGCCGGGGCGATTTCATTTTTACGATACGGTATTGTTGCGTCTCCTGAAAGATAAACACCCGCCCGGTGATGAAATCTTTTCCCGTCTTTTCCAGCGCAACAGCGCCTCTTCCATCTTTCGTTTCCTGGATAATGAAACAACATTCCCGCAAGAGCTGAAACTCATTTCCACCCTTCAGTGGTTTCCGTTCCTGAAGTCTGCTTTGAGAGGAATGGGGTAGTTTATCGTTTCAGGTTTATCGTTTCACGTTGGTTTGAGGTTATGGAATTCAAAAGTCAAAAGTCAGAATTCAAAACTAATCCTTATATGGTCCGTTTTTAAATTTTTAATTTTGACTTTTGACTTTTGAATTTTATAAACGCGAAACCTGAAACGCGAAACCTGAAACGCGAAACGGTTCTTTTTCTGGCAAAATAATTGCACTGTTCTACCGATCATTATCCTGTTAAACCCTTCAGTCTTACCTGATATGAAAAATGCCTGTCGCACCCTTTTTGTGGTAGTCCTGGTTTGTAGCGTAATATTTACGGAGGCCCAGGTCAGTTTTAATGCAAACACCACAGTTCCAACTTATACCGGTCGTTTTGAATACGGCGCAAATATGGGTTATTATGGCTCCTCCTGGAGCGATATGACCCTTGCCAACATCAGTGCCGGCAATCCTTCCGTAAACCAGCCTGGCCTGAACGCCAAATCAATACGGCTCCCGCTTCCGGAAGACTTCCTGGATTATTGGGGTTATTCTATACGGGTGGCCGAATTTAACCATTATGCTTCCCTGGGCATGAAAGACCTGACCATCTTTTTACAGTCGCCCAGTTCCGCGCACCGTGATCCCGGCTATTATGAAGGCTGCAATCAACAATCCTCTTTGTGGGCCAATCTCTATACACCGATCTGGGACGGTGGGGCCAATGGCACACCGGTAAATGACGATAATTACTACGCACTGTACGTTTATAAAACAGTTACCCAGTACAAGAACATCACCAAATTCTGGGAGATCATCAACGAGCCTGATTTTGATGGCAGCGGTAATGGATGGAAAGACCCGGGCCAGCCGGGAAACTGGTGGGAGAACAATCCCAAAGCCTGCGACCTCGTTAACCTGCACGCTCCGGTCTATCATTATATCCGTTTGCTGCGAATCAGTTATGAAGTCATAAAATCTATCGACCCGAATGCCTATATCGCCCTGGGGGGTATTGGTTTTGCTTCCTTCCTTGATGTATTGCTGCGAAACACGGATAATCCAACCGACGGTTCGGTAACTGCAGAATACCCATTGAATGGTGGCGCTTACTTCGACGTGGTCAGTTATCATACCTATCCCATGTACGCGCTGAGATACTGGGATAACAGCATCAATAATTTTGCTTACAAAAGACATTCCGACGCGGCTGCCGATGAATACATCAATGCCAAAAACAGGATGGAAACTGTGCTGCACAACAGGGGATATGACAACAGTACCTATCCCGCCAAGTATTTCATCTGTACTGAAACCAATATTCCCCGAAAAGCATTTGATGATTATATCGGCAGTGATCTGGCACAAACCAATTATGTGATGAAAACGCTGGTGGAAAGCCAGATGAACGCGATTCAGCAATTGTATTTCTTTACACTGGGCGAATCGAAAACGTTGGCAGAATCAACCAATCCTTACGAAATGATGGGGCTCTACCAGAAGCTTGAAGGCGTAGGTCCCCTTACCAATGGAGGGGTGTACGGACAACAATACACTTCTTCCGGAATTGGCTTCCGGACTACGGCAGATCTTTTGCACAATGCGGTGTATGATCATGCCAGAACTCAGGCAATGAATATTCCTGCGGGTGTTATGGGGGCTGCCTTTAAAGATGCCGGCAATAATTACATCTATGTATTGTGGGCTCGTACCACGCAGGATAATAACGAATCACCCTCGGCCACCTATTCATTTCCGGCCTCGCTGAATATCGCACCCACGCTCACAAAGAGAGAATGGAATTACAGTGTAACGGGAATTAATACGGCGGTTGCGAATACCAATATTGCACTTACCGGAACGCCTGTTTTCCTGTCGGAGAGCTTTTTGATCGTACCCATTCACGATCCCGGCACGGTGCCGGATGATCCGGCGAAAAGCTTTGCCTTGCAGGTTTACCCCAACCCGGCCAGTCAGCAGGCGTTCATTCGCTTTACGCTGACCGCTCCGGAGCGGGTAAAAATCAGTCTGTTTGATGAACAGGGTCGGCTGTTAAGATATATACCTGCCGCTTCGAACTTTGGTACCGGCACCCATGTGGTATCCATTGAGGGTATTTCACGACTGGCGGCCGGTATTTACTACTGTCGATTTGAGACCGACAAGCTTCGGCTTGTAAAGAAGCTCGTTATTTCCCGCTGAGGCTTTCACAAATGTTTTAGAGTACATCTTTATTGATTTTTGGCAAAAAATCATCGCGCATTTTTGCGTAAAAAATGTGGCTGCTGGGTATTTGAAAGCCCCGGAGTGGTTTTTATGTTTACATTGAAAACTGAAAACACCCGTTCACCATTCACTCCTAAAACCAGCAAATATGATACGCTTAAAAAGTGCCGCACTTCTTGTACTGATGTTGTTCGCACTGCAAACATGGGCCCAGAAGCCCAAAACCTCTTCTAAAGGAATTGGTCAGAAATATGGATGTACGTCCATTATGCAGGCTCCTAAAATTGCCTCTTTCGATACCGCCGCGCCCCGTGGTTTGGTGGATCCCTACTATCTCTGGGACAACGGCTCCACCCTCCGCGTGCGTTTTCTTTCCGGAAGCCCGGCTCTCCAGGAAAAAGTAAAACAGTATGCCAAAGAGTGGGAGAACTATGCCAACATCAAGTTCGATTTCGTAGAAACCGGTGATGCCGATATCCGCGTGAACCTCGATAACAAGGGCGGACACAATTCACTGATTGGTCAGCTGGCACAAAGCGTACCCCAGGATACCAAAACGATGAACTTTGATACAACCGACTTTGCCACTTATGACGCGATGCACAGAACCGTGCTGCATGAATTTGGTCATGCCATCGGTTTGTTGCACGAACATTATAGCCCCCTGGCCGGTATTCCCTGGAACAAAGACCTGGTGTATAAAGAACTCGCCCAGTCACAGGGATGGGATAAAATGACTGTTGATGTGAACCTGTTCCAGGAATATGCGCTCACCTATACACATGGCACTTCATACGACCGTACTTCGATCATGCACTATCCGGTGCTGGCGCGCTGGACAACCAACGGATACAGCGTACCCTGGAATAACCAGCTGTCTGCCGGAGACAAGGCGCTCATCGCGGCTTTGTATCCGAAGAATGGTCCGCGCGAGGGAGAGGTTCCCCGTTTCACCATCAGCAATTTCACCCGGATGAGTATTGTGAGCAGTTCGGAAAAGCAGGGACTGTTGCTCTATCCTTCTTTCAGCATTAAAACAGCCGGCGCCGAAGGCCAGGTATACTTTACCGTATTTTTCTATGATGAAGATGGCAACCCGATCATGGATAATGACGACAAGTATAATATCAGTAATGTGGTAGCTACTTTCCGTTCATTCAAACTGGCAGCCGGAAAAACTCTTTCTGCCAACAAGCTGAGCCCAACGGATTTCGAAATGTTCATTCCTTATTCCGAAATACCTGTAACCCCCGGCACAAAAGTGAAAGCTGTTTTCAAAGTGATACTGGTAGATGGAAAAGAATTGAAAATGCTCTACAACTCCAACCCGGTTAATTTTAGTTTGATAAAGAAATAGAGACGTTTAACGTTTATCGTTTCAGGTTTAGCGTTCAAGTAAAAAGTAAAAAGTCAAAATTCAAAAAAGCATTGGCAGTTCAGGAACGCAAGACGTTTAGCGTTTATCGTTTCAGGTTTAGCGTTCAAGTAAAAAGTCAAAAGTTAAAAGTTAAAATTAAAAATTCGCAAAGCATTGGCAGTTCAGGATCGAAGAAGGCGCTAAGATGAAATCTAAACGATGAAATCTAAACGATAAATCTTAAACGATGAACGCCTTCAATCAACGTGAAACGATAAACCTGAAACGAAAAACGATAAACCCTCCATGCGCTACCTGCTAACCATACTCCTCTCTTCGCTGGCCTTGGTGGCTTATCGGCCTCCGCAGGCCGCGCCGCGGAAGCTGGCTTTGATCATTGCCATTGGCAAGTATGATTCCACTACCGGCTGGAGGACGATCAGCTCTATCAACGACCTGAACTATATGAAGCCAACCCTGATCAACCAGGGGTTTGGCGAGAACGATATAGAAATCATTCGTGATGAACAGGCCACGAAGAAAGGGATGACGGAAGCCATCGATCGCCTGATAGCCCGTGCACAGGCAGGTGACATCGTCGTTTTTCATTTTTCCGGACACGGACAACAGGTATTCGACGACAATGGGGATGAAGCGGATGGATACGATGAAGCGCTCGTTCCCTATAATGCCAATATGAGATATGGTGGCGGATACACGGGACAGAATCATTTCAGGGATGATGAACTGGGCGAGAAGTTCAAACAGCTCAGAAAGAAAATTGGCAAGGAAGGCAGCCTGCTGGTATTGCTGGATGCCTGTCATTCGGGAACGGCTACAAGAGGTCAGGAGATTGCCGTAGCCCGTGGCGCCGAAGCGAAATGTGAACCGCCAGGGTATGCGCAAAAGATTACCGGCTCGCGCGGCGCACAGAATGAAGGCGTGTTTGATGATAAAGAACTTCTCTCGAATATGGTTGTCATCAGCGCTGCCAGTGCCGATCAACTCAACTACGAAACAAAGGATGCCGGCAATAACGGAGTCGGCGCATTAAGCTACGCCTTCAGCCGGGCGATCTCTCAAACCACAGGAAGCATTAATTACAAGATACTTTTTGAAAAAATCAAAACGGATATCCAGTCCTGGAAACCTTATCAAAACCCGCAAATTGAAGGCAATACCGAACAGCAGGTATTGGGTGGGAAGTTCATTCGCAGTTCCGATATCATTCGAATTACCCGATGGAATCCGGACAATACGATCGAGATTCCAAGAGGAATGATCCATTCGATAATAAAAGGCGCCCGCTTCAAAGTATATCCTGTAGAGGTAACCGATTTTAAGAATGTGAAGCCGGTGGCAGAGGGTGAAATCACCGATGCCCAGATGGGGAAGTCAACCGGAACCTTCAGCGGAGCCATACCGCCGAAACTGGCTTATAATATTGTTTTTGAAACACGCAGTTTCGGCGATATGAGTGTGGCGGTGAAGATCAACCTGGCCAATGCCGCCGCAGCAGGATTGATCCGGGACAAGCTGAAACAATATGAATACATTTCTCTCGACAGGAATGCAGCGGATATTGCCATTACCGCCTGGACCGATCCGGTATCGAAGCAGGATTTGCTGCAACTGGTAGCCGCGAATGATAGCATATTGTGGCAAAAACCATGGTCGGCTCAGTCCAGTGTGTCTGCCGAAGATGCAGAAGCTATTTTTGAGCAGATTCGCCAATATTCAAGAGCCCAGTTTTTGCGCAGTATTGCCACGCCCGCCGACGCGAAGGTGTTTGAGTATGTCCAGGTTGAATTTATTCCCGGTGTGATCAAGACCATCAACGGTATTGACTCGCTGATACCCGGTAAAACATTGAAGGATTTTACCGATGCCCGCGGTGATATCTGTTTCCATGAAGCCAATGATGAAGCGACCCTCAATGAAGGGTTTGTGATCAAAGTCCGCAACCTGCACGACTACCCCGTTTATATAAGTGTGCTGGACATAATGCCCGACAATGCTATTGCCGTGGTAATGCCCGATCCGGGGGATGTAAACAGCACAGCGGAAGATTATAAGATTGCAGCCCGTCAGACATTCGTTTCCAGGCCCATCAAATTGTACCCGCCTTATGGAAAAGATTTCATGAAGATACTGATCACCAAAACAGCCATGGACCTGAAAGCCGTTCAATCGCGCACGGTTTCCCGGGGTGCCGGTTCTTCTTTCGAAAGTTTTTACAATGATACTTTCAAAGATGATCAGTCAGAACGTTCCCGCGGACCTAAAGTGTCCCCGGTAAAAGTGGACGAAATCAAAATCATTCCGTTTACTTATAATATTCTTCCGCAGAAGAAGTAAGGACCCCAACTCGATCTTAATTGCTTTCTTTCATCAAGAAGATGACGTAAATTAGCTTTCAAAGTGAATAACAATGAGCCGCAAAGAAATTATTGAACGCACTGTAAAAGCAATCAATCAACTTCCTGACGATAAGGCAGAAGAAATTTCAGTGTTTGCAGATTTTCTTATAAAGAGATATGAGGATGATAAATTAACTAAAGGGATCGAAAAGCTGGCTTCTGAAAGTTCCAGTTTTGATTTTTTGAAAAGTGAAGACGATATTTATACTACTGATGACCTGAAGGAAGTTTACAATGGCTAAAGGAGATATCATTTTGATTACTTTTCCGTTTACTGATTTGAGTGGTAGTAAACTTAGGCCTGCAGTTGTTCTGGCAGAGACGGGTCTTGACCTTACTGTTTGTTTTGTAACGACCCAAACACAATGGCAGAAACGACTGATGTATTAATGTTGCCAAATGTAATAAATGGACTGAAAAAATCATCTCTTATCAGGACCAGTAAAATGGCAACTATAGATAAAAAGTTAGCAAAAGGGCTATTGGGAAAATTATCCCAGACTGAATTAAATGACCTGAATCAAAAACTCAAGATTTTATTTCAACTTCTGAACTAGAAAAGGGTAGTTGGTTTTCTATTAGAAAACTTTTAAACAAAGGCACTCTATTGGGTTTTCAGTTATTACAAATGGTTAAAAATTTCAGGCTAATTACATACTTGTATCTTTTATTAAACTATTTGAAATTACGCGCACCGGGAAAAAGTGTTTCCCCCGGCTGGTTGTGAGGAATCGTTCGCTTGTCGGTCGGTGATTCTGTTCTTTCATCAGCCCGGGAGAGCGCTACCGATGGCCAATCGGTGTTTTCCTGTGAGGTCAATTGACGCAACAGCTTTGAAACATCATAACATTTTTGCACAATTACATGTATAACCTCTCCTTCAATTTGTAATTTACCTTCCGCGAGGATCAGTTTGGATTGCAGAATTGCTTTTCTATAAGTCTCAAAAAGTTTTTCAAAGATCACCAGGTTGGCAAATCCACATTCATCTTCAATGGTCATAAAACAAACACCGCCGGCAGTGCCCGGTCTTTGCCTGACCAGTACCAGCCCCGCTACTTTTACAGAATCCCCGTTTTTTGCTTTTGCCAGATCTGCCGAAGGCAAAACATGTAGTTGCTGAAGTGTATGACGGATAAAGCTGACCGGATGAGCTTTAACAGAAAGAGAGGTAGTAGCGTAATCGTGCACTACCTGTTCAGATTCCTTCATCAGCGGCAATTGGATGTTCTCCTGAACTGCATCCGGGGGCGCCTGTCCTTTAAATAATTTGTCGGGGCGGTCGCGGGTAGTTGTTTCCCAGAGAGCCTGTCTTCTATCCAGGCCGATCGAGCGAAAGGCGTCGGCCTCCGCCAGTTTTTCCAGTGCGTTATCCGGCACACCCACATCGCGAAGGGAATTGATGGAATGGTAAGGCTTCGTCCGGAAATGCACTAACCTTTGCATGTCTTCTTCTTTTAATCCCTTTATCTGTCGGAAGCCCAGCCTGAGGGTGCAATACGATCCGTTTTTTTCTTCGAGGCTGTTATCCCAGAACGAATAATTTATATCGGCTGCTTTAACGGTTACGCCATGTTTACGCGCGTCGATCACTATTTGCGCAGGTTGATAAAAACCCATGGGAAGACTGTTTAGCAAAGCACAGGCAAATACATCGGGGTAAAAACACTTGAGCCAGGAGGATACATATACCAGCAATGCAAAACTTGCTGCATGGCTTTCGGGGAAACCATAACTTCCAAATCCCTCCAGTTGACGAAACACACGTTGCGCGTATTCCAGGGAATATCCTTTCTGCAACATGCCCCGAATCAGTTTTTCTTCAAAGTTGGTTACCATTCCATGTGCTTTGAAAGTAGCCATACTTCTTCTTAACTGGTCCGCTTCCGCCGGGGTGAATCCCGCAGCGACAATAGCGATCTTCATGGCCTGTTCCTGGAACAATGGTACGCCTAATGTTCTGCCAAGTATTTCTTCCAGCTCTTTCGAAGGAAATTCAACCGGTTCTTCTCCATTCCTTCTTCTGAGGTAAGGATGAACCATATCTCCCTGTATAGGTCCCGGCCGGACGATGGCCACCTCAATGACGAGGTCATAAAAAGTACGGGGCTTTAATCGGGGCAACATGGTTTGCTGCGCGCGGCTTTCAATCTGGAAAACACCAATGGTATCGGCTTTGCAGATCATATCGTATACCGCCGGAACATCCTGTGGGATATTGGCAAGTGTGAGTGCTTCACCATAGTGTTGTTTCACCAGGTCGAAAGATTTCCTGATACAGGTAAGCATTCCCAGCGCCAGCACATCGATCTTTAAAAAGCCCAACACATCGATATCGTCTTTATTCCATTCGATGCAGGTTCTGTTTTCCATACGGGCATTCAGAATGGGGCACAAGTGAGAGAGCTTGCTCCTCGTAATCACAAATCCACCCGTATGCTGACCCAGTTGCCGGGGAAATCCCATGAATTGCCGGGTTAGTTCCAATACTTTCTGCAGATGTTCCTCCCCGGGATCGAGCCCCTGTTCGCGGATTCTTTTTTCTTCAAACCATTCGTCTGTGTATTCCCAGAGCGAAGAAGAAAGGCGACTGATCATGTCATTGGTAATGCCCATGGCCTTGGCCACATCCCGGAAGGCGCCCCGCTGGTGCTGTTGTGTAACAGTGGCTACAATGGCCGCGCGGTCGCGACCATATTTTTCATAGATATATTGTATTACTTCTTCCCTTCTTTCATGTTCAAAATCGACATCAATATCCGGCGGTTCGTTTCTTGCATCGGAAATGAATCTTTCAAACAACAATTCAAACTTGGTGGGATCTACAGAGGTAATGCCCAGGCAAAAACAGACAGTTGAGTTGGCCGCCGATCCTCGCCCCTGGCAGAGAATTCCTTTTTCCCGCGCATACCGGACAATATCGTATACCGTAAGGAAATAAGGCGCGTAATTCATTTTCTCAATAAAATCCAGTTCATATTGAATCGTTGATTTGGTTTTTACAGGAATATCATCGCCAAAACACTGACGTGCGCCTTTCCAGGCCAGCAGGGTCAGTTCTTCCTGGGGAGACCGGCCATCTGTAGTGATCTCTTCCGGGTATTCGTATTTCAGTTCTTCGAGGGAAAAAGTACAGGCTTCTGCAATTTCACTGGTCCTTTCGATGGCAGACGGGTATTGACGGAACAATCTTTCCATTTCCTGGCTTTCTTTGAGGTAGCGTTCCGCATTGGCCTGTAATTTGAAACCCGCTGTGTGGATCGTGCATTTTTCACGAATACAGGTTACCACATCCTGTAATTCCCTTCTCACGGGATGATGATAATGCACATCGTTGGTTGCAACCAGCGGAACCCCGGATACACCCGATAATTCTGCCAGTCTGGCCAGGTACTTCTGATCATTTCCCTGGTAAAACCTGGATGCAGCGAGGTATAAAGAATTGCCCAGTTCTTTTTTATATTCAATCAGCTGGGGGTAAAAATCAGCGGACAGTTTAAAATTCCGGTCGAGTGTAGATGGCGGAATCGCGATATACCTGAAATCATTTTTATAGTCATACACATCTTTCTTGTAAAGATGACAGAAACCTTTTTCTGCTCTAAGATTTCCCGTAGTGAGTAGTGAACAAAGATTCGCATAAGCAGCCCTGTTAACGGGGTAGATCAGCAGGGGAGGTCCGTCCAGCAGGTCCAGCCTGCATCCAATGATCAGTTGTATGCCCTTTGAATTGGCCGCGGCATGAGCCCTTACTATACCCGCTAATGTATTCCTGTCTGTTATGGCAATTTTTTCATACCCGAGTCCGGCTGCCTGTTCAATATATTCCCAGGGGTGCGAGCCACCCCTTAAAAAACTGAAATTGCTGGTTACCTGTAGTTCGGTGTATTTCATCATTTGATATCACGCAAAAAATCCATGAATGAACCATTGAAAGTTTTTCCCGCCCGTGTAATGACCCAATCGGAAGATCCAGTAGCGCTTGCCTTCTTCGTCTTCCAGTTGATAATAATCGCGATGTTCTCCTGCTCTTATCCACCATTCCTGTTCAATTCTTTCGGGGCCATCTGCCTTGATCACTTTATGCAATTTTCCTTTGTAGCGAAACAGCATTGGCGGATAATCCGGAATGGGCGCGGTTACTTCTATCGGATGCGGATCGGGCAGGAGGAACAGCGGTCTTGTGGTGGGCAGATGCCAGTCGTTTCCGCTCTTTTCTTCCAGGGAAAGTTTGTATTGATAACTTCTTTCCGGCCAGTGATGCGCGGCTGGCTGGCATTGCAGCACCCTGATCTTTTCTTCCCTGACAGTAAGGCGATCCAGTAATTCACCGAGACGGGGATGCTGCCAGCCAAATGGAATTTCCCAAAGACTCTCCTGCCTGGTGATGGTTTTTTCTACATTGGGCGCTTCCAGTACAAAGAGTTCAATTCCCGGCTCGGGTTCTATTTTTTCAATCTTTGTTTCGAATAATCGGAACAGGTGCCTGGACTGATGAGTAGCCCGGTTGGTGCCAATACTGATTTGCTGAAGGTTGCCATCTATCCGGTAGGCTTTGAATACTGCTTTTCTGATTCCTTTTTCTTCTTTCCTCAAACGGGAGCATAAGACCTCCAGTAATTTTTCCAGTGCAATGCTGATGGCAACCGGCGTCTGGACCGGTTCGAGACAGGGCAGTCGTTCCTGGTCCATTTCTATCGGAAAAACCGGCTCAACAACTTCTTCCTTTTGGCCGGTTGCCTGGCGGATCCGCTCAATGATCAGTTGCCCCCATCTTCTGCGTAAAGCGGAGCCGGGCATGCCGATAAAATCCCTGATCCGGTGCAATCCCAGTTTGTGCAGGGTTTCTACCGTAGTATTTTCAATACGCAAGGCAGCGGGCGGCAGAGGAAGTAAGGAAGAGTAAGCCTGGTCGGTTTCTGAAATCGAATATTGCTTACCGTAATGTGATAAGGCCCAGGCACAGCCGATCGTATCAGCCATCGACACTTTACAGGAATAACCTATCGACAAAAATTTTTGGGCGATGGCTTCGAGGTAGGCTTTTTCTCCTCCCCATAAATGTGCACAACCTGTGGCATTCAGAAGACGTCCATCCGGTTCGGAGAGAGCAACAAAGGGAGTAAAGCGGATAGACCAGTCGGCCATTTTTTTTAACAACACCGGAAAGATGGCCGGGTTTTCTTCCAACACCACCAATGAAGGCACCATTGCTCTTGCATCGGCCACTACCATTCCCGGAGAAATGCCTTCGCGGGTGGCTGTTTCATTGGCTGCAGTAACCACCATTCTTCCATGGCTTGAAATGGCCAGCACAAATGATCGACCGGCCAATTCAGGATGTTTTCTAACCGCCCAATCGGTCTTTAAATAACCGAACCATATCATCACCCAGCGGGTCTGCATCTGTCAACCTGTTTTCTTTTGGGATAATAACGGAATTTCTTTTTCGGGAGTAAGCAGTTCCAGCGATTGATCTCGCCATTCGATATCCCATACACGCGGTTGCCTGTTTCTCAATTTTAATAGTGACGCTCTGAATCGGGGGTGGCCGATGCCGGGTAATTCGTCAATGGAGCCGCTGGGGGCAGATTGAATTTTCCAGCGACTGATGCTGGCTGTTATATTCATCCTGGGAGGCAGAGGACGAATATAAAAACAGGTAACCCTGCTTTTTTCCATGGCAAGCTGGAATCGTCTCGACTGGGTAAAATCGAGGTTTTTGTTTTCCACAATTACTGATGCAAGACCTTCGCAGGAGAGCACTTCTTCTGCCACCCAACCTATATCACGGAGCGAGGGCACCTGCAAAAAAATGAGTTGTGAGGGGTTTATACCGAATTGAACCAGGGCAGGAGGAAAGACTTTCAGTTGATGAGATATCCAAACACCCACAGCTCCGTTTTTATAGAGACCGGAAGCCAGTCCGGCTATAAATGCGTAGGTAGGAGCTTTTTGTTTTTCATCTTCAACCAGGAATTCATGCAAACATCCCGTGGGAAGGTCTACTCCCGGAATAGCTTTGATAACGGCATCTGCCGCAGCTCCGGAGTTTCCACTATTCCCTTCCAGGGGAAGCAACTCCCTTCGCAACCTGGCGATAATATCGGCTTTGGAAACCTGCATGAAAAAATTTGAAGCATAGAGTAGTAAGTAGAGGGGACGAAAATACTAAAAAATTTAGTATTTTAAAATTAAATTTGAGAGGTTTATCGTTTCAGGTTTATCGTTTATCGTTTGCCTCAATGAGGCTACTAATCGCTTAACGGCAGGCGGTTAACTTTTGGCTTTGCAACCATCTAAAGAACGTTAAACGATAAACCTGAAACGATAAACCTAAAAAATTCAAACTGCTCAAAAATTCAAAATAAACGCCGTTCCTTCACCCACCACGCTGTGTACCTGGATATTTCCTTTGTGGAGCATCATGATTTGTTTGCAGAGGCTTAATCCTATTCCGCTACCGCTTTTTTTGGTGCTGAAGAAAGGAATGAAGATTTTATCGAGGAGTTCTTCGGAGATGCCTGTGCCGTTATCGGCAATTTTTATTTGTACGCGTTTATTGAGCAGGGCAACAGCCGATAAAGTAATGCGGGGCTGATCAGTTTCCTTTACTGCGTCCATGGCATTTACGAGTAGGTTGATTAAAACCTGCTCAATCAGATTGGAGTCCACATCCAGCATCAGTTCAGGGTCTTTGAGGATCACTTCCAGTTCGATGCCTTTCTGTTCGAGCATGGGCATCATGAGGTTGTTGAGGTTTTCGAACAGGTCTCTCACATATACTCTTCGTAAATTAGGCGTAGTGATCTTGTTCAGGTTTCTGTAAGTCTGTGCAAACTTCAACAATCCTTCGCTGCGTCGCTGGATGGTTTCCACACCCAGTACCAGGTCATCGTATCCGCTTTGCCGGTCTGGATTTTCCGATTGGTTGGATTTATGAAGCTGGCGCTTGAGGGTTTCTGCCAGCGAAGAAATGGGCGCCACGGAGTTCATGATCTCATGAGTCATTACGCTCAGCAGTTTTCTCCAAGCCTGCGCTTCTGTTTCATCAAGGGTTTCGCTAACGTTTTGGAAAGCGATCAGTTTGAAAATCCTGTTTTCGGTCTGGAAAGCAGAAGCCGTCATCAGGATTTTGGATTGATTGTTTTCACGTGTAAGGGTAACCACTTTATGTTCGCCTGTTCGCAGTACCAGTACTTCTTTATATAAAGACGGTTCTCTTTTTTCCAGCGAATGAATGGTTCGCAGGTAGGGGATAGCCAGCATTTTCTTCAATGGTTCATTCATCCAGCTGATATCGCCGGTAGCGGTTTCGTATGATAAGATGCCGGTATCTACCAGTTCCAGGATTTGCTGCAGGTACTGGTACTGCATTTCCTTTTCACGGCTGATGACCTTAAAAGTGGTATTGATCTCATTGAAACTTTGCCGAAGCGGTTGTATTTCCAGCGGGGCATGCTTTACATCGAAGTTTCTCGAGAAGTCACGATAATGAATGGCTTCTACAAACTGGGCTACTTCGTCCTGCGCTTTTTTGTTGAAACGATAAAAATCCAGTAACTGAAGAATGATAACGAATACTGCCAGGATCATATAAACATATTCCCCTCGTACGAATGTATAGGAAGCCGCACTGAGCGTAATAAAAAGGAAAAAAACCCTAAATACAATCCTCCATTCGTACTTTTTAAACATCGGTTGAGTAGTGTTTGTTTGTGGTTTGTCGTTTATGCTGGCACGACAATTCAAAAGTCAAAAATCAAAAGTCAAAAATCAAAAGTCAAAAATTTCAACAACTTAAAAACGAGGGCATTTAATTTCCTTTTTTTGCATTTTTACTTTTGACTTTTGAATTTTTAATTCGTCATTGCATTGCCTCATTGACCAATTGGCACATTGTCTCATTACTTTATATATCGTACTTACTGAGCCTCCTGTACAGTGCTGTTCGTGTTAGTCCCAGTTCGCGGGCGGCCTTGGTAATATTTCCGTTGTGTTTTTCTATGACTTTGAGAATGGTGTTTTTTTCCAGGGTACTGAGTCGCAGGTCTTTTGGATCCTCGCTGATTTCCGGGGCGGATTCCAGCGGTGAGAATATCAGATCTCTTCCACTGAGCACTTCCTTGTCGGCCATGATCACGGCGCGTTCGATGGTGTATTGCAGTTCGCGAACATTACCGGGATAGTGATACTGGTGAAGTTTTTCAATGGCAGACTGATCGAACTGTATCTGTGGCTTCATGTATTTATCGGCATAGAGCTGCGCGAAATGATTGGCGAGTTTCAGGATATCCTGTTCCCTTCTTCTTAAAGGCGGAACCGTGATTTCTACGGTATTGATCCGATAGATAAGATCCTTTCTGAACCTGTTTTCGTTACCCAGTTCAGACATGGGCAGGTTGGTGGCGCAAATAAGGCGTATGTCTATCGGAACCGGTTGATTGGATCCGAGCCTTGTAACCTGCCGGCTCTGCAGCACCGTTAACAGTTTGGCCTGCTGTTGCAGGGAGATATTGCCAATCTCATCCAGGAACAAGGTGCCGCCATTGGCTGCTTCAAACCGGCCCATTCTGTCTTCACGCGCATCGGTGAAGGCTCCTTTTTTATGACCGAACAGTTCGCTTTCGAAAAGTGTTTCGGTGAGGGCACCTACATCCACTTTAATAAATGGTTTTTGGGCGCGCAGGGATTTCTGGTGTATGGCTTTTGCGATGAGGTCTTTACCGGTTCCGTTTTCTCCCAGGATCAGGATGTTGGCATCGGTAGGCGCCACTTTATCGATCTTGTAAAAAATGTCCTGCATTACTTCGGAATCGCCGATCAGTTCGGTGCCGATGATGGAATCGTTGCTTAACTGAAAGGCCGCGGAAGATTTACCGCTTTCTTTTTGCCGGAGGGCTTCCTTGATGGTGGTGATCAGTTTTTCATTGTGCCAGGGTTTGATCACAAAATCGGAGGCTCCTTCCTTAAGGGATCTGACTGCCAGGTCAATATCGCCATAGGCCGTGATCATGATAACCGCGGCATTCGATTTCATTTCCTTGATCTTGCGTAACCAGAACAGGCCTTCATTACCTGTGTGGATAGAGCTCGTAAAGTTCATATCCAGCAGGATCAGGTCAAAACTCTGACGCGACAGCAGCCAGCGAAGGTTTTCGGGATTCTTTTCGGTAAGTATCTCTTTGACCTCGGGTTTCAACAGCAGTTTTACGGCGGTCAGCACATCGGTGTCATCATCTATCACCAGTATCGAGGCATTTTTCAAAACCATGACGGGAAAAATAATTTAGGTCTGTTTGATGCAACATTTTCCAACTACAAGTATACCATAATTACAATGGCATGGCAATTAATTTTTTAGCTATTGGAAAGCCCCACTACTGACTGTATCAAAAGCGGACAGTTTGTGTACGGTAGCGTACGGGAAACAAAAGCATCTTCTTGATAAATAACTGAAAACCAAAAAGCAACAGGGCTGGCACATTGTTACGGTTACTGTAATGGATTTTTCGAATGTTATGTTAGTCATCCCGTGCTTCTATGGGTTGGTCATGGGGCACGGGTATTTTAGAAACAAGAACAATTAAACAGTAATTAAGGTGGACAGAGTTATTCAAAAAAAGAAATGGACTTCAAAGAAGATTCTTACGATCGCAGGTATTGTAGCAGTGGTCGCACTCATTCTCGCGAGCTATTATTACACCTCCGGTAAGCCAAAGCTGAATGTTGATCTGGAACGTATTACTATCAGTGAAGTTATTAAAGGCCCCTTCCAGGAAACCATTCCGGTGAACGGGGTGGTAATGCCGCTGACAACCATTTACCTCGACGCGAATGAAGGTGGACGAGTGGAAGAGAAATATGTGGAAGACGGTGCGATCATGAAAAAGGGCCAGCCGATCATGCGCTTGTCCAATACCGATCTGGAATTATCGCTGGTGAATCAGCAAACTAACGTATTCAACCTGCTTACCCAGATGCAGATCTCACAGAACGCGGCCCAGCAGAACACCGTTAGCCGTCGTACTCAATTAACAGATGCGGAAAGCCAGTTAAAAGAAGCCGAACGCCTGTATAAATTAAACAAGAAACTGTACGACGAGAAAGTGATCGGATACCAGGAATTCAAAAAATCTGAAAACGATTACAACTATTACCTGGAAAGAAAAAGACTCAGCGACCAGGTAATGGCCCAGGATTCCATTTCTACCCGTCAGCAGCTCACGCAGGCCAGGCAATCCTTCGAGGGATCGCAAAACGCCCTGAACGTGATGCGTAAAAAAGTGGAAGACCTCGTTGTAAGAGCACCGGTAGATGGTCAGTTGACCTCACTGGATGCCGAGATCGGTCAGTCAAAAAATAAAGGACAGCGCCTCGGTCAGATAGATGTACTCAGCGGATTTAAAGTGAGGGTGGATGTGGATGAACATTATCTTTCGAGAATCACTACCGGACTGTTCGGAACTTTCACGTTTGCCGGAAAAGATTATAAACTGGAGATCAAGAAAGTATTTACACAGGTAACCAATGGCAGATTCCAGGTTGATATGGAGTTCGTAGGGACTGTACCGCAGGGCATTCGCCGTGGTCAAACCCTTCAGATCCGCCTTGCCTTCAGTGATGAAGTGGATGCCATCCAGGTAGCAAAGGGTGGGTTCTATCAGCAAACCGGTGGAAACTGGATCTTCAAAGTGTCTGACGACGGTACCACAGCGTATCGGGTAGACATCCAGCTCAATCGGCAGAACCCGGATTTCTATGAAGTGGTGAAAGGCCTGAAGCCCGGTGATAAGGTAATTACCAGCAGCTACGAGAATTACGAAAAAATGCAGGAGCTGGTACTTAAAAAGTAACCTTTCTTATTGTCCGTTCGTCCTATGAGTTGCCAAACCAATAAATATCATTTTATGAAAGTGTCTGTTCTGCTCGTTTTTTTGCTGGGTCTCCAGAGTTGCCTGCCGGCAACCATTCACGAGGCCAATGTATGTGACGGATTACCGACTGTTAAAGAAGGCTCGTCGCAGGTAAACGAAGAGGGGGAAGAACAACCTGCCGCTACCAAGGCAGAAGAGGCAGACAAAACACTGATGATGTATCGACTGTTACATGCATTTTAATTTTATTTCTATCATCTATAACAATACAAATTCGATTCAATGATCAAGATTACCGACCTGGAAAAGACGTATCGTACGGAAGAGGTAGAGACCGTTGCACTGAACAAGCTGACCATCGATGTTAAAGAGGGTGAGTTTGTGGCAGTGATGGGCCCTTCCGGATGCGGCAAATCAACACTGCTGAATATTTTGGGATTGCTGGACGACCCCGATGCGGGAAGTTTCATCTTCAACGGCATTGAAGTTTCCAAATTCAATGAAAGAAAAAGGGCCGACCTGCGTAAACACAATATCGGGTTCGTGTTCCAGAGCTTTAACCTGATCGATGAACTGACTGTTTACGAAAATGTGGAATTGCCACTTATATATACCGGTGTGAAAGGCGCTGATCGTAAAAAAAGGGTGGAAGAGGTGCTGGACAAGATGCAGATTATGCATCGTCGTAACCACTATCCCCAGCAGCTGAGCGGTGGTCAGCAACAGCGTGTGGCAGTAGCCCGTGCAGTGGTGAATAAACCCAAGCTGATCCTGGCGGATGAACCGACCGGTAACCTCGATAGCAGCAATGGTAATGAAGTAATGCAAATGCTGACGGATCTCAACGAACAGGGAACTACTATTGTAATGGTTACCCACAGTGAGCATGATGCCCGTTTCAGTCACCGTATCATCAGAATGCTCGATGGTCATACGGTTACCGAAAACATCCTGATCTGACAAGGATCCGGGTAACCGGATCGTGATTTTGTATCGAATTTATTTTAGTACGCAGGCTGGTGTAAAAACCGCCTGCGGCCGAAAGGCGGTCAAATCCTTAGTAGTATAGCCATGATTAAAACTTATTTGAGAATAGCTTTCAGAAACCTTCTCAGGCACAGAATCTATTCCCTGATCAACGTATCGGGTCTTTCCATCGGCATTGCTTCCTGCCTGCTCATTTTTATTGTTGTTCGTTATGAACTGAGTTACGATAAATTTCAGGCAAACTACGACAGGACTTACCGCGTGGTGAGTACCGGAAAAAGAGCCGATGGAACCCAGGCTCATAATCCCGGTGTTCCCGTTCCGGCCTATGAAGCGTTGAAGGCCGACTTCCCGCAAATTGAAAAAATTGCCCCGGTCAATTCCAGTTCACAGACCCTGGTTGCGGTGTTGGGTAATAATCCCAACTCAGAAGTGGCTCTTTCCAAAAAATTTATTGAAGAAAGAATTTCCCTGTTTACTTATCCGGAATACTTCGACATTTTCAATGCCAGGTTCCTGGCAGGTAATGCTTCTGTGCTCAGGGATCCCGAAAGCATGATTCTCGACAAGAGCGCTGCGGATAAATATTTTGGCAACTGGCAAACAGCCATGGGACAATACCTCAAGATCGACAACAACATGGTACTGAAAGTGGCAGGCATCATTGAAGATGCACCACTCAACTCCGATTTCCCGGTGCCGATGTTTTTTTCCTATGAGATGTTTAAAAAGTTTCCGGACGTTTACGGATACACGACAGATTGGGGAAGCCTGAGCAGCAACCACCAGGTATATATATTACTGCCCAAAAATGTTACTGCCGCCAGCGTACAATCGCTGATGCCGGCCTTTGTGAAAAAACATATCAAGGATGAGCGC
Organism: Chitinophagaceae bacterium; assembly: GCA_044226045.1. Classification (GTDB taxonomy): domain Bacteria; phylum Bacteroidota; class Bacteroidia; order Chitinophagales; family Chitinophagaceae; genus Endoryza. The sequence continues at coordinate 31,313 of JBGAHR010000003.1, forward strand.
CGTGTTCAGATGTTGCAACCGTTAAAGGATATGCACTTCGACATCCAGTATGGAACCTTTGGCGATCATAGCGTCAGCCGGTCCATCCTGTGGACGCTTTCCCTGATTGCCGTATTGATCATCATCATGGCTTCCATCAATTTTGTGAATCTGTCTACCGCACAGGCCGTGGGGCGCAGCAAGGAAGTGGGCATCCGTAAAGTATTGGGCAGCCAGCGTGTGCAGTTGATCCTGCAGGTAATGGGTGAAACCTTCCTGATTGTATTGTTCTCGGTATTGATAGCCGGGGCTTTGGCCAAACTTGCTATTCCGTTTCTTACAAAGATTGCCACCGTACCCGATAACCTGCCTGTGTTTACCCTCCAGAACCTGCTGTTTCTCGCAACTGTGCTGGTGATCGTTACACTGTTGTCCGGAATTTATCCCGCATTGATCGTTTCCGGATTCAAGCCTGCCATGGCATTGAAGAACAAGATCTCTTCCGCCAGCATTGGAGGCATTTCCCTCCGGAGAATTCTGGTGGTGACACAATTTGCCATTTCGCAAGTGCTGATCATTGGTACTATTGTGGCCGTTAGCCAGATGAATTATGTGAGAGATGCCGATCTGGGTTTTAATAAAGAAGCGGTTCTTGTGATGCCTGCTTATACTGATTCATCATTGATATCCCGGATGAAACCTTTGAAAGAGCAATTGCTGGGTAATCCGGACGTCATCAGCGTATCTTTTGGCAGTGATGAAGTTTCTTCCAACAACAACTGGTCTTCCAATTTTGCATTCGATCATAAACCCGATCAGGATTTTGATATTTACCACAAGTTCGGAGATGAAGACTATATCAAGACCTTCGGCCTTCAATTACTGGCCGGCCGAAACCTCGAACCTTCAGACACCATTCGGGAAGCTATCATTAACGAAACCCTGCTGCATAAACTCGGGTTGAAAGACCCTTCCCAGGCAATTGGAAAAGATATTCGGATTGGTAGTGGAAAATGGCTGCCGGTTGTGGGGGTAGTAAAAGACTTCAAGACAAACTCGCTCAGGGAATCGGTGAAACCAATTATGATTGCCAGCAGGAGAAGTTTTTATTTCAACACAGCTGTTAAAGTAAAAACGGCCAATCTCTCCAATACCGTTGCCCATATACAGAAACTTTGGGAAAAAACATATCCCGAATACGCTTTCACCAGTCATTTCGTGGAAGAAACCATTGATCGGTTTTATCAGCAGGAAGCGCAGCTTTCACTTCTCTATAAAATTTTTGCGGGGATAGCTATATTCATTTCCTGCCTCGGGTTGTACGGACTGGTTTCTTTCATGGCCGCACAGAAAACAAAGGAAGTAGGCATAAGAAAAGTGTTGGGTGCATCTGTGGGAAACATCGTTTACATGTTCTCGAAGGAATTCACCATTCTTATCACCATCGCGTTTGTGGTGGCGGCACCTGTTGCCTGGTACTTCATGAACAACTGGCTGCAGAATTTCGAGTTCAGAATCAAAATAGGAATGGGAGTGTTCGCGCTGGCGATCATTGCTTCGATACTGATCGCCTGGTTCACGGTGGGATATAAAGCCATCAGGGCCGCATTGGTTAACCCGGTAAAGAGCCTTCGCTCGGAATAACGGAATAACTACAGCAATAAAGACCAAATAACTAACCAAGGCCATATAACATTATATGGCCACAAATATGGAGGGGAGTATGTTCAAAAACTATTTTAAAAGCGCCATCAGAAACATCTTTCGCAACAAGGTTTATTCGGCCATTAATATCGTTGGCCTGAGTATCGGTCTTGCCTGTGTGATGCTGATCATCCTGTTTACGCGCGATGAAATGAGTTTTGACAAATTTCATGACAAGGGAAGTGAGATATTCCGTGTGGTCATCGAAAACCGTAAAGCCGATGGAAGCGTGGAAATGAAAATGGGAAGCACCGGTTATTTCCAGGGTCCCCGTTTTAAGGACGCCATTCCCGAGATCACTTCTTTCCTGCGCTTCAGGGAAGATTACCGCGATATGAAAAGAGGAGTGGAGGTGAAAAGCCAGCAGATATTCCTGGCAGATTCCAACTTTTTTTCCTTTTTTACTTTCCCCCTGCTGAAAGGTGATCCCAAAACCGTATTACTTCAACCCAATACCGTAGTAGTTACCGAAGACATCGCGAAACGCTTTTTTGGTACAACCGATGCTATCGGTAAAACGATCGAGTTAAAAGACAACGATAAATTTATTCCATATGAGGTAACGGGCATCGCCAAAAACCCTCCGTTGAATTCATCGATCAGGTTTGGCATCGTTACGCGTATGATCGTCCGTCCCGACGAGTTAAGTGATAATATGAGCTGGTTCAACAGCTTTCAAAATACATTCGTTCGGCTGACGCCAGTCGCCGCACCGTTACCTACGGAAAAGAAGATGCATGAGTTTTTCATGAAGGATGCTTCAACAGCCATTGCGATGGCCAAGCAGCAGTTCAATTTCACCAATGTGTACTACCATCATCTGCAGCCCTACGAAAAAATGCACTTCGATCAGGAATATGGTTATAGTAACGGCATCATCCCGCCCAGCAAGCCTGCCTACACGTATATTTTGTCAGGGATTGCCTTATTTATCTTGCTCATTGCCTGTATCAATTTTGTAAATCTCACCGTTGCCCGATCAGTTAAGCGTGCCCGTGAAATTGGTGTGCGAAAAGTGATCGGTGGCAGCCGCAGCCAGTTGATTACACAGTTTTTGGGCGAGTCATTCCTGCTCTGCAGTTTTTCTTTCCTGTTGGCTATCCTTTTCACACAACTCCTGCTGCCAACCTTTAACTATATCTCCGATAAATCATTGGCGCTTTCTTACCTGTTTGACTATAAACTGGTGTTGGTATACTTCGGTCTTTTCATCATCACTTCTTTGCTGGCAGGTTTTTATCCGGCGCTGGTATTGTCGAAGTTTAACCCGGTGAAAGTGTTGTACAGCCGTTTTTCGGGAGGAGGCAAGGGGTATTTGCAGAAGGGCCTGGTCGTATTTCAGTTTGCCCTGGCTTCCCTGATGATCACTGTTACCGTGATCGTATACCTGCAGTTTCGATACCTGAATACAAAGAGCCTCGGATATAACGACAAGAACGTAGTGGTGGTAGGAAAATGGGATATCAAACAATCGGAAATGGATTATTTCCGTAACCAGTTAATGAAGAATACAAATATTGTCGGAATTGCCGGAAAGAATGGCGGAACCAATTATACCATTGCCAGGATTAACGGAACGGAAGAGGTCAATTTTGCCATCGAAAGAATAGACGAAGATTTTATTCCCTTGATGGAGATCGGAATGGCAGCAGGCAGGAATTTTTCCCGGAGCTATCCTTCGGACTCTTCTCACTCGGTAATCGTCAACGAAGCATTTGTCAAGAAGGCCGGATGGAAGGATCCACTTGGCCAAACGGTTGACTTCTGGTATAAGAACAAAAAATATTCGGTTGTGGGAGTGGTAAAGAATTATCACTTCGAAAGCCTCAGTAATGAAATCATACCCCAGCTGTTTGTATGCGATCCGGATATGGGTTTGGGCCGGTTCATGATTCGCATCAAGCCCGGTTCGGAAGCTGCCAGCCTGGGTCAGATATCGGCGATTTTCCGGCAGATGTATCCGCTGTCTCCTTATGAATACCAGTTCAAATCGGATGAGAATGCCGATCAATATAAACAGGAAAGTAAGTGGAGACAGATGATGTTCTTCGGCGCCATGATCACCATATTCATTTCATGCATCGGCCTGTTTGGCCTCTCGGTACTGGCGGCTGAAAGAAGAACAAAGGAAATTGGTATCAGAAAGGTGCTGGGTGCTTCTGTGGCCGGACTAGCCTCTTCCTTATCCAAAGATTTTCTCAAGCTGGTGGTTGTTGCCATGGTTATCGCCATTCCGATTGCCTGGATGCTTGCCAATAAGTGGTTGTCCACTTACGCCAACCGCATTCAGCTGAGCTGGTGGATGTTTGGACTGGCCGCTATTGTAGTGGTGTTATTGGCAGTGTTTACCATTTCGTTTCAGTCGATCAAGGCGGCCTTGTCGAATCCGATCAAGAGCCTGCGAAGTGAATAGCGTTAAAATCCAATCCCTCGTTAGCAGTATCATATTCATTCATTAAAAACGAACAGGGATGTTGTACAACTATTTAAAGATCGCTGTCCGGAACTTGCGAAAGTACCGGTTCATCTCGTTCATTAATCTTTTTGGATTAACGGTGGGGCTGGCCTGTTGCCTGCTGATCACCACCTATATCACCCATGAGCTGAGCTACGACCAGTATCATTCAAAGGCCGATCGTATCTATCGTATTTCCCGTCAGTTCAATGGAACGGATGGAAAAGTATGGCTGCACCTGGGAACCATTTCACCTCCTTTCGGCCCGTTGCTGACAAATGATTTTCCCGAAATCGAGCATATGACCCGCCTGCTTCAGTTTGGAGTAACGCCGGTTAAGAAAGATGATAAGATTCTGAATGAAAAAGATGTGTTTGTTGCAGACGATGAGATTTTTAATGTCTTTGATATTGACCTGATCCAGGGAGATCCCAAGCGGGCGCTCAACGAACCGTTTTCCATCCTTCTTACAGAGGAAAAAGCAAGGAAGTATTTCGGTAATTCCAACCCGGTCGGGCAGTCGATCAGGATGTTCAATCAATATGACCTGAAGGTAACAGGTGTTTACAAAGAGTTTCCTTCGAATGCGCATCTGCATCCGGGGATGATGATTTCTTTCTCTACCCTGCGGGATTCTTCAATCTATGGAGAAGAAAATCTTCGGTCCAATTGGGGCAATAATTCTTTCTTTACCTATGTGTTGCTCCCGGAAAATTACCAGGCCTCCAGGCTGGAAGCAAAGTTTCCGGCATTTCTCGATAAGCATTTCCCGATGGGCAAGAACCCCAGCAGCAAGGCTTCACAGGTTACAGCCCTTCATTTGCAAAAGCTGACCGATATTCATTTGCGATCTCATCTGGATTATGAAGCGGAAGAAAACGGAGATATCAAGCGAGTGTATATTTTTTCGGCAATTGCTCTTTTCATATTACTGATCGCCTGCATCAATTACATGAACCTGTCAACGGCTCGTTCCGCTCTTCGGGCCCGGGAGATCGGCATTCGCAAAGTAGCCGGTGCACAGCGTAAAGAAATTATTTTTCAGTTCCTTACCGAGTCCGTCCTGATTTCGCTCGTGGCGATGTTTTTGGCGATCGGCCTTTGCTGGATGGCTTTGCCGGGCCTTAATAAATTGTCGGGACTGAACATGAATATGCAATCGCTGTTGAAGCCCGCGATCGTGCTCCCGGTTTTGCTTGTGCCTTTTTTTGTAGGCATCGTGTCCGGTCTTTATCCGGCCTTGTTCATGTCTTCTTTTCAGCCCGTGAAAGTGCTGAAGGGTCTGTTCAAGATGAACCACAGCGGTTTTTCTTTCAGGCAGGTACTGGTTGTACTTCAGTTTGCGGTTTCGATCATCCTGATTGTCTCCACTGTGGTGGTTTACCAGCAGTTAAGTTATATACAGAACAAGGCGATGGGGTACGACCGGGATCATGTGCTCACCATTCCGTATGACAACAGCCTGAACCCGCAGTTCGAAGCATTCCGGAATGAGCTGATGAGCAATACATCTGTAAAGGAAGCCACCCGTTCTACACGAATTCCTACAGGAAGATTACTCGACGCGCAGAATGCGTCTGTATATGTGGGTGATTCTGCCATGCCGGTAAAACAGGATATAAAAATGGTGTCGGTCGACTATGATTTTGTTCCGACTTATAATATTCAGCTCGCAGCCGGCAGAAATTTTTCCCGGTCTTTTGGCACAGATACCTCAGCGTTTCTGTTGAACGAATCAGCAGCTACAGCTATCGGGTGGAAGAAAGCCGACGACGCTATTGGAAAACCCATGATGTATGGAAACGTAAAAGGTTCGGTGATCGGTGTGATGAAAGATATTCACTTCGAATCCCTGCATGAGAAGATCACGCCGTTGATTCTTTTATTACCCAGCGCGCAGGCAGGAGGATACAACCAACTCTCCGTGAAGCTGGCAGGGAATAATATGACACAGTCAATTGCTTTCATTGAAAAGACCTGGAAGAAATTTCTTCCCCAGACTCCTTTTGAATATAATTTCCTCGATGAGAGTTTCAATTCATTATACAGGGCAGAAAGGGTACAGGGACAATTGTTCACTTTGTTCGCCTGCTTTGCCATATTCATAGCGTGCCTGGGTTTATTTGGTTTGTCGGCCTTTACGATTACACAGCGGATAAAAGAGATTGGTATAAGAAAAGTGCTGGGTGCAAACGTGCAGAGCATTGTGGGCCTGCTTTCCAGGGATTTTCTGAAACTGGTATTGATCGCAGCGCTCATTGCATTCCCGGTTGCCTGGCTGGCTATGACCCGCTGGCTGCAGGATTTTGCTTATCGGGATCAATTGCATTGGTGGGTGTTTTTATCGGCAGGAATCATTGCTGCCATGATCGCCCTGCTCACCATTTCATTCCAGGCCATCAAAGCAGCCACTGCCAATCCGGTTAAATCGTTAAAGAACGAATAATACTGTATCGCAAATCATCACCGAAAAACAACCGCCATGTTTAAAAACTATTTCAAAACCGCCATCCGCAACCTCGTCAAGAGCAAGGGTTACTCGGCCATCAATATTGGGGGTCTTTCGGTGGGTATGGCGGTTGTGATGTTGATCGGGTTGTGGATCTGGGATGAATACTCCTGGGATAAGAATTTCAAAAACTACGATCGCATAGTACAGGTGATGCAACACCAGACTTTTAACGGACAGGTGGGCACTCAGGTCTCCAACCCGGCGGTGATGGGTCAGGAGATACGTGACAAGTTTGGCAGTGATTTTAAATATGTTTTGCAGTCGTCCTGGAATTTCCAGCATACGCTGGCGTTAGGAGATAAGAAATTTCTGAAGGAAGGATCCTATTTCGAAAAGGGTGTCATCGATATGCTTTCCCTGAATATCCTGAAAGGCAGCCGGGACGCATTGAAAGAGCCATACTCCATCGCGCTTTCTTCTTCGATAGCACAGGCCATCTTTGGCAATGATGACCCCATCAACAAGGTCATCAAAATTGATAACAAATACGACGTCAAGGTAACAGCAGTTTACGAGGATATCCCGTTCAGCAGTTCTTTTCGTGAGCTGAAATTCATCCTTCCCTGGGAATTGTACCTCGTGGCCAACCCCTGGATACAGAAAATGGAAAATCCCTGGGGAAGCAATTTCACTCAGACATTTGCCATGATGGCCGACAAGGCAGACATCAAAAAAGTATCGGCCAAGTTGCATGACCTGAAATACAATAAGGTTTCGGCAGACGAAAAGAAGTATCGTGCCATTGTATTTCTACATCCGATGAGCAAGTGGCATTTGTTCGCCGATTTCAAGAATGGCGTGAATTCAGGCGGTAGAATACAATATGTCTGGCTGTTTGGTATGATCGGTTTATTTGTACTGTTGCTGGCCTGTATCAATTTCATGAATCTCAGCACGGCCCGTTCTGAAAAAAGAGCCAAGGAAGTGGGCGTTCGGAAAGCGATCGGTTCTGAAAGAAAGCACCTGGTGGTTCAGTTCTTCAGCGAATCATTTGTGGTTGTATTTATCGCACTATTGCTTTCGTATGTGCTGGTGGCCGCGAGCCTGCCTTTCTTTAATGATATTGCCGATAAGAAACTGGCGCTGCTTTGGAATAAACCCATATTCTGGCTGATCGGACTCGGTGTTTCATTGATCACCGCACTGATTGCCGGTTCTTACCCCGCCCTTTATCTTTCTTCGTTCAAACCCATTAAAGTACTGAAAGGAACTTTTCGGGCAAGTCGACTGGCTGCCATACCCAGACAGGTGCTGGTGGTTCTTCAGTTTTCTGTATCAGTGGTACTGGTCATCTTCACCATTGTGGTGTACAAGCAGATTCAGCACGCGAAAGACCGGGCGGTAGGATATAACAAGGAAAGCCTGGTATTTGTGTCATTGAGTGAAACCATCCACAGTAAATACGAAGCGCTCCGGAACGAATTGAAAAGTAACAATGCGATTGTTGAAATGTCGGAGTCGACCAGTCCGCCCATTGCCGTATGGAATACAAACGGCGGATTTGACTGGGAAGGAAGAGATCCAAGTCTTGCACTGGATTTCCCGAACAATGGGGTGTCGCAGGAATTCGGGAAGGTAATGAACTGGCAAATTGTACAAGGACGTGATTTCTCCAGGGAGTTCAAGAGCGATACGGCAGCTTTCATATTGAATGAATCGGCTGTTAAATTCATTGGCTGGAAAGACCCCATTGGTAAAATACTGAAATGGGAAGGAAAGCCTTATACAGTCGTTGGCGTTATCAAGGATATGCTGGTCGAATCGCCTTATGAGCCCATCAGGGCCATGCTGTTTCACGTAGCCACGGACGGTGGTAATGTAATTATATTAAAAATGAATCCGCAGTTGTCGGCTTCCGAGGCACTGGCGAAGATTGAATCTACCTTCAGGAAATACGACCCCGGCACTTCTTTCGAGTTCAACTTCGTCGATGAGCAGTTTGCCCGTAAGTTCGGCGAAGAAGAGAGAGTGGGTAAGCTCGCCACCTGTTTCGCAGTATTGGCCATCTTTATCTCCTGTCTTGGATTATTTGGTCTGGCTTCTTTTGTAGCCGAGCAAAGAAAAAAGGAAATCGGTATCCGGAAAGTACTCGGTGCATCGGTGAGTAACGTATGGGGGTTGTTGTCCAAACAGTTTATGTTGCTGGTAGGGATCTCATTACTGGTATCTGTGCCGACAGCCTATATACTCATGAAGCAATGGCTGATGAGTTATTCTTATCGTACCGGCCTTACCTGGTGGGTGTTTGTACTCGCCGCTGGCGGCGCTGTCTTCATTACCCTGTTAACAGTCAGTTTTCAGGCGATCCGGGCGGCAACATCCAATCCGATCAAATCATTGAGAAGCGAATAAAAAAATAGCAATAGAGAAACAAAAGTTCCAACAAATTAATTGGTAAGAAATGATTAGAAATTATCTGAAAATAGCCTGGAGGAATCTGAAGAATAACAAATTCTTCTCCGCCATCAATATTGTAGGTCTGGCCATTGGACTGGCCTGCTGTATGTTGATTTCATTATACCTGTACCGCGAGTTCTCTTACGATCAGCACTACAAAGATGCCGATCGTATTTACCAGGTCGGTACTGTCTTTGTTGGAGGCACCAAAGAGAACCGTTCACCGGGCACTCCATCACCCTTGGGTCCTGCCATTCAGAAAGAGTATCCTGAAGTGGAAATGATGACAAGATTAGTGCCCTTGTTTGTAGATGACAAAACATTAATTCAGTACAATGCCGGTTCGCAGGTAAAGTCTTTCTACGAAACCAAGGGATACATGGTCGATTCCACTTTCTTCCGCATCTTCAATTATGACTTCATAGAAGGTAGTCCTTCCAGCTCATTGACGGAACCGAACACACTGGTATTATCAGAGGAAATAGCCCGGAAAATATTCGGCAGTGAGCCCGCCCTGAACAAAACCATTCACATCAACAGTACCACCAATGGCAGTTTTGATTATAAAGTGACCGGTGTATATCGTAAGGGTGATAATCCTACTCACCTCGATGGTCGGTTCTTTATCTCACTGTATTCCGGAGATTTCGGACAGTATGTTCGTACCACCACCAACTTTTCTTTCAACAATATGTTCTCCACTTATCTCCTGCTGAAACAGGGCACGAGTGGAAAATCCCTCGATGCAAAATTGCCGGCATTTGTCAACAAGTACATGGCTGCGGATCTCAAAACGGCCGGATTCAGCAAGAAGCAGTTCCTGATTCCTTTGAAAGATATACACCTTCGTTCCGGTTTTGGTTCAGAGTCCATCACCGCCGGAGATAGTGTATATGGAAATATTACCTACCTGTACATATTGGGGGCCATCGCGCTGTTCATCCTTATTATTGCCTGTATCAATTTCATGAACCTGGCAACAGCCCGTTCTGCGAAGAGAGCGGCTGAGGTAGGGATACGTAAGGTATTGGGTGCGGAGAAAAAATCACTGATCGGTCAGTTCCTGGGAGAATCGATGCTGCTCGCCTATATTTCATTGGGGATCGGTTTGCTGCTGATGTTCCTGTTGATGCCTGTATTTTCAAAAGTGGCAGGCGTGAACCTTCATTTTGATATCCGTCAGCATTATCCTTTGCTGATTGGTTTTATAGCGTTGACACTCGTTTCAGGTATGATTGCCGGTAGTTATCCGGCGTTTTACCTGTCGGCTTTCAAGCCCATAAAAGTATTGAAAGGTAAGTTTTCCAATTCTCTGGCAGCTGTTAACCTCCGGCGCACACTGGTGGTTTTCCAGTTTGCCATTTCTGCCGGACTGATCATCTGCGCCCTCGTGATTGGCAAACAAATGAATTATATGCGAACCACCGACATGGGTTTCCGGGTGGATCAGCAGATTGTTATTCCATTACGGAGCACTACAGCCAAGAATATCTACCCATCTCTTAAAAATGAACTTGCACAAATTCAACAGATCAGTTCGGTAGGTGCCTCACTGTACTATCCTGGCATTTTTAACCCCAGCGATCAAAATTTCTATTTGCCCGGTCAGACAGTAAACGAAGCGGTGAATCTGAAAACAAACTGGGTTGATGACCAGTTCATGCAAACGCTTTCTTTCAAACCGGTTGCGGGTCGTTTGTTTTCGAAAGATTTTCCGGCAGACACGATGCGAAGGATAGTGGTTAACGAAGCGGCGATCCGGAAATTCGGATTTAAAACATCCGGTGATGCGATTGGAAAGGACATCATGTTCAGCTGGAAAGATTCGGCGTATCATTTCACCATTGTGGGCGTGGTCCGTGATTTTAATTTCGAAAGTTTGCAGAAGCCGATTAACCCCTACGCCTTCCAGTTGATGAACGAATCGAACTTTAATTATATGGTAGCTCATGCCTCCGGAGAAGGCAATATGCGCAACATTCTCGACAAGGTGCAGGCTGCCTGGAAGAAATTGAATCCTACGGAGCCCTTTGAATACAGTTTTGTAGACCAGGATTTTCAGAAAAACTATGAAGGAGAAAACAGGCTGGCTTCCCTGATCCAGTATTTTATGTTTATCGCGATTGCGATCTGCTGCCTGGGTCTGTTTGGTCTGGCTGCTTTCAGTGCGGAACAAAGAACCAAAGAAATTGGTATTCGCAAGGTACTGGGTTCATCAGTGGTAAATATTATGGGATTGCTGTCGAAAGATTTCGTAAAACTGGTACTCATCGGAAACATCATTGCGATTCCGGCTGCCTGGTACCTGATGAATAAATGGTTGCAGGGATTTGAATTTAAAACGTCGTTAGACTGGTGGCTGTTTGGGATTGCGTTGATACTTTCTGTATTTATTGCGTTGCTAACCGTTAGCTACCAGGCACTGCGTTCTGCCTTGGCTAACCCGATCAAGTCTTTGAGAAGCGAATAAGAATACCACCGGCGGGTTCGGATCAATACCCGCCGGTTTCTAAACATAAGCAGGAGTCGTGTTTTAATCACTAAAAGAACACAACTACCATGATCAGGAATTATTTGAAAGTGGCCTGGAGAAACCTCATTAAGAGCAAAGGGTTTTCTGCCATCAACATCACCGGCCTTGCTGCAGGCCTGGCTTGTTTTATTTTGATAGCCTTGTATGTAGCGGACGAATTGAGCTATGATCGCTTCCATGAGAAAGGCGATCGCATCTTCCGCGTAAACTCCTACATACGGTTTGGCGGAAATGAGTTTAACCTGGCGGTTTGCAGTGATCCCATGGGAGCAACGCTCAAGAAGGACTACCCGCAGGTGGAGGAATTTGCCAGGATCTATGCGTCCAGCGGATCCAAACTGATTAAAAAAGGGGATCAGTTTATCAATGAGGCAAATGTATTCTATGCCGACTCCACCTTGTTTAATGTATTTACCCTGCCGGCGGTAGCAGGGGATCCCACAAAAGCGCTGAACGACCCCAATACAGTCGTAATCACCGAATCAACAGCCCGAAAATATTTTGGTTCCGTACAGGAAGCCCTTGGGAAAACGGTGGAAACGAACGAGCACGGCAGCACGCTGTATAAGGTAACGGCCATCATCAGGGATATCCCACACAATTCTCATTTCAGTGCCGACTTTATATTTTCCATGGATAACGTGGATTATAACATGGGTGATTACTTAAGTCACAACTTTCATACTTATATACTGCTCCGCGAAGGAGTCGATTATCATTCGTTTGAAAAGAATTTCAAGCAGGTGATTGAAAGGTATGTGATGCCGCAGGCCAAACAGATGATGCAACTGTCGAGCCTGGCCGATTTTGAGAAGGCGGGTAACAAAATTCAATATTCCCTGATGCCGATCAGGGACATCCACCTGAAGTCGGAGATGTTTCCCGAACTGGGTGTAAACGGAAACATTCAGTATGTATACATCTTCTCAGCCATCGCCCTGTTTGTATTGCTGATTGCCTGTGTTAATTTCATGAATCTCTCCACCGCCCGCTCTGCCAATCGCGCCAAGGAAGTGGGCATACGCAAAGTATTGGGCACCGATCGCAGAAGACTGATCAACCAGTTCCTGGCAGAATCCACGCTCACTTCGGTGATGGCCATGATACTGGCTATTCTCATTGCCGCACTGGTATTGCCGTTGTTTAATGATATTGCCTCCAAACAATTGACCCTTTCCTTCCTGCTAAACTGGAAGATCGTAATGATTTTAGTGGCATTGCCCGTGCTGGTAGGATTATTGGCCGGCAGTTATCCAGCCTTTTTCCTCTCGAAATTTCAGCCCATTGCTGTATTGAAAGGCAAACTGGCCAAAGGTTCGAAAGGAAGCACTTTGAGAAGCGCGCTGGTGGTTTTCCAATTTTTCACCTCTATCGTATTCATTATAGGAACGATCGTGGTTTACCGGCAATTGAACTTCATTCAAACCACCCGGGTAGGATTTAACAAAGACCAGGTGCTGGTGGTGGATGACACGTATGCGATGAAGAACCCGGAAGCCTTCAAAAATGAAGTGAAAACGCTATCGGGTGTAAAAGCAGCCTGCTTTGCCGGTTATCTGCCGGTAAGCAATTCTGCCAGGAGTGATAACGCGTTTTCCAAGTCGCCGGTATTTACCCAGGAGTCTTCGGTGAGTATGCAGAACTGGCGGATCGACTACGATTACATACCAATGCTTGGCATGGAAATGGTCAAAGGCCGTAATTTCTCCCGGTCATTTGGCTCCGATTCCAGTGCCATCATCATCAATGAAACAACAGCAAAATTCCTCGAATACGATGACCCTATTGGTAAAAAACTGTATTATGCCAATGATAATACCGGTAAAAGCATGACAGAGTATACCATAATCGGTATCGTCAAAAATTTCAATTTTGAATCACTTCGTAAGAATGTAGGACCGCTGTGTTTTGTATTGGGAAATTCAACCGGGTCAACGGCCTTTAAAGTAAGTACCACCGATCTTCCCAACCTGATTGCACAAATAGAACAGAAATGGAGAACCATGGCTACCGGTCTGCCATTTCATTACCGATTCCTGGACGATTCTTTCGATGCCATGTACAGGGATGAACAGCGGGTAGGCAAAGTGGTACTGATCTTTTCGATCATCGCGATCGTAGTGGCCTGCCTGGGATTGTTCGGCCTGGCAACCTATATGGCAGAACAAAGAACCAAAGAGATTGGTATCAGGAAAGTATTAGGCGCCAGTGTGGGTGGCGTAATTGGATTGCTGTCGAAAGACTTTATCAGGCTGGTGGCAATATCTTTTGTTATTGCGGTACCTGTTGCCTGGTATGTGATGAGCAAATGGCTGAACGATTTTGCTTACCGGGTGAATTTAGCCTGGTGGATTTTTGCTTTGGCCGGTGGCTTTGCACTGTTGATTGCCATTGTCACTGTGAGCACACAAGCGATCAAAGCGGCACTGGCCAACCCCATCAAATCATTGAGAAGCGAATAAATTAACGATCAAACCGGATTCATTTTAAATTATTATTTATGAGACTGTCAATCATTCTTTTTGTTACTGTTTTTTTCAGCACTGTTTCTGCCTCAGCCCAGAAATGGGATCAATCGCCCTTCAAAACACAATCTTTCGGATCCCAGTCGGTCAGCCGGGTTGAGTCAAGTACTTCCGGTGGCAATATTGTAGTAACAGGCGGAGCATCTGAAACAAAAGTGGAAGTATTTGTACAGGCAGCCAATCGCAAGCTCGGACAGGATCTTTCCGCTGCTGCCCTTGAAGAAAGGATCCGGCAGGATTACGAACTCGAAGTATCTCTTTCATCCGGTGTACTGGTTGCAAAGGCCAAAGCAAAAACCCGTAATATGGATTGGAAGCGTTCACTGTCAATTTCATTCAAGATATACGTTCCATCCAATGTAAATAGTAAACTGCTCACCAGCGGAGGAAACATTGTACTGTCCAACCTGAAGGGCACGCAGGATTTTACAACGAGTGGAGGCAATCTCGAGTTGAGCAGCCTTAGGGGAAGTGTGAAAGGAGTCACCTCTGGTGGAAATATTGTTATTTCCAATTCCAATGATGAGATCAACCTGTCTACCAGCGGCGGCAATGTAGTGGCTGAAAACTGCAATGGAAATATCGATCTGACTACATCAGGTGGTAATGTGGAAGTGAGAGGGATGGGAGGTAAGGTAACCGCCACTACCAGCGGTGGTAATGTAATGGCAGAATCGATTACAGCAGACCTGGGTGCTTCCACTTCCGGAGGAAACATACGATTGAAAGGTCTCAGCGGCAGTGTGGAAGCCTCTACCAGCGGTGGTAAAATGGAGGTTGACATTGCCAAGCTCGGCAAGTACATCAAACTGACTAATTCAGCCGGCAATATTGAAGTGAGTCTCCCCAAAGACAGAGGCATGGATCTGGATGTGCGTGCAGACCGGGTAAAAGTGGAGGTGCTTAACAATTTCAATGGTAAAACCGAAAGGGATCTCATTGATGGAAGGATCAATGGAGGCGGCGTGCCGGTAACTATCCGGGGCGGAAGCGGCAGAGTCAGCCTGAAGTTCAACTAAACCAGTTGATTGCAGACTGTATCAAAACCGCACATTATTTGTATCGAAAGCGAACTGTGTAGTTTTCATTCTGACTATATGTTATTGTAAACCATTTATTTCTATCCGGCATTGTA
Organism: Chitinophagaceae bacterium; assembly: GCA_044226045.1. Lineage (GTDB taxonomy): Bacteria > Bacteroidota > Bacteroidia > Chitinophagales > Chitinophagaceae > Endoryza. Next base: position 46,553 of record JBGAHR010000003.1, read on the forward strand.
TTTCGTATCATTAAAGCATATACCATAACCATGCTCAGAAACTATTTTATCGTAGCGCTTCGTCAGTTAAAAAAGCAGAGGATGTATTCGGCTATTAAAATTGGAGGATTCGCGCTGTCTATCGCAGCCTGTCTGCTGATTGGTCTTTTTATTCGACAGGAACTGAGCTATGATAAAAGTTACCCGGAAGGCGATCGTTTGTACAGGTGTTATGGAGCATTTGACTATAATGAAATACATGAGAAGGGAAGTGCCATGCCACCACCTACCGCACAGGTGATCAGGAAAGATTTCCCCGAGGTGGAAGCCAGTGGCCGACTGATGGCCAGCTCGCTGTTTGAGGGTGCGGGCAGTAACCAGGTCTCAACCGAACAGCGGCAGGAAAGTACTTACGATGAAGGATTTTCTTACCTGGATCAGTCAATGCTCGACATGCTTCAGCTTCCCATGGTTTATGGAAACCGGAGTACCGCACTGGCCGAGCCGAATACCATTGTGCTCACACGAAGAAAAGCGGAAAAATATTTTCCCGGAGAGAATCCTATTGGCAAGATGATCTTTCTGAACAATGACAAGACCAAACCCTATAAGGTGGGTGGAGTGATTGAAAACAATCCCGCCAATTCACATCTTCAATATGATTTCTATCTGACCTTGACCGGAAAAGAATTGTGGCCCGGAGAACAGGAGTCCTGGAATTCCAGTAACTACGATGTATACCTGAAACTAAAACCGGGTGTAGACCCGAGGGTTTTTGAAAAGAAGGTGACAGCAGATATCATCGATAACTATGTTCTGCCGAATATGCTTAAATCAGGTCAGGCAGATGCCGAGAAACTGGCGAGGGCGGGTCGGCTGATACTCCAGCCAATAAGCGAAGTTCACCTGTATTCAAATGGAATACAGGATGGGTTCAATCATGGAGATATTCGATTTGTCTGGTTGTTTGGGGCCATTGCGTGCTTTATCCTGGTGCTGGCCTGTATCAACTTCATCAATTTGTCAACGGCCAAATCTGCGAACCGGGCCAAGGAAGTGGGGTTGCGCAAAGTGGTGGGTTCGCAGAGAGAATCACTGATGTTTCAATTTTTAACGGAGTCGGTGTTATACAGTCTGCTGTCTTTTGTGCTGGCTATTATCCTGGCTCTTTTATTGTTACCTTATTTCAACCAGCTTTCTGGCAAGAACCTCACAATGCCCTGGAATGACTGGTGGTTTATTCCGTTATTGCTGGGAGGAGCCTTGCTGGTTGGTATCGCAGCGGGACTTTATCCATCTCTATATCTGTCTTCGTTCAAGCCTGTAGCCGTATTAAAAGGTGAGATCAGCAGGGGCGCCAAAGGTTCCCTGTTGAGAAATTCACTGGTTGTATTCCAGTTTACAACTTCTATTATTCTGATCATCGGCACGATAGTGATTTATCGCCAGATGGATCATATCATGAATGCCAAGCTGGGTTTTGATAAAGACCAGGTATTACTGCTGGAGTCCACGCATACGCTCGGAGACCAGGTAAAGTCTTTCAAGAACGAGTTAAAGAAGATACCACAGGTAAAGAACGCATCGATCAGCGATTTCCTGCCGGTAAGTGGTAGCAAGCGGAATGGTAATTCCATGTTCAACGAAGGGAAAACAACAGAGGAAATGGGCGCTTCCGCACAGGTTTGGATAGTAGATGATGATTACCTGCCAACGATGGGAATGCAATTGGTAAGCGGAAGGAATCTTTCTTTCGATTTTGCGTCCGATTCGATGGGGGCGGTGATCAACCAGACCATGGCTGCCGGCCTCGGCATCAAGGAAGCAAAAGACCAACGCATCACCAATGGTTGGGAAACCTTCCATGTGGTGGGTATTGTAAAGGATTTCAATTTTGAATCGGTCAAGACCAAAGTATCTCCCCTGATGTTTCGACTGGGTAACAGCACATCGGTGGTCTCGGTAAAAATTAAACCAGACCAGGTAAACACCGCCATGGCTGCCATCACTGCAACCTGGAAAAAGTTTGCTCCCAACCAGACTATCCGTTACACCTTCCTTGATGAACAGTTCGCCCGCATGTACGAAGACGTACTGCGGATGCAGAAGATATTTACCAGCTTTTCCATACTGGCCATTTTCATTGCCTGCCTTGGATTGTTTGCCTTGTCGGCCTTTATGGCGGAGCAACGTAAACGCGAGATCGGCATTCGTAAAGTGTTAGGTGCTTCCGTTGGCCAGGTTACTACTTTGCTGTCGACTGAATTTGTAAGGCTCGTACTGATTGCTTTGGTCATTGCCTGTCCGGTTGCCTGGTGGGCCATGAACAACTGGCTGGAAGATTTTTCCAGCGCCTACCGTATCAGTATCACCTGGTGGATGTTTGGTATTGCCGGTTTACTGGTCATTTCCATTGCGATTATTACCGTCAGTTTTCAATCCATACAAGCCGCCTTGAAAAACCCGGTCAATACATTACGAAGTCAATAAAAACAATGGTATGCTGAAAAGTTATATCCGCGTTGCCATACGCAATCTCTTCAAGAGGAAAGGATATTCTGTTCTCAATATAATGGGCCTTGCCATTGGCATGGCCTGTTGCTTGATGATATTTCAGTATGTAGCCTACGAAAAAAGTTATGACGATTTCCCGTCGAGGTCGAAAGATATCGTCCGGCTTCGTCTTGATTCATACCAGCAGGGCAAGTTGTCCTGGCAGTCGGCCACGGTGTATCCGGCATTCGGCCCCACCATGAAGAAGGACTTCCCTGAAATCGAAGATTATTGCCGTTTGTATGACGCGAATATCCTGCTGTCGAATGAGGAAAAGCATATCAAATTCTCGGAGCAGCATGGCTATTTCGCAGACCCTTCTTTTCTGCCGATGTTCAGTGTACACATGAAAGAAGGGGATGCGAATACGGCGCTCAATGGTCCCGACAAGATCGTGTTGTCGGAAACATCCGCTAAAAAATATTTCGGTACAGAAAACCCGCTTGGCAAACTGCTGGTCCATCGCCATCCTGATTATATGCGAACCTATATGGTAACGGGTGTTTTCCAGGATTTCCCCTCCAATTCTCACCTTAAGGTAGATCACCTGGTATCATACTCTACCCTTCGATCCATTACCACACGCTATGGCGACACAACAGATGCAGCGGAGACCAACTTTGGCTGGTATGATTTCTACACTTACCTGCAGTTAAAACCGGGAACCTCTGTTAGTCAGCTGGAAGCAAAGTTTCCTGCCTATTGCAAAAAGTACATGGATGATGCCGGCTGGTTTAAAGCTAATAATGTTCATCACGAGATACACCTGATGGCATTGGGAGATATACATCTCTACTCAAACTATAACCAGGAAGCGGAGGCCAATGGAAACGGCCAGGCTGTTTCTTTTCTTTTTATCATCGCTTTCTTCATCCTTGGTATTGCCTGGATCAATTATATCAACCTTGCAACTGCCCGCTCGCTGGAGAGGGCACGGGAAGTAGGTGTTCGGAAAGTAATGGGAGCCATGCGGTCGGGACTTATTTCACAATTCCTGGTAGAAAGCGTGCTGTTAAACCTGATCGCATTGTTCATTGCGTGCGGGATTTCATGGTTACTCACACCTTATTTCAATCAGCTTACAGGCAGAGCCGGAGCGCCAGGCTTTGTGCTGCCGCTTAATTACTGGCTGGGATTTGCCGCCATGTTTGCCTTGGGAAGCCTGGTGGCAGGGTTCTATCCGGCATTTGTTTTGTCCTCGTTTAAGCCGGTTTCCGTATTGAAAGGACTTTTCAAGAATAGCAGCAAAGGTATTCTCCTGAGAAAAGGATTGATCGTTGCTCAGTTTACTACTTCAGTGGTACTGATTGCCGGTACCATTATCGTTTACCAGCAGGTGGAATATATGCGCAATCAGAAACTGGGGGCCGATATTAACCAGACACTCGTGTTGAATGGAGCCGTTTCCCAAACAGATTCATTATACCTGACCAGCTACCTGCCTTTTAAAGAGGAACTGCTTAAGATATCAGGCATTAAATCAGTGACCGCCTCTTCGAACGTCATGGGCAGAGAAGTATATTGGACCAATGGAGCCTGGAGAATGGGTGAGAGTAACAAAGGAGCTGTAACATTATATAATATGGCAGTTGATGAGGACTATGTTCCGGCTTATCAACTAAACATACTGGCTGGTCGTAATTTTTCAAAGGAACTGCAAGGCGTAACCAGGCCTGTGCTCCTGAATGAGAAAGGGGCTCAGGCAATGGGATTTGATGATTTTGAAAAATCCATCAATCAAAAATTTGTGTCGGGAGGAGATACCGTTACCATTATTGGAATTGTTGCCAATTTCCATCAGCAGGGTTTACAGAAAGAGATCAATCCAATGGTATTCCGGCCTGCTCAAAATGCCCGCAATTTCTATTCCCTTAAAATGGAATCGAAAGATATGACGGCAGCGATGGCTGCCGTGGAGAAAACCTGGAACAAATATTTTCCGGCCGATCCATTCGCTTACTTTTTCCTGGATCAGCTTTTCGATTCGCAGTACCGTTCGGATCGGGTTTTTGGGAAAGTATTCGGCGGCTTCGCATTTCTGGCCATCATTATAGCCTGTTTTGGTTTACTCGGCTTGTCGGCCTACAACGTTATGCAGCGGACAAAAGAAATCGGTATCAGGAAAGTGCTGGGGGCATCGGTCAACAATCTTTTATATATCCTTTCGAAGGACTTTATTTTCCTGGTGGCGATTTCTTTCCTGATTGCGGCGCCGGTCACCTGGTGGATCATGCATCAGTGGCTGGAAGGGTTTGCCTATAGAGTGAGTGTGAGCGTCTGGGTATTATTCGTTTCCGGTTTACTGGCAGTAATCATTGCCCTGGTAACCATTGGTACACAGGCGCTGAAAGCTTCCCTCGCCAATCCGGTTAAAAGCCTTCGAAACGAATAGCGTGTGCAGGAAAACAGAATTTCATCGGGTAGCCTATTGCGATGCAACATTCAAAAGGCCATTGCAACTTTACAACAGGAGGCTTGCTGTTGAAAACGGAACAAATAAAATAAGTCAGATAAATTTCAAGTAATCTATGTTCAAGAACTATTTAAAAATCGCCTGGCGAAATCTTTGGAAAAACAAAACCTCTTCAGCTATCAACTTGTTTGGCCTCACAACCGGAATAACCTGCTGTTTGCTGATGGTCTTGTACCTGCAGCACGAACTGAGTTATGACAAGTTCCAGAAGAATAGCGACCGGATTGCCCGGGTGATCATGGAGTATAGCTTCGGTGATGCACCTCCCACCAAGGGCAATTTTACCAGCACCAAAGTGCTGCCCGCTTTCCAAGCCAATTTTCCGGAAGTGGTAGGGGGCGTGCGCATGGGCGGCAATTTCAAGCGGCTGATCAAGTATAAAGATGATATCTATAATGAAGACAATTTCGTGTATGCCGACTCCACCTTCTTTGAAGTGTTTCCGTCCTTTGAACTGATTTATGGCAAACCCAAAGAGGTACTGAAAAATCCCAAAAGCATCGTGCTGAACGAAACGATGGCAAAGAAATATTTTGGATCAGCGGATCAGGCTATCGGAAAGATATTACAGGTGGGCGCCACCCAGGATAATTTTGAAGTTACTGGCGTTACGAAAGATTGCCCTTCCAACTCGCAGATCAAATTCCACCTGCTGGTTCCGTTTTCAAATATGGGCGATAACCAGCAAAGGAGTTATTTTAATGCCAACTATACCACTTATCTCCTGCTAAAGGATGAAGCCTCCATTGCTTCCCTTCAAAAGAAGCTTCCCGCTTTCATGAAGAAAGAGATCACGGAAAAAGGGGTTTATATCGGGTTCTTCCTGGAGCCTTATACATCCGTCCATCTCCATTCTCCCTATGATGGATTTGAAGCCAACAGCAACATCACTTATGTTTATATTATTGCAGCGATCGCCATCCTGATCCTTGCCATCGCCTGTTTTACCTACATCAACCTGAGCACAGCACGCTCTATGGAAAGAGCCCGTGAAGTCGGTATTCGTAAAGTATCCGGTGCGGTTCGGGGTCAGGTATTCTGGCAGTTCATTTGCGAGTCCATGCTGGTGACTATTTTGGCCAGCATCCTCAGCATATTGGCTGCTTCAGCCCTCCTGCCTGCCTTTAACAAAATTGCAGATCGTCAGTTGGAGATATCCGGGTTGTTTACACCTTATATCATCTCTGCGATAGTGGGTATCGTTGTTGTTATCTCGCTGCTGGCCGGCAGTTATCCTGCATTGATCCTTTCTAATTTCCAGCCTATTAAAGTGCTGAAAGGGGCCTTTAAGAATACCGGATCAGGAGTTGTGCTTCGCCGGTCGTTGATCGTATTTCAGTTTATGATTTCCGTGTTTCTGATCGTTTCCACTTTTGTGATCCAGGAACAGCTTCATTTTATCCAGAACAAAAAGCTTGGATATGATCGTGAACATGTGCTGCTGATGACCCTCGATCAGAAAGTGATTGAAAAGATCGACCTGGTGAAAACCGAACTGAAAACCAACCCCGATATCATTTCTGTATCAAAGGCAAATAATACGCCTGTGAGTATCATTGGCGGGTATGCGATGTATCGCGGCGACCAGGGACCTGAAAGGGCCATTAACACCCGTGGCAATCCGATCGATGATGAGTATATCAAGGCCAATGGACTTCAGATCATCGCCGGCTCCGACCTGACCCGGCAGGATATTATTGATGCCAACCACGATAACAACGACAGTAACTATTTTCATTATGTGATCAACGAAGCTGCTGTGAGCGCGTTGGGTTGGAAAACGGAAGAAGCGGTAGGTAAGAAATTATACCTCGGAGAAGACAGACCCGGTGAAGTGAAGGCAGTTGTAAAAGATTTTCACTTTGCTTCTTTGCACAATAAAGTGGAGCCATTGGTGATGTTCCCGGGTGGTTGGGGAAATAGCCTTATCATCAGAACATCCGGAAAGAACCTGGCTTCCACCATCGCATTCATAGGAACAAAATGGAAATCACTGGCGCCTCATCGCCCGTTTGAATACCGGTTCATGGATGAAGACTTCCAGCGTATGTATACCTCCGAAATGAGAACCGGAAAGGTGTTTACCATTTTTGCCGCTATTGCCATTATGCTGGCCTGCCTGGGATTATTCGGCTTGTCGGCGTATGCGGCACAACAAAGATTAAAGGAGATCGGCGTGCGCAAAGTGCTGGGCGCTTCCGTATTCAGCCTGGTATTTCTGTTATCTAATAATTTTATCAAACTGGTAGCGCTGGCATTTGTCATCATTACACCCATTACCTGGTATTTTGTTAGCAAGTGGCTGCAGGATTTTGCGTACCGGGTAAGTATTCAATGGTGGATATTCCTGCTGGCAGGACTGGCTGTGCTCTTCATTGCATTGATCACTGTCAGTATCCAGGCCATAAAGGCTGCCTGGATGAACCCGGTGAAGAGTTTGAGAACAGAGTAACGCTACCAAAACGAACAGTAACCAGTTTTACCAACAAACAGAACCCCTGGGTTCATTGCCATAATTTGATGAACAATGGGGAGATGAGTGAATAAAGACCTGACTGACTTAAATATTTCGAAAAGATGTTTAAAAATTATTTCAAAACGGCTGTGCGCAACCTGATGCGCAAGAAAGGATTTTCCCTGTTGAATATTCTGGGCCTGGCGATCGGTATCTCCTGCGCGGCTTTGATTTTCCTTTGGGTGGAAGATGAACTGACCTACAACAGTTACTTCAAAAAGAAGGATCAGTTGTATTATGTAATGGAAAACCAGACCTACGACGGAAAAACCTTTACGTTTGGCGCTACACCCGGGCTCTTGGGACCTGCGATTAAAGCAGAAATTCCGGGTATCAGGAATACGGTCCGGATGAATTGGGGATCCAGGGTGGTGTTCAGCAAAGACGATCAGCATATTTACGGAACAGGCTCAAATGTTGATCCCGAATTTTTTGATATGTTCAATGTTGAGTTCATTCATGGTACGGCTGCCAGCGCTTTCAAAGAACTGCATTCGGTGGTGATCAACGAACGGCTCGCCCTGAAACTATTCAATTCACTTGATGTAGTAGGTAAAACAGTCAGAATCGACAACAACCAGGATTATGTGGTTACCGGTGTGTACAAAACTTTTCCACTCAATGCGAAGTTTCAGAATCTCGACTGGTTCGCGCCTTTTGAAATTTACCTGAAGAAAAACGAATGGTTACAATATTGGGGCAACAATGGCATTCAGACCTACGTGGAATTGCAGCCCGAAGCGAATGTGGCACAGGTAAATGCCAAACTCAAAAATTTCATCAAGAATAAGCAGAAAGAAGCCATAGCCGAACCATTACTGCTATCTGCCAACGATTGGCGATTGCGAAATCAGTTTACCGATGGAAAGCAATCCGGCGGCAGAATAAAATATGTGAAGTTGTTTTCGCTGATTGCCTGGATCATCATTATCCTTGCCTGTATCAATTTTATGAACCTGGCTACTGCCCGCTCGGAACAAAGAGCACGGGAGGTAGGGGTACGTAAAGTGATGGGATCGGGCAAAGGCATGCTGGTCTCCCAGTTTTTGACAGAGGCTATCATCATGTCGTTTGTTGCCGTTTTACTGGCCTGCTTTTTTACCTGGATTGCGCTACCCGGTTTTAACAAAATTGCGGATAAGCAACTAACCCTCTCTATATTGAAGCCGCTTCACCTGACATTCATTCTTGCAATGGGCTTTGTATGCGGATTGGTGGCTGGAAGTTATCCTGCCTTCTATCTTTCTTCTTTCAATCCCATTAAAGTGTTGAAAGGGTTGAAGCTTCCCAGTTCCGGCAGCGTGGCTTTTATTCGCCGCGGACTGGTCGTAACACAGTTCATTGTTTCCATTACACTCATCATCTGTACGCTGGTTATCTATCGCCAGGTCATGCACGCCCAAAGCCGCGAACTGGGTATTAACAAAAACAACCTGATCTATATGGATCAGCAGTTGATCAATGTTCAGCAAAACGGCAACCTTGGATTGCATTTTAACGCCATCAGAAATGAATTGTTATCTACCGGTTATGTGGAGAACGCCACATTGTCTAACTCATCTGCCTTTGAAGTAGGCAGCAATTCTGCCGGATTCCAGTGGCCGGGAAAAGATCCCAACAAACAGATTCTGATCGGCATGAACTGGGTAACGCCAGGGTATATAAAGACAATGGGTATGGCTCTCGCCGCCGGACGTGATTTTTATCCCGACGGTATGGCCGACAGCAATAACGTCATCATCAATGAAGCATTCGCGAAAGTCATCAGCAAGAGCGCCGACAAAGCCGTTGGCCAATTGATTGAACGTGATAGCCAGAAACTGCAGGTGATTGGGGTGATCAAAGATTATGTATACAATAATATGTATGGAAAGGCGGATCCGCTGATTGTCTTCTATGATCCCAAGGCCGAGTCTACTTCCAACCTGACTATTCGTTTCAAGCAGGGTGCAGACTATAAGGCCGCACTGGCTAAAGTGGAGACCATCATCAAAACCAATAATCCGACGTTCCCCTTCGAATACAAATTTGTGGACGAAGATTTTCAGAAACTGTTCCAGTCCGAGAACCTGATAGGCACCCTGGCTGCGTTATTCGCCGGACTGGCGATCCTGATCTCCTGCCTGGGGCTCTTCGGTCTGGCTGCCTATACAGCAGAGAAGAGAACCCGTGAAATAGGAGTAAGGAAAGTGTTGGGTGCTTCGGTAACCAATCTTACCACTCTGTTGTCAAAAGATTTCCTGTATCTCGTAGCGCTGTCTTGCGTGTTTTCATTCCCGTTAGCCTGGTGGTTTATGCATTCCTGGCTGCAGCAGTTCGAATATCGCATACACATTGAATGGTGGATGTTCGTGCTGCCGGGAGTGCTGGCAATTGTGATTGCATTGCTTACAGTAAGCTTCCAGGCCATTAAAGCCGCCCTGATGAACCCGGTGAAGTCGTTGAGATCAGAGTAACGGAGAGAGGAAAGGGAATACAGGAGCGGGAGCGGAAGGAATACAGGAGCGGGAGTGAGAGCGGGAGCGGAAAGAGAAACGGAAAGAGAAACGGAAAGAGAAAGGGAAAGGGAAAGGGAGAAAACAGAGCGTGAGCGGAAGCGAAAGCGTGAGCGGAAGCGAAAGCGTGAGCATAATTTCATTCAGCGCCCTCTGCGCCCTCTGCGCCTTCAGCGTTTCGCCTAATTCGCATAATTCGCATAATTCGCATTAAAATGATAAACAAGTATCTAAAAGTAGCCTGGAGAAATTTATTCAAGCGGAAAGGATTTACGATCGCCAATTTATTGGGATTAAGTATCGGTATTGCCTGCACCTTATTTATTATGTTATGGGTACAGCATGAACGATCCTGGGATCGCTTTCATGCCAATTACAATAATATTTACCAGGTTTACGCCAACCGCGATTTCAATGGACAGATCACAACGGACGGTTCTATCATGCTGCCATTAACGGACGCAGTTGAACAAACCATCCCGGAAGTGAAAGCGGCCACTTTTGTATCTTATCCGGATCAGCCGGTGATGATGGTGGGAGATAATCAATTAAAGAAGGCCGGTCACGCTGTGAGTAAACATTTCTTTAAGGTATTCAGTTGGAAATTCCTGAAAGGAAATCCGGAAACAGCCTTGCAGAATCCGGATGCGATCATCCTGACATCTTCAACTGCCAAAGCGTTATTCGCAGATGCCGATCCCATCAATAAAACAATCAAACTAAACAATAATGAAGTGGTTACTGTAACGGCAGTGATCGAAGATCCTGTTAGTGCCTCCACTTTCCAGTTTAATTTTCTCCGGCCTTTCCGGTATTCACCGGAACAGATGCAGGATTGGGAGAATGCTTATTCACAGATGTTCGTGCTACGGAATGACAATGTGGACATGGCCAGGGTGGATCAAAAAATCAATAAGATTACCGGGGAAAGAGCTCCCAATGAACATTCTACCTACTTTACCCACCCCATGAGCAAATGGCGCTTATACAGCGATTTCAAAGAAGGTAAGAATACAGGTGGTATGATTGCTTACGTGAAGTTATTCACCATTATCGCGATCATCATTCTGCTGATCGCCTGTGTAAACTTCATGAACCTGTCGACTGCCGGCTCCGAACAACGTGCAAAGGAAATTGGTATCCGCAAAACATTGGGATCTGAACGTTACCAACTGATGCTTCAGTTCTTTTTCGAATCCATCATTCTCGCTTTCCTGTCGTTCCTGCTGGCAATCGGAATTGTGTATTCACTGTTGCCTTCTTTCAACCTGCTGGTGGATAAGCAGCTCACGATGCCGATCTCCAGTGCTTCATTCTGGATGGTGGCTGCCGGCATTATTGTATTTACGGGATTGGTTGCCGGAAGTTACCCGGCCATTTACCTCTCTTCCTTTAACCCGGTTAAAGTGCTGAAGGGAACGTTTAAAGCAGGTAAAGCAGCCTTGCTGCCGCGCCGTGTACTGGTGGTTGGTCAGTTTGTAATTTGTATTGTATTGATATCCGCTACGATTATTGTATACCGCCAGTTGCAGCATGTGAAGAATCGCGACATCGGCTACAATCCGGATAATTTGCTGGTGTTGCCGGCTAATCAGTCTGTCAACAAGAACTATGAAGTGATCAAGCAGGAACTCCTTCAATCCGGGAAGATCGCTGCCGTGACAACAACCTCTTCACCACTTACTGAAATATGGAACTATACGCCGGCGCCTGACTATGAAGGGAAACCAGCTGCCTCCAATAACATGATCGTAACAGCCATGCGGGCGCAGAAGGACTTTGTAAAGACCTCCGGTATGAAACTGATCAGTGGTCACGACTTTACCGGAACACCGGCTGATTCTGCTTCAATCCTTTTAAATGAAGCAGCTGTAAAAACAATGGGACTGAAACAACCGGTGGGCATGAAAATGAGATACGCCGGAGATGATTATACTGTTATTGGGGTGGTGGGAAATGCAGTGATGACATCACCGTACAACCCGGTTGACCCCATGATGATCCTGTTCGGAAGAAGAGGGGGGAATTTTGTCAATGTTCGGTTAGCCAACGGGGTTGCCCCGCAACAGGCGATCGATGTATTGAAAGCCTCTTATGCTAAACATGCCCCGGACATCCCGTTTGAATACAAATTCGTAGACCAGGAATTTGGAAAGAAATTCGGCACCGAAGAGCTGATTGGTAAACTGACTAATATATTCGCCGGCCTTGCCATCTTCATCTGTTGTCTCGGTCTGTCGGGACTGGTCGCCTTCACTACGCAAAAAAGAATTCGCGAAATCGGAATCCGGAAAGTATTGGGCGCGAGTGTTCAACAGCTTTTGTTGATGCTGTCAACTGAATTTTTATGGCTGGTGGGCATTGCCTGTCTCGTTGCCATTCCGGCAGCCTGGTGGGGAATGAACAACTGGTTGCAGCAATACGAATACCGGACCAGCATTGCCTTCTGGCAGTTTCTGCTCGCTGGCGGTGCGGTGTTGCTGATCACCCTGGTGACGGTTTGTGTGAATGCCATCAAAGCAGCGGTTACCAAGCCGATCAAATCGCTTAGAAGTGAATAGTAGCTATTGATTGAAAAGTTCTCTTACGCCAACCGACATAAAAACCTGCTATATGATTAAGAACTATCTGTTAATCGCCTGGAGGAATATTATTCGTCATCGGTTCTATTCGCTGGTGAATGTAGTGGGTTTGTCGGTTGGTATTCTCTTTATATTATTGATAGGCGCCTATGTATGGTCCGAAACCCGTGTGAATAGTAGTTTACGAAATGCGGACCGACAGTACTTCCTGGAATCCAACTGGAAAGATCCCAACCAGGGTCAGCCAATTACCACGGTAGGACCGGTGGCCAGGCAGTTAAAAGAGAAATATCCAACGCTGGTTGAAAACTTCTATCGGTGGGATGGCATCACCTCAATTATATCTAAAGGAGATAAACATCTTCGGGAAAACCTGCAGATCGGAGACTCCACTTTGCTGACGATGTTCGGGTTTGAACTGTCATCGGGAAATCCGTCTTCCGCTTTGAACGACCCATTCAGTATTGTCATTACAAGGGAAATTGCCACTAAATATTTCGGAAAAGAAGATGTACTGGGTGAAACACTCGATATCCAGAACCTGGGAGGAGGCCATCACGATTTCAAAATAACCGGGGTGTTAAAGCCCTTGCCTGCCAACACGGTGACCGACCTGCTCCCTGGTTCCCCCAATACCATATTCGTTTCTGCCAATATGCTGAGTTATTTTGGTAGAAATGATATTGAAAGCTGGAATAATCTATGGGTTCCTTCCTATATCGAATTGAAAAAGGGGGTGGCAGTGGCAGACGTTGAAAAGGCGATAGCCAAACTGCTCAACGATAATGCTGGTGAATTTATCCGGAACAATCTGGCTATTAAACCCGTTGGCTTACAACAATACTACCTGGCCAGCAATAACGGGATAGTGACCAAGATGCTGTATGCGCTTTCTTTTGTGGGATTGTTTATTCTGTTAATGGCGGTGGTGAATTTCATCAATATCGCCATCAGCAGTTCAGCCAATCGCACAAGGGAAATCGGCATTCGTAAAGTGCTGGGGGGCTTGCGTCGTCAGTTGATCTTTCAATTCCTGGCCGAGTCAGTCATATTGGTTCTCATTGCTGCCTCGCTGGCAGTTGCAGCCTACCCGTTGACCAAAGAGGTGTTTGCAGAAATGGTAGGCAGGAGCATTCCTTCGCTGGCTTCATTCCCTGTTTACTATATCCTGTACGGGGCGCTGGGTGTGTTAAGTATTGGCATAGCAGCCGGTTTATATCCTGCGCTGGTATTATCAGCGCTTAAGTCGGTTGATTCGCTGAAAGGCAAGCTGAAATCGGTTAAGGAAAAGGTTTGGTTACGAAAATCGCTGGTGGGTTTCCAGTTTGCCGTTGCGGCGGTGGTGATGATAGGCGCGTTTATCATTACCCGGCAGATCAGTTATTTCTTCAGCCGCAGTCTTGGATATGATAAAGAATTTGTAGTGGCGTCGCAGGTGCCCAGGGATTGGACACCCGCCGGCGTTCGCAAAATGGAGACCATCCGGAATGAGTTTGCGAAAATGAATGAGGTGGAGCAGGTTTCGCTTTCTTACGAGATTCCCAATGGAAACAATGGCTGGCAGCCACCATTATACAGGTCCGGAGGCGATTCCACTCTTGCGATCGCTTCCCAACAAGTCGTTACGGATGCTTATTACCTCTCTACTTATAAGATTCCACTGAAGGCCGGGGAGTTTTTCCGGCCCGGAGAAACAGATAGCACAAAGGTAGTACTGAATGAATCTGCGGTGAAAGCGTTGGGCTGGAGCGATCCTTCCCAGGCGATCAACCAGCGCATCCGAATTCCTGGTATTCCGGTTGATTTTACCGTGCAGGGTGTTACCAGTGATTTCCATTTCAGCTCCATGCAACAGAAGATCTCACCCATGCTGTTCATGCAGCCCCGGTTAACCGCCACTTATCGTTTTCTTTCCTTTAAATTAAAACCCGGCAATATCGGACAGTCTATTGCAGCCATTGAAAAGAAATGGGCCACCCTCATGCCAGGCAGCTCATTCGAATACAAGTTCATGGACGAAACCTTGCAAAAGCTGTACACCGCCGAAATCCAGTTGCAGAAAGCGTCCTTTACCGCCACGGCCCTGTCATTGATTATCGTTTTACTCGGCGTATTGGGCATGGTATCGCTCAGTATCCATAAAAGAGTAAAGGAAATTGGAATTCGCAAAATCATTGGTGCATCCCTGGGCGATATCATTCTTTTATTTGTCAGGGAATTCCTGGCCATCATCGTTGTAGCCGGCATCCTTGCCTGTCCGCTGGCGTATTATATCATGAACCGGTGGCTCGAAGGATATAATTACCGGATCACCATCAGCCTGTTACCTTTTGTGCTGTCTATCCTGGGTTTGTGTATGCTAACCCTGCTCCTGATAGTGGCCAGAACGGCCAGGGCTGCCCTGGCAAATCCGGTCAAAAGCCTTCGTTCTGAATGATTTCACGTTCGCTTTCGAACAAAAACTGTCCGTTTCCGAACACCCGCTATTTTAAAACTTGCATAATTCACGCATTATCAAAAGGCTGGAAAGATTGGTACAAGGGTTGAACCAATAAGGGGCCGGGTAAAACGCCGGTTTGGCCAACCATGTATTCGAACCTCCGGTTTACATCTCGTTCATATTCTCCGATTCATTCGGGCACAGATGTATTTTTGGCCATGTGCAGCCAGCTGTCTTTCCATTCTAACCAACTAAATGTACTGCCATGAACATGTTCACCAACTATCTCAGGGTTGCCCTCAGGAGCTTCCGTAAACAAAAGCTGTTTACGGTGATCAATGTAATGGGTTTGGCCATTGGTATCAGTGCTTCACTGGTCATTTACCTGATCGTTCAGCATGAACTGAGCTACGAGAAGTTTCAGAAAGACGGAGACCGGATCTATCGGGTGGTTAGCGAAATGAAATTTCCAGACTTAACCATCCATAATTCAGGAGTGCCGGGTCCTACACCCAACGCACTTAAAACGGATGCAACCGGACTCGAAACCTTTTCTTTTTTCCATACGATCTGGGAAACCAAAACCGCTGTTCCGATCCCGGGCAACCAGTCGCCGGCCGTATTCAAACATCGCAAGCATGCCATTTGGGCCGATGAAAACTATTTTAAATTATTCGGGTATAAATGGCTGGCCGGTTCACCGGAAACCGCACTAAAGGATCCCTACCAGGTGGTTTTGACCAAAAGCGCTGCCAATACCTATTTCTCCTCCCTGCAGCCCAAAGACATCATTGGTCGTGAAATCCTGTACGACGACACGTTGCGTATGACCGTGTCCGGTATAGTGGCCGACCTCGACGAGGTGACAGATTTTACATTTGAAGAGTTTCTTTCGTTTGCCACAGTGCCGGTAACCAACTATAAAGACCAGGTAAACCTGACCGAATGGGGTAGCATCACTTCTTCTGCCCAACTTTTTGTAAAGCTCAATAAAGGCATCAGGCCGCAACAGATAGAAAAGCAATTGGTGGCGATCCGTGAAAAGTATCGCGAAAAAAACAAGGATCGGCCGCAGGATGATACTAAACATTACCTGCAGGCATTGTCGGATATCCACTTTAACGGAGATTATGACAATTTCGATCAGCGTATCGGAAGCAAACCGACTTTGTATGGATTGCTGGCTGTAGCAGCCTTCCTGCTTGTACTGGGATGCATCAATTTTATCAACCTCACCACCGCGCAATCTGCACAGCGTGCCAAGGAAATCGGTATTCGCAAAACCATGGGAAGCGGCAGGAGACAACTGATGATGCAGTTCCTTAGCGAAACGGCTGTGCTTACATTCGTTGCCACGCTTTTGTCGATATTGATCACTCCCTGGTTGCTGAATATCTTCAAGGATTTTATTCCTCCCGGAATATCTTTTTCTTCGCTGAATCAACCGCATGTATGGTTGTTCCTGATTTTGTTACTGGTATTGGTAAGTGTGCTGGCAGGTTTTTATCCGGCACTGGTACTAACCCGTTTCAATCCGGTGATGGTCTTGAAGAACCAGGCTTTCTCCGGCACTTCACAAACACGCAAAGCCTGGTTGAGGAAAACACTGACCGTAACACAGTTTGTGATAGCCCAGTTCCTGATCATTGCCACCCTGGTGGTAAGCAAACAGGTATATTACTCGTTGAATAAAGACCTGGGGTATAAACGCGACGCCATCGTTGTGTTCAATACACGCTATAATTTCTATTCCAAACAGAAGGATGAAAGAAGGTTCGTACTTCTTAATCAGTTGAAATCGATACCTGGTATTGAGAACATAAGTCTTGGTGGTTCTTCGCCGGCTTCCAATAACACGAACACCACTACCATGTCGTATATAAACGGGGAAAAGAAATTGGAAACCATGGTAGAGGTAAAAACGGCCGATACCAATTATTTCAATGTGTATGGTATGAAATTACTGGCGGGTCGTGGTGTGGCACAAAGCGATACCACCCGCGAATACGTGATCAATGAAACCTATGCCAGGTTTCTTGGATTTAACAATCCGGCTGATGCCGTTGGCAAGATGATAGGGGAAGAGAACTATAAAATTCCTATCGTGGGGATTGTGCGGGATTTCCATACAAAATCTACGCACCAGCCTATCAAGCCACTTGCCTATTCTTCAGCAGCGAGCAGAAGTTTTGTTTTTCACCTGGCGCTCAAGCCAAAGAATGCCAATGAAGATTCGTGGAAAACAACCCTGGCACAGGTAGAGAAACTTTACAAGAAGCTCTATCCGGAAGATGAGTTTGACTATAGATTTTACGATGAAAGTATCGTTGCATTTTATAAATCGGAGCAGGATATCACGCGTTTGTTGAAATGGGCTTCCGGTCTTTGCATTTTTATCAGCTGTCTCGGATTATTGGGTCTTGCGATATTTATTACCAATTCCCGCACCAAAGAAATTGGCGTGAGAAAAGTATTGGGAGCTTCCGTAACCCAGATCATTACCTTGCTGTCAAAGGATTTTGTGGCCCTGGTAATGATTGCCTTTTTAATCGCCACACCACTGGCCTGGTGGGCCATGCACAAATGGCTGGATGATTTTGTGTTCAGAACACAGCTCAGCTGGTGGATATTTGCCACTACCGGAGCCGGAATGATTTTGATGGCGATCCTGGTGTTGAGCATAAGAACTATTAAATCGGCTACTGCAAACCCTGTAAACAGCCTGAGGAGCGAATAGTATGTTTAGAAATTACCTGTTAATAGCATTCAGAACATTGGGGCGTCAGAAGATGTTCAGCCTGGTTTGTGTATTCGGACTGGCGCTGGCAATGTCTGTCTGTATGGTAGTGATGCTGGGTTTGAAAGATCAGCTCTCATATGATACCTTTCATCCCTCCAAAAACAACATTTATCGTGTTATTGCTGAATTGAGGGATGAACGGGGTAACCCTTACCGGTATGCCGGCACGCCTTTGCCATTGATACAGCAACTCAACAGCAACTATGACATCATTGAAAAGTCTTCCCGAATGCTGGTTCCGGGAAACCAGACCACGCTTCTGCCAAACGGAAAGAAACTGTCTCTTGATGGCGTGATGGTCGATCCGTCATTTTTTGACCTGTTTGGATTTAGAAGCCTCGAAGGAAATACAACCGGATTATTAAACAATGCCGGCAATGTGGTGCTTAGTCAGGGTGCGGCCGATAAATTGTTTGGGAAAGACGACAAGCGTGCAGGGAGAGTCATCGAGATTGAAGGATGGGGTTCGTATACTGTATCGGCTGTGCTGGATGCGTCCGTTGGTCAGTCTCACCTGGATCATGAATTGTATTTTTCACTCGATATCCTGCCCGCTTTGGAGAAAAATCACCAGATCAAACCTGCCGGTGAAGTCTGGAATAATTTCAACTCGGCTTATACTTATGTAACACTTAAGAATGGCGTTGGCCGCCAACAACTGAACAAGGCCCTGGCGGCGGTATCAAAGAAATTGATTGCCGATCAACCGCTGAAAGGAAAAGAGAATCTGTTATTCGAAGCGCAACCATTCAATAAAATAATACTGGGAGAAGAGTTGCTGGCATCCACCGGTAAAACCGGATCCAGGAGCAAAGCCTGGGCTGAAATCGCCATTGCTTTACTGATCCTTCTTTCCGCCTGTTTTAATTATACCAATCTGTCGATCGCCCGTTCACTTTATCGCGGCAAGGAAGTGGGCATTCGCAAGGTGGCCGGTGCCAGGCGCTTCAGTGTTTTTGTGCAGTTCATACTGGAGTCGTTTATCCTTTCACTGATCTCTTTTGGATTGGCATTTGTGTTCCTGAAGCTGATGATAGATCATGTGGATTTCATTCGTGAGCTCCTTCCGGCAACTGTTCGCATCGAGCCATCGATCGTCGGCTGGTTCTTCCTTTTTACCTTATTTACCGGCTTGTTGGCAGGTGCGCTGCCGGCGTGGGTATTGTCTTCTTTTAAGCCTGTACAGGTGTTGAAGAATTTGTCTTCGGTAAAATTATTCGGATCCAATAATCTTCGAAAGAGCCTGCTGGTGGTTCAGTTTACCTTGTCGTTGGTCATTGTCATTTTCGCTATTGTAGTTTCCAGGCAATTCAGGTATATGTCGAAAGCGGATCCTCTGTTCAACAGGGACCAGGTAGTTTCCCTGTCACTGGATGGAGCCGATTATCGACTCGCTGTTTCAGAGATGGGAGCCATTAATGGCGTCGAGAACATAACCGCGGTATCCCAGGAGCCTGGTAAAAATGCATCTGGAAATATACAGGTGAGGAGCACGCCTGCCGCCAACCCGGTGGGTATGGATTATTATGACGTGGATGCATCCTTTGTACCGGTGTTGAAATTGAAATGGGTAGCAGGAAATAATTTTCCGGCCGAATCTGTCTCCGAAAGATATATAGTCATTAACGAAGCCGCCTCCAGGGCGCTCCGGTTTCGCCAGCCAGCCGATGCGGTTGGTCAACAGGTGATACTGGAAGACAGCATTCCCGTACAAATTACCGGAGTGGTCAGGGATTTCAATTTCCGTGGAATGGAATTTATGCCCGGTCCGCTGGTTTTGCGGAACAGGCCCGAACAGTTTAACCGGTTGCTGATAAGAACCGCTCAGGCCGGAGCACCGATGATGGCAAAACTGGAAGGCAAATGGAAAGACCGGTTTCCCCGCAACGGGTTTGATGCCTACTGGCTGAAAGATAAAATGGAAGGCCGGTATGCAGCGGCAGGGATCAATTCATTACTGGTGTTCCTGGCATTTATTGTGATTTCGATTGCAAGCCTGGGATTGCTGGGAATGGTAACTTATCTCACCCGCGTTCGACACAAGGAAATTGGTATTCGTAAAGTATTGGGCGCCTCCGTAACAACAGTCATGTATGTCCTGTCTGCAACCTTTATCCGGTTGATCGTGATAGCCGGTTTGATCGGCTTGCCACTCGGTTACCTGTCGGGTTATTTGTTCCTGAATTCTTTTGTAAACCGGATTCAGTTGGGAGCAGGTGTGTTGCTGATGAGTTTTGGCGGACTGGTTTTGCTGATGCTGATTGTAATAGGAGGCCAGGTATATAAAGTAGCGTTAACCAATCCTGTGGACAGTTTACGCTCCGAATGAAACAAAAAATAGTAAAACAAGTCTTTCATACACTAACTAACATATTGAACAATGATCGAACTTAATCACATTTCGAAGTGGGTTACAGTAGGAGGCAACAGGGTATTTTTATTGAAGGATGTTAATCTGACGGTGAAGGAAGGAGAATTTATTTCCATCATGGGTCCTTCCGGGTCGGGCAAATCCACACTGCTCAATGTCATCGGCATGCTCGATGAATTCGATGAAGGTGAATACAATTTTATTCACGAGCAGGTTCACCGGTTAAAGGAAAAGCAGCGCTCCAATCTTTACAAACAATACATCGGTTTTGTATTTCAGGCATACCATCTTATAGATGAACTGACGGTGTATGAAAATATTGAGACACCCCTGATCTATCATGATATCAAAACATCTGAAAGAAAGGCGCTCGTGTCAGATATTCTCGACCGTTTCAATATTGTAGGAAAGAAAGACCTTTTTCCGACGCAGTTGTCGGGTGGCCAGCAGCAACTCGTGGGTATCGCGAGAGCGCTGATCAGCAAACCCAAATTAATCCTGGCAGATGAGCCCACCGGAAACCTCAACTCGCGCCAGGGAGAAGAAATCATGGAGCTATTCCGGAAACTCAACCAGGAAGATGGTGTAACTATTATACAGGTTACGCACTCGGAAAAAAATGCGGGTTATGGTAATCGCGTGATACACCTGCTGGACGGAAGAATTGACAGAGAAGAAAATTAAACATCGATAGATTAATAAAGAACCATTAAAAATGAAAAAGTATCTTTTGACAGGATTGCTATTCGGAACCGCCTGGCTGGTGAAAGGACAGGATACTACCGGACTTACCCTGCAACAATGTATTGACCTGGCTTTGAAAAACAATATTGAAGTGAGGCAATCGGGATTATTGGCCGACAGAGACGAAGTGAACTGGAAACAGGCGAAGACCAATGTGCTGCCCGACCTTAATGGCAGCGCCACCTTCGGATGGAACCAGGGTAGAACCATTGACCCCTTCACGAACACTTATATCAATCAGCAATTGTCTTCCTCCGGCTTGAGCCTGAGCAGTAATGTGGTGTTGTTTAGCGGCCTGCAATTGCACAATGCCATCAAACAAACAGGACTTGCTTTTCAGGCAACGCAAAAAGATTATGAGCAGGCAAAAAATACACTTACGCTGAATGTATTGCTGACCTATTTGCAAATATTAAGTGGCGAGGATCTGTTGACGATTTCAAAAAATTCGGCAGAGGTTACCAGGAAGCAGGTTGAGCGAATGGCAGTGCTCGTTCGTGAAGGCGCGGTGGGCGAGTACCAGTTGACAGACCTGAAAGGCCAGCTGGCTTCCGAAGAGGTGGGTATCATCAACTCCACCAATACCCTTCAGGCCAATCGTCTGCAGTTATGCCAGCTATTGAATATTCCGATGGATAAGAACCTCAAGCTTCGTCGGGATGTGCTGAATGCTCCTGTCAACCTGTATGAACTAGGCCCCGACCAGGTATATCAGTCAAGCCTGACCGGATTTGCTGCCGTGAAGGCTACTGATCTTCGGGTAAAGAGCCTGGAGAAAGCCGTTAGTGTGGCCAAAGGCGCTTATTTCCCCGTATTGAGCTTTGGAGCGAATATCGGAAGTAATTATTCCAGCGCGGCGCAAACAGCCATCCCTGGCGCAGTAGTGGAGTCTGCCACCGGTCAGTATGTAAGGATCGGCGCTACGCAGTATGATGTACTCAAACAGGATCAGCAGTTTTCGTTCAAGAAGATCAGTTATGGAGATCAGATCGATAATAACCTTGGTAAGTCGTATGGATTCAGTCTGCGGGTACCTTTATTCAATAACCTGAGGGTCCGCAACCAGGTGAAGCTGGCCAACATCAATCTTCAAAATGCCAAACTGCAAAATGAAAACATAAAGCTCACCTTGCGTCAGAATATCGAAACAGCCTATCTCAATATGGCCAGCAATTTCGATCGTTTCAAGGTGTTGTCAAATCAGGTTGGCGATTTTGAAGTGTCCTTCAAGGCTGCCGAGGTGAGGTTTAATAACGGTGTGATTAATTCAACCGAATATTTACTCGTTAAGAACAACCTCGACCGAAGCAGGGCAAACCTCATCACCGCCAGCTATGAGTATATTTTAAGAACCAAAATTCTGGATTTCTATCAGAATAAGTTGAGCTGGTAGTTTGAGAGCGGGAGAGGGAGCGGAGGGAATGCAGGAGCGGGAGTGCGAGCGGGAGCGGAAAGAGAAAGGGAAACGGAAACAGAAAGCGAAACGGAAAGAGAGCATAGAAGCATTTGTTATTCGTCCTTAAATTGGCAAATTGACGAATAGACCAATTGACAAATTGTTTTACGCTGCTGGCGCGGGTATGGTCAGCAGCGTATTTTTATTTCGGGCTTTTCCGACCTACCCGTGCCTGAATAGCAGAGTTGCTGTGCCTGTAACATCTCCGACCTGCATGGACGGAAACAGAAAGGGAAACAGAAAGAGAAAGAGAAAGAGAAAGGGAAACAGAAAGAGATAGGGAGCATAGAAGCATTTGTTATTCGACCTTAAATTGGCAAATTGACGAATTGACCAATTGGCAAATTGCGTTTCCATCCGTAATCCGTAATCCGTCATTGCATTGGCAAATTACTTTCCATCCTTAACTCGCTCCGAAACCTGGACGCAAAGGGCGCAAAGAACCGCCAAGTGCGCGAAGAAATCGCTGTGAGCGTTTAAAGGTTATCGTTTCATGTTTAACGTGGGTTATTGAAAAATTGCATTTCATTCGTCATCCGTAATTCGTAATCCGTCATTACATTGGCACATTGACTAATTGACCAATTGTCAAATTGCGTTCCCATCCGTAATTCGTAATCCGTCATTGCATTGGCACATTGACCAATTGACCAATTGTCAAATTGCGTT
Source organism: Chitinophagaceae bacterium (assembly GCA_044226045.1). Taxonomy (GTDB): domain Bacteria; phylum Bacteroidota; class Bacteroidia; order Chitinophagales; family Chitinophagaceae; genus Endoryza. Next base: position 69,630 of record JBGAHR010000003.1, read on the forward strand.
TCCTGCCGTTTACTCATTTGTTTCGTTTCGGACTTCTGATCGGATTAGTTTTGTTTTTCAATGATGCGAGCAGTCAGTAAACAGATCGTGGTTTTATTATTAACCTTATCAATTGTAAACTATATGGTGGCACAGGACAAAACCATTTCTCCCGTGGGAACGTATTATATTGAGGGAGTGAGAGAAGTGGCTTCCGGTTTTAAGCTTAATGAAGATTCTACTTTCGAATTTTTCTTTTCGTATGGGGCGCTGGACCGAACAGGAACCGGCCGTTGGAAGGTAAATGGAACACAGATCGAATTTACCACCGACAAGAAGCCTTCACCCGCTTTCACAATGGTAAAATCGGAATTTATGGAGGAGTTTCCCGGCACTATGGTTAAAGTGAATACCACGCCTGCCTATCTCGGCATGTATATGCATGCCCGGTTTACCGTGGGCGGACAGAACGAATTAGCTTCCGCCAATTCACATGGCATCATTCAGTCAAAGTTGAAACATCCGGATACGATACATCTTGTTTTTGAGTTTTGTACGGACAAAATATTTGAGTGGGTCGTCGGGGATTCCACACACAATTATTTTGAGTTTCGAATGGAACCGGGAGTTGCGGAAGTGATCTTTGATCATTTCCAGCTGCAGTGGGTAGATGGCAAACTGAAAGGCCCGCATCCACTGATGAAGGAAAAGCAGTTTGTGTATGCCCGTGCCGGGCATTAACCATAAATGCCATTCGTTGAACCAATCAAACCGTTTACTCATCGGTTCTTGCAGGATAATACAGGCCATCATTTCTTTGCACCATCACCAGCGTCATGATCAGAATCATCACCATACTTATTCTGTTTGCTATTTATGCGGCCCTGATGGGTTCATGATGCAGTCAGTTGAAAATGCTTTAATAACCCCCCGTTGGGGTCAAGATATAATACGGACGGTTTGGACAACAGGCTACAGTAAGCCTTATTAAAGGCTGTTTCGGGTAACTGAAACAGCCCTTTTTTATGCAAAACCCATTAAACATGACTTCTTTTACTCCCTATTCCTCGCCCGCCCTCAATCGGATCTACGATATGTTATTCTGTGATATTCCGGAGGTATATGCGTATAATGAACCGGCCGCTCACCAGTACCCCTGGAACCTGCTTTCCGGAACTGCTTCCGAAGATGAGCTGATGAAAGTGTATCGCGACCGCCAGCTGGAGACAAGGATCAGGCTGCTTGCCAGTCGACTGCTGATGAAAGCAGGCGCAAAACCGGTTCAAAAAGATTTGCTGGGCGTGATTGTCGAGGTAGGACTGGAACAGGGATTGGATGTACTGGCCGCTTACCAGGACGGAACAGCCCGTTATATTAATTATTCCGGCAGTATGATCATTTGGGAAAGCCGCAACAACAGCTCCGACCAGCTTATACAGAATCTCTTTACCGTTAGTGAGGCAGTGGTTCGGCAGATCGGTCCCTGGGAGGCGGATAGACTGCAACCTCCTGGACCCGGGGCTGCGAGGATCAATTTCCTGGTGAGTGATGGATTGTATTTCGGGCAGGCTGCCCTGGCTCAACTAACCAGCGACCCGCTCGCCGGGCCGGTGATGGATGCTGCCACAACACTGATGATCTACCTGACTGAAACCAGCCGATCTTCTTCCACCAACACCTGATTCCAATAATTTGACCATTCGCCTCCCAAAATGGGCAATTCGCCGGTTTTACATTGCCTTCGCTTTATAAATGATGTTTCTTTACAGTGTTGATAGGATAGCAAGCAAAGAATAGCAAATAAGCAATAGCGCAAGAGTTTTCATAAGCAGTTAGTTTTGGTCAAAGCAGCCCCGTAAGGCTGCTTTATTTTTTTGGGGATGTCAGAGATGGAAGCAGCCCCGTAAGGCTGCTTTATTTTTTTGGGGATGTCAGAGATGGACAGCCATCATTGTGCAAACTAACAATCGCTTGTAATGCCAGCCAGTCCTGCATTTCCGCCTTTCGTTCAAACAATCCAATCTCCAAAATCCACCGTTCATTGAAAGAAAATTACACTTCGCTAAACTTGATTGGGAATACGGCTATTTTGACCCCATCTTTACATTGTTAATCAAATAACACTTAACCGTTAACCTGATCCTTTTTAATAGAGACATTACATTTTTCTCATAGTAGTTAGTTTTGGTTAGAGTCCCCGGTTTCTACCGGGGACGATTTTTTAAGAAAAAGCAATAATCAACTCCTTGATAAACGAATCGTTCTCAAATACGTGAACACTCTTGTGAAGGAAGGGAGAATCCGTAGCCGGTAATGGATAAACTGGTTTTTTTCATTAACGGACAATGGGAATGAAAGCGACCCTGGCATAGCCAGGGTTTTGTTTTTAAATCCGGTAAGTACTAAAAGCTGCCGGCGGCTCGTTATACTTTTACCTTAAATCCATTCCTATGCAATCATCCAGCCGCCCTGATTGTTGCATGAACTGTAATGCCCCGATCTCAGAAGATCATTTGTTTATTTCCTCTGTGCAGTATGGCTATCCGCTTTGTCACGATTGTGAGGAGCAGCTTCGTGCCAAGTTGAAGGCCTCCTCCCGCGAAGCCGCCAAGTTGTATTTCTATCTCCGAAAAAAAGGAGTAAAAGCAGAATTGCAAAAAGACAATGGTTACCGTAAAGTAGATATAGCAGTGGCAGAAGCCCGTCTCGACATAGAAGTGGACGGCAAACTCGAAAACTGCAACCCGCTCCGGGCCATGGCTGAATTAAAAAGAACCTTCTTCTCTTTCAAAAAAGGATACAACACCCTCCATGTTCCCAACGCCCTCGTAGCCTACGAACTCGAAAAAACAGTAGAATACATCAGCGATTTTGTGAAGATTATTGGCGTGAATAAATATTGAATGCAATTAGTGAATTGGTCAATTTGCCAATTAGTCAATTGAATTATTGATTCATTCATTTTGATTGGCGAATTGGCTCATTGGCAAATTGGTTTATTGCTTCTTAGTAATTCGCTCCATTCATTCTCGCATATTTCAACTCGTCTTCTTCTACCCAAAATTCCCAGCAGGGATGGATCGGGTCTTCTGTCTGGTGAACCCACCTGCCTCCGGATAACGGAGCGAGTAATGACTTTAAATAGTTTTTGATTTCCAGTATTCGCTGATGAAAAACAGAACGCTGACCTTCCAGCGCCTTGAGATCTTCATAGGCCTTGTGGATGGCCAATACTTCCTCATCGGAATAGACCCGGTCACCATTCTTCAGAATGAGATGGTGATAGTGCGCATTCTTTACTTTGATATCCTTTTCAAGCGAATTGATCTGACGATCCTGCTCAAATAGCTCGCGTACCTGGTTTTTGAGTTCAGTCATAAAATAAGAATATTGGTTAGAAAAGCTGCCATTTTATAACGAACGGCAGCATCTTTCATATGCAAGCAGTATGCTAAAAAATAGCTATTAAAAGACTGAAACCCAATAGGCGTCGTGAAAAACCCTTAGAATCCTGATTTTTTTCCGATTGTCCCGGGGAAATCTACGATGGCCTGCAAAGATGTCGAAGCATTTCTACGGAATGGGTAAATAATTACCCGGCTGTCCATACTGATACAGATCCGGGGTTCACTCTGAACTCGGCCTCTCCCTGTTCATCGAGCGTAACTTCTTCACTTCTGTTTCCAAAAACAGCCCGATATGTTTTTCCGGCATTGCGGGCTCCCAACGACATTCGCTTGAAACCCTCCTCGCTGTTGCTGATCAATACAGCGCATCCGGAATTGGGTTGCTCGTCTGTTCCTTCCCTCGTCCAGCCAATTACGTTAGGATGATCGAAGTAGTCGCGTTGCACGCCGTAGGCATAACGCGCTCTTGTCTGCACCAGGATGTCCAGTCCTTCCACTTTGTTCAGTTCAATAAAAACCTCTTCCTCTCCGCGATGACCCGAATAATGAGCTTCATAAAGAGCAGGGTAGAAAATAACAGGAAGCCCCTGCTCCCTCAAAAGTATCAGCGCATAGGCAATGGGCTTGAACCAGTAGTCAACAGTAGATTCCAGTGATTGCAATGGTTGCGTATCGTGATTGTCTACAAAAGTGACAGCCATTTCCGGATCGGCCTGCAACAGGCTGTTATCGAGAAGGGCTGGTAGCGGAAAGTCTTTTCCTTTCATCGAAGCATCATAAAAATTAAAATGAAGGGGTACATCAAAAAGCTGAATGAGTCGCCCTGTTGCGTGTATATAACTGCGAAGGCTTTCCAGGTCGGCCTTCCAGTATTCACCAATGCAGTCAAATTTTTTTTGAAAACGGTGCTGGAGGTGTTCGAGCCATTCTGGGAAAAACCGGGTGCTGATATGTTTAATCGCATCAAGCCTGAAGCCGTCTGTTTGCGTGGTTTGCACATACCACTCACCCCAGCGTTTCAGTTCCTCTTTTACCTCGGGGTTTCTGAACTCCACATCACATCCCATCAGGTAATCGAAGTTTCCGTTTTCCAAATCGGGAACATGATCCCAACTGCCCTGGCTGTACTGGTGATGGATGAGCGCGATATGACCATCCTCGCAAACACCCGTAAAATGCGACTGGTTCCATTCAAAGTCCGAGTACTGGTGATTTCTTCCCGGAAAAGTGAAGCGCGTATGTGCTTCGAGCTCCACTTCGTCGCTGGCTGCGGCGTTGCGGTCCTGTTCATTGACGTAGTGTGCATATATCTTTTCTTTTTCATCCCCGCCCGTCCGGTGATTCAGTACAATATCTGTCAACACTTTCATACCCGCCTGGTGAATGGCTTCGATGCATCGCAGGTATTCTTCCTTTGTTCCGTAGCGGGTTCTCACTGTTCCCTTCTGATCAAATTCGCCGAGGTCGTACAGGTCATAAACCGCATAGCCCGGTTCGTTGACCCCATCAGCCGATTTGTAGGCAGGGGGCAGCCATACATGCGTAAACCCATTGGCCGCCAGGCGGGGCGCTTCCATGGCAATATGGTTCCATAAATTCCCTTCGGGTGAGTAATACCAGTGAAAAGCCTGAAAAATAGTAGGGTTCATATAAAATCTTGAATTGATCAGACCAGTGTATTCAAAATATGATGCCACAACGAACCGGGACCTTCAAACCGCTGTAACCGTTTATCCTGCGGAAAATGCAATTCATTTCAGAAAAATGTTCATTTAATCAAATTATGAACGAATTTTATTCTAAATAAGGGTATATTTACTGTAAATTATTCTGAATGGAGTTCTCTCTCGACCAAGTGGATCTGCGCATCCTGGAGCTGATCCAGGGGAATGCAAGGATATCAAATGCGGACCTGGCCCGTGAACTGGAGATGGCCCCCTCGGCGGTTCTGGAAAGAGTGAAGAAGCTGGAGCAGAAAAATGTGATTCAGCAGTACACCACTTCCATCAACCCGCTGGCGGTAAACCAGCGATTGCTGGCTTTCATATTCATCCGCGCCAGAGAGGGGAACAATTCAGACACCAATATAGCGGCGGCACTGAGCAAGGTGCCGGAAGTACAGGAAGTTCACCACATCGCCGGGGAGGATTGTTTCCTGGTAAAAGTGAGGACTGAAGATTCCGCCTCCCTGATGAACCTGATGCGTACAAAGATCAAAAGCATACCTGATGTGGTTTCAACAAAAACAACCATTGTGTTGGAAACTGCAAAAGAGCAACAACAACTGGTCATTCCGAAAAACGAATAAGATGTCAACGGCAGCTAAGAAAGATATATCACCACTCATGTTGATTGTGGCATTTGCCACCCTTTACCTCGTATGGGGTTCAACCTATTTTTTTATCGGCATAGCGGTTCAGTCGATTCCACCCTTTATTATGGGTGCCATGCGTTTTGTGGCGGCAGGATTATTATTGATGATCTGGTGCCTGGTAACGAAAGATCCGCTGTTTAACTGGAAACAGATAAAATTCGCTTCGGTAACAGGGGTGTGTTTGTTATTCGTAGGAACCGGTGCGGTCATATTTGCTGAAAAGACATTGGCGAGTTCGCTCGTGGCAGTTATTATATCTTCCCAGGCGATCTGGCTGGTGCTGATGGATCGCAAACACTGGAAAGAAACTTTTACCAACCGAAATACCGTTATGGGGTTGGTGATAGGATTTATCGGGGTGATCCTCCTGTTCAGTGAAAGCGCTACCCAGGCATTGGGAACAGCAGGCGGTCATGCCAGCATCATTGCATTGGTGGTGTTGTTTATCGGTATGTTGAGCTGGTCGGGAGGGTCCATCTATTCCAAATACAAATCATTTGGATCCTCAACAGTCAATTCTACCTGGCAGATGATTTCCGCAGGTATTGTTTTCCTTTTGTTCAGTTTTATTTTCAACGAATGGAAAGGATTTGACATCGGTAAAGTACCAGCCAACGCCTGGCTATCGGTATTGTACCTGGTGATCTTTGGCTCCCTGGCCGGATTTTCAGCCTATGTATGGCTGTTAAAAGTAAGACCTGTAAGCCAGGTAGGTACACACGTATATGTTAACCCGGTAGTGGCCGTATTGCTGGGTGTATTTTTCGCAGGAGAGAAAATGAGTTTCCTTCAGACATTAGGACTCGGCATCATTCTTACCAGCGTATTGCTCATTAACTTTAATAAATACCGGATTGGCAAAAAGGCATTGGCCGAACAAAAACCACCGAAGGAGGAAGTCAACCCAAGATTTTCAGTAAAACCGGCAGCATTTACAGAAACGGAAGTGTAAGGAACAGACTGGTATCCTTGGAGACCTTTATTTCATCTTCCAGCAAGGCAGCCTGGTGCCCTTCTTTCTGCAATAACTCAATGATCTCTTCCCATCTCGGCTCGTTCGATTGAATCCGGAGTATCCGGTCACAATCGTGCAGGTCGAAATTTACCCGGTGATCGGGAAATTGGTAATGAATCAATTCCACCAGGCGATGGGCGGTGGCCTTATTGTTAACGTCTGTTTTGAGTACTTCGATCATTGCAATGGAATTGAAATCTTTGCAGCTAAACAAATGTATCGTCGTCTTTACAATAGTTTGCGGTGCGTTTACGGCAATCAATGGCGGTAATTGCGACAAAGACTTTTATCTTTAAAAACAGAAACAGGCCTCAATTCCTGTTCCGGAGAATCGGGAAAGTCCGGTGAACAGGAAAAAATTCAACAGATTACTTTCTGCAAACAACAAAATGCGGTTTGGAAATCACAGAAAGTGGAAGAGAGGTTTCGGTAATTGATTTATAGGGAAACAAAAAACAAGAAAAAATTGAAAAGCCGGTTGTTTTTAAGCTGTGATTGGGGGACGAGCGCCTTCCGGCTTCGCTGTGTCAATGCGGAAACGGGTGAACGATTGCAGGAATTCAGCAGCAACCTGGGTATTGCCACCGTACACCAACAATGGCTGCAACAAAAGCCAGATGGGTCCGAAAGAATATCTTTTTACTTCAGATATATCCAGGACGCATTGACATCCTTTCCTGCGGAAATGCGCGACGGCTTGCCGGTCTTTATTTCGGGAATGGCTTCTTCCTCTATCGGAATGAAAATGCTGGAATATACCCGTGTGCCCCTGTCAATAACAGCCAATCACCTTGGCGCAGATAGGTTGACAATCGCGGATCACACGGTTTTCCTGGTTTCCGGATTACAAACCGGGGACGATGTTTTAAGAGGGGAGGAAACCATTTTACTGGGAATAGCAAACCTTTTTATCGATGCGCAGATTATTCTTCCAGGTACGCATAGCAAACAGGTTAGCCTGCAAAACGGAGTGATTCAGCAATTCCAAACTTATATGACAGGAGAACTTTTTGAGCTCTTGTCTAAACATAGCACACTGGCGGCATCGGTACATAATAAAGACAATGGCTTTTGCCAGGAAGCTTTTATTGACGGGTTACATTATGCCCATCAGTCTCCACTCCTTCATGCCATTTTCAGAACCAGGACAAGACAATTGCTGCAACAGCTACCCGCCGACGAGAATTTCGATTGGCTGAGCGGGTTGTTGATTGGTTCAGAAATTTGGAATATTCCGTCGACACCGGAACAAATCGTCCTTTGCGCCAGCGGCCCTCTTCGCGAACGCTATGAACTGGCCATACAAACCTTGCATCCGCAAAGACCATTAACAACGCTGGATGCGGACAACTGCCTTATAAAAGGACATATCCTGCTTTTCCAGCATCTTTAGTCCTCAGCGTCCTCAGCGTCTTCAGCGTTTTCAGCGTTTTCAGCGTCCTCAGCGTATAACACTGGTCCGGAAGAATACGACCTCTGTCCGGACAATCCTTTCGCTGGTGGGTTTTATCCATAAATCAATACTTTTTTGTGACTTTTGAGCAATGAAGAAACTGTCGCTTCATACCTTGTTCTGGCTGGCGTACATTATACAGGACGCTTTATTGGTGTATACCTGGATTGGCCCTCTCCTGCAGCCAATGACAGAATCAAAACTCATCGGCGTTTCCTTCCTGTCGGCGACGGTGATGGTCATTCCAAAACTGATTATCGGTTATTTCATCCTGAATGTTTCTTTCGATAAAATCCTTCAGCAAACGGAAAGGATGAGCAGGATAGTGATCGAGATCATGATCATGCTTTTTGTTTCCCTGCTGGTATACCGGGTGCTGTCGATGTACCTGGTAAATCCCTATATCTACGAAGGAAGATTAAAGCCAGTGGGTTTACTGGATCTCCGCTCCATTTTAATGTCGTTGATGGACATTGGCGCAGTGGTGGGGTTATTGTGTTTTATCAAGTTTGTCCGAATACAGGTGTCTGTAAAGGAAAGGGAAAAAAACATTATCCGGGAGAAGCTCGAAACCGAACTGAAGTTCCTGAGAAACCAGACAAATCCTCATTTCCTCATGAACACCCTGAATAACATATATGCCCTGGCACGAAGAAAATCCGACGAGACTCCCGAGGTGGTAATGAAGTTATCGGAGATGTTAAGATATATCCTGTATGAGGCCGGGGAAAAGAAGATCAACCTGATGGATGAGGTGAAAGTACTGGAAGATTATCTTGAATTGGAAAAGATGCGGTACAGCGAAAGGCTCCAGGTCAGTTTTGAAAAAGAGATTGATGACGATAGTTATGAGATAACACCCTTGTTGTTGCTGCCCTTTGTGGAAAATGCGTTCAAGTATGGGATCAGCGAAACCAGGTTTGAATCCTTTGTAAGGATTCGATTGACTGTTTCCGATCATCACTTGTCTTTCTGCATTGAGAACAGCAAGGACGATCAGGCACTGGCCCGGCCTTCTACACAAATAGGATTGAACAATGTAAGGAGGCAATTGGAATTAATGTACAGGGATTATCAACTGGAAGTCGTTAATGAAGCGCAACTCTTTAGGGCGCTGCTCACCATTAAACTGGATAGCTATGTTGAAATATAATTGCCTGATTGTGGAAGATGAGCCACTGGCAGCAGAAGTGCTCACAGACTATATTCGACAGGTTCCCTTTCTCGAATGGAAAGGAGTCTGTCCCGACGCGATCTATGCCATGGAGAGACTGCAGGCTGAAAAGACGGATCTGTTATTTTTGGATATTCATCTTCCCAAATTAAAGGGATTGGAATTCCTGGAGTCTCTGAAGAATCCGCCGCCGGTCATCATAACCTCTGCCTACCATGAGTATGCGTTGGATGCGTTTGAACTCAATGTGCTGGATTACCTGCTCAAGCCCATTCGGTTCAATCGTTTTTTGAAAGCTGTGAATAAACTGAATCTTCAGGCTGCTGTCAATCCCGCAAACAGTTTGCCGGTCACCGAAAGGAAATCCCTGTTCTTCAACGTGGGAAAGAAAAGAGTCAGAATTTACCTGGATGAAATATTATTTGTAGAAAGTTTACGGGAGTATGCCCGAATCACCACGCGCGACCGGAATATCGTTACCAAACTGCAGCTAAGCGAGCTGGATGAACTGTTTTCCGATCCCAATCTGCTTCGTATTCATCGGTCATTTGTCGTTGCGAAAGACAAGATCAGCGCTTACACCAGTACCGACGTGGAAATCGCCGGAAAGCAGATTCCCATTGGCCGCAGTTATAAGGACTTTGTATTTTCCTTATTGGAGAAAGCCAACTAATTATCCCTGTATCCCCGGTCCATTCAATTCGGTTATTTATCCGGTTGTGACGCTCCCCGGTTGAATTCATCTCTCCTGAATGCATCCGACTGTTATATTCATGCACTAAAACTCCGGTACATGAATAGTTCCCGTAAGTGGCCTCCCATTTCATTGCTTGTTAAAGCCTGGTTGCTGGTAGGTACACTGGATCTGCTGGCAGCCTTTATAGACCTCTATGTATCGCTGGGCAGAAACCCGTTTCAGACAGTACCCCGGTATATTGCATCAGCCTGGTTTGGGATGGATGCATTCAATGGAGGAGGGAGCATGATTGCCTGGGGTGTATTGTTTCATTACCTGATTGCAGGTTTTTTTACGTTGTTTTTTTTCCTGCTGTTTGTCAACATTGGCTGGATGTCGCGCAATTGGGTTCTGGTTGCCTGCCTCTATAGTTTATTTATTTGGGTTGTGATGAACCGGCTGGTGGTGCCCGCCAGCAGGGTGCCCGTCCTGCCGGTTTTCAACACATGGAAAGCACTCAAGGCTGTGGCGATACTCACCTTCCTGATCGGATTACCGCTTGCCTGGATGGCTAAAAGACATTATGAAAAGTATCCCAGGACAATCTGGAAATCACCAGTCCTTTAGTAACTTGTATGAGTGAATTGGTTTCCTGCAAAAATTTTCGGAAGACTTACAAGGGTTCGTCGCAATCTACGGTTAGGACTCAACCTGGCCTGGTCGGCTTCGCCCAAACTATTGACCAGGTACACACTGCTGGGAATTTTTAATGCGGTGATGCCGCCTCTTTCCATCCTGCTCGGTGCCATTTTAGTGAACCGTATTTCCGCGGCCCGGTCCCAGTCATTGGGATTGCAGGATATTTTACCCGTGATCATTTTGCTTTGGATCACCATCGTTGTGCAAAGGGCGGTAGGTTCCTATCTTGGTTATGGAAGGAATTTGTTTGTAAGAAGAGTAGAGCTTGAAGCGGAGAAAAGACTGCTTCAGAAAGCGTCCAAACTGGACCTCGGACATTTCGATAATTCAGACTGGTTCGATCGATTGGCAAGAGCCAAGCGCGACGTGTCCTGGCGACCGGGCGATCTGACCTGGTCGGTATTGGGATTATCCGGGAATATCGTTACCATCATATTAATGGCGGGCCTTCTCGCGAGTCTTCATTATCTTCTGGTTGTGCTGGCGCTGATGGCAGCCATCCTTTCCCTGATCATCGAAAGCCGGGTTACTTCCAAACTGTATAAATATTACTACAAGGAAACACCGGAAGAACGGGAGAGAAATTATCTGGGAAGCCTCCTGGTAGAACCCCGCAACACTAAAGAAATCCGGGCTTATGTGCTGGGCGATTATTTATTGGGTCGTTACAGCAAGTTGTCGGAAGATTTGTTCAGGCAGCGTTCACTGATGTATCGCTCGGGAATTCGCATTTCTATATTTAGCGGGTTGGTAGCAGGTACCACGCTCGCGCTGGCTTATGTGTTTGTAGCTATGCGCGGATTGCAGGGAACCATTGATCCGGGTGGAGTGGTGCTGGTGATCGGGGCCTTCACCTCGGTATCCGGAACACTGGGCCAGATATCCAGTACTTTTGTGGCAGTTGATCAGCATACCACCTTTTTGGATGATTATTTTTCCTTTCTCTCGATGGAACCACTGATCACAGCACCCGCCCATCCTAAAGAAATTCCGCCAGGTCCCGTTCAATCCATCGATTTCGACAAGGTGAATTTTTCTTACCCGGGTGGAACCGGCTCGGCTATCCGAAATCTGAACCTGCATATAAAAAGTGGCGAGTTGGTGGCGCTCGTGGGCGAAAACGGTGCAGGCAAGAGCAGCCTGATCAAATTGCTCTTGCGATTTTACGATACGCAGGAGGGTGCTATCCGGATCGGAGGGGTGAATGTAAAAGACATGGATCCCCATCATCTGCGCAGTCGCATCGGCGTGTTATTTCAGGATTATGCAAATTATGAATTAACCGTTCGTGAGAATGTCATGATGGGATGGCCCTACAAGCCGCCAGACGATGAACAAATCCGGAAAGCGCTGAAAGATGCGCACAGTGAATGGCTGTTGAAAAAAATGCCGCAGGGTTTAGATGCGAAAGTAGGCAGGCTCTTCGAGGGAGGCCATGATCTTTCCGGCGGCGAATGGCAGCGACTGGCGCTGGCGAGGATCATGTACAGAAGCGCAGACATCTGGATTCTCGATGAGCCTACATCTTCACTGGACCCCGAGGCGGAAGCCAATATATTCGCGGAACTGAAGGCAAATCTCAAAGGAAGGATCGGGATCGTTATTTCCCATCGATTCTCCACTGTTCGCATTGCCGATCGAATTGCGGTGATCGACGATGGCCAGCTTATTGAATGGGGTACCCATGAAGAACTGCTGGCAGCCAAAGGAAGGTATGCCCGCCTGTTTGAATTACAGGCTTCGGGCTACAAATAAGGGTTTGCGGTTGGCAGTTTGCGGTCGGCAGTTTGCGGTTTGCGGTTTGCAGTGTCTCATTCTCTTTCCCTTTCCGCTCCCGCTCTCACTCTCGCTCCCGCTCCCGCTCCCGCTCTCACTCCCGCTCTCACTCCCGCTCTCACTCCCGCTCCCGCTCTACTTAAACCCGAGGCTCATCGTTACAATATTTGAGCTCAGGCCGGTGGTGCGGCTATAGTGGCCGTAACGAAGTTCAAGTGAACCGAAATGCTGCATTTTCATCACTCCGTTGGGAGGAGCAATTCTGAATCCGGCTCCGTAGAAATGACTATCGAACTTCGATAGGTCATAGTTGCTGGTAAAATAATTATCGGAAGTTTTATGTTGTCCGTACGGTTGAAAATAATCGGTTGCGGATTGATGGTAGTAACGATAGAAAGGAGATACAGAGAAGAAGGGAGTGATCTTCACCACCGGTTCAACCTGTACCGCGTTTGAGTTAATACCCCAGTCATCGTGGTAGTATCTGTACCAGGTGCGGATGATGAGTTTGTCGCCCACGAAATAGTTGGCGCGGAGGCCAAGGGGAATCTTCAGCCTCGAATCCGGCAGGTTTTCGACTCTCTCGGAATTGTCGAGGAAATACACCCGGTGGAATGGCAATCCCAGGTAACCACTTTGGTAAACCAGTTGCCCTTCCAATAGTAATTGGAAATTCTTGTTGATGATCTGCGACCAGCTGAATGTTCCACTGAAGGTGTTACGTCCATCGGAACTGTAGCGATCATGGCCACCGCCGCCGCCCGTTCGTAGTTCGATGGGGTAGATCAGTTTCACCTGGTCCAGGTAGGCATTGAACTTCGCAGTAAACTCACCGCTTCTGTCGGCTGTCTTTTTGGCGTAAGAAAAATTAAGCCCGGTGGAAGTGTAGTCGAATTCGGTGGAGAATGACAATCCGGCTCCCACGGTTGATCCTTTGGTTTCGTTTTCCATGCTCCATCCTACAGAAGGGTAGAACCGGGTATCCGCATACGAAGCGGAAGAAACCGTATTGGGATCGATTTTATCGGAAGAGGCGGAGGTGTAGTGGTCGATGCCGATCTCCGCTGTGAGGTAATGCTTCCTGTTCTTTCGATCGTATTTGCTAAACTTTACATCAAAGGAATTGGAATAGTCTGTCAGCTTTTCGGTTCCGATACCGCCTGTGACTGCCGAGTTATCGCCATTCTGGTGATAATAACTGGAAACGAAATTGGCTTCTTCGAACGATAATTTTCTTTTTCGGTAAGAGCTGTCTTGCCTGGGGGAGGTTTGCGAGAAAGCGGCGAGCACCATCACGTACATCCCGATTACTGAAAGAAATAATTTTTTCATATTGAAAAGGGATGAAAGTTAGTTGCATCCGCAGCCGCCACCGGTTTTGCCACCATTGGCTCCGGAAGCACCTTCGCGATAAGTTTGAAAATTCAATTCGGTCTTCTCTGCCTTTCTGCTGCTCAGGCTCATTTCCGAGTCGTTGAGCTTGTTTTTCTGGTACTCTTTCACCACCTGGCAGGATGGAGCCAGGGCCGCTATCAATACGAATAGACCCAGGCTGGAAAGAATACGAAGAACAGATCTCGTTTTTCTCATTTTAAATGTATGTTATTTGAAGTGTATACTTTGTCGTTGTCATCCACAATGATGCAGGCCAGTCCTTTTACCTGGTTGATCAGGTTTAAGCCCACCGATACACCCATAATCATCACGGGGGTGGCCATCGCATCCGCCAGTTCTGCATAGGGACTCAGGATGGTGACACTTTTAATACCCCTCACCGGCAGACCCGTTTTGGGGTCGATCGTGTGGGAGTAACGCTGACCATCGATCATCACAAATTTTTCATAGTTACCCGAAGTGGCAATGGACGTATTGGTTATCTCCAGGTAAGAGAACGATTGACGGGCGGCATTCGGATCGGCGATACCGATAGTCCAGGGCTTACCGTTAGGCTGATAACCCCAGGATGTGAGGTCGCCGGAAGCATTGACAATTCCGCTTTGAATGCCTTTGGCCAATAACACCTGCTTCGCTTTTTCTGCCGCATAGCCCTTACCGATTCCCCCAAATCCGATCCTCATCCCTTTCTCCTTTAGAAAAACCGTTACTTTTTTTTCATCGAGGATAACATTCCGGTAATTGATGAGTCTTACCAGTTGACGCGCAGTCTGGGCATCCGGCAAACTCGTCATGGTTTGGTCAAAATTCCACAGACGTTTATCAATCGAACCGTAGGTGATATCAAAAGCGCCCTGGGTAAGTTCCGATATGCGAAGCGATCGTTGGATAAGATCAAACATTTCCTGATCCACTTTCACCGGCCTGATACCGGCAAATCTGTTTACCAGGTTGGTTTGGCTCTCTTCATTGAACGTCGTGAGTAATCGTTCAATTCTTTTTATTTCATCAATGGCAGCGTCGAGACAATGTTGAGCGAAAGATTCATCTTGCGTGACCACCGTTAATTCAAAACGATTCCCCATCAGTTTATCTACCCGACGGTAGCTATGAAGAATATCCTGTTCCTTTTCAACGGCCGGCATTGGCAACCTCTTTTATTTCGCTGATAAAGGCTTCCGGTGTCAGGTTGGGCAGACCTTCCCATTCTTTCAGCACTTTTCCATCTGCATTCAATAATAAAGTCATGGGAAACTTTCCCTGCTTGTTATAAATATCGGCCAGCTTGTCGTTCTTCGATTGTTGTTCGGCAGGTAACTGGTTCTTGCGCAGCCGGGGAAAATCAGCATTCACCATCACGAGGTTCTCTGAAGCGAAAGAGGTAAAAGCACTGCTGCCGAAGATTTCTTTATGCATTCTGATGCAGGGACCGCACCAATCGGATCCTGAAAAATTAAGAATGATCAGTTTATTAGAATTTTTAGCTGTCTGCCTGGCTTTCTCAAAATCTGTTTCCCAGTTAATGGAAGTGAAAAGAACGCCTGTTAGTAATGCCGCTACAAAAAATTTCATGCTCGGGAATTTGGTAACAATTTAAAGTCCTTCTACAAAAGCTTATTCAAAACGGGTCGGCTTAACCAGCGATTAAGAAATCACTTACCCAATTTAACGCAAAGGTATACGCTGAATTGTGATAAACAGTTTGCGGGTCGGATACCGCTGCCGGGAAATAGCGAATAATTAACGATTGGAGTTGAAGGGAACAATCTGCCTTTTTGGTGTAGTATTCAGACTACAGGTCTGCGATCGGTAAACAGCCTGGTGAAATCTCCCGCAAAAGTTGTAACTAGTGAAAGGTTTGATTTTCTTTCACTTTACGACCATCGCCACATGAAAAAGACCAGCTTTCTACTCCTCTTTTTGTGTACGCTGAATATCGTTTCAGCCCAGTCCGACGCCGATAAAAAGTACAGACCCCTGTTTCATTTTACCCCGCCTGCGCACTGGATGAATGATCCCAATGGCATGGTCTGGTATAATGGAGTATACCACCTTTTTTATCAGCATTACCCGAAAGCGTCCGTATGGGGGCCGATGCACTGGGGACATGCCACCAGCAAAGACATGATCCATTGGGAACATCAACCCATTGCGCTCTATCCGGATAGCGTGGGAATGATCTTTTCAGGCAGCGCTGTGTACGATCCGGCCAATACCTCAGGCTTTGGAACAAAAGGCAAGGGGCCCCTCGTAGCCATTTTTACCAGCCATAATGATGTATGGGAAAGAGCAGGACGAAATGATTTCGAAAACCAAAGCCTGGCATACTCCAATGATGGCGGAAAAAACTGGACCAAATATGCCGGTAACCCGGTATTGAAAAGCCCGAATATCCGTGACTTCCGGGATCCTAAAGTAAGCTGGTATACGCCGGGAAATAAATGGGTGATGACACTGGCTGTACAGGATCGCATTCATTTTTATTCTTCGCCTGATCTAAAGAACTGGACAAAAGAAAGCGAGTTCGGTGTCAATATCGGGGCACATGGTGGCGTGTGGGAATGTCCTGATTTGTTTAGTCTCGATTTCGAAGGGAAAAAGATCTGGGTGCTCATTGTAAACCTCAACCCGGGTGGCCCTAATAAGGGATCCGCAACGCAATACTTTGTGGGCGACTTCGATGGCAAACAGTTCACCCCATTCAATCAGAATACAAAATGGATTGATTACGGCCCCGATGAATATGCGGGTATTACCTGGTCGAATACCGGCGACCGAAAGATATTCCTGGGATGGATGAGTAACTGGTTATATGCCGATAAAGTGCCTACCGAATCCTGGAGAAGCGCAACAACAGTACCGCGGGATCTCTCCCTGAAAAAAGTGGGAGACGAATATTATGTAGCATCAATGCCTTCCCCGGAGATCAATTCCATTCGGAAGGCAGCCAGCCGCCGGATGAATATACAGGTAAAACCATCTGGTGAAGAAAGGCCGGCATTTAAAGAGACCGGTGTAATGGGCAGCATTGAACTGTCGGCTATGAATGATAAAGATTTTGAACTCGTATTGTCGAATGACGGAGGAGAAGAATTGCTGATTGGCTACGATCCGGGAAAGAATGAATATTATCTTGACCGCACCAAAGCAGGACTCAGCGACTTCAACAAAGAATTTGCCTCAAGATCGGTAGCTCCGCGTCTGGCTGAATCAAAAGAAATTTCCCTTACAATACTGGTGGATGTCGCCTCTGTGGAATTGTTTGCCGATGGCGGATTGACCGTAATGACAGGCATCTTCTTTCCCAAAGAAAAATACCAGCATCTGTCGATCAGATCGAAGCAGGGGATAACCATTCCGTTTATTCAATACGCTCCCTTCAAAGAGGTAAAGATTAAATAAAGTGAATGGAGGAAATCAATCAGGCTTCCTGTCCGAATTGAAGCAGGTATCCGTTGTTATCATAGATGGCAAATTCTTTCATTTCCCACTCAAATGATTCGATGGGGTAGCAGACCCTGGTTTTATCTTTAACGCTCTCCCACAATTCATCAATGTTGTTGACGGTAAAATAGAAGGAACCCGTAAAGCCGGGCTTATCGAACAGGTCGTGATCATTCGGGCCGGCAATCATGATCTCCACCTCATCTTTGTATAAACGGGCCCATTGCCATTCTTTGCTTTCTTCCCCAATACTGAATTGCAGCTTTTCTGTATAAAACCGGATGGTGTCGTCAAGACTTAACGTACGGATCAGGGGGCGCATGCTCAGAAAAGACATACAATCATTTTCCGGTAAATTACAGTATTTCGGGAAAGAATAATTCCGCCGCCCAATCTTTCCCTGTTTGATTTTTGAAGCATTCCTGTTTATTTTTGAGCATACTATTGTCAATGCCCCATGTGGACCTTACTCGAACAAAATCTTCGTCAACGTCAGATCCATCTTCAACCAGGGGAATGGGAAAAATTGCAATCATTGTTTGTTCCCAGAAAATTCAGGAAGAACCAGTTCATTTTACAGGAAGGAAACACCTCGAATGTGGAAACCTTCATTACAAAAGGGCTGACCAGGACTTACGAACTGGATGAGTCGGGGCAGGAGCATGTGTTGTTTTTCAGTCCGGAAGACTGGTGGGTGGGCGACCTGTACAGTTTTTTATCAGGCACTCCTTCGCGGTATAATATCGACTGCCTCGAAGACACTGAAACCTTGCAGATCACCAAATCAAACCTCGATCAGTTATATGAAGAAGTACCCGCGATGAATCGTTATTTCAGGTTATTATTTCAAAGTGCCGTCATCACGATCTCTCAACGCATCGGTTCTACCCTTAGTAAATCGGCCCTGGAACGTTACCAGGAATTTCTTTCCAAATATCCTCAACTGGAGAATCGCATTCCCAATCACCAGATCGCTTCTTTTCTTGGCATCACCCCCCAAAGCCTTAGCCGGATCAGGAGCCGGCATGCCGGAAAAAAATAACACATCCCCCATTTGTCTGACCATTGCTCTGTTAACATAGGATAACGAAATTTAATAACCAGGGTGATTGTATCGCCCCCTGCTCCGAACTCATCTTTGTATTCTTAAAATAAACAAGATGAGTAATACCACCATTGAACAATCACTGAAAGACCTGAACGAACGGGTGCTGGCAGGCCAGCTCCTGGAGGCATTCGACCAATATTACCACGACGAAGTATCCATGCAGGAGAATGATGCACCTCCCACGGTAACCAAGGCTGCCAACCGGCAACGGGAGATTGAATTTTTAGGGAATATCACCGAATTCAGAAGCGCCGAGGTGAAAGGCATGTCGGTAGGTGACAATGTTTCTTTTGTGATCTGGAAATATGATTACACACACCGTGAATGGGGTGTACGAAACTATACACAAGTTTCCGTTCAGTACTGGAAAGACGGCAAGATTATCAGGGAGCGATTCCTTTACTAAAACGAATACGCGAATTACGCGAATACGCGAATTACGCGAATTAAACGAATTATACGAATAGTCATGAAAAACAAAATACTTTACACAGAGGCGGGTTGGGTGCCTTTGATCATGAGGGTACTGTTAAGTATCGTCTTGTGGGCACACGGTGCGCAGAAATTAATGGGATGGTTTGGCGGATACGGTTTTACCAATACCATGAAATATTTCACGGATACAGTTGGCATTCCCTGGATTCTTGGTTTCCTGGTAATTTTGCTCGAGTTTTTCGGGCCCCTGTTTCTCCTCTCGGGATGGCTTACCCGTATCTGGGCCTTGTTCATGTCATTGCTCTTTATCGCGATTCCGTTGTCTGTTCATGTGCAGAATGGATTTTTTATGAACTGGTTTGGCAATAAGCCGGGCGAAGGGTATGAATTCTTCCTGCTGGCCCTGGCCATCAGTATCTCACTGGTGATAACCGGCGGGGGAAGAGGATCAATTGATTATGCTTGGAGCAGTAAGACAAGAAAATAGTAAGGGTTGATGATTGAAAAAATAAAGCCCGCGCTATTTTGCGCGGGCTTTTGGTTGATAAGGTGTTGATGTTATGGAAGGTTATTGTATCACCAGTTTACCCGAATACACAATCACGTCTTTTTTCACACGGATGTAGTAAGTACCCTTCGACACATTGCCCGGAATAGATACTGTCTGACTTCCTGATACTTCCTTGTGCTGAATATCCTGGCTGTACACCAGTTTGCCGGAGAGATCATAGAGTCCAAGGTTGTAGTTGCCGCGTTCCTGGTTTTCCATTTCAAGTACAAAGGATTTGCCCGTGATGACGGTCGGATAGATCTTAACCAGCGAAATACCATTATTCATTCCCACCCGTACAACCGAACTGTATTTATAGGTCGCATCGAGGTCGATCATTTTCAAACGATAGAAATTGTTCCCTTTTATCGGCTGGATATCCATCGATGCGTAGTCATTCTGCAACTTGCCTTTGGCCGGAAGGGTGGCGATTTTGGAGAAATGAATTCCATCAATGCTTCTTTCCAGTTCAAAGCGATCTACATTCACTTCCTGGGTGGTTTTCCATTCTGTTTGAATACCCGTTCCGGATTGGTAAGCTTTGAAAGATATCAGTGACAATGGCATTGATACGGCAGTAGTCGTGAAACTGGATTGCGCGCTATAAAAAGTACCATAGCTATTGGTCATAAAAGAGCGTACGTAATAAGTAGTGCTTCCCGTAAGCCCTGTAATTCCCTGCGAGAAGGAACCCGTGCCGGTTCCCATCGACACTTTGGTGCCGGTTGACGTTGTGGGATATTGAGCCGTTGAGTAAACCACCCCCCGGTCGGTAACCGGAGAACCGCCATCGTAGGCGATGTTACCACCCAGGGTAGCTACCGTTTTACCAACAAGCGTAGGCGTGGCAGTCAGCACAGTTCCTATTTCCTGGAAGGCCATTAATATATCAAGTGTGCCTTTGGTGGACAGTGCACCCACACTTCCCAATGTAATTGTAGAGGAGTTTTGTCCGGCTACGCCGAGCAAACCCTGCGATCCTGCCGACAACCCAAAGATCACTTCCGATCCGCCTGTACCACCGGTTGTGTAAGCATATTCCAATCCACCGGTTATGGCATTGAATCTTGCCAGCACCATGTCCACGTTGCCCGAACCGGCCAGCACGGTTGTTCCGGCTAATGTGAGGGTAACGGTACTGTTTCCATTGAAGCTACCTCCATAGTATATCGCTCCGCCATGTGTTGAGGTAACACAACGAAAAGCGTTGTTAACACCCGTTCCGGATCCGGTTACCATGTTTCCGGCCTTGCCCCAAACAAAAGTGTGAGTGGAAGTGGAATACCTGGTTGCCAGCAGACTACTGGTAGATGTACCGGAAGCAGACATGGCGCCGACACCGGGTATGGTTACTGTATTTTCATAGTTGCCTGCAAAGAATACATCATGCGTAAGGGAGTCATAGCTGGCCCCGAAGATAAATTCATTTCCCGCGGTTCCATAGTTGATGGCACTTGTAAATGCACCTGTTGCCGGGTTAATCTCGAGGATCACCACGTCGTTTAATCCTGAATTGGTAACAGAGTATGAGCCGAATGTTCCGGTTGCGCCATTGTATACGCCACCGGAAACCAGTTTGCCGGTATAAGGTGAGTAAGCCAATGCGCCAATACCACCCGATCCATCGGTACCGGTGCCACCGCCACCAACCAGCCAGCTTACAGAACCATCACTGGCGTTCAGCTTTGCCCAGAACAGATCCGCAGCAGACCCGCCACCGGTAACGGTAATGGTAGTGGAACCCATGGTAGTGGAAGTATTGTAGTTGCCCTGGATGTAAATGCCACCTGACCCGTCAATACACAAGGCCGATACGTTATCGGCATTGGTGCCACCGAGCTTTGTTGCCCATACCAGCCCGCCATCAGAACAGCGATACTTCGCCACATAGATATCTGAGTTGTTCGTATTGAACACGGTACTCCCAAATGTGGCCGTATCGTTAATGATACCTGTTACATATATATAGGTGCCATCCGTTTTTAGTCCATTAAAGGCAACGTTTACGTTGGATTGTGATTTGCCTATCTGAACCGCCCATACGTAATCTCCGGTAGAGCTGTACTTGGTCAGAAAAGTATTCTGGGTAGCAGTGGAAGCACCCGCTTCCGTGCTCAGGTTATTGGTTCCGCTTCCCGGATCAAAATCAACCGTCTGGCAGAAGCGGCCGGCAAAGTAAAAATTTCCGGAAGCATCAGAACTGACTGCCAGGGCGTTCTCACTACTCGAAGTGGTGCCGAAGTCGTACCCCTTCGACCAGTTTTGAGCCGACAAAATCGAAGAAAACAATAAGCCAAAGAGAAATGGTAAAGTGTAAATACCGAATCGGGCATAAATAGGTCTGCCCGTAGCATTAACATGGGTTGTCATACATATTGGGTTTAAATGGGTATCGAATTGATTGATCTTTTTTCGAAAATTCCCGGTGGAATTAACGTGTTAAAGTAGAAACTGATTTTGCGAGTGTAAAATGCAACAAGCCCTCTTTTCAGAATTACAGTAATTCATCTCATCAAGCGGTAAGGGAAACTATGTAAATGATACCCGGCCTCAAAAAAAGGGGTGCCTTATAACGGAAACAAATGATTGATATTTATCAATTTGAGTAGTGAATTATTTTTTTATAGAATGTATTGTCCCTGCCACAATTTGAAATGTTTCGGGACTCGGAATTGAATGCAAAGGACAGCAGCCTGGCATACCTCCCGTTTTATTTAACCATTGAAATAGCCAGGTATTTTTGATAATATTGATATATCAACTATATTTGTATCAATAATTGGAATCGTCATGAACCACCAGCCCGTTCGGATTTTCCAGGAAGACAGCCACGGCGAGTTGTTTTACCTGCTCGACAAAGCCATTAGAACTTATCGTCAGCTGGCGCATGAACAACTGGCTACACAGGGAATGGATATTACCGTTGACCAGTGGCTGGTGTTGAAGGCGCTTCACGAGAACCCGGACAGAAGTCAGCAGGAGCTGGCGGCGGCGGTTTTCAAAGACCACGCTTCCTTTACCCGGATTGTGGAGTTGTTGGTGAAGAAAGGGTACCTCAATAGAGAAATGCATCCGGCAGACAGGCGACGTTTTCTTCTTCAGCTCACCAAAAAGGGAACAAGTTTGCTGAAAGATATTCAACCCGTGATTGAGCAAAACAGGAAAATAGCGCTGAAGGGACTCAGTAAATCGAGCCTGGCCGATTTGCAGGAAATGCTAAGACACATTGTAGACAATTGTAAAGATCAATAAATAGTAAAGCCATGAGAAGATTATTTATTTGGGCAGCCATGTTGCTGCCGGTAGCAGCGCATTCCCAGGGAATTGAGCAAAAGGCAGACGAACTGATGAAGGCCTATAGCGATCAGCAGAAATTCAGCGGAAATGTGTTGATCGCCTCCAAAGGGAAAATTGTTTTTGAGAAATCTTACGGTCTGGCCGACAGACAAAATAATATTGCGAACAACAGCCAGACCGAATTTCGCGCTGCTTCTCTCACCAAGATGTTTACAGCCGTACTGATCATGCAACTCGTAGAGCAAAAGAAGCTGTTGTTGTCAGATCCGGTTGCAAAGTACCTGAAAGGGATAGACCCTTCAGGTAAAGTGACGATCCGGCATTTACTCAGTCATACTTCGGGGTTGAAAGGATCCACAGAGCCTGGTTCTTCCAGCCTGGAAGAGATGATAAAAGGATACAAGCCTGCCGACCCGTCGTTTGCCCCGGGAGAACGGTTTGAATACAACAATTTCAATTTTATCGTACTCGCCTGGCTCGCGCAAAAGCGTACAGGCATCCGGTATAGTGAACTGCTTCAAAAGCGGGTATTGCTGAAAGCGGGTATGACACATTCGGGGATTGATGAAGCCAATAGATTGTCCGTTCACAAAGCAGCCGGATACGTAACCGACCCTTCCACCAATCAATGGGTATTGACAGGCAACGACAATACGATTGGAGCAGCCAGTGGTGCCGGCGCCTTATATACCACAACAGAAGATTTGTTTCAATGGTCGAAACATATCGGTTCTTCCAAATTGCTGAAAAAGGAATCATGGAACAGGATTCTCACACCTGTACAACCCGGTTATGGATTGGGATGGATGTTGCAACAGAATCAGGGTAGACAGAAGATCGGTCATACCGGTTCCATACCCGGCTTCATTGCGGATTTCGCCTGGTTTCCCAAAGACAGCATCCTGATCACTTATTTGTCCAACTACCAGGACCTCGATGGAAGGAAACTGGAAGAGACATTAACCGCGCTGGTTTATAACGAACCGTATAGCCTGCCCAAACAAAGAAAAGAAATAACGCTTCCGGTCGAAACATTGCAGGAATATGTGGGTGTGTATGAGATCAATGAACAGGTACAGATAAAAGTTATTTTGGAAGGAACCGCCCTGATGGCTATTGCCCCGGGTGGAGACAAAGTGGAACTGACGGCAGAGAGCAAAGATCATTTCTTTCTGAAAGGTCCTGAGATTGTCGTTGAGTTCAGAAGAAATGAGGGAAAGATTGAATCCATGTTTATTGATATGCAGGGTGGACAATTGTTCAGGCGTAAATAGGAAAGTGCCGAAAGGTCTTTTTAGTGGAGAGTTCAATCGCGGATAGTATTCCGCCAGGGCCTCAATAATGAAACCGGCATTGTATCACGTAACATTTTTGATTAACACCTTTCTTTCCATCGACTTTGTACACCAGTCTATGTTCGCCAGTAATGCGTCTCGACCAATATCCCTTTAGGCTAAATTTTAGCGGTTCAGGTTTGCCTGTTCCTTTAAAAGGACTGTTTTTTATTTCGCTTGGTAATTCTGTAATTTTTTTAGGGATTGGGGCAGCTGTTTTCATTCAATAGCTAAAATCGTCCCATCCTATTTCTGTAAATTCAAAATTCTTAACTATAAATCGAACTTCGTTGTTTTACCTTTTTCGAGTTGACTAATTGAATCTCTTAGTCTTTGTCTATTGGCAGGAGTTTCCAATAGATGCCCTGTTTCAGTCAGAGAGTTAAATTCTTTTAATGAAATAATGACAACAGCCTCTTCTGAAGTTCGGGATACCACTACCGTATCTGAAGATTTTATCACGTCATCAAGATATTTCTTCAGGTTATTTCGGAGTTGAGAGATTGATACTGCTTGCATGAATCGGGGTTTACAGCAAATGTGCAATATGTTTTACATTTTAATGAATCTATTTTTGTATCTAAAAATGAACCAAATATTTTATTATCACTTGTTTAAATGTCATTGTGGAATCGCCGGTCAATGCGATCTCTTTTTTTGCCCCAAAAGCTGCGATGAGTTTTCAGGAATACGCTGTACTTACCGCAAAAAAAAGAGGCCGCCATCAGGCGACCTCTGAGTATAACCGGTTAATTGATTAACCTTTGTTGTCTTTCTTGCAGCATTTACCCTGTTTGCAGCATTGCTCTGTTGTTGCTTTTTTCTTTTTTTTACCGCCATTGTCTACGTTAGCGAAGCTGGTACCGAACAATGCCAGGGTTACGGCGAGGATGAATAATTTTTTCATTTTATGGTGTTTTATGAAAGTTCATTAATAAATAGATTGTCAGTGAAAACAGGATGAACAGACCCCCGGTCGGGAGGTTGCCAGATATTGTTGAAATATTCGATCCGGTAATGATTGATTAAAATTTGACTGAGTTCCCCTGCCTGCAGGAGAAAGGAATTTCCTTTTGGCTGATTCCATTCTTCCAGTACCAATACAGGTGGGCAGGTGAGACAACTGCTGCTGCAAGGTTTAGGTGTGGGCAATTCACTATCCGGTGTCCGCGAGCAGGAAGAGGCCATTGCCCGAGTCAATACCCGGGTATTTGCCAGGATGCTGACTGTACCTGCCAATAACAGCGGAAGGCCCATTAATAATATGAACAGCGATCTTCGCATTTCGCCAACAAAGTATCAACGTTTCTCCAGGGTATAAATTTTATTACTACGAAATGTCTGACGCCTGGGTTGGGGTGTGTGAAACCGCGACTGAAGGGTAGAAGGTCGTTTATTGCTTTGACACAGGCAAGCTGATATAGCTGTCCGTATGCCACAGTACCTCCAAGGGCTCACCGGCGTCCTGTATGGTTTCCTCATTTACATTCTTCCCTGTGCCATAGTTGATTTGTTCGAAGGGGCTTTTGTTGACATTAACTATGATGACAATCCTGCTACCCTTACTCAGTTGTCGACTGGTAAAATAAGTGTTGCTGAAAGGAAGCTGTGTTCTTTTTCCGGGCTGAAGCAGTTGTCTTGATGTAATGTCATTTGCGTGGCTGGCGCGTCCCATGAAGTAGGAAAGAAACATAAACTTTCCATCCGGCCTCTCTTCAAAAAGGGCAATGCTGTAGTCCATATCTTTTTTATTGATGGTTACACTCATGTTCCCGGTGAAGTTTCCGCTCACTTCAATCGCCTGTTGCAGGGGGGCGCTTTTGAACATCAGTCCGCCTCCGTCAAACAGGCTGTCGTAAATAATTTTGCTCATGTAGTAATAGCTGTTTAGTTGGGTCCGGTCTTTAAAATCAATAACCAGTTTTGAATAGCCTTTTTTTGTTGGTTTTCTCGAAGTAAGGGTTCCGCCTTTTTGGTTGTCGAGGAACAGTTTTAACGTATCGCTGGCGACGGCCTGCAGGGAAGAAGCGTGTTTCCATTCGTTGCTTCCCATCGGTTGATAATTGATCCTGTCTTTCAGGAAAGCCGGTTTGGGTTTTCCTTTCAATATATAGTCAAACCATTCGTAGATGATCGAATGAATAGGAATATTGGCAACCGGATCAATTTTATAACCCCCATATACAGAATCAGGAAACCCTTGCGAGCCAAAATGACCAAAGGGCCCGATCACCAGGTAATGTTCTGCCTTTCGGTTATACTTCAGGTGCTCGTGCATATAATATAGGGCACCTACCTGTCCGCCGTCGTAGTAGCCGGTAGTAGTAAGAACCGGAATGGTAATCTGCGCGAAATCTTCTTTATAAGGAATCATTTTTTGCCAATAGGAATCGTAGGTAGGATGTTGGAGCCAGCGCTGGAACATCGGACTGGGTCTTCCCAGCAGACTATCGAGCGTAGGATAAGCAGTACCCAGTTCAAACCATTTCCATTGCACATTCGCCCATTGCGGGTCACGGTAGTCTTTTTCATCCAGGAATTTGTTATTGGATACGTAATAGGTCCACGAGAACGGGAATGACATGAATACATTATTCATCATGGGTACATCCAGTCCGGGAGCCACAGAGGCAGAGGGGACGATGGTTTTAAGAGCCGGGTGTAGTTTCCTGGTTGCTGCCCACTGGGTGAAGCCATTGTAGCTGCCACCCATCATACCCACTTTTCCATTGCACCAATACTGATGACTAATCCAGTCAATCACTTCATAGGCGTCACGTCCATCGTATTCGTAAGCCCATACTTCCTTGTCCGGACTGTACCGCTTGCCCCGGGTATAAGCCATTACGCCAACATAGCCTTTGTCGGCTGCCAGTTTTACCTTGTTGATATCTGTCAGCCTCGCATAGATGGTAAACTGAAAAATGACAGGCAGCGGTTCAATTATATTTCTTTTTCGAACCACCAGTGCAGAGATAAAAGCTCCGTCACTTGTTTTGATAAGCAGGCTGTCTTCTACGATGTAGTGGCTATCTGCCTTAACCGATTCAATCGTTACCTCCTGGGCTTTTACAAAAGTGGAAAGTAACAGGCATAGGCATGCCAGTGAGTACTGTAGTCCCATGTAAACGATTTTAAAATTTTGGAAATTTTTACAGGATGCTCCTGTTTTTCAGAAAGACCGATTGTCGACTGGATACCGTAAAGGTTTTTCCGCCGGCGAGTTCGATTTCCAGTCTGCCATCGGGTATAGGCTTTATTTTATTGATAAAGTTTGTATTGATGATAGCGGCCCTGTTCACCCGGAAGAAGTGGGTGGAAGGAAGAATTTTGTTTAACTGGTTTAATGATCGTTTGAGCAAAGCTTTCCGGTCGTCAAAATAAATCCTGGCATAATTGCCGCTTGATTCAATCCAGGTGATGCGGCTTGATTTGATAAAATAACAACGTTCTCCTTCCCTGATAAAGAGGGTAGCTTCCGCAGCAATGTTTTTTTGTTCTTTGGCAAGCCGGCTGCGGGTTCTCTCCATAGCTTTGGCAAAGCGTTCTTCACTGATCGGTTTCACCAGATAGTCGATCGCTTCCACTTCGAAAGCCTGAACAGCAAACTGATCAAAAGCGGTCGTGAAGATCACCTGGGGAACCCTGTCCAGTGATTCCAGCAGATCGAACCCGGATCCGCCCGGCATCTGCACATCCAGGAAAATAATATCGGGCTGATATTGCCCGATCATCGATGAGGCATCGCTGATATTCGCTGCTTCCCCTTTCAATGAGATATCGGGATGTTGTTCAAGGTGCCGCCTGATCTCATCGCGGGCACGCCGTTCGTCGTCTATGATCAAGGCAGTCAGTTTTTTCATGACAGCGGAGTTTTGAAAATGGCTTTCACTAATTGGTCGGTCTCCTGTATCAACTGAAAACTGGCCTTTCCGTTAAACTGAAGTATTAATCGATCCTCCAGGTTGCTGAGCCCGATGCCTTTGTGGAGATCATTTGTCAGGGTGCCTGTGTTTTCAACAGATACCAGCATGTGGTCATCAGTGCGACTAACATTTATATGAATGAATCCACCTCCGGGCAGTTGGCTGATGCCATGTTTGATGGCATTTTCCACTAAAGACTGAATACTCAGCCGCAAGACCGGTTGGTTCAACAAAGATTGGTTGATGTTCCATTCAATCTGCAGTTTTTCTTCAAACCTTATTTTTTCCAGAGCCAGGTAATCTTCCACCAGGTTTAGTTCCTGTTGCAGGGTAACCAGGTTTTCCCGGGAAGAGTAAAGGGAGTTGCGCATCAGATCCGACAGCTTATCAATCGCCTGCCTGGCCGCTTTAGGATCTTCGACCACCAGCGCCTTGATGCTGTTTAAGGAATTGAAAAAGAAATGCGGATTGATCTGGGCCGACAGGTTTTGAAAGGCCGCCTCCTTTGCCTTGGCAGCCTGTTTCACCGCCCGCAGTTCTCTTTGCGAATAATGATAGGCGTAATAGGCCAGCAGCCAGATCGACATTAACCGCAGCCCGCCTATAAATACCGCCAGCCATTGAGTGTTGAATGCTTCCCCGATTGTTTCCTCAAACCCTGGCTGGAACCAGTAACGTACCAAATAGTTTTTGGTGATGGTAAGCGCGGTGAAAAAAACTGCCAGTATCAATACCGCCGGGAGAATCCTGGGCAGCAGCCGGGAAACCGGCAATAAATGCCATCCCATCCGGATCGACCAGTTCCGATACAAATGAGAAAGGGGGATATAGATCAACAGATCCAGTAAGAAATGAAGAATAGCCAGTTCCCAACTGAAGCCGGTCCCCAGGTAGCCGATATACGCCCATTGAAGGGCCGCCAGCGACCAGAAGAGCAGCTGGCATTTCCAGTATACAGACAGGGTTGTTTGATTCGGCTTCATATTATTACACTACAAAACAAAGCCTTTTCAACAGAAGGGAAAAAAACACGTACAGGAGCGAGCCGTTCGGGGGGATGAGTGCTGAACGATGAAGAATCCCTGAGGATATTAACAGGACCAGTATCGTCTGAACATCTTTTTGCAAGAAGTGCCTTCCGACAGTTGAAACTTAAAAAATATTTCTTCCTTCATGGTGTCAGGCAGCACCTGTTTTAAAAGTGGTGTAACCGTATTCCATTTCATTTGTTAACTTTTACCAAGCACTTCTTCTATTTTGTCTCTTCCGTAAAATCTGGTGATTTCGCTTTTCTCCCGATCATTCCCTCGCTCAAAAACGCGACGGATAATGGCTTTCTGTTGCTTGCTCCAATCGATTGAATTCATATCAGTATCCCAGAAAATTACTGGCCTGAGTTTTTGAAGGTTGGGTTTATCTGAATCTTGTTTTTTTTTGATTTGTTCAATATCGTAAAATACTTGAAGAATCATAAGTGTTCCCTCTTCCAGGCCCAGCGCCTTTTCGAGCTTCAATGCTAATGCAGTGTTCATGTCTCTTTTTCCCTTCGTAATGGTCGTAATAGTCTGAGGGTATTCGTTCACAGCCAATGCAAGATGACCCTTCTTCAGGTGTTGTTCCTTAATCTTGCGATCAAGATAGAAGCCAGGATGAAGCCCCTTTATAATATCGATTTCCTTATTCATATCTAAAAGTAAACAGAAATGTTTACAATAAAAATATCATATTTGGGTCTTTTAAGGTGATCATGGACATATATTTATACGATATGCCCCTGAATTATAGTGTGTAATTATTTGATTTTCTTGTTAATGAGCGCGCTGCTTGCAAGCCTTTTCCAAACGATCTTATTGCCTTGGAAGTTAACTATGCTCCTGATTATTGAAAAAGTGAGGAGAATCCGGTGTCAATCTGAGCATTATGGCATATCCCAAACGGGTGAGGTTAGCTTATTTTTCCGGCTGCGGTTATATCGCCAGGATTTTTTTAAAAAATCATAGGGGTAGATGCCGGGTTAGTTGTTATAACTTAAATAAGTTGCAGGCTTTGTTACTACAAGCAAAAGAGTATCATATAGAAAGCATGGATTGGCAGGAAGAGTCAATACTGGCGAGCCGGCTCATGAGTAAAGATGAGCAGGCTTTTGAAAAGGTTTTTAAACAATGGTTCCAAAGCCTGCATACCTATGCATTTACATTGGTAAGGGATGCTTACGAGGCAGAAGAGATCGTACAACAGGTTTTCTATAAATTATGGGAACGAGCCGACAGACTACAGATCAATGGAGCTGTTTCTGCCTATCTCTACCGATCAGTGTATAATGAATGCCTGAATTACCTGAAGCATGAGAAAGTCAAATCGCGCCATCATCTGTATGTTGCTCATCAATTGAAATACGATCATGGCGGCTTGGGCGACCGGCTTTCATCAGCCGCTCTCGAGGAAAAGTATACCAACGCATTAAATGAACTGCCGGAACAATGCCGGGCCGTTTTTCAATTGAGCAGATTCGACAACCTGAAGTACCGGGAAATTGCCGATCGCCTCGAAATATCGGTTAAAACGGTAGAAAATCAAATGGGGAAAGCATTGAAGTTTCTGCGAAACAGACTGGCAGAGTTCTTAACACTACTGATTATTTTATTGACCGTTTAAAACAAATAAACTGCAAACAACCAACGAACATATCGATGCTTTATTGGCGAAGTTCCTGCTGGGTGAAGCCAATGCGCAGGAAATAGAGGAGGTATCAGCATGGCTGGCTGAAAAACCGGAGCACCAGGTTTATTTCAATCAGCTGGCAGAGGTCTGGAAAAAAAGCATTCGGCTCAATTCATTGGACAACCCGAATACCGATAAAGCCTGGCAAAATTTTCAACAGCGGATACGGCATGGGGAAATGAAGCCTGAGAGTCCGGTCAGATCGGTACTCGTTTTTGTAAGAATAGCGGCGGTGCTGGTTATGATGCTGATGGCAGCTGGTATCGTTTTCTCGTTGCTGAAATTTAAACCTTCCCTGCCCATTGCCGTGAATGCAACACTGCAACCGATTACCGATACCTTACCAGACGGGTCCATTGTTGATTTAAACAAGAACGCATCATTGAGTTATCCTTCAGAATTTGAAGGGCAAACCCGGCCGGTTACACTCAGGGGGGAAGCATTTTTTAAGGTCAGCCCGGATAAGAAAAAGCCGTTTGTCATTACAACCGGAAAGATCCAGGTTACAGTAGTAGGTACCTCATTTAACATCAAACAGGGAGCAGACTCAACAGAAGTAATAGTAGAGACCGGCCAGGTGAAGGTTCAATCAGCCAATCAGGAAATAATGCTTTATCCTGGAGAAAAAGTGATTGCTTCTGCAAAGGACGGGTTGCTACGAAAGGAGAAAGCCACCGATCAGTTATACAACTACTATCGTACCAAGACTTTTGTCTGCAGGGAAACACCACTTTGGAAACTTGTTGACGTATTGAATGAAGCCTATTCGAGCGATATAATTATAGAACGCCCCGAACTAAGAGATCTAACCATTGATGCTACCTTCCGGGAAGAAAAGCTGGACAGGGTACTGGAGCTGATTTCGGAAACTTTCAGTAGCTACCAGATTCGCGTCATCAAAAATGACAAGCAGATCATTTTAAAATAGCCATGACATAAAATCATCATCATGAAGAAGCATATCATTTACATGCTCCTGCTGGCCCTCGTTTTCGGTAAAGCTGCCGCACAGAGCCCATTGCAGAAGAGTATCACCATCGAAGTAAACCGGCAACAGCTAAGCGAAGTACTTGAATTAATCAGCAAGAAAGGAGGCGTGAGTTTCAGTTATAATTCAGCTATCATAAAGAAAGACAGCCTGGTCAGTTTTTCGGTCCGTAACAAAACCGTGAAGGAAGTGTTGCAGGGGCTTTTCAGCCAGGGATACGAATTTTATGAAGATGGTAACTATATCATCATTCGCAAAGTGCGATCACAACAGTCGGTTACACCGGTTAGCAACACGAATGAATCTGCCAGGATATTTTTCGTGACAGGTTATGTGTACGACGAACTTTCCGGGAAGGCCATCAAAGATGCCAGTGTGTACGAAAAGAAATTCCTGTATTCTGCATTAACGGATCAGGATGGTTTCTTTAGGATAAAATTTAAAAGAAGCTCACCTGGAATGACGACACTAACAATCAGTAAAGAATTTTATGCTGATACGGTCGTAAAGGTTGTTTCCAAAATCAATAATGAAGTGTATGTAACGCTTACTCCACTTTACCTGGATCAGAATCAGGTTCGCATATATCCGGATGTTATCCTGCCAAAAGACACCGTACCAAATCCGGCCGGTATAGTAGAATTGATTTCCAGGGATACTCCCCGTGTACAGCAAACAGCGGCCGGCAAGTTTCTCCTGTCCGAAAAGCAAAAGAAGCATAGTGTAAATCTCAGTAAGTTCACCACTGCCCGGGCTGTCCAGGTTTCATTTGTGCCGGGGTTTACTACCCATGGACAGTTGGGTTCCCAGGTGGTTAGTAATTTTTCTTTTAATGTACTGGGGGGATACACCGCCTGTGTCAGAGGAGCTGAATTAGGCGGATTGTTCAATATTGACAAAGGCAGCGTTCAGTATGCGCAAGTAGCAGGTATCGTCAATATAGTCGGCGGCAGAACAACGGGCTTCCAACTGGCAGGTGTCAATAACCTGGTGCTCGATTCTGTTTATGGTTGCCAGATTGGCGGGATCAGTAATATAGTTAAGGGATCCTTCAAAGGATTTCAAACAGCCGGTATACAAAACCATATTGCCGGGACATTTTCGGGTGTTCAGGTTGCGGGTATACTCAATACAAATGCACATGATTTCAGCGGATTTCAACTTGCCGGTTTGCTGAATATCGTCCATGCGGAAATGAAAGGCCTGCAGATCTCGGGCCTGGTGAATTATGCGCACAAATTGCATGGGGTGCAGGTGGGACTGGTAAATATCGCCGATAGTTCAGAAGGCCTTAGTATCGGTCTGATCAATATTGTGAAGCATGGGTACAATAAGCTCAGTCTTTCCTCCAATGAAGTGCAGAATGTTAACCTGGCCTATAAATCCGGCAATGCCATTTTGTACAGTATTCTTCAGGCAGGATTGTATGCGGGCGATAACAATAAAAAGCTTTATTCGGCCGGGTATGGAATCGGCAGCAATCTTTACTTTAACCGCAGCAAATCCCTCTCATTTAATCCGGAATTACTGGCGCTTTCTTTATACAGGGGAAGCTGGGATAATACCAATTTTCTTTTCCGCCTGCAGTTGCAGATGAATGTGAAAGTGGCCCGGGGTTTGAGTTTGTTTGCCGGACCGGCCATTTCCATGATGTACAGCGATCAGAAGAATATGGTCTCCGGTTATGGTTCCGGGTTACCTCCTTCAGGATATAAATTGCATACGGTGAACAGCCACACCAGCGCCTGGCTGGGATGGAACGCCGGGATAAATATCTTCTAACCTTTTATTGACTATTCAGGGCTTTGTACAATCACTGTTGTACAAGCTGCAAATGCCAATAATGCCGCCAATCGGCAGGTCGACTCCTTGTGCCCTGTCCGCCGGGCTGCGCTGACTATTCTATTAACCTTATCACATTAATTATGAGAAGCATTTTAGTTTTATTATTTATCGGGCTCTCCCAATTACTGCACGCACAACCGGTCCAGACAGTACGAGGCATGGTGCTTGATTATGCCTCCAATGCACCTGTGGTTGCAGCTACAATTCGGGTATTAAATAGCACCACACATCAAGCAACCATTGCCGATAGTGCCGGTAACTTTTCATTCCAATTGCCACTTGGCAGGTACAATATACAAGCCTCCGGGGTTGGGTACTCACCGGTAATAATAACTGATGTGCTGGTCAGTTCGGCCAAAGAAACCTATCTGACCTTCACACTTCAGCAGCGGATTACTTTTTTGAGCGAGGTAACCGTAAAACCAATCGTTGCCAAAGAACAACCGCTGAACAATATGGCAACAGTAAGCGCAAGAATGCTGAGTGTGGAAGAGGCCAGAAGGTATGCGGGTGGGTTTGATGATCCGGCCAGGCTGGCGGCCTCTTTTGCAGGCGTTACCGGTAATATCGATCAGAACGGGATCATTGTTCGTGGCAATGCACCTAAATACATGCAGTGGAAAATGGAAGGAGTGGAAATACCCAACCCTAATCATTTTGGGGATTTGCAAACTGTAGGAAGCGGAATCCTGACAGCTATGAGCAGTCATGTGCTGGCCAATTCAGATTTTTTTACCGGAGCGTTCCCTTCGGAATACAGTAATGCGCTTTCCGGAGTTTTTGATATGTCTATGCGAAAGGGAAACAACCAGAAATATGAACATACCATCCAGGTGGGCGTGCTTGGTATTGATGCGTCATCCGAAGGCCCCTTTCGGAAAGGCGGACGGTCTTCTTACCTTTTCAATTATCGTTATTCAACCCTCGCTTTGGTGGCGCCCCTGCTTCCGGACAACGGCAATACCATCCGGTACCAGGATCTTTCTTTCAAACTGAATTTTCCAACCGCTAAAGCAGGCACATTTACCGTTTGGGGGTTGGGTTTTCATGATGGAGCAGGCGCCAGGGCAAAAACTGAGCCTGCGGAGCGGGAATATGAAAGTGATTTCGAGAATGATGATGTCAGGTTGACCACCGGCGTGGCCGGACTGGCGCACAAGTATTTTCTCAATAAGCAAACTTATATCAAAACAACCCTTGCATTTACCAATAGCCGAACCAACTGGGTGGTAGATAAGCTGAACAATGCTGGTCAGTTTGATCCATTGTACCGAGGTCGATTCAATGAAACTAATATTACACTCAGCTCTTTTGTAAATAAGAAAATAAGCCCCTGGCATACCAATAAGACCGGCGTTGTGGTAACAAAGATGTTCTATGACGTATTCCTGAACAAGGCATTTGTTTTGGGAAGTACTCCCACAGAAATTGTAAATGGAAAAGGATCAAGCGCCCTTTTTTCAGCATACAGTAGCAGCTCCATCAATCTGACAAGCAGGCTGACTATCAACGCCGGTATAAATACACAGTACTTTATGCTCAACAGTCATTATACCATTGAGCCGCGACTCGGCATCAGGCAATCCATTGCAGAGGGACAGTCTGTCGGCCTGGCTTATGGTCTTCACAGCCGCATTGAAAAATTGAATTATTATCTCAATAATGACATAGCTACCGGACAGAAAGAGATCAATAAAAACCTTGATTTCACCAAGGCCCATCACCTGGTATTGAGTTATGACTGGAATATCAGCAGTCATCTGCATGCCAAAATCGAAGCCTATTACCAATCTGTTTTTTCCGCACCGGTGATCGCCGATAGTTCGTTCTCGTTCCTGAACTTGCAGGGCGACTGGTTTTTTGGCAGCCGGTTGTCGAGCATCGGCAAAGGCCGTAACTATGGAGTGGAGCTTACTCTCGAGAAATATATTTCAAACGGATTTTATTATCTCGCCACCGTCTCCCTGTTTAAAAGCCAGTATCGGGGAGGTGATGGAGTTTGGCGCAATACCCGTTTCAACCGCAGTTATGCGATCAATGTGCTGGGCGGAAAAGAGTGGAAGCTGGGGGCGACAAGACAAAATGTCCTTAGTGTGAATGCGCGTTTAACACAACAGGGTGGGTATCGGTATTCGCCTGTGAATCTGGCCGCTTCAGTAGACGCAAAGGATGTTGTATATAATGAGAGCAGCGCCTACAGTTTACAGGCGCCAGGCGCTTTCAATATGCATTTCACGGCCTCGTACAGGATCAATAAAAGGAAGGTCGCACACGAATTTGCGATCAAAATGTTGAATATAACCAATCAGCCCGATTTCAAGGGGCATCAATATAATCTGAAAACAAACCAGGTCGAAGAGAATAATGTGAATATCGCTATTCCAAATGTCAGTTATAAGATTGAGTTTTGAGGGATGGCCGGCGTTGAAATCAACTTGTTTACGGGTATTTTGGATTATTTAGATGGTTGGTGATCGAAACTGATGACTTCTTTCAAGATCCATTTGTCGTTTACCAGCAGATAGAGATGAATGAATTTCGCGCTACCTGTTAATACATCGGGTTTGTTTTTCTCCCGGATGTAAAAATGATGGACGCCGGTTTGGACGACTCCGTATAATTCGTTGTTGTTGTACATCGGAAATACTTCCAGGCTTTGCTCTTCCACTTTTCTGATGGGTTTGTGCAAGGTATCACCGCAGATGTATTTTCGGGTGTTTTCAATAAAAATCTCTCTGTTTTGAATACCTGATTTATCATGATAGAATCTCAAATCCGGGGCAATGGCCTTTTCGAGATAGCTCATATCACAGCGATTGAACACCCGTTCAAAGAAAATACTATCCTGCGTCTTTAATCGGCGAAACAATTCGGAGTCTCTGGCTACCTGCGAATCTGCGTTGGTATAGGTGAATAGCAGCATAACCAGGTAAACGATGGGTTGTTTTTTCATTTGATGGGAGGGTGTCCGTACCTGTTTTAAAAGTGTGATAATCTTTGCAAATGTAATAAACCATCTTTAATGACTGGCTGCATAGGAGTGTGGCAATGATATGGATTGGTTTGTTGCCTTATGGTATTTTGCTTGAGTAAGTTATGAGTAACCGGCCCCCATCGATCTTTGAATTCTTTCATCATCTTTGTCGGAAGGGACCAGTCCCATGCTCCAGATAGGTATGTATACCCATTAGGGTATAATCTGAGTTTTGATGGCATGGTTTATACCCGAAAGGGTATATTGTCGAGAATTATAGGGTATTTATACCCGATAAGGTATATTTTGAATATTTTACCTAAATTTATACCCGAAAGGGTATATTATGGATCAAACAAATCACATCTCCTCGTTTCTCAAGTTCATGCGAAACAAAAACAAACTGACCCAGGAAGAACTGGCGTTGAAAGCCGGTGTTGGCTTACGCTTTATCCGGGAGCTTGAACAGGGAAAGCAGACGCTCAGGATGGATAAAGTGAACCAGGTTCTCGCCCTTTTTGGATATAGAGTATCCCCTGAGCCCGCCAGGAAGAAAGATTCATTTGAGATTATTATGAATCACCTGAATAGAAATGTGCACGTGTACTTAAAAGACAGGAGGGTACTCGCCGGTTTCCTGCTCGATTATAAGATGAAGGATCAGGAGGTAGAATCATGGAGATTTGTGTCGAATAATAACAGTAAGGCGTATAAAAAAACAAAAAATGAATCTCTGCTGGAGGTAATCGATAATGAAAATTTGCTTACTGTAGAGAATATAAGTTAAAAAGGGAAAAGACTTAACATGAACAAAGCCCATCATCCGGAAGGATTCCGTGAAAAGCTTTTTGATATTCCATTTGTAGCTTTTCGCTCGCACCTGGAACTGCACTGAATTTTCGACATGTTTGCTTCNAAATGATATGGATTGGTTTGTCGCATGAAGTATTCATAAAATGAATGCTCATAAGGGTCATTAAACTAAAGAAAAATCCCACATGGTTTAACATGTGGGATTAGATATTAGGTTTTTAAATTACTCTATTTTTTCTTTTTAGAAATTCAGAAGCCTTCTCTGCCTTTTTTTTGAAGGCAGGTTCATTACTGTAGTCTCTCATTTTCTTCACTACAGTGACATCGTTCGATTTTCCTTTTTTTAAAGAAATTGTGGGCATAACTTCCTCTTTAACTTAGATTAGCGAATTTACAATTTTTATTTGGCTTTTATGGAAAAGGCGTGGTAATTCCTATCCTTTCTGAATGGTTCCCAATTTCCGTTATAATACCCTTCAACCTCAAACAGTTGTCTGATTTCGGTCAAATTTTCAGAAATTCCCATTTGGTAAAGTCTCGTTCTGGCTGGCGTGCTCCCCTCTGCAAATATTATAGCCCCAGGATGATACTCCATAAAATCAAAAACTGTAAAAGCTACTGTTGCTAAAACCTTATCTCGGTCGTCATTGTTGGTTCGCACATCATCTCTTATAGATTGAGCCTCC
The DNA here is from genome assembly GCA_044226045.1 of Chitinophagaceae bacterium. Classification (GTDB taxonomy): domain Bacteria; phylum Bacteroidota; class Bacteroidia; order Chitinophagales; family Chitinophagaceae; genus Endoryza. The sequence goes on from JBGAHR010000003.1 coordinate 107,699, forward strand.
TCATCCCAATCTCCAAATCCCAGATTATATATGCCTTGTCTAAGTGCAATATACTGCACGACCTTCTTAATTGTGCCTTTTGGGCCAGAGCTCAGAAACTCATAGGTTACACGAGCGGAGTCTGACAATGGTATGTATCTGTCTCTTTGCATTTAAACAATTAAATAGTAAAGTGAGTGAAGTTAAAATATAATCAACTTCGTTGCTTGTACTACTAATGCCGGAATGTAAAATATTTCAATTCTCATTGCATGTCCTTACAGTTTTTTTAATAGCAAATATTTATTAATAGGAATAAACATTCAAAGCCGATAGATGAGTATTTTCCAGGATCAAGTGATTGCCTGTCTGCTGCCTTTTTGAACTATTTCCATTTTGGATAAGGTTGCCTTTTTCTGAAAAAGCAATATGCAACTTTCGAGTAGTGCAAACTCGCGTAATAGGGGCACCAATTTCAAAAGGATTTTTTAAAACAGTGTCGGTTATATTAACAAAGATGGGCTTGTCGCTTATTGTAATTTAATTATATCGTTTTCATAGCTGTATGCTTTAAAACAATTAATTAAAGTATCAAGCCTTGCAGTCGTCCTTTGTACAGCTGTTTTGCTCTGTCCACAACCAAAAAGGAATGTTGAAATGAAAGTTGTCAAAAAATTGAGGTCTTCATAACATAACCGCTAACTCGTAAACATATGCAACTTGAGTAAGGAAATACGGCAATTGGTCTCAATAGGTGGTAGTCTCCACATAGCCTGATTTAAAGACAAATCGTGATTCATTCGCGGAACCGCGAACTCATTAAATAATTTAAATATGGATGATCATCCATATTTCTAGAATAAATGCAGGAGTTGAAGTAAAAATAGCAAACAGCAAGCCGATAAATTTTTTTTCCATCTTCGCTAAAGCTTCGATGGACGGTCCTCCTACGCTAAAGCTACGGGGGATGAGGCACCTTCGCTAAAGTTTCGGCGTACAGTAGACCTTTGCTAAAGCTTCGGTCTACGATGATGCACTTTCGCTAAAGCTTCGGTGCACTATGTAGCCTCGTCAGGAATCGAACCTGAATCTGGAGCTTCGGAAACTCTTATACTATCCATTGTACTACGAGGCCAATAAAATCAGAACTATTTGATCAGCTCATGCGCATTGGTGGCAAAGATTTTTACCGCAATGGCGAGCAATATTACACCAAAAAATTTACGTACCGCCAATAATCCTCCGGGTCCTAAAATTCTGGCTATCAACCCTAAACTCTTGAGCACGGCAAACACAATCACCAAATTGAGCAGAATGCCGATGAGAACGGGCGTAGCGTCGTAATTGGCGCGCAAAGATATGATAGTTGTGAGTGTTCCGGAACCGGCAATTAAAGGAAAGGCGATCGGAACCAGCGTGCCGGCCCTGGCATCTCCCTCACTCTTGAAGAACTCAATCCCCAATACCATCTCCAACCCCAAAATAAAAATCACGATCGATCCCCCCACCGCAAAGGACCTGACATCCAAACCGAGTATTTGCAGGAATTTCTCCCCCAGATACAGGAAAAGAATCATCAAAGCCCCTGAAATCAGCGTTGCCCTCAACTCATCAATTCCTCCCAGCTTTTGCTTCAATGAAATCAACAGCGGAATAGACCCGATGATGTCAATCACGGCAAAAAGCGTAAAAGTGACGGTCAACAGCTCATTGAAGTTCATCGACATGGCGCAAAGGTACATCGAATGGGCTGCATTATCCTTACATTAAATCGCAATACCAGAACCCATACTTCCCTTCTCCTCCAGGCTGTTCATAGGTCCGGTACACGTATTCACCGACGGCTACTTCTATATTTTCGGGAAACAGGGGGCCCCCGATGCAAAAGCTGTGAAATTCACCGTTCTCACCACAGGGGTCTACACCGACGGGCAAATCCCGGATGAAATCCTCATTGATCACCCGGCCGCAAAAACTCCTGTCGAGAAACTGGTCATTTACACAAACCACAATACTCCTGAATCCCGACTGAATAAATTCCTGCACCAGTTGCCGGCTGTCCTGTTTCCATAAGGGAAAAACACAATTGATACCGGAGGGCGCCAGTTGCTGTTCCCGGTAAAGCTTCAGGTCTTCGAGGAAAATATCACCGAAAATGGCGTGCAAACAACCTTTCTCTTTCAGCCAGTTTACTTTATCCTTCATGGTTTTTTCATATTCTTCCATTCCCGGTTGCTCACCCAGCTCAAGTGTAACCAAGGGAATTCCCAGAAGGGCGGCCTGCCTTTCGATCAAGGATCTCCTCACACCATGCATGGACACCCGGTCATAGAGGCTGTTCATACTGGTGAGCAGGAATCGAATATCGTATTGCCGGGATTGCTTCAGTCTCCAAAGCGCCAAAGCAGAATCCTTTCCGCCACTCCAGTTAAAATACGCTGCTGTCATTTGAGGGTTGTTAATCGACTGCAAACAAACATAAATTTTAATCATCTGTGCTGTCCGCTCAATAAATTTAACCAGACTCCAAGCCCTCAAAAGGGTACATTTGTTTACTTGTTTACTAAACTATATTACACATGAGATCTCTTCAACGTTGGCTGGCAGCCGGACTTTGTATACTGGTCCTTTCTGCACAAGCCCAAACCGATAGCGTCAAATCCGTATCGGTCTACGATCAGCACGAGGCATTCGCTCCCCTGTTTTACCCGGCCATGGGTGATAAAACCCGCGCAGCAGACGGAACGCCTGGTCCCGAATACTGGCAGAATCGCGCGAACTACGTCATCAATGCCACAATGGATGATGAACAACACTCCATCAAAGGCGACGTAACCATCAATTACATCAACAACAGTCCGCAGGCACTTTCATTTGTCTGGCTGCAACTGGATCAGAATATCTACAACCTGCAATCGCGCGGGGTAGCCACCACCGCCATCAGCGGCGGACGATGGGCAAACCGCAACCAGTTCAATGGCGGCTACACCATTGCCAAAGTTTCCCTGGTTCAAAACGGCGTTGCCACTCCTGCGAAATACGAAGTGGTCGACACCCGCATGAAGATCAACCTTCCGAAATCACTGAACCCCAAAGGAGGCACGGTGACTTTCAAGGTAGAATATTCATTTGTGGTTCCCGAATATGGTACAGACCGCTGCGGCAGACTGAATACCAAAAACGGCTGGATCTATGAGGTCGCCCAATGGTTCCCTCGCATGTGCGTATACGATAATGTGAACGGATGGAATACGCTTCCCTACCTCGGCCAGGGAGAGTTTTACCTGGAATACGGGGATATCAATTATAATGTCACCGTGCCGGCCTCTCATATCGTGGTAGGTTCCGGTGAATTGCTGAATCCGCAGGAAGTGCTCACACCTGAGCAACTGAAACGCTGGGCTGCTGCGAAAAACAGCGATAAAACAGTGATGCTGCGAACAGCCGCTGAAGTGACCGATCCCGCAAGCCGGCCTTCTTCCAAAAAAATGCTGACCTGGAAATTCAAATGTCTGCAAACCCGTGACGTGGCCTGGGCCAGCTCCACTGCCTTTATATGGGATGCAGCGCGTATGAACCTGCCGGATGGCAAAAAGGCGCTCGCGATGTCGGTGTACCCGGTTGAATCTGCAGGCGACTCTGCCTGGGGTCGTTCAACCGAATATGTGAAAGGCGCAATTGAGTTTTACTCCAAATACCTCTATCCCTTCTCCTATCCGGTAGCTACAAACGTGGCCGGTATTGTAGGTGGAATGGAATATCCTGGTATCGTATTCTGCGGCGCAGGCGNAAACCCCAAAGGAGGCACGGTGACTTTCAAGGTAGAATATTCATTTGTGGTTCCCGAATATGGTACAGACCGCTGCGGCAGACTGAATACCAAAAACGGCTGGATCTATGAGGTCGCCCAATGGTTCCCTCGCATGTGCGTTTACGATAATGTAAACGGATGGAACACGCTTCCCTACCTCGGCCAGGGCGAGTTCTACCTGGAATACGGGGATATCAATTACAATGTCACCGTTCCGGCTTCTCATATCGTAGTAGGTTCCGGTGAATTGCTGAATCCGCAGGAAGTGCTCACACCTGAGCAACTGAAACGCTGGGCTGCTGCGAAAAACAGCGATAAAACCGTGATGCTGCGAACAGCCGCTGAAGTGACCGATCCCGCAAGCCGGCCTTCTTCCAAAAAAATGCTTACCTGGAAATTCAAATGTCTGCAAACCCGTGACGTAGCCTGGGCCAGCTCCACTGCCTTTATCTGGGATGCAGCCCGTATGAACCTGCCGGATGGTAAAAAGGCCCTCGCGATGTCGGTGTACCCGGTTGAATCTGCCGGCGACTCCGCCTGGGGTCGTTCGACCGAATATGTGAAAGGCGCAATTGAGTTTTACTCCAAATACCTCTATCCCTTCTCCTATCCGGTAGCTACAAACGTGGCCGGTATTGTAGGTGGAATGGAATATCCTGGTATCGTATTCTGCGGCGCAGGCGCCAGACGCGGTGGATTGTGGGGTGTAACTTCTCACGAATTCGGTCACAACTGGTTCCCGATGATCGTTGGTTCAGATGAAAGAAGATTCCCCTGGATGGATGAAGGCTTCAATACTTTCATCAACAGCCTGGCGGAAAAAGCATTCAATAATGGCGAGTATGCCGGTAACCGGTCTTTCAATGCCAGAAACCTGGTTAATTCATTTTTTGGCCGCAATTCGGAAGGCATCCTGACAGTGCCTGACGTGACCAGCCCGGCTAACCTGGGAACGATCGCTTACCGCAAACCGGGTTTCGGATTGAACCTATTGAGAGAAAACATACTTGGACCGGATCGCCTGGACAGCGCTCTTCGTTACTACGTACATCAATGGGCGTTCAAACATCCCACTCCGTATGACTTCTTCCATTGCATAGAAAACTATGCAGGGGAATCACTGGACTGGTTCTGGAGAGGCTGGTTCATGAACAACTGGAAGATCGACCAGGAAGTAAAAGATGTAAGCTATGTAAAGAATGATCCGGCGCAGGGAAGCATCATAACCATTGCCAATAACGAAAAACTGCCGATGCCGGTGGTGGTGGAAATAAAAGAATCCAATGGCAAAGTGAGCCGGGTAAAATTACCGGTGGAAGTCTGGCAACATGGGGCGGTCTGGAAATTTGCCTATGCCTCCACCAGCACCATTGAAAAAGTAACCCTCGATCCCGACAACACGCTGCCCGATGTGAATTCGAAGAATAATAGCTGGACGGGGAAAGCGGGTTTTTGACGTTTATGGGGAATAACCGGTTTGCGGTTTGCAGTTTGCGGTTTGCAGTTTGTCAAATGGATTATTAAATCAATGATATTCGTTTATTCTCTTGGTGATTTCAAGGGTTATTACGATTCATTACCAGAACCTCAAACCGCAAACTGGAAACCGAAAACCGAAAAAATATCCGGTGCGTTGAAAGATCGAATTCATCACGCACCGGATATTTTTTTATGAGCCACAACTAATACATCCATCCTGCATCGTACAAACGGCACCTTCTGCGAAATCGGTCGTGATATCGTCTACATTGTTTCCGCCCTTGGGAGCTGCGCCTTGTACGGGAACTACCGGCTGCATTTGTTCATCAGCCTGTTTTTCCACGGTAAACTGAACCGCCTGGGAAGCCGCCTGTGTTCTCAGGTAGTACATACCTGTTTTCAATCCCTTCTTCCATCCATAGAAATGCATGGAAGTAAGTTTGGAACTGGTCGGACTGTCTACAAACAGGTTGAGTGACTGCGACTGGCAGATGAAGGCTCCGCGATCAGCGGCCATATCGATGATGGTTCTCTGTTTGATTTCCCATACTGTTTTGTACAGTTCCTTGATCTCAGCCGGAATTTCGGGAATGTTCTGTATCGATCCGTTAGCGGCAATGATCCTGTTCTTCATGCTGTTGTTCCACAAGCCGAGATTAACGAGGTCTTTCAGCAGGTGTTTGTTCACGATGATGAACTCACCGCTGAGCACTCTTCTCGTATAGATATTGCTGGTATACGGTTCAAAGCATTCGTTGTTGCCAAGGATCTGTGAAGTGGAAGCGGTGGGCATCGGTGCAACCAGTAAAGAGTTGCGAACACCATATTCCATCACTTCTTTCTTCAGGCTTTCCCAGTTCCAGCGATCGCTGGGTTGCACACCCCACATATCGAACTGGAAAATTCCTTTGGAGACCGGTGAACCTGCAAATGTTTCATAGGCTCCTTCGGTTTTTGCCAGGTCCTTGCTCGCCGTCATGGCTGCGAAATAGATCGTTTCAAAAATATTCTTGTTGAGCATGCGGGCGAGATCGCTCTCGAAGGGCAGGCGCATCAGAATAAATGTATCGGCCAGTCCCTGCACGCCGAGACCAATGGGGCGATGACGCAGGTTGGAAGTTCTGGCTTCTTCTACCGGATAATAATTACCATCAATGATCTTGTTCAGGTTTTTGGTAACCTGGTATGTCACCTCATAGAGCGCATCAAAATCAAACTTGCCTTCGTTGACGAAGCGGGGCAAGGCGATGGAAGCGAGGTTACATACGGCCACTTCATCCTTGCTGGTGTACTCAATGATCTCTGTGCAGAGATTGCTGCTCTTGATCGTGCCAAGGTTTTGCTGGTTGCTCTTGCGATTAGCGGCGTCTTTATACAAGAGGTAAGGTGTACCGGTTTCTATTTGTGCATCGAGTACCGCGAACCAGAGGTCTTGCGCTTTCACCGTTTTACGGGCTCTGCCTTCGGATTCGTATTGCTGGTACAGTTTTTCAAATTCCTCCCCCCAGCAGTCGCTCAATCCAGGAGCTTCATTGGGGCAGAACAGGCTCCAGTTTCCATTTGATTCCACCCGCTTCATGAACAGGTCCGGGATCCACAGCGCGTAAAACAGGTCGCGCGCTCTCAGTTCTTCTTTACCGTGGTTCTTGCGGAGATCGAGGAATTCAAATACATCTGCATGCCAGGGCTCGAGATAGATCGCAAAGGCGCCTTTTCGTTTTCCGCCGCCCTGGTCCACATAACGGGCTGTGTCGTTGTACACCCGCAGCATGGGGATGATACCGTTACTGGTACCGTTGGTACCGCCGATATAGCTTCCGGTGGCGCGGATATTATGAATAGCCAGGCCGATACCGCCGGCGCTTTGTGAAATCTTGGCTGTTTGTTTCAGTGTATCATAAATACCATCGATACTGTCTTCCTTCATGGTCAGCAGGAAGCAGGATGACATTTGCGGTTTGGGCGTACCTGCATTGAAAAGAGTGGGGGTGGCATGGGTAAACCAACGCTCACTCATCAGGTTGTAGGTTTTGATAGCGCTTTCAATATCTTCTTTATGAATGCCCACTGCTACGCGCATATACATATGTTGCGGACGCTCGGCTATCTTCCCATCAATTTTAAGGAGATAAGATTTTTCCAGTGTTTTGAATCCGAAATAATCAAAGGCGAAATCACGATCATAAATAATGGTGCTGTCGAGCAGTTCGGCATTTTTTTCGATCACTTCCCATACATCATCTGCCAGCAGCGGCATTCTTTTGCCTGTTGCTTTGTCAACATAGTTGTACAGCTTGTTCATGGTTTGTGAGAACGACTTCACGGTGTTTTTATGAAGGTTGCTCACAGCGATGCGACTCGCCAGGATCGCGTAATCCGGATGTTTGGTTGTTAATGAGGCGGCGGTTTCCGCAGCCAGGTTGTCGAGTTCAGTGGTGGTAACACCGTCATAAATTCCTTCAATAACTTTCTTGGCAACATCGATAGGGCTTACCAGGGAGCTGAGCGAATAACTCAGCTTTTCAATGCGGGCAGTGATTTTATCGAACTTGACGCTTTCTTTCTTTCCGTTTCTTTTGATAACGTACATGGTGGGTTAGTTGAGATGGTTGAACAATGCTCTTAGAAATCTTCTTCGAGAGAGAACGTTTGTGATTCTTTGGAAGCCAGCACCCCGGCTTTCTGGTAATCGCCTACGCGTTTTTCGAAGAAGTTGGTTTTTCCCTGGAGTGAAATCATTTCCATGAAATCAAAAGGATTGGAAGAATTAAACATTTTAGGATATCCCAGTTCGCTTAGCCAGCGGTCGGCTACGAACTCGATGTACTGTTTCATGAGGTCGGCATTCATGCCAATGAGTTTTACCGGCAAGGCATCGGTAATGAATTCTTTCTCGATCTCCACCGCGTTTCCGATGATGCTGTAAACCTGTTCCTGGCTGAGTTTGGCGTTGAGCATGGAATAGAGCAGGCAGGCGAACTCGCAGTGCATGCCTTCATCCCGGCTGATCAGTTCATTGCTGAAAGTGAGTCCCGGCATCAGGCCACGTTTTTTCAACCAGAAAATAGAGCAGAAGCTGCCGCTGAAGAAAATGCCTTCCACGGCGGCAAAAGCCACGAGGCGTTCAGCGAAGGTGCCGTTCTCAATCCATCTCAGGGCCCATTCTGCTTTTCTCTTTACAGCGGGTACGGTTTCGATAGCATGGAACAGGCGGTGTTTTTCCTGGGGATCCTTGACATAAGTGTCGATCAGCAACGCGTAGGTTTCAGAATGGATATTCTCCATCATGATCTGGAAGCCATAAAAGCAACGGGCCTCCGGAAGCTGTACTTCGCTCATGAAGTTTACCGCCAGGTTTTCATTTACAATGCCATCGCTGGCGGCAAAGAATGCCAGTACGTGCGAAATGAAATGACGTTCGCCGTCATTGAGACTCGCCCAGTCTTTCAGATCGCCGCTGAGATCGATCTCTTCCGCGGTCCAGAAGCTGGCCTCATGCTTTTTATATTGTTCCCATAGTTTCGGATAGTTGATCGGGAGGATAACAAAGCGATCCTTGTTTTCCTTCAACAGGATTTCATTTTCAGTTTGCATGTCGCACTATTTTACCGGGTTAGACAATGCCGTGGGAAGGGGTGGGGGTGCTGATTACATCCGGAAGGGCTTCCGGTGTGTATCAGTTCCTGCCTCTCTACCCGAAGGCGTGGCAACTTTTTTGGTGAAAATGGCAGGTCTTCTGACTTGGTCTCGCTGATCCTTCCCGGCGGTTGGCCCGCCAGTGGCTTGATTGTCAGCATCGTGAAAGACTGAAAGGATTAACTTCCGGTTCACGGCCTCACAGCTACGGGGATAGTCCCGGATTTTCACCGGATTCCCTTTTAATCCCGGCATTGGCTGCCGGGAACCATAATCACATCACAATTTTACTAAGCAATCATTTTCCCGGACTTTTGAGTTATTCACGGGTTGTGGAGAAGACGTGATTGAAATCTGGAAAGTCTTGCGGGGACAGTGTTTCACGCGCTTTTTGCGTTTTACGTTTTACGTTTTGCGTTTCAGGTTCCAGCCAGCATTGGAGTTTGCGTGCGAGCAGACTTTTTTAAGGGATACTCTTGCTATAGAATACCGACTTTGCAGCCGATTAACGTGAAACGCAAAACGTAAAACGCAAAACATCAAAGACTCACTGCCACCCCTCCATTCACCATAAACGGAATGGAGTTATAGCCCCGGATATCGAAGAACTTTTTGTTGGTGATGTTTTGGAAATCGCTGAAGAGTTTGATCTTTTCGTTCCATTTGTATTCGATATAGGCTCCGAGGATAAAATAAGCGCCGAGCTTTTCGTCTGGTTCCATGTATCCGCCAAAATCGTATCGCTTACTCACGTACTTGCCATTAACCGAAATATACAGCGAAGGAATGACCTGGTAAGAAAGCGTGGTATTGATGGTATGCTGTGGTCTTTTCAATAAATAACGATAAGTGGTGTCTTTGAAACTTATCCTGCTTTGTGATTCCTCTGAAGGATGCAGGTATGTATAATTAGCAATGATATTGACTGATTTCACCGGCTTATAGGAAAGCTCCACTTCAACCCCTTTTACCACTTGTTTATTGAAGTTGAAATACTGGAAGATGACATTGTTGAAATCGAGCCCGTTCCTGATATCGCGTTGCAGGAATACCACTCGCGATTGAACCTGCTGATGTTGCTGCTGGATGCCGAATTCATAATTGGTACTGTACTCCGGTTTGAGATCGGGATTGCCATAATCGGAATACAGTTGATAGAGACTGGGCGCTTTAAATGCAGTGGCCACACTTCCGAATATCCGTACATGTGGTAACAGGCGATAGGACGGATTAAAAGTAAAAGTGGTGTTGTTTCCATAACGACTGTGGACATTCAGTCTTCCCCCCACTTCGATATTTAGTTTTTCCCGGAGTCCATTATAGATCACGGAAAAATAAGCGGATGCCTGGCTGTGAACCGTATCTCTGAATCCGCTGGTAAAAGGTCCAAAACTGCTGATGGATAAAAACTGGCTGTTCATGCTGCTGTACCGGAAATCGGCACCCTGCAACAGCGTGAAGCCATGATCGAGTTTGATATTCGAATAGAGTTCGAGGTACTGCGTCTTCCCGTAATAATCATCCGTTGAAAATTTGGTGAAGCCTGGCACATCGGTACTGTCGTTCCTGTAATTACGATAGATATCACTGTATTGATAAATACCATTCAGGATGACATTGTTTTTCTGGTAATGAAAGGAGGCTCCGGTCATGAGGTTTTTGTTCCTGATAGCGAAGTCCTTCTCATCCGTAAATACGGAAGCATCGATATCATTCCGGTAACGGGTGTAATGGAAGAACCCACGGATTGACAAATAAGGACTGGCATTGTATTGCAGCGAAGCGGCGCTTACATTGCTCGTATATCCATCCCGATCAAATCCGGCCTTGCCCGTGCTATCGTAAGCAGCTGAGAAGCCGTCCGTATTCAGGTGGGCATAGCGCGCGTTGTAAATCCACTTTCCCATCCGTCCATACACCTGCGCGTTGGCGCGAAAGGTGTTGAAGCTGCCATAGCCGATGGTTGATTTCAGGTTGACCGGTTTCTTCACTTCTTTATCGATTGTGATGATGTTGATCACACCGGCTACCGCGTCACTTCCGTACAAAGTGGATTGAGCGCCTTTGCAGATTTCAATCCGCTCTACATCATGCAGTGAAATCAGGTTGAGGTCGAATTCAGTGTTGATGAACGAAGGATCGTATACCGGAACGCCATCGATCAGGATTAATGTTCTGCCCGTGGAAGCACCGCGCATGTAAATAGTTTGATTCGATCCCGTCGTGTTCAGGGATCCATTGATGGTGAGACCGGCCTGCTCATTTAATACCTGGCCGAGTGTTTTGCCCTGCGAGCGTTCCAGCACCGATTTGCCGATAACGGTAATTACCTTGCCCGTGGTACTTTGTTTTTGCGGCGCTTTGTTGGCCGTTACGATTACGTCGTCCAATTGTGTGAGGCGGGCGCTGTCTTGCGCGTGTAGGTTGCTGCTGATGGTTATCGCAGCCACCCAGAAGAAAATCTTTTTCATTTGCCAAGATTTTTAAGGTGACTGCTTCCGAGGAATTTGGGTTGAATAAATCAACCCGGAAATATAAATGTCTTACAGACTTTTACATTTCATGCCTTTCACCCGAAAGCTGAATATGTTACGGATCCTGGCAGGTCTTCTGGCTCGGTATGGCTGCACCTTCCCGTCTTTTCGACAGTGGTGATGAAGCAGCACGGGTGGACGAATTTTCCGGATTAATCGATCCAACCCGACCTTACAGCTACGGGGATAGCGCCGGACTTACACCGGACTTCCCTTTTAATCCCGATCATAGAAACCGGGAACCAAAATCCTGGCAAAAGTAAGGGATTGGGGCGTTTATCGTTTATCGTTTCAGGTTTATCGTTTCAGGTTGGTTTGCAGTTTGCAGTTTGCGGTTTGCGGTTCCTCAGGCGAGTCTTATCCGCCGCAGGCGGAGGACTCGCGAAGTTTTTCGTTTCAAGTTTTTCGTTTCAGGTTGGTTTGCAGTTGTAGTTTCTGTTTCCGTTTCTCATTCCGTTTCTCTTTCTGTTTCCCTTTCTATTTCCGCTCCCGCTTTCGCTCCCACTCCGTACTTCCTCAGGCGAGTCTTATCCGCCGCAGGCGGAGGACTCGCCCGAGCGAGCTTGCATTTACTCCGGTAAACCACCACATCTCACTCCCTTTCCGTTTCCCTTTCCCTTTCCGTTTCCGTTTCCGTTTCTCTTTCCCTTTCTGTTTCCCTTTCCCTTTCTGTTTCTCTTTCTCTTTCCGTTTCTGTTTCCGTTTCTCTTTCTCTTTCTCTTTCTCTTTCCGCAACCTTCCCGACAATTATTACGTATTATTATTCAGAAGCAATGGACTGTTTGCCACAGTGTTCAACCATAGCGGCATAGCGGGTTTTTTACCTGGATGCCACTTATCCGGCATGGGTATTTAATAAGGCATTCAAAGTGGTAAAAAGCAATACGGTACAGGGATTTGTAGTTAATATAGGTGCCAATAATGCCAGGAATGCCGTCCGGTTTGACGCCAGTGGAAATTTCGTTGCAGCCCGTACGATTTGGTAAATAAAAAATGGATTGAAATATGCGTTCAACAATGTTATTGACAGTACTCGCTCTTTCTGTGATCACACTGCTGTTGTCCTGTTCCAAAAGCGGATCGGGCGGTGGTAGTTTTACACCGGATTGCTCCACTTCCAAATCTTTTGCAACAGATGTTATGCCGGTGATTCAAAGTACATGCGCCATCAACTCTTCCTGTCATGCCAGCGGAAGTATCGAAGGAGTAGGGGCACTGACAAATTACAACCAGGTATTTACTTCCCGGTTTTCTATACGCGATGCCGTAATCACAGGAAGAATGCCCAAGACCGGATCAATCAGTAATGCGCAAAAGAACGCCATTATATGCTGGATAGATGCAGGCGCGGCGAATAATTAAAAATAACGTTCACAAATGAAAGACGGGGCAGGTTTAAAACACTTGCCCCTTTCTTGTTGGATTATTCGTTGGATTATTTGATCGACACACTCATTCCGGCATACCAGTTTCTTCCGGGTGCTACATTGAAATACCTTCCACCAGCCGCATTAATATCGTTACCCAGGCTGTAAACCTGGTCGAGAAGATTGTCGCCTCCGGCATAAAAATTCATCTTCGATTTTGATCCTACGTTGAATTTCCATCCGATCCGGGCACCCACCAGGTCGTACGGTTTTGCCTTTACTGTATTTGCGTCGTTGAGATAGATCGCAGAAGCATGGTAAAAACTACTATTCAGATAGAGCCCTTCTGCAAAAGTCAGATCAGCGAGTATCGATATGGTGTAGTCAGGAACACTTGGTAATTTCTTGCCTGAGTAATTGGTGGCATCTTTCCGAAAATCGCCGTATTTGAAACTGTTCAATGTTTGAGCGGTGTAAATGCGTATTTGATGCAGGAATAAATGTTGGAAATTTTCCAGGTAATCAATACTCAGTTCTATCCCTTTCTGTGTGGCATCCCCGGCATTGATATAATAGTCTGCATTGGCGCTGTCTTTACGTACTACGAGGGCATTTTTCAGTTTGAAATAGAACGCTGAAAGATCGGCCTGCAATCTGCCACCCCATAAAATGGTCCTTGCTCCCCACTCATAATTGATGCCATGTTCGGCTTCGAGAAAAGTACTGATGTTTCCGGTTGAGGGAAGCAATTCGGAAATAGTAGGAGGGGAGAACCCTTTTGAAATGGTTCCGGAAACAGAAAATTCATTGGTAATTCTTTTCAGTACCGTCAATCTGGGCGATATCTCGTCCTGGTAGCTGCGCTGTTGACGTAACACCGGGTAACTGTTCAGTCGCGAGAATTCGACTTTTTGTTTGTTCAGGCTGGCGCCGGCACTGAAAACCCAATGGGTGGAGGTTTCAAAATCTGCTTGCGCGAAAAAGTTATAAGAGGTGAGATGAATGTCATCGTTTGTTTGAAGGGTGTCGGGACTTCCGCCCTTGTTTTTTGAAACCTGCGTATTAAAATATCCCAGTTGCCATTCACTGCCCGCAATCAATTGCAGTTTCTGCCGGTTCCACTCTTTGTTATAGGCGAATGTAGTTCGTGCGCCAAAACCGGGTTCAATTCTTCTCTCGTAATTGCGAAAAGTTGGGTTCTTTATCTGGGCGAATGATCCGAAAAGAACGGTTGTATTTTTAAATTGATCACTGAAGCTGTAAAGATGGCTGATGCCGGCCAGGAAATTTCGTTGATCGATGGCGGCTTTGGCGCCGGCCGCACTCGGAAAAATTCCCGCCGCTGGTCTTGCCTGCTTTGGATTGGCAGTAAACTCCGCAGCAGTCAGCCCACCGGGCGTTTCATAGTATAGACTATTATAAAGTACACTGGCCAGCAGGGTTTGTCTGGAATTACCGGCAAGCTTTGTTACAAAACTGACATTATCTTTTCTCGTAGCCGTATGATCGCGATAACCGTCGCTGGTTGAATGGGCATAGGTTAGCAGGCCCTGGCTGTTTTCATTTCCAAAACCCACAGAAGCAAAGAGATTATTCATCCCGAAACTTCCGGTTGTATAGTCGACAGAAAGCAGCGATTTGGGTTGCTTTTCGAGGGAACGAAGCAGCATTAGTCCGCCAGTTCCAGCTCCATATAAACTACCCGCCGGCCCTTTATAAATTTCTATTGATGAGAAATTATTCAGGACAAACTGATTGAAATAGGTATTTCCTCCGGCATCGGTAACAGGAATGTCGTTCCAGTAAATCTTTATGTTTCTTACACCAAAGGGTGATCTGAGCGAACTGCCTCGAATATTCAGGCGATAACTGCCGGGAGATCTTTCCTCCATTCTCACACCGGCAATGGTGTTCAATCCGTTCACCAGGCTCGCTTTGTTGCCGCGGTCTGTTTGCTGCATCAGTAAGACGGAGGAATTAGAGGGCACATCGATTTTTCTACGATGCTGCTCGAATGCGGTTACCGTCACTTCGGTGAGGGTTTGGCTGGTATCCGTGGACAATGCCTGGGCATTGGCCAGATAGGGAACCCCCAGCAATAAGGAGTAGAGGAAAAATTGCTTCATAGAAATTGAACTAGCTGTACAACGCAAAGGTAAAGGCAAATATTCTTTATCTTCCGCTCATGAAGAACAATAAGTTGAATTTATTTTCCCTGACGATGATTGTGATCGGCCTGGTCATTGGGATGGGAATTTTCCGTACTTCTAAAGATGCGGCCGTCGCTTCCCTGCATCCGCAGATCTTTTTTGCTGCATGGATCATTGGGGGAATTGTTGCTTTCTGTGGCGCCCTGACCTATGCGGAGATCGGGTCGCGTTTTCCGGTTACCGGCGGATACTATAAGATATTCTCTTATGCCTATCATCCTTCCATCGCATTTGCGATCAACTGCATTATCCTTATTTCCAATGCGGCCTCCTTATCCGGTGTGGCATTGATCGGCGCTGAATATATCTGCCCGATCATCATAGGTCCGGATACACCTCCGCTCATCCAGGCATTTGTAGCGATGGCAGCCATCATCCTTTTTTATGGCGTAAATCGAATGGGCCTTCGTATGAGTTCGAAAACGCAGAATTTCCTGATGATCGTTAAGATAGGGATGCTCGTGGTAATCATCGGGTCAATTTTTTTCCCCTCTATTTATAACCAGAACCCGTTGCCTGTTCCAGACACCAGTGCATCATCTTTCGGAGCGATATTGCTTTCGTTTGGTGTGGCATTAAAAGCGACTTCCTTCACTTATGGAGGCTATCAGCAAACGATCAATTTCGGCGACGACATACAGGACCCCAAGAGAAATATCCCCCGTGGAATTTTTATCGGTATCCTGACGATAATCGTATTGTATTTGTCTGTCAGCTACGCTTACTTCAAAGTAATAGGATTTATGGAGTTGAAAGAAACCTCCGGTATAGCCTCTATTGTAGCAGAGAAATTATTCGGTCCAACCGGTCGTTATGTATCATCCATTCTTCTTTTTGTAGCGGTACTGGCATACGTAAACGTATTGCTGTTGAGCAATCCCCGCGTGATGTTCGCCATGTCTGAAGATGGCATCTTGCCGGAGGCTTTTCGTAAGAAAGACCAGAAGAAAGATGTGCTCACTTTCAGCTTGACCGTATTTGCCGCGATCTGCATCATTGTATTGTTTTTTGCCAAGCAATTCGACCAGATATTAAGTTTTACCATCTTCCTCGATTCTATTGGGATGGCAACTTCTGCCGCGACCATTTTTGTATTAAGAAAAAGAACGCGACACCTGAACGGCACTGGCATATATACCATGAAACTGTACCCGATACTGCCAGCCATTTTTGTACTGGCCTACCTGTTTGTCGGAACGGTGATCGCCATCACCTACCCGGCTTATGCCCTGATCGGTACAGCCGTTTTCCTGGCATTCCTGCTGATTTATTTTGCGACCAAACAATACAGAAAACAAAAAGTCTAAGATGGATCTTTCCTATATTCTGAATGAATTGGGCGAGGAGCGTGAGAATTATTTCAATGCCATCGCCCCACCTATCATTCAAACAAGCAATTTCGCCTTTAAAACGGTAGTGGATCTTCGAAAGGCTTTTGAAGATGAGATGGCAGGCTACCTGTATAGCAGAGGAATTAACCCTACGGTCGATATTCTGCGAAAAAAGCTGGCGGCCCTGGATGGGGCTGAAGATTGCCTGGTATTTAATAGCGGCGCGGCGGCGATTTTCGCAGGAGTACTGCCGTTCGTAAAAGCCGGTGATCATATTGTGTCGGTGGCAAAGCCCTATACCTGGGCCCAGCGAATGTTTGATGTCATCCTGCCCCGCTTCGGCGTAACTACCACTTATGTGGATGGCCGGGACATTGAAAACTGGAAAAATGCCACTAAATCCAATACCAGCTTCTATTACCTCGAAAGTCCCAACAGCTGGGATTTTGTATTGCAGGACCTCGAGGCCGTGGCGCAATTCGCCCGTTCAAGGGGCATCATCACCATGATCGATAACAGTTATTGTTCCCCGCTTTACCAGAAGCCGATTGAAATGGGCATCGACCTGGCGATGCAAACTGCCACCAAATACATCAGCGGACATAGCGATACGCTCGGAGGTGTACTTACCGGAACCCACGCTCATATGAAACGGATATTCGATAGCGAATACCTGAATATCGGCAGTGGTATCCAGCCCTTCAATGCCTGGTTATTGATCAGGGGGCTTCGCACTCTGCCGGCCCGCTTTCAGCGAATCACTGCTTCTACGCAAAAAGTACTCGATTTTCTAAAGAGTCATTCGTCCATAGAAGAAGTAATATTTCCCCTTGATCCTTCATTCCCTCAATATGAGCTCGCCAGAAAGCAAATGAAAGGCGCCTGCGGCTTACTAACAGTTGTTGTCAGGGCAAAAAAGATGGAACAGATTGTAACCTTCTGCGAAAGTTTGCGACATATCCTGATGGCTGTCAGCTGGGGAGGACATGAAAGCCTGGCGATCCCGAAATGTGCATCCCTGACCCCCGACCAGTTCGATGCCGGGAATAGGGAGCACCGGATGATCAGACTGTATGTTGGCCTGGAAGACCCCGATTACCTGATCGCCGACCTCGATCAGGCACTGGCAAAAATGGGATAAGGAAGTCGTCAACTGATGCCGCATTTCACCCATAAAAGGGCAGGCACAACTTTCTATTGAAAGATTAACAGGAAAAAGGAACCGAATTGATTATTTTGCCGATGACAATTTTGTGACCGTCTATCAAAAATCAGCTCCGCGCCTTTTCATTACAATTACATTTGTTATATGAATCGTTTAGTACTGGTACTCCTTAGTTTTCTGTTCGTTAGTATAGCTGCCGCCCAGGATAAATGGGATCTGAAAAAATGTGTTGACTATGCCTGGGCCAATAACCTCACTGTTCGTCAGAACAGGATCCTCGCCGAAGGGGCCGCTATCAATTACAAACAAGCCAAATGGGAACAATATCCCACCGCTAATTTCAACGTTAATACAGGTTTGCAGTTTGGCCGATCCATCGACCCGACCACCAACCAGTTTACTACTACCCAACTGTTGGGTCAGCAGTTTTCGCTGAACGTGGGGCAGGAGGTTTTCAACTGGCACAGGATCAAAAACAATATCGTTGCCTATGACCTCGAAAACCAGGCAAGCCAGGCAGATGTGGAGAAAGTGAAGAACGATATTGGTCTGACCGTAGCCACTTATTATCTGCAAACCCTGCTCAGCCGCGAACAGATGCGCATCGCAAGGGTTCAGATGGACAATACAATGGTGCAATTGCAACTGACACGTAAAAAAGTCGAAGCAGGTGCATTGCCGGAGATCAACTCTCTTACACTCGAAAGCCAGTACGGTACAGACAGTGCAAATTTTATCAATGCAAAAGCAGTGGCCGATCAAAACCTGTTGCAGTTAAAGGCGCTGCTAAATGTGGATGCATCGGAACCATTCGACATTGCTGTTCCCCCGGTTGATCTCATTCCGGTTGATGCCATTGCCGAATTGATGCCTGAATCGGTTTACTCACTGGCTTTGAAGAATCAGCCGGCACAAAAAGCGAATGAATTAAGACTTCGTTCACTCGATGCATTGACCAAAGTAGCAAAAGCAGGTATGTATCCGAGTATTTCCGTTGGTGGTGGATTGGGAACCAACTTCGCCAGCCCGGGAAAAAAAGTTACCGGCGCTACTTTTACCGGTTATGATACCAGCAATGCTGCCATTGGTCCCTTTGCGGTTGGCCCGGTGAACTATCGCATCATTAACCCACATTTCAATTTTACGCAGTCTTCCAAGAACTTTTTTGAATACTGGGATGGATGGGGAAGTCAGCTCAACAACAACTTCCGTCAAAGTATCGGGTTTACCATTTCGGTTCCGATTGCCAATGGCGGAAGAGCCCGTTTTGCCTGGGAAAGATCAAAACTGAATTACAAGAACGGACTGGTGGTAAAAGAACAGGCTGACCAGAAATTGAAAAATGATATTTACCAGGCCTATTACAGCGCTGTGGCGGCCCTGGAAAAATTCAATGCCACCAAGATCGCGGTGACCTCTGCCGAAAAGACTTATACTTTCGCCCAGAAAAGATACGATCTTGGATTACTGAGCACCTTCGATCTGATCACCAGCCAGAATGCCCTGAACCGTGCACGTATTGATATGGCTTACTCTCAGTTCGACTATGTATTCAAGATGAAGGTCCTGGAGTTTTATAAAGGCATGGGACTTCGCTTACAGTAATCATTTCGATATACAATTGAATCAAAGCATAACAACAGATATATGAGCAAAAGACTTAAATGGATACTTGGAATTCTGGTAATATTGATCGTCACCATCGTCGGTCTGAAAGCAGGCGGTGTGATTGGAAAAGACGAAGGATTGAAAGTATCTACCGAGAAAGTGGTTAAAAGAACCATTATCGAAACAGTAAACGCCAGCGGAAAGGTATATCCTGAAGTAGAAGTGAAAGTAAGCCCCGATATTTCCGGTGAGATTGTTGACCTGGAAGTAGAAGAGGGAGACAGTGTCAAGAAAGGAGCCATCCTGGCAAAAATCTATGCGGATATCTACACCACACAGCGCGACCAGGCATCTGCCGTAGTTAACCAGCAGCAGGCTGCAGTAGAAAACAGCAAAGCCCAGCTGGAAAGTTTGAAATCTGCCATGGAACTCGCTCAACGTACGTACGACCGTCAGAAAAAATTGCTGGAGGATAAAGTTATATCAAAGGCAGAGTTTGAACAGGCAGATAACGCTTTACAAAATGCCAAAGCCTCATACAACGCCGCTTTACAGGGCATACGTAGTGGACAGGCGGCCGTTGCCAGCGCTTCTGCCAGTTTGCAAAGAGCCAACAAAGACCTTAGCCGTACGGCAGTACTGGCGCCGATGGATGGGGTGGTTTCCCTTCTGAATGTAAAGAAAGGAGAACGCGTGGTAGGTAACTCCATGATGGCCGGTACGGAAATGATGCGTATTGCAGACATGCGCCTGATCGAAATCAGGGTGGATGTGGGCGAAAATGATATTCCCAAAGTGAAACTCGGCGACTCTGCACTGGTAGAAGTCGATGCATATAACAATCGTAAGTTCAAAGGAATTGTTACAAAAATTGCGGCAAG
Organism: Chitinophagaceae bacterium; assembly: GCA_044226045.1. Taxonomy (GTDB): domain Bacteria; phylum Bacteroidota; class Bacteroidia; order Chitinophagales; family Chitinophagaceae; genus Endoryza. The sequence continues at coordinate 127,700 of JBGAHR010000003.1, forward strand.
CAGCACTTCATCATCCGCCGCAGCGGTATCTGCCAATGATGTAACCAACTTCAAAGTGCATATACGTTTGCTGGCCGATGAATACAAAGACCTGCTCGATCCCAAGAATCCGAAGAACTTCCCTTTCCGCCCGGGTATGAACGCCAGCGCGGATATCCAGACCCGTCGCAAGATCGATGTACTGGCAGTTCCGATCAACGCCGTAACAACACGCGAAAAAGGAAGTGATAAAGTAGTGGTTGGTCAGGAAAAAGAAAAAAAGGCGGAAGAAGGAATGCAGGAGAACGTAAAAACTTCCCTGGGTGCTGACCTGGATGAAGTGGTATTTATCATGCAGCCGGGTGGAACGGTTAAGAAAGTAATTGTAAGAACAGATATCCAGGACATCAACTATATTGAAGTACTCAGTGGTCTGAAAGAAGGCGATGAAGTGGTGTCTTCCCCTTACAATGTAATCAGCAAAACCCTCAAAGACGGAACAAAAGTAATAGTAGTACCGAAGGATAAGTTGTTTGAGCAGAAAAAATAGGGACGTTTTACGTCTATCGTTTGTGGTTTGCGGTTTGCAGTTTACGGTTGATCCTTTTCAACAATTTAGTAATCAAAGGGCAATTCGTAAACAGCAAACCGCAAACTGCAAACCGTAAAACGTCCCTATCTTGCCCCAAATTGGCCTTATGCGAACAGGAATAATAGGAAGCGGGAGCTGGGCAACTGCCCTTGCCAAATTGCTGACCGATAATGGGCATGCCATCAACTGGCTGATGAGATCGGAAGAGTCTTTGCGGCATTTTCTGTCGCGCCGGCACAATCCCACCTATCTTCGATCTGTCAATTTCGACACATCCCTTCTTTCCCTTACCACCGATGTTGAAAAGCTGGTAAAGGAGTCTGACCTGGTCCTGGTGGCCACTCCATCGGCCTATGTGATGGAGGTATTGTCTCCCCTTGTTTCCGACAGCTTTCATTCAAAGAAAGTTCTCTCAGCCGTCAAAGGCATTCTCCCGCAGAATAACCTGTTGCTGAATGATTACCTGAAACAGGAGTTCGGCTTTCCATTGGAAGATTATTTTACCGTAATGGGTCCCTGCCATGCAGAGGAAGTTGCTGCGGAAAAACTCTCGTATCTGACTTTCTCGGGCCTTGATACTGATACCACTGCACAGGTGGCCTCCCTGTTCAGCACGTCTTATCTGAATACGGTTACCAATACGGATATCTATGGCGTTCAATATGCAGCTATTCTGAAGAATATATATGCGCTCGGCGCGGGCATCGCCCATGGCCTGGAGTATGGAGATAATTTCCTCAGCGTGTTGATTGCCAACTGTGCCGATGAGATGGCCGGATTCCTGAAGAAAGTGGGTATACAACATATCGAAGTTGGTGTGCATGATCATGAGGATCACCGGAAGAGCCCCAATTATGCGGCCTCCGTATACCTCGGCGACCTGCTGGTGACCTGCTACTCGCTGTACAGCCGCAACCGGACATTTGGAAACATGATCGGCAAGGGATATTCTGTTAAAACAGCCCAGCTGGAGATGAACATGGTAGCTGAAGGGTACAATGCCAGCAAATGCATCTATCAGACAAACAAGGAAGTAGGTTTTACCATGCCTATTGCCGAGGGTATTTACCAGATTCTGTGGGAAAATGTTAAACCTTCGGAAGGCTTTAACCTTATTGAGCAGGTGCTCGTCTAATAAATAGTAGTATCTTTAATATATGCCTTTCAGCATGCAATCATATGGCCCCTATTTTATCCTGGGTATCGTGGCTTTTCTTAGCCTGGTACAACTGGTTAAATTCCTTCGGCACCGGCTTCACTAACAGGGTCCAGGAAAAGTTCCGCGGCAATTCCATCGGCAAACAGTTTCCCTTCTTTTGAAAGTACAAACGCTTCTGTGGTTTCAATCAACCATTGGCTTCGCAGAAATTTGGCAGCGGTCTGCCTGATATAGTCGGGTTTATCTGCGCCAAACTTGTTGCTCAGGATTTCTTTGCTGATTCCTTCCATTCGCCTGAGTTGTGTCATCACAAATTCATTGAATTGGTCGGTTTGCGATAATATTTCCGAACCGGGTTGCCATTGATTGTTTTCGAGGCTGGAGATATATAGCGCATTATTAGAAACATTCCATTGCCGGCTTTGCCCATCGAATGAATGGGCAGAAGGGCCAAGGCCAATATAGGGAGTACCCTCCCAATACGAACTATTATGCCGGCTGCGGAAACCGGGTCGGGCAAAATTGGAAATCTCGTAATGCTCATAGCCGGCCTCGTTCAACCACTCTATCAACATTTGAAATTGCTCAGCCTGCAGCTCGGGATTGATGTCTTCTTTTTTGTGGTCGGCAATCATCTTCTGCAAAGCAGTCCTTGGCTCAACTGTGAGAGCATAACAGGAGATATGCGGCACACCCATCTTCAACACCCGGTCTACGTTTGCTTTCCATTTTTCATGGGTCAGTCCCGGAGTGCCATAGATCAGGTCGATGGTAAGATTGGGAAACACTTCCAGCGCCTGGCGGAGGGCGGTTTCTGCCTGCTGGTGCGTATGTGCCCTGTTCATCCAGGTGAGGTCTTCTTCAAAGAAAGACTGAATGCCCAGGCTCAGCCGGGTGATGCCGGACTTTTTCCAGTCATCCAGTTTTTCGGTATTGATGTCATCGGGGTTCGCTTCCAGGGTTATTTCCGCCGTTTCACTTATTGGAAAATCTTTTCTCAGGGCCTCCAGGATGGTATTCAGATCGGAAATTTCCAATAGGGAAGGGGTGCCTCCGCCGAAGTAAATTGTTTCTACCAGAGAACCCTGCAGGTAGTCGCGCCGAAGCCTGATCTCATTCAATAAAGCCTTCAGAAATCCGTTCTTTAATGCTAATGAGGTAGAAAAATGGAAATTGCAATAATGACAGGCCTTTCGGCAAAATGGAATATGAATATAAATACCTGCCATCCCCTTTCAATGATTTTATCGAATATTACAGTTCAATTCTTGAAAAACTGATGACAAAGGTAGAGCTATATTTACGTACTCGCAGGACCGTTCTCCTTGTCTGGCTTTTTCTCCTTCCGTTTACTGCTTTTTGCCAGTATACCTTAAAAGTGATTCCGGTAGACCAGGACACTTCAAAAATCAAGTCGCTGGGGCTTGTTACGGATTTCAAGACCCGTGCTGCCTGCCTCGATTACATCAATTTGCTTCCCTTCAATCTTCGAAAAAAAGGATACATCACGGCTTCTGTCGACAGCTCCTATATGGATTCAGTCGGCGCTTCCATTCATCTCTATGTAGGCGAATTGTACCGGTGGGCACACGTAAAAACCGATTCGGTTGATCGCGAATTGCTCGATGCGGTGAAATGGAACCGCAAAAACTTCGATAATAAAACCATGGAGACAAACGATCTCCAGTCGGTGCAAAGACAGATGCTCGATTACCTGGAAAACAACGGGTATCCTTTTGCCAGCGTAGACATCGACAGTGTTGAAATAGCAGGCGACAGTGTATGGGGAATTTTAAAAGTGCGAAAAGGACCGCTCTATAAGATCGATAGCATCCGCAATTACGGTACTGCCAGTATCTCCAACAGGTACCTCCAGCGCTATTTGAATATTCCCAACGGCAGTATCTATCGTAAGGATGTGATTCTGTCGATCAGTCGCCGGATCAGTGAGTTGCCTTTTCTGCAGGAAGAAGCGCCGGCCAGCCTCACCTTTCTCGGCACCGGCTCAGTCGTCAACCTCACCCTGGCGCCCAGGAAAAGCAGCCAGGTGAATGTGCTGATCGGTCTTTTACCCGCAACAGAAGCATCCAACAATATCTACGAGGCTCCGCGTACCAAACTGCAGTTTACCGGCGAGGCCAATATCAACCTTCGGAATTCACTCGGCAATGGAGAAATGATCGGGTTGAACTGGCAACAGTTGCAGGTAAAATCACCGAGGCTCAACCTGGCCTACCAGCAGTCTTACCTCTTTGGTTCTCCTTTCGGAGTCAACTTCAATTTTGATCTGTTGAAGAAGGACACCACGTTCGTTACCATCAATGTGCTGGCAGGCATGCAATATGCCGTTTCTTCCACCCAGTCCGGATCTGTGTTTATTCAAAGTCAGCAATCGTTCCTGAATACCGTCGACACACTAACGGTAAAAGCTACCCGACAATTGCCGCCGGAAGCAGATGTAAGAGCCATCAGCCTCGGAGTACAATACGAAGGCTTCAACACCAATTACCGGTTTAACCCTACCAAAGGAAATGAATGGAACCTCACGCTGGCGGCCGGCATCAAGAATATCAAGCAGAACAATGTTATCATACAGCTATACGATAAGAACGATCCGGCATTCAGTTTTCAATCATTGTATGATACCATCAAGCTTCGGTCATTCCAGTTCCGGATGAAGGCTTCCGGGGCACATTATTTTTACCTGACCAGGGTGTCGACCATTAAACTGGGCGTAACCGGTGGCTGGTTTGAAAGCCCGAATATTTTCCGGAATGAATTGTTCCAGATAGGAGGATATAAACTACTGAGGGGATTTGATGAAGAGAGTATTTATGCATCCCAGTTTCTCGTGGCCACCACCGAATACCGTTATATCATTGGCAGAAATTCTTATCTCTATTCTTTCTTCGATGCCGGCTGGGCCAGGAGCAAAACCACTACCGGATCACAAAATCATGGCTATTTCGGGGCAGGCATTGGTCTGGCTTTGGAGACAAAGGCAGGCATTTTCAATATTTCTTATGCATTGGGCAAGCGTGATGACCTGAATCTTAATCTACGGCAGTCGAAGATTCATTTCGGATATGTAAACTTCTTTTAGTGTAAACCCATGGAAATTGGATTTCCTTCAATGAACAGGCTGCAATACTTTTGCTCCGCAATTCAACCGGTGGTGAAGAAAATTATACCTGCTTTTTTGTGCGCCTTATTGATACCCGTTTTCTCCATTGCACAGGACAGTTCGGACACTGCCGGCAAAGGGAAACCCGACAGCCTTGCCAAACAGCCGGCGTCTGTTAAAGCAGTTCAGGCGGATACGGGTGTCCGAAAAATACCAGACAGCCTCCGGTTACCGGATACGACTGTCCGATTTACACCGGCCGTTCCAACGGGGCCGGATACTGCCGCGACCTATTCGCGGATACGGGCTTTTCAGTTGGTTTTAAAGAATCATCCCTATTACCGGTTTTTCAGCGAGCCCCTGAATCTGACCATTCAGGAAAAGGAGAGAAGCGGATCCGAGGAATTTTTCTATTTGTTGCTGGCATTGTTCTTTTTCTATGCCCTGGTGAGGGTGCTGTTTTACAAGTATCTCTCCAATATTTTCACGTTGTTCTTCCGGGCAACCCTGCGGCAGCAACAGATTCGGGAGCAGCTGACGCAGAGCCCTCTGCCATCGCTTCTGCTGAATATTCTGTTTGTACTGACCGGTGGTCTTTATGTGGCCATGCTCAGCAGGCATTATAATTATTTGCAAGGCATTGATTTCTGGCTCGTATGCCTTTATACCAGCGGGGGATTGATGCTGGTGTATATCGGCAAATTCCTGGTTCTGAAAACCCTCGGCTGGATCCTGCGGATATCCAAAGCAACCGATGCTTACCTGTTCACCGTCTTCATGGTTAATAAGATCATTGGAATCTTCCTGCTGCCGGTGCTGCTCTGCCTCGCTTTTCCGTACCCCGGCCTGCTGCAGGTGGTCATCACCCTGTCGTTTTTCGTATTGGCACTACTGTGGGGATACCGGTTCCTTTTGTCTTATAGAGCGGTACGAACGGAAATTCGGATCAACCCGTTCCATTTTTTTCTTTACCTTTGCGCTTTCGAAATAGCGCCTCTGTTACTGATCTATAAGGTGTTGTTATCGATAGTGGAAAGAACCAATTAAATTTCAATCCATACTACAAAAGAATATGGTTAAAAACGGGGCTAAACCTGCGTCAGGTGCGGATGATGGTATTAGAAAGATTCTGATTACCCAACCAAGGCCTGAGACCGAAAAATCGCCTTATTTCGATCTTGCCAGGAAGTATAGTGTTGAGTTGGATTTTTGTCCTTTCATCAGACTGGAAGGAATTCCTGCGAAAGAATTCCGCAAGCAAAAGATTGACATCGCCCAGTATTCGGCAGTGATCTTCACCAGTCGCAACGCTATCGATCATTTCTTTCGCACCTGCGAAGAATTGAAACTGACCATCTCCCAGGATACAAAATATTTCTGCATTACCGAAGCGGTTGCACTGTATCTCCAGAAATTCATTCTCTACCGTAAGCGTAAAGTGTTCTACGGCGCCGACGGTACCAATAAAAGCATGTTCGATGTGATCAACAAGCATAAGGAGAATGAGAAATTTCTGTACCCTGTTTCGGAAAATCAGCAGGATAATGAAATAGTGAACTGGCTCAAGAACAACCGCTGCGAATTCGCCACACCTTACATGTATCGTACGATCAGCGCGGATGTGAAAGATGTAATTGCCAAAGAATATGATGTGATCTGCTTCTTTACTCCCAGCGGAGTAAGAAGTCTCTTCGACAATGCTCCCAAGTTCAAACAAAACGGTACCAAGATCGGCGCATTCGGAAGCAATACATCCAGGGCTGTGGAAGATGCAGGGCTGGTGCTGGATATCAAAGCTCCACAACCACAACTTCCTTCGATGGTGGCCGCACTCGACAATTATCTCTCGGCGATCCTTAAAAAGAAATAATTTTCACAATATTCCGGTTTCGGAGCCTGGCTGTCTCACGCTTTGAGACAGCCTTTTTATTTTTACAGTATTATTTGTCCTCCACTATTAATTGATCGTTTACCATGGCAGCATTTACAAACCGGTTATCAAAAGAAAGCAGTCCTTACCTGTTACAACATGCGCACAACCCGGTAGACTGGTACCCATGGGGAGACGAAGCGTTGTCGAAAGCCAAAGCAGAAAATAAACCCATACTGGTTAGCATCGGTTATTCGGCCTGCCACTGGTGTCATGTGATGGAAAGGGAAAGTTTTGAAGACGAAGGCACCGCGTATTTCATGAACGAGCATTTTGTAAATATCAAGATCGACCGGGAGGAAAGACCCGATCTCGATCATATTTATATGGATGCTGTACAGGCAATGACCGGAAGCGGCGGATGGCCCTTGAATGTATTTCTCACACCTGATGGCAAACCTTTTTATGGAGGCACCTACTTTCCTCCCGAAAGAGCGCATAACCGCCCTTCCTGGAGAGAAATTCTTCTGGGGGTTTCGGAAGCCTTTAAAACCAAAAGAGACCAGATCGATCAACAGGCTCAAACCCTCACCGATCATTTGCTGAACACCAACCAGATCGGCAAGGCGCTGACCGACCAGCCCGCCGCCGAAGGATTTACCGAAAAGGAAGCTCATGAGGTTTTTGTCAATCTCATGCAGAATGCCGACCGGGAGGAAGGTGGTTTTGGCAGAGCGCCCAAGTTTCCGCAGACTTTTTCCATACAATTCCTGTTGCACTATCACTATCATTTCCAGGTGCCGCAGGCGCTCGAACAAGCCCTGTTTTCCCTGGATAAAATGATCAGGGGCGGCATATATGATCAGGTGGGAGGTGGATTTGCCCGATATTCGACTGACACTGAGTGGCTGGTGCCGCATTTCGAGAAAATGTTATACGACAATGCGCTATTGTTACAGGCGATTGCCGAAGCCTGGCAGATCACCCGACGATCAGATTACCTCGAAACAATCCGCCAGACCGTTGAGTTTCTTTACCGGGAGATGCGTTCACCCGAATCGGGGTTTTATGCCGCACTGGATGCTGACAGTGAAGGGATAGAAGGTAAATTCTATGTTTGGTCGAAGGAGGAGGTACAGGAGATATTAAAGCAGGATTCGACGATTTTCTGTGCCTATTATGACATCACTGAAAAAGGAAACTGGGAACACCAGAATATTCTCAATGTTCGCAAGCCTGTCGGTGAATTTGCAAAGGCTAACGGCCTGGATCAAAAGGAACTGGAAGAAATATTGGCCAAAGGAAGATCGGCCTTGCTCGAAGCCAGGTCGCGCAGGGTTCGACCAGGGTTGGATGATAAGATATTGTTGGGATGGAATGCGCTGATGGTAACAGCCCTTTGTAAATGCGCCACTGTTCTGGGAGACAATACCTTGAAGAAAGAAGTAGAGCAAACCCTCGATTTTCTGCTTGACCGGTTCAGGGGATCCGGAGGGTATCATCATACTTACAAAAATGGTGTTGCCACGCAACCCGCCTTCCTCGATGATCTGGCTTGTTTAGTGCAGGCGCTTATACACGCGCAGGAGATGAGTGGCCGGGCCGACTACCTGTTGGTGGCCCGGGAGCTCACTCAACAGATCATTGAGCAGTTCGGCGATGAGGAGACCGGCTTTTTCTTTTACACATCTGCCAACCAGCCAGACGTGATTATACGTAAGAAGGAAATATACGACGGTGCCACTCCTTCCGGAAATGCCGTGATGGCCGCCAACCTTTTTTATCTCGGCGTTGTTTTTGACAAGCCGGAATGGAAAAACAGGGCCGCCAGGATGTTTGGGTCTTTGCGGGAGCTGGTGAAGAAGTATCCTTCTTCTTTCGGGGTCTGGGCGATGACCGGGCTGGCTTTGGGCCGGCCGGTGCCGGAGATCGCGATGGTTGGGGATAACCTGGAACCTCGCAGAACCGAATTTTTATGTACTTTCATCCCTTTTCGGATATTTCAATCTGCTACCCAGGCTCATAATCAATTCCCCTTATTGTCGGGTAAACCGTATGCCCGCGATGCACAATTCTACCTCTGTCAAAACTATTCATGCCAAAGCCCTGTTTTTGAGACTAATGCATTGATCCGGCTCATTAAAACTGTTTAAAACTTTAATATTTTTCGGATACAATAATTTGATTTCAAGCGTCGTTTAATCCTTTGCATTAATCCGGTATTGCACTTATTAAAATAAAATTCTAAACTTGTGATGAAGTCGGTAAAACATTATTTTTGCCCAATACCCTTTAAAATTATGAAAATGAAAAACCTATCCACCTTGTCAATCTTGATGGCAATTTTTATTGTCACCGGTTGTGGTAAAATAGGGAAGAAGGCTTCTAAAGGTTTACCTAATGACGGCCAGCTTCATGGTGTTGCTCCGGGACTTAAGAGCAATCTCACCAAACCCTATGGAATGGTTTACGTACCACCTGGAACTTTTCACATGGGTCCCAGCGATGAAGACGTTAACTACGCCTACACTGCACGTAACAAACAAATCTCAATTAATGGTTTCTGGATGGACGCCACTGAGATCACAAACAACGAATATCGTCAGTTTGTGAACTGGGTTCGCGACTCTACCGCTGCGGTTAAAATGCAGTTAGGGAAAGAGGTCGACGGGCAATTTGTGGTTGACTGGAAAAAGGCACAAACCATTAAATGGAACGATAAGTCTACCATCGAAAAGGTGGAACCATTGATCCTGACACCGGAAAACAGGATTTTTGGAAAGAAGGACCTCGATCCCAACAAACTGGTGTATCACTCTGAGACTTTCGATTTGAAAGAAGCTGCCAGACGTGAGAATGCCGGCAAACCCCGCTCACAGTTCATCGTTAAAAAAGATGTAGCCATCTACCCCGATACCCTGATCTGGATTCGTGATTTCAGCTACTCTTATAATGAGCCGATGGCACAGCGTTATTTCTCTCACCCTGCCTTTGGAAACTATCCTGTAGTAGGGGTGAACTGGAAACAGGCTACTGCTTTCTGCGAGTGGAGAACACATTACCTGAACTCATTCCTCGAAAATAAGAAGAAAGCTACCGAGTCCAGCTTCCGTCTGCCTACAGAAGCAGAATGGGAGTATGCAGCCCGTGGCGGTCGTTCTCAGTCAATGTTCCCCTGGGGTAACTACTACCTGAGAAATCGCAAAGGTTGTTTGCTGGCCAACTTCAAGCCAGGTCGCGGTAACTATCCTGAAGATGGTGGATTCTACACTGTACGTGCCGATGCTTACTGGCCTAATGATTTCGGTCTGTATTGCATGGCGGGTAACGTGGCAGAATGGACTTCTTCCCTGTACTACGAAGGCGCTTACAACTTCCAACACGATATGAACCCGGATATCCGCTTCAATGCCAAGGATTCAGATCCTCCCCGTATGAAGCGTAAGGTGATCCGTGGCGGTAGCTGGAAAGACGTAGGATATTATCTGCAAACCAGCACTCGTAACTACGAGTACATGGATACAGCCAAGTCTTACATCGGCTTCCGTACAGTAATCGACTTACCTGCAACTCAACCGAAGCGTTAAAATTCTGCCTATAGCAAAATTTTAAATCAGATTTTACCGTTATTAAATTGATTTTGCAATAAATCAAAACAGCATTGTATTCACATAACCCCAAAAAAATAAAATCCGTTTTCCTAACCTCTTAAATTATTAAAATTATGGCTGGAGTTTCTAAATCTACAGAAAGACTGGTGAATGTAATAGTATGTATGGGTGCCGCTATCGTAATCTTTGGCGCCTGGCAAAAAATTACCCACCAGGCATTGGCTGACTTCTTCCTGACCGCAGGTCTGATTACAGAAGCAGTGATATTTGTTGTTTACGCATTCTTGCCGCCTCCCGGATCGGAAATGCATGCCATTGCCGAAGCTCTGCCTAAACTGGCCGGTGGTGCAAGTGCAGGTAACCCTGCCCTGGAAAAAATGGACAAAATGCTCCAGGAAGCCGATATCACCCCCGCTAACCTGTCTCGCCTGAGCGACGGTTTCAAAAAACTCGGAACATCTGTAAATAATATAGCTGAAGTGTCTGATGTAGTGAAGGCTACCAACGACTATTCAAAGAAAACACAGGAAGCGGCTGCTGCGCTTGATTCCATGAAATCTGCGTACCAGAATGCTACCACTACAATCGGTCATTTTAATTCAGCTGCCGACAGCACCAAACAATTCCATGAGCAGGTGCAGGTACTGACCAAGAATTTAGGTTCACTCAATGCTATTTACGAACTGGAATTACAGGACACCAACAACCACCTGAAAGCCATGAACAGCTTCTACAGCAACCTGGTACAGGCTTCTGAAACCATGCAGGGATCTGTTACAGATGCGAAGAAAGCTCATGAGCAAATCGGTAAACTCGCTGGTAACCTGAGCAACCTGAATACCATCTATGGTAACATGCTCAGCGCCATGCAGGGCCGTTAATTTTTGGGGTTCCATATCCTGTACCCATGTAAACAGACAAGTAAAAAGTATTGTTTAAACTGAAAAACCTAAATCCATGGCTTTACCTAAAGAGCCCCGGCAGAAGATGATCAACATGATGTATTTGGTGCTTACAGCGCTGCTGGCACTGAACGTATCATCAGAGATTCTGAATGCCTTTAAAACGGTAAATAATACCATCAATAATGCCAATACGGTATTAGCTGCCAATAACGCTAATATATATACGTCTTTAGACGAAAAAGAGAAGGATGCCAAAACAGCTGAAAAGACCAAAATCTGGAAGCCCAAGGCGATCGCTGCTCAACAATTGTCTAAGGGATTGTATGATTATATCGAAGAACTCAAGAATCGTGTAAAGAAAGAAGCCGGTTACAAGCCTGAGAAAGGAGATAATTCAGACTGGATCAATAACCTCGAAGCCACTACCCGTGTGCTCGATAAAGAAGGCGAAGGCGAAAAGCTTTACAAGAGACTGGAGCAATACAAAAAAGATATGTTGGCTATCGATCCGGAGATCAGCAAAGAGTTCGCGGCTAAATTGCCCATCGACCTGACTGTTCCCCAGTCTACCAACAATCAAAAGAATCAAACCTGGACAACCAGCTATTTCCACATGACTCCTGCCATTGCAGGTATCACCATCCTGAGCAAATTTCAGAATGACGTGAAGAGCTCGGAAAACCAGGTGGTCACTTTCTGCCACAACAAGATTGACGCCGTTGCCGTACGTTTCGACAAATATGGTTTCGTAGGTGGATTAAGCTCCAGCTATGTAATGCCAAACGAAAAAGTACAGGTTTATGCGGGTCTCGGAGCCACCAGCTCAGCAGCAGCTCCCGTTATCCTTGTAAATGGCAAACAGGTTCAACCCGGTTCTGATGGTATTGCGCTGTCGGATTTCAATGCCGGTGGAACCGGCGCTTCAAAAGTGCATGTAACCATCAAGTATAAAGACCAGGAAGGACTTGACAAGGTGATTGAAAAAGATCTTCCTTATACCGTAGGTATGCCTTCTGGTGTGGCAGTTTCTGCCGACAAGATGAACGTACTGTACATTGGTGTTGAAAACCCGCTGACAATTACAGCCGGTGTTGGTAGTGAGAAAGTAAGCGCTACCTTCAGCGGAGGTTCTATCAGCCGCGTAGCTGGTCCAAAATGGGTTGCCAAGCCAACCACACCCGGAGAGCATAATGTAAACGTAATTATCGATGGTAAGGCTACACCGGTTAAATTCCGTGTGAAGAACCTTCCCGATCCGTTTGCCTATTGCGGTGGTTCAAGAGGCGGCAGAATCGCTGCTGCTACATTGAAAGCACAGGGTGGTATCATCGCCAGACTGGATTCCGACTTCGAAGCGCCATTCAAAGTGGTTAGCTACACAGTTGGTGCAGTGGGTGGAAAGATCAGCCTGTATCAGCAACAACCTAACCAGGGTAACCGCTGGTCTGGTGCTGCTGCTTCCCTGATCGAAAGCTGCGGAGCCGGAACGGCTGTGTTCTTTGATAATATCAAAGTACAGGGTCCGGATGGAAAGATTCGCGACCTTCCTCAAATGTCTTTTATTCTGAATTAATATTATAAAAAGGGTACTAATGAGAAACCGATTCATAAAGTGGGGAACCTTGATAGCACTGGTGACAGTGATGGGCGCCATGTCGGCTGAGGCTCAAACAAAGAAGCCAAACCGCCCGGCAACCAAGAAGTCTACCACCAAGAAGACCACTGCCAATAAAAGCAAGAATACCACCGATAAAGCGTTGGGTACTGCGCCAAAGGATACTACTCCTGTGGCAAAAGCTCCCGAACCGGAAATTAAACTGGAGGCACCCAAGCCTTCTCTCCGTAACGACTATGCCTTCGACCGTAACCTGGTGAAGGAAAGAACACCGCTGGCTTACGAGCACATCCGTGAGGATGACGCCGCTTATGTTCAGCGCGTCTGGAGAGAAATCGATGTTCATGAAAAAATGAACCTGCCTTTTACCTATAAGGCAGAGGGTGATAACGGAAACCAGCGTTTTATCATGATCCTTCTGAACGCTATCAAGAAAGAAGAGATCACGGCTTTCAGCGCTGCCAACGGCGATGACCGGTTTACCACTCCCATTTCCTTTAAAGATATCTCCAAGATGCTGATTGGAGAGTCCAAGAAGATCCAGGTTCCCGACTGGACCAATGACCCCGACGGTTCAAAAGGTCTGATGAGGGACTCCATCGTAAATGCAGAATTCAATCCTGATAACACAGTAGAAAGATACTGGGTAAAGGAAGACTGGATTTTCGATAAGGAATCTTCCAGGATGCATGTACGGATTCTCGGTATTGCGCCCATTAAAACAGTGCGTAATGATGATGGAAGCTTCCGTGCGGTAATGCCTGCTTTCTGGGTATATTATCCCGATCTGCGCCCGATGTTGGCCAAGTACGAAGTGTACAATGGTAAAAACTTCGGGGCACGCATGAGCTGGGAAGAATTATTCGAAAGCCGCATGTTTGCCAGCAGGATCGTGAAGTCTACCATCAATAACCCGAACGATCAGTACATCTTCGCTTATATTCAGGATCCCATCCTCCAATTACTGGAAGGAGATAACATGAAAGAGAAGATATTCAACTACGAACAAGATCTCTGGTCTTATTAATCCAGATCAAATAAAATCTAAAACCCCCGAATTTTCGGGGGTTTTTTTATGTGCCCAATCGACGATTTAAACAGCGAGTTTCCTCAGAATTCACAGAGGTGCAAAGATTTATAACTATCTGAATACAATAAAGTTTTTTAAAAATACCTCGTACCGGGTATTGTTTTATGGAGGGCATTTACTATTTTTACAACGGTTTTTCATAGGATATTGGATTTTAAAAACGGGGCTGGATTTCTATCCTGGCCCCTTTTTTATTGCCATTTCTTGATGAGGCTCAAGATTTCTGCCAACACTTCCTTTTATCGACTTTCCAACAGGTATCACCAACCGGTTACTCTTCTTTCCCGGGCTCTTCTTTTGTTTCTTGCTGATGAAAATACTGAAATACCAGGCTGGCCTTGGAGAGGCCAATGGCTTCCGTCAACTGCTCCTTGCTTAACTCGCGTATACGCTTAACCGATTTAAACTGTTTCAGCAGGGTATCAGCGGTATTCTTCCCGATCCCTTTGATGTTTTCCAGTTCATTCCTGAAAGTGCCGGCACTTCTTTTTTGGCGGTGGAAGGTGATGCCAAACCGGTGTACTTCATCGCGGATGCGCCGGACAAGCTTCAGACTTTCACTATTGTAATCGAGTTTTACGGATTCGGAATCGCCCGGAAAGAAGATCTCTTCCTCATTTTTTGCCAGTCCCACAACCGTCATGCTGCCGGTTAAACCCACTTCTTCAATGGCTTCCATGGCAGCGCCCAGTTGCCCTTTTCCTCCATCGATGATCACCAGTTGGGGCAGCGCCGCCTGTTCGTCCAGCAGACGTTTATAGCGGCGATAAACCACTTCTTTCATGGTGGCAAAATCATTGATACCCTCAACTGTTTTCACATTAAAGTGACGGTAGTCCTTTTTACTGGGTACCCCATCCTTGAAGCAGACCATGGCGGACACGGGAAAACTTCCCTGGAAATTCGAGTTGTCGAAGCACTCTATATGCGTGGGAACTTCTGATAACTGCAGGTCTTCCTGCAACTGGTACAATACTTTTTTCCGGTCGGCATCATCTTTCCCCTCCAGCCGGAGAATCTTTCTCTTCCGGAGCTCATCCATGAAATAGTTTACATTCTTTTCGGCCAGTTCCAGCAGTTTCTTCTTATCACCGGCTCGCGGAATGGTTTGTACTACCCCTTCCTCCGAATAGTCGACTTCAAAAGGTAGTACCAGTTCTTTGGCGGTACTGTTGAAGGTTGTTCTTAAATGCACCATGGCCAGGGCGAGCACTTCTTCGTCTGTCTCGTCGAGCTTGGTTTCCATGGGAACGGTATGCGTTTGTACAATGGTACCGTTTTCTACCATCAGGTAGTTCACATAGGCTGCGTCGCCATCGCGCAGGATGGCAAACACATCAGCGGTAATAAACCGGTTGGAAACGATGATAGACTTCGCCTGGTAAGCTTCGAGATGTTCGATCTTTTTCCGGACCGCTTCGGCTTTTTCAAATTGCAAACTGCCGGCATATCCGTTCATCTCAGTCCGGAAATGTTGTATCACCGGGCTCATATTGCCTTTGAGGATGTTCCGGATCTGTTGAAGGCCCTCTTCGTAGTCTTCGGCTGATTGCAACCCTTCGCAGGGGCCTTTGCAGTTTCCCAGGTGATATTCGAGGCAAACTTTGAATTTCCCCTTTTGAATATTGGCTTCACTCAGGTTCAATTTGCAGGTTCGAAGCTGTATGGTGGCGCGTACAAAGTTCAGGAGTTCACGCACTTTGCCAACCGAGGTGAACGGGCCAAGGTATTCGGATCCGTCATCCCATTTGTTGCGCGTTAAAAAGACCCGTGGAAAGGATTCGTTCTTCAGAACGATGAAAGGGTAGGACTTGTCGTCTTTAAGATCGATATTGAACCGTGGCTGGTGCTGTTTGATGAGTGAGTTTTCCAGGAAAAGCGCGTCCTGCTCGGAATTGACGATGGTGAATTCAATCCGGTGAATCCTGTTCACCAGTTCATGCGTCTTCCAACTGGTAAAGGTCTTGGAAAAATAGGAGCTGACTCTTTTACGCAGGCTCTTGGCCTTGCCTACATACAACAATTCATTGGCCGCGTCGAAATATTTGTACACGCCCGGCTCAACCGGAATGGTATGGGCTATATGTTGAAATTCCTGGGCTGTCATGTAATATTAGCGGATTCCGAAATCAGCGGATTCCCAAATAACCTGATCCTTTGAATTTTTCCGGTAGCCACCAGGGGTTTCCTGGTTGGTAGCAATGATGAAGTAGTGCCCCATTTTCCAGGTTAATCGCTGGCTGGTTGCAGTGTCTTCATAGTTGAAATCGCGTTCTACATATATCATGTCTACTTTATCCCCGGCATCACTCTGCTTTACATACAAAATGATTTTCCTAACCGGATTGCTGGCCTCGCGGGCACTGTACAGAAACTGTACGGTATTGGTGTTTTGTTCCAGGAAAGATGTTTCTGTATAGTGATTGGTGAAATAGGCTGAGTCGAAGCCTGGTAAATCAAATTGCCTGGAAAGCGTTTTGAATTCAGCTAATTGGATGAAGGATGAATCCATTTTTCCATCGATAGTAGATTTCTTCAAAATCCCCGCCGCAAATGATTCGACCTTGTCTCTATCCTCCTGGATGAAAGAATTTACAGGCAGGTTGGTTCGATTGGCTGTTGCGGAATCAGCAGATGGGTTATTGACAGCGGCGGACTCATCATTCTTCGACTTCTGCTTACAAGAAACAAGGAACAGGCATGCGACAAGACTACTTACGACGATTATTTTCATACGAACAATAATTCGAATGGGTTAAGAAAAGCAGCCGTAAAATTAGCGTATTTACGCGTGAGAAAACTATCGAAGTGTTTTACTAACACCAAACCTTACACCATACTCCATCAGGAATTCCCTGATTGGATAGGTCTCTCTGTAAGTGGAAAACAACTGATAACGGAACTGGGGTCCCACCTGGAATTTGAATCCCGCCGCTTTATAAGAGAGGAATGCCTCAGCGCTGGCATTTACATTCCAGCGACGTACCAGCGAAGGTTCGTGGATATAGTTTTTGTAATCGGTGGTGATAAGATAATTATCGCGATTGATCAGGTAAGTTGGCTGTATGGTTCCGCCCACAGACAATTGCAGTCTTCCTCTTCCCAGCACCAGCACGTCTACACCAATCGGAGTAGACAGCTCATAATATTTGTTCTCGAGTGCTTTTTCCGAGTTGCCGCCAAAATTCCGGAGCAGGGTATAGGAGGTGATGGAATCAGCTGTAGGGCGATAGAAACTATTCAGGGCAATGGTTGCTCTCTCCGGAGAATTGGAGCGATATGCCTGAATATAGTAACGGGAGAAATTGAATTGAACGCCGGTCTTGAAGGTTACATTCTTGTTGAGAGCGTACATCAGCATGGATCCGACCTCAAATCCCAGCCCGGGCTTGTGATTGGCCAGTCTGTCTACATCTCCTTCGATATTCAGGGCGATCGGAATGATTTTGGAATCGGAGGAAATATTCGCGTTTGTATTGCTGGTCAGTTTGCGATAGTTCATGGTTGGAGAGGCGATCACCTGCCAGCTTACTCTTTTCAGTTTGGGGCGGGTAAGCTCATACACTGCATTTTCCTGCAACCAGTTGATCCTTTTCTCATCGGTTGAGATATTATCGGAAACCGTATTCTCGCTCTTTGAGGTAACCGTTTCTTCTGCCAGGGTTTCGCTTACATGGGCGGTCTGTTCACCCGCAATCAGAGATACCTGGTCGGGATAAATGTTTTTGAGAGCGGGTATTATGAATTCCTTTGCGCTGGTAGCTTCGTGTGTCTGGCTTTGGTCGATGCTGAAAGCAGGTTTATTCAGCCTTGCATCGGCAATTACGGAAAGAGGAATAGTTTCTTCCTCAGCCTCTGGTGTTTCTGCTTCGCTCATGGCAACCACCAGTCCTTTTTTCACATAACTGCTGCGGTCGACTGTTTTCCGGCGGCTGGCCGCTGAACTGGGTGGGGTGAATGGAAGTATCACCGCTTCATTGGAAGCAGATGTATTAGAAGCAAGTTGATCTTTTTTCTTATTGGAAGCAGGAGGGTGGGAAGCAACGGTGCTGGAAGAGAATTGTTCTACGGCATAATAACTAAAACCTCCCAGGATCAGTACCAGCCCCAGCCAGTACCATTTGCGGGTTGGATGCAGTGAATTTTGGATACCCTTCCATACTTTGTCGGAAGGATAAATTTTGTATTGATCTGATTTATGCCTGATCAGTTCTTCAAAATCGAAATCCTCATTATAAAAACTGCGTTCCATTTTTTTAGTTAGTGTTTGTACGGGTTGTTTTCATAAGGTTGAATCCTGTTCGAAATTACCTGCCGGCAGCTATTCTCATCCAATTGGCTTTTTCCGGTTTCTGAATGATCTTCTTCTTTATCAGTATATCCTCCAACATTTGCTTGGCACGGGTATATTGCGAACGACTGGTGCTCTCTTCTATATCGAGCATCTCGGCGATTTCTTTATGTGTGTAACCTTCGATCGCATACAGGTTTAACACTGTCCGGTAACCCATTGGTAACAGCCGGATGCATTCCACGATCTGTTTGGCCTGAACAATGGAAGGAACCGTTTCTTCACGGATCTGGATAGTGGTGGCATGAATAATATCAACACTCTCGTTAAATCGCTTGTTCTTCTTGAGATGGTTGATACAGGTATGCACAACTATTCTCCGAATCCATCCTTCAAATGCTCCCTGGTTACGAAACGTATGTATTTGGGAAAATACCTTGATAAAACCCTCCTGTAGCATGTCCTCTGCATCTTCCCGGTTGTGGGCAAACCGGTAACAAACCGCAAGCATCTTTGGGCTGTATCTCATATACAGCTCCCGCTGACTTGTGGGGTTGTTTTGTAAACAGCCTTGTAAAATGGCTTCTTCGGTCATAAAAACCTTTGGTTGCCCCGTAATTTAGACAAATTCCATTAAAATTAGGCTGCTTGATAAGAGTATTTTGGGCCGCCTTTTGGCGGCCCAAAACAGCACTCAATCGATTGTCTAAAATTGAACCCTCAAGGCTATGATGAAATTCCGGCCGGGAGCAGAGAACCCGGAGGCGAAATAACGATAGTTGCGGTCTAACAGATTTTCTATAGCGCCTTGTAAACGAACGTTTTGCCCGATTCCTACGCTGCCTTTCAGGTTCAGTGTCATCCAGGAAGGCATCCCGTCGGCCGTGGCATACTGAGCATTATCCTCGCCGTCGGCATTGTAATCATCGAGTTTTTTCCAACCGTTGTACAAAAGGAAAAATTCCGCGTCCCATTTCGACTTTGTGTACTGTACTGCGACTTTCCCGAATATAGGGGGAATATGATCCAATGGCTTTGAGCTTACATTGGCCATGACGAGTTTGTAGGTTCCATCAGCTTGCTTTTGATAGACAGAGGAGGACTTGCTGTCATCTGTTTTGAAACGTCCTTTGGTGTAGTTAAAGGTTCCGGTAAATACGAGTTCTTTCACGGGGCTGATCCTGATGGCCGCATTTACACCGGTAATAAATGCTTTGTTCAGGTTTTGAGTAGCCAGTACCTGGCTTCGCTGTCCGTTATAATCAACCGAATCCTGGCCATTTAGTTTGAAGGGTGCTTTCACCAGCGCATTGCGGAAAAGCGTGTAGAACACACCGGCATCCACGCTTACCAGGCGGCCCCAACTTTTGCCCAGGTTCAATTCGAAATTGTAAGTGTACTCGGGTTTTATATCAGGATTGGGGAATACCACCTGCCTGGCTGAAGTGCTTGATTCGAAAATTTTCGCGAGATCATCAATATTCGGAGCGCGGAAGCCGGAAGAGAAAACGAATGCGATTTTTGAATCAGGAGTAGGGAGGAAGGAAAGCCCCAGGTTGCCGGTTACAGCGAAATTATCCTGTTTGATATCGGTGTAAGGCAGCGAAAAATAATTAGTAACAAGTGTGGAATGAAGATTGACACTTTGAAAACGAATGCCATCATTCAAGACCCATTTGCCATTTGAAAATTTATGAATGTGTTGCGCAAACACTGCATAATAATTCATCCTGTTCTTGCCATCAGGGTAGCGGGTGTCGAGAGCACTGACAACATTAGTCAGCAGGTTGCGCCTGTCTGCTACTGATTTCAGATCATTTAACTGGATATCGATACCGGTGGTCAACTCGTCTTTTTTCCAGCGGTTGAAAAGGTCCAGCGTGAGTCCTCCCACTTTTATACGTTCCCGGCGACTGTCGAACCGGTCGTACCGACGGTAATCCCTGGTTTGACGGCTCTCTTCTATGTGCTGGTAACTGGCGGTGAGTTGTACCTGGTCAAAAATCGCAATCGGCCGGTAATTGAACTGATAGGAGCCCATGACTCTTTTTTGCGGACCATAGTACCACTCCGCATATCTCAGGGTTCCGTTCCTGATATCCTGCAAACGGTCATAGCGGGGTACATCGGTGGTATTAGACAATTGCAGGTTAAGCTGGTGCGAGCTTCTGTCTGAAGGTTTGAAAAGGAGTTTTTGTGTGATGTCCCATTGTTGGTAGCCTGAGAATTTTTGTACTCGGTCATCACTGTTTTTTACTACGGAGTCGATGCCGTTGATGCGCTCTACATACTGGGTGTGTCTTCCGAAATCGGGGTATTTCGAAGGATATTTGTCGCCCATTTTCATGTCGCCGAAATCGCTGAAAGTATAAGCCTGCAGCCAGGCCAGCTTTTTACCACCGAGGCTTAGATCTGCATGAATTGTTTTTTCTTCATTGGCCGAACTGAAGCGGGTAAAGCCGGATCCCTTTGCCAGGAAATTTCCATTGGCCGATAATACAGGCGACTTTGTGCGCAGGTGAATAACACCCCCCAGGGCATCGCTGCCATACATGGTGGAAGCTGGTCCATACATGACTTCTACCCGTTCGAGCATATTCTGATCAACCGTAATAACATTTTGCAGGTGGCCGGCGCGAAAAATAGCGTTGTTAAGCCGTACACCATCTATTAGCAATAGAATGCGACTGGCTTCGAATCCACGTAATACCGGGCTGCTACCACCCTGCTGACTCTTCTGCACAAATATGTTCCCTGTATTGATCAATAGATCGCCGGTATTTTGCGTATTGGCCTGGGCGATATGGCGTGCCGTGATCACCTGGATGGACTGCGCGACATTTTTCTTTTTCTCCTGGAATTTATTCGCTGAGATGACTACTTCCTCCAGTTCCGTTACTCTCGAAGTATCTGTTTGTGAAATGGAAAGGCTGGTCTTCGCCAAAAACACGATGACCAGGAAAAATATTCTTCCTCTCATAATGCGTTAGATTTAATGAATTAGAAAATCAAGAATGTCATTACCTGACTGTATTCAGGAAAGAAGAGAGGAATCGGGAGGGGTAAAGGGAACTGATAGAAACGGATTGGGTAATAGACGGCTGTTCTCCGTCTTTTCGGATGATGTTAATACTGCAGGTGGCAGGATATTGATCGGGGATGGAGGACCTTCAGACAAGAGGAAGGCAGGCATCTGCTCTTTGCTTTCATTGTCTCCGTTTTTCTTTTGCATGCCGGATATCTGTTCTTCCAGTTCGGTTTCCTTTTCGTCGAATAGACCAGTCAGGTAAATTTTATCATCCGAGATGTGGAATGATTTCACATCAAAGAGTTTCCGGTTTACCAATACTTCCGAGCCTTTCTCATGCCATTGAAAGCCTTTAAGGGGAATTTCTATTGTTTGAAGGTTCGCGTATTCCAGTTTCTCTTTCATTTCTTCTTTCACCATCCATTCAAGAATAGCCAGACCGATGGTTGATCCAAATGGAATGGATGCAACCAGCAAGAGGAAAGCAGCTGTTATGCATTTTGTTCGGTTCTTCATGAAATCAGCACATCGCCTGTCATTTCAGGCGGAATCGGCAGGCCCATCATCGTCAGGATAGAAGGAGCGAGATCGCCCAGCTTTCCTGGTTTGAGATTTCCATGCCATTCTTTATCGATGACAAATAAAGGAACGAGATTTAAGGTGTGCGCAGTATTTGGGGTGCCGTCTTCATTGATCATATAGTCGGCATTTCCGTGATCGGCGGTTAAAAAAACCGCATAATCATGCTCAAGGGCCGCGGTTACGATGCGCTGGACGCAGGAGTCTACTGTTTCAACGGCTTTTATCGCTGCTTCCCATACGCCTGTATGTCCAACCATATCGGCATTGGCGAAGTTGAGACAGATAAAATCCGCGGATTCTTTCTCAATCTCCGGAACGATGGCATCCGTTACTTCGCGGGCGCTCATTTCCGGTTGAAGATCGTAGGTTGCTACTTTCGGTGAAGGTATCATGATTCTGCGCTCTCCGTCGAATGGTACTTCCCGTCCACCGCTGAAGAAAAAAGATACGTGCGGGTATTTTTCCGTTTCCGCGATGCGGATTTGTGTTTTGTGGTTTTGCGCGAGGATCTCACCCAGGGTATTTCGAAGATTGTCGGTTTCGAAAATCACCTGAACGCCCTGGAAAGTGCGATCGTATTCTGTCATGGTAGTATAATGAAGAGAAAGTTTCTTCATACCAAAACCGGGCATATCTGTTTGTGAAAGCACTTCTGTGATTTCCCGGCAGCGGTCGGTCCGGAAGTTGAAACAGATTACAGCGTCTCCGTCTTTTATCAATGCAAGCGGTTGCCCTGCCTCGTTGGTGATAACGGTCGGTTTGAAAAATTCATCGGTAACGTCATTGGCATAGGATTCCTGGAGCGCGCTGATCGCATTGGTAGCCGTGGCGCCGATACCATTTACCATTACATCATAGGCCAGTTTCACTCTTTCCCAGCGCTTGTCACGATCCATGGCATAATAACGGCCACTTACTGATGCGATTTTCCCGGTAGTTTTATCGAGGTGTGCCTGCAGTTCTTTCAGGAAACCCAAACCGCTTTTCGGGTCTGTATCTCGCCCGTCGGTAAAGGCATGTATAAATACATTGGGGATATTCTCGCTATGGCAGAGACTAATTATCGCTTCAAGGTGACGTATGTGAGAATGTACTCCGCCATCACTCACCAGACCGATCAGGTGCAGGGCTTTTTGCCGGGTCCTGGCATAGTTGAGCGTATTTAACAAGACCTCATTCCTGTAAAGCTCACCATCACGGATGGCCACATTGATGCGCTGTAGTTCCTGGTACACAATCCGGCCGGCCCCGAGGTTGAGGTGGCCCACTTCACTATTCCCCATCTGTCCATCGGGCAGGCCTACCGCTTCGCCACAAGTGACCAGCGTAGTATGCGGGAATTTGTTATATAGAGAACTGACAAAAGGTGTTTTGGCATTTTGTATGGCATCGGCGGATTTAACCTTTCCAAGTCCCCATCCGTCCATGATTACCAGCATTGCTTTCTTACCCGGCATATATAAATTATTTGAAAGATTTTATACAAAGGTAATTGAATGTCCGCTTGTTAGTGATTTTTCAACCATATCTTAATTTGGCATGTTTTTAGCACCACCCTAAGCAGATAATTTTACGCAAACCATGAAACACTATTTTGGTTGGGTGATGGCAGCTTCCCTGTTGCTGTTAATGTCGTTTCGCACTTTTACTTCCATCGAAGAAGTGGTAAGTGCTGTAAAGAGCGGCAATGCCAACGAATTATCGCGTTTTTTTGATGACAGGATCGATATTTCTCTCCCAGGTAAGAACGACAATTACAGTCGTAGCCAGGGTGAAATGATTCTGAAAGACTTCTTCAGCAACAACGACGTGAAAGATTTCCAGGTCAAGCACAAGGGTGAGAACAATGGATCCGAGTACTGTTTTGGCATTCTTCAAACCCGCAACGGTAATTTCAGAACCAAACTGTACATGAAGCAGAAAGGCGAACGTCAGGTATTGCAGGAAATCGGTTTTCAGCGGGTAGAATAAAAGCTATTCACATCCCTCAGCACTGTAAAAATACCAGGGTCCCATGAAAGGGACCCTTTTTCATTTTATTTTTGCCCCTCATTATACTGGCAACACATGACCGCAACCTTTCAGGAACAACTGGATGAACTGATAAAGAATGCCCTGGCTGAAGACCTGGGGGATGGAGACCATTCAGCCCTCTGCTGTATTCCGCCGGACGCTGTTGGGAAGGCTGTTTTAAAAGTAAAGCAGTCTGGTATTCTCGCCGGTATGGAAGTGGCCAGAGCGGTTTTTCAATACCGGGAACCCTCTGCCGTTTTCACTCCGTTTAAAAAGGATGGCGAGGAGATGAAAGAAGGGGAGATCGCCTTTGAAGTAAAAGCTTCGGTTCACTGCATCCTTCAATGTGAACGACTGGCATTAAACTGCATGCAGCGAATGAGTGGAATTGCAACCCTTACGAGGCAATACGTAAATAAGATCACTGGTTATAAAACCAAGGTACTGGACACCCGGAAAACCACCCCTAATTTTCGCTTATTAGAAAAGGAGGCAGTTCGAATCGGGGGCGGCGTCAATCATCGCATGGGCCTTTACGATATGATCATGTTAAAAGACAATCACATCGACTTCTGTGGGGGTTTGCAACAGGCAATCGACCGTGCTTATGATTATGTGCAGCGGATAAAACCCGGACTTAAAATCGAAGTGGAAACCAGGAACCTCGAAGAGGCCCGGCTAGCATTGGAGACCGGCAAAGTGGACCGGATCATGCTGGATAATTTTACACCCGAACTTCTCCGGGAAGCGGTGATCATGATCGATGGAAGAGTGGAAACCGAAGCCAGCGGTGGAATCAATCTCGAGAATATCACCAGTTATGCGGCTACAGGAGTAGATTATGTAAGTGTTGGCGCGTTGATACACCAGGCCCGCAGTCTTGATCTCAGCCTTAAAGCCGTTATTCAGTCATAGTAGTTAAACCAGGACAAGCCATCTGATTATGAGCAAGAAAAACAAAGCGGATCAAAACGGATATGTATACAGTACTGATCCGGGATTTCAGTTTCAAAATAATACCGGAGGAAACGAAACACTCGCACCGGCCATGCAAAAGTTGAGGATCATCCTGGAAACAAAACACCGGGCAGGCAAGACCGTAACAGTAGTATATGGTTTTGAAGGAAAGGAAGAGGACCTGGAAGAACTGGGAAAGAAGTTGAAAACGGCTTGCGGAACCGGCGGATCGACCAAGGACCGGGAGATCATATTGCAGGGAGATCAGCGCGAAAAAGCGCTGCAATGGTTACTGAAAAACGGGTACGGCAAAACAAAAAAAGTGTAAGAATAAGTTGTCTTCGAGGGCATTAAATACCCGCTCCATTCAAACAGTTTAGCAAGGAATTTGCATAGAGTAGAGAGTATTCTCAACTATAAACTCACCCTCTATGAAATTCCCGTTTTTTCTGCTGATTTTCATACTGTTATTTACTTTTCAGGCAAATAGTCAATTGAAGGCCAAAGTTCGCTGCGATCCATTCGAGGTGGATATTCTCAATGGGAAAGTGAATAATACCAAGCCGAATTTCGGCATTGAGGAAATAAAGGCGACTTTCCCCTGCTTCACTGCTTCCAAGCCGGAAAACTCCGCTTCCAAATGCGGTGGAACTGTAGAGT
This sequence comes from Chitinophagaceae bacterium, assembly GCA_044226045.1. Classification (GTDB taxonomy): domain Bacteria; phylum Bacteroidota; class Bacteroidia; order Chitinophagales; family Chitinophagaceae; genus Endoryza. The sequence goes on from JBGAHR010000003.1 coordinate 153,176, forward strand.
TTGCCGATAAAGGCCTCACGTTTTACACTTCACGTGATTATGTGGAGATAAAACCCGGATTCAAGGGTAAATTATCTATTCCATTATTGGGTGCCAGGCGTGGTTCATTTTTTAAAACCTTCGGCAATCCTAAAATAAAAGATGACAGTTGGGATGCGTATCAAATGTCTTATGGCACCCTCGTGCTTCATTACGACAAAGCCGGAAAAGTAAACCTGATACAAATGGCAACCGTGGGCTCGGAAGCGTTGAATTTGTGTGAATGATGGAGGTTTTACGTTGGTTTGCAGTTTGCAGTTTACGGTTTGCGGTTGGCTCGTTTATCGTTTCACGTTTATCGTTTATCGTTATTTCAATTCCTGGCTCACAGATTAATTATACGTCATCCGCCATCCGTCATTCGTCATTCGTAATCCGTAATCAAATTGGCTCATTGACTAATTGACCAATTGACTAATTGTATTTCCATCCGTCATTCGTCATTCGTAATCCGTAATCAAATTGGCTCATTGACCAATTGACTAATTGTATTTCCATCCGTCATCCGTCATCCGTAATCCGTCATCCGTAATTATCCATTGGCTCATTGACTAATTGACCAATTGACTAATTGCTTTACTGTCCTTGCGCCAGGCTATAGGCTTTTTTGTCTCCCCACATGTTCAATAGTTCGAATGAGCAGATTTTGAAATTACCGCTGAGGCTTACATACAGTCCGATGATGTCCTGCTGGTTGAGCGGTTCGCCATCCAGGCTTTCGAAGCGGGCGTTGTACTGGTTAACGAGATTGGTGTAGATAGATCCGGTTGGCCATACCTGGGTGCCGCGGTTGCTGATATTGATGAGTTGAAACTTCACACCGGCATGACGCTGGCATTTCTTGGCGATTTCAGCCGGTTGCTCTTCGCTTTCGATAAACATATCTACCCCTACGATCTTCTCTTCCTGCATTTCCAGGCTCACCATCATGGGATTTTTTTCCAGTTTGAAAGTCGTTTGAACGGCTGGCTTGTTCGGCAACTTTGGTTTGGCGCCTACCTGCGGCTCCTTGCCGAAATTTCCGATAATGGCATCTGCAAATTGTGTTGTATTAACGGAGGCTTTTGACTTATCTCCAAAATCACCCGTATGAACACCGCTTTCCAGTGTATAGAGCAGTGCATTTTCGATGATAGAAGCGTTTTCCATTAGCCCGAGGTGACGAAGCATTGCCAGGCCACTCAGCAGGAGGGCGGTGGGGTTGGCAATATTTTTTCCGGCGATATCCGGGGCCGTTCCATGAACCGCTTCGAATATGCAAATATGGTCGCCGATGTTTGCAGAAGGCGCAAAGCCCAGGCCACCCACCAGCCCGGCGCAAAGATCACTCACGATATCTCCCTGCAGGTTGGTTAGCACAACCACATCGAAGGTATCGGGACGGGTTACGAGCTTCATGCAGAGGTCATCCACAATAACATCATCGGCCTTGAGATCCGGATATTCTTTTGCCACTTCGTAGAAACATTCGAGGAAAAGACCGTCGGTGATCTTCATGATATTCGCCTTGTGTCCGCAGGTGATTCTTTTCGCGTGTTTCTGACGGGCCATTTCAAAGGCATATCGAATTACCTGAAGACTCCCGGGCCGGGTTATGAAACGACGGCTGAGGGCAACGTCATGCGTGAGCATGTGTTCAATGCCACCATAGGTGTCTTCGATGTTTTCTCTTATGATTGTTACGTCGATCGGAATACCGGCTTTGCTGAAAACGGTGTCTACGCCATGCAGGGTTTGAAACACTCTTTTGTTGGCGTAGGTGTTCCAGGTTTTGCGGGCGGTGACGTTTACGCTTTTAACGCCTTTGCCTTTAGGGGTTTCCATTGGGCCTTTGAAAAGGATGCCGAGCGACTCGATGGTTTGCTGGGCTTCCGGTGTCATGCCGTTGCTGAAGCCTTTGTCGAACACCCATTTGCCCATTTCTACGAATTCATACTCAAGCGGTACCTGGCCGGCGTTGAAAATTTTCAGGACTGCTTCCATAATTTCCGGGCCGATCCCATCTCCCTTTGCAACGGCGATTTTCATGTGTATGTTATTTTATGAATGTTTGTGAGTTGATTAGGTGCGCAAATTTACTACGCATCCCAGAGATTCCCATTAAAACCTCCTAATTTGCTTCCATCCGGCAGGTTTTTTGACTATCTTTAATCAGTTAACCTTTCCTAATGGTATCCAAAATATCTGAAGGCATAGAAATCAGCGTAGAAACGTTTTACCAGCCGGATTATTCTAACCCGGTGTCTGGAGAATTTATGTTTGCCTATCGGATCAATATTGAGAACCATAATAATTTTCCGGTAAAACTTCATCGACGTCACTGGTATATCGTCGATGGCAGTGGAGGCCACCGGGAAGTGGAGGGAGAAGGTGTTGTGGGCGTACAACCCACTTTGCAACCCGGCGAAAGATACCAGTATGTAAGCGGTTGTAATCTCCGCACAGAAATGGGCAAGATGTATGGCACTTACCTGATGGAGAACCTGAACAACAAACGCCAGTTTGAAGTGAACATCCCGGTATTTGAAATGATCGTGCCTTTCAAGATGAATTAGTTTGTAAAACGATAATAAAAAAACCCGCTCTTTGAAGCGGGTTTTTTATAGGTTAGCTATGTTAAAGCTGAACTTTATTTTTTTTCATACCGGTATTGTAAAGCACCCATCCCAAAATGGCAAACGCAATTACGCCGAGCAGGAAATAATTGGTCTCCCCTAATGAGCCGGACAGGTTCTCTTCAAAATTAATTTTTGCAAGCTTGGCAGAAACGGAAGGACTGGCTTGCATGAAGGCTACGATAACACCGGCAAGTGCACCCCCGGCAACGAGTCCGGTGGCAAATAAATTTCCTTTCCGGAGATCTTCCTCTTCTTCTTCACCTCCTGTTTCTTTCTTGTTTTTCTTGTGAC
>JBGAHR010000004.1:0-154543 GCA_044226045.1 Chitinophagaceae bacterium
ACCATCCGCCAGGTGTCCAAAGTATTGCCACGTATGCTGGCTGCCGTTCCTTACCTGGTTTTCATGTGGGGTTTCCTGGCGGTGAACGGCTTCAATAGCGGCACTGTGATACAGGTGCTGGTGGTTTTCCTGATAGGAACGCTTCATATCATTTATCTCTGTTACCGGACAACCATCTTTACCGACAAAAATAAAAACCTGGTTCCGGTAGATCGTTTCAGCCTGCAGGGCGCTCAAAATACCGGCGAGGTGATCAGGCGGCAACACCTTCGCACTACTACCCGGATCATCATTCCCCTGGTATTTGTGGGTGTATTCGCATATGCCTGGTATACAGCCCGCTCTGTACCCTCACTCGATGGAAAACCAGGGCTGATCATTCTTTGCGGACTGATTTTTTACACCATCCTCAGCCTCTTCCTCGACGGCCTTTCCAATAAATTGAAATTTCCCTTTTTCTTTCTGTTGATTATTGTCATGCTTTTCCTTTCCCTTCCCCGCAACAACAACCACGCGCTACAGGAATACAAAGACGGCAAGGCGGGACTGGAAATGATCCGCGCCAGGAAACAGGATACGGTGTTTACCAGGCAATGGCTGATGGACAAATGGAAGAATGGCCGCCTGACGAGCAGAGGGGATACTATTCCTGTTTTTATCGTCGCAGCGGAAGGCGGAGGTATTCGTGCCTGTTACTGGACCACACAGGTGATGAAACAACTGCATCTTGCGTTTCCGGAACTATATCAGAATACCTTTGCGGTCACCGGCGCTTCCGGTGGTACGGTGGGGTTGAGCTTCTTCTACAACTATCTCTATCAAGTGAACCCTGGTGCCGAGATCGGCCGGTTTACCGACCCTGCTTTTTACCAGTCGCTCGATACGATCGCTGGTGCAGATTTTCTTTCAGGCGTCACCTACGGATTTTTGTTTCCCGACCTGATTCAACGCGCTATTCCTTTTCCGATCCGGTCCTTTGATCGCGCGAAGTTTTTGAATAATGGTTTTGAAGCGGTGTTTTCCAAACACGTGGCCGGGGCCGCCGAGGGCTCGGTGATGAACGACGCGGTGATACGCCCCTGGATGACAGATACCGCCCACAACTACCCATTGATCCTGTACAACAGCCTGTTTGTTGAACAGGGTCAGAAAGCGATCTTCTCACCCATTCGCTTATCCGAAACATGGTACAGGGATGTACTGGATATTTTCGATACCACCCGCGTGATGGTTACCACCAGCGAGGCAATGGTCTCTTCAGCCCGCTTCCCGATCATTACTCCACCCGGTTTGTTGAAATCGGATACCCATCACGATATGGGACACCTGGTAGATGGAGGATACTTTGAAAATACCGCCGTGCAAACTGCGCAGCAAACTGCCATTATGATCAAGAAAATCGGGGAAAAACTGGATTTTGGCGGAAAGAAGGTAGTGCCCATCATCCTCTCCCTGAAATATGGTTCCGGCATTCCGAAACTCGGCAAGGCACTCGGCTGGAATTATGAAGTCGCCCCGGTGGTCGGTGGTTTGAAGACCTTATTCCGATGGATCGACGCGGCGAATGCCGTTACCGCCAATCTCGATAACTCACTTATCAGTATTGATTTCAGGCTGCCCCGCTATAAGGGAGACATCATTCCGCTGGGTTGGTATCTTTCCGATACATCGAGGGCGCTTATCAAAAAATATTCGGCTCCCTCATTGCTGAAGGAGCCGATGAATAAATTGAAAAGATACCTTCCCCGGTAAATTATCGGAGGCTCTTGGTATCTACTCTTGAAGGAGTGTCTTTACCACTGATGATGGAAGTGGAGCTGATAGCGATGGCCTTGATGATCTCTGCCATGTTCTTCATATCGAGTGTTTCGATTTCATCATCCTGTGTATGATAGTATTTATCATTGGTTGTATTGGCAGCATTGGGGTCTGCTTCCATCCGCGAAGTGGAAATCGTATGAGCAGGAACACCCAGGCGCGCGAGCGTGGCATTGTCTGAACGATAAAACAGGTTCTGCTTGGTATAAGGATCGGGATAGAACTTGAACTGTGTTCCTTCCAGGTTCTTCTCGAGTATCTTTCCCATATCTGTCTTTTCATAACCGGTGATATAGGCAGAATTGGTTCCCCACTTGCTTTCCGTTCCGATCATCTCAATATTGAACATGGCCATTACTTTTTCCGGGGCAAACTGCTTCGAGAAATACTGTGAGCCATATCCGCCGACTTCCTCCGCCGTAAAAGCCGCGAAAACCACGGTACGCTCGTTTGATTTTTTCTGCGCGAAATAATGCGCGAGCATCATCACCGCGGTTGTACCGGCCGCATCGTCGTTGGCGCCGTTGAAAATAGAATCTTTATCATTATTGGGACGACCGATGCCGAGGTGATCGTAATGACCGGAAAAGATCACATACTCATCTTTCTTCTTTTTTCCGGGCAGAATACCGACCACATTCTTGAGAGAAACTTCTGAAATCTCCTGCTTGAAATTAATGCTGTATTCACCGGGGTCTTCGTTGCTCATCACCAAAATCACATTGGCTTCCGAAGGAAATGATTGTGAGCGAAATCTTTTCAGGCTGTTGAAAACCCGCGACTGGGCAGTATCCACCACAATGAAATAGTTCTTTTTGGTGTTCAGCAGGGGAGATACGATATCATATAACCGATCGGTGGCGGAGACTTTGATCTTTTCATATCCTGATGCCTGGGTAACAGCCAATACCGGTTGATTGGAAAGCGCGACAATATTCCGGCTGTCGATGGCTTTTCCATTCAGCGTTCCATCAGCGCTGATGAATTTGGGCTTGATAAGCTTGAACTCCTGGAAATAGGATTTACCATTAACCGGTTGCAGTCCTGCTTTCCTGAATTCTTCCGCAATAAAGTCGGCTGCTTTGTCAATACCGGGTGTAAAAGTTCTGCGTCCCTGCATATCATCTGCAGACAATATCTTCTCAATTCTTTCCACTTCCGCGGCGTTGATGATTTTGTCGATATCCTGCGAAAAGGCAAATGAACTCGCCGTTGCCAGCAAGCCAGCAAGCAAAAATTGTTTCATTGTTCGATTATGTTTTAGTTGAGCGTTCAGTGTGTTGGACAGCATGTAAATATTAAAGACTCATCATCTCTTTGAACTTGACAGTCTGGCGACGGCTGACTTCTATTTTCTCACCGCCTTTCAGTTCCAGCAATAACCCACCATTGAAATAGGGTTCTATCTTTTCTATCAGTCTGAGATTGATGATATGTTTACGGTTGGCGCGGAAGAACATCTTTTCATCCAGCCTCTCTTCCAAAGCGTTCAGAGATTTCAGGATTAGCGGCTTGTTAGGGCCGAAATACACTTTGGCGTAATTACCCACACTTTCAAAAAGCCGGATTTCATTGAGTTTAACAAACCAGCAGCGTTCACCGTCTTTCACAAAAACCTGGTCCTGCTCATAGAGGGTAGAACGATTCACGTTCTCCGTACTGCCGTTGCTTGGTTCTCTTTCTTCCTGCAGATGTAATTTCTGAATAGCGTCTGCCAGTCGTTTCGGTTCAACCGGTTTAAGCAGGTAATCGAGCGCATTCACTTCAAATGCCTTCAACGCATATTCATCATAAGCCGTGGTAAAAATGACGTGCGGCGTTTTATCCAGTTCAGACAGGAGGTCGAAGCCTGTTTTCCCGGGCATTTGAATATCCAGGAAGATCAGCTCGGGGTTGAGGTTTTCAATTTTCTCAATGCCTTCCCCTACGTTGGCAGCTTCTGCCACCACCTCAATTTCGGGATAGTCCATCAGCAACTTCTTCAATTCATTCCTGGCCAGTCTCTCGTCGTCAATAATGATTGCTTTTATCATAACCTTTAGTTTATATTCACTGGTATCAGTACTTTGGCTTCCACGATATTTCCATTCACCTGCCGGATTTCGAAGTTGGATTTGTCGCCAAAAAGCAACTGCAGCCGGTTACGTGTACTGGACAATCCGAATCCGTCTTCATTGGTGGTGCCATTCAGTTTACCTGAATTCTGCACCAGCAATTCGTGGAAATTACCCCGGAAATCGGAAATGATTTTGATAACCCCGCCTTTCACTTCCTTGCCAATGCCATGTTTGATGGCGTTTTCAACAAGGGTCTGTAACATCATCGGCGGCACCGGCTGATCGAGTGTATCTTCATCGATTTCGTATTCAACCTTCAGTCGGTCTTCGAAACGGATGTGTTCGAGAGCCAGGTAATCTTTTACAATATTAAGTTCCTTTTCGAAAGGTACAATCTCCAGCTTTTCGGCCTGCATGCTGCTTCGAAGAATATTGCTCAGCTCGGTGATGGCATCCCTCGCCCGACCGGGGTTTTCATCTATCAGCGCCCGGATGCTGTTGAGGGCATTGAAGATAAAATGCGGGTTGATATGAGATTTGATGGTCTTCAGCTCCAGCGCTTTTACCAGGGCCTCCAGTTTAAGCGTGTCCAGCTGTTGCCTTCTGCTCTTTTCGATATAATGGTAGAAATAATAGATCAATACCCAGGGGGTAATGAAGATGCCTGAGTTGATGATATTGGCGAAAATACGGGTAGCGAAGTCTACCCCCTTGCTTTCGCTGAGCGAAAAAACTTCAAATGTGAGCACCACGATCAGGCTGAACAGGGTACTGGTGGCAATAATGGCCGCGATCAGTCGGGTGATCATCTTTTCGATGGGCAATAACAGCCATCCCGCCCGGCGGATATATTCCCGTAACAGATGGGTACTCAATATGCCACCCAATACCAGGATGAGGATCCTGGCCATGTATTCATTGGTCAGTTTATCCTTGAAGGAAATCGCATAAAAAAGCATCGAGAACCCAAACAATCCCCAACCTCCGATCTGGCAGAGCCAATAATTAGATATCCGGTTAAAAACTTTCATACACAAATACAAAACTACTTATTCAATGTGCCGTGAAGACCTATTTAGGATATATGGCGATATATCTCGTCTATCGGCTGCGTCCAATCCCCTCAAAGTAGTGTTTTTTGTGAAAAAATTGGCTTGTGGCTCAACCGGGGTTTGTTTTTTTTGTTGAACCAAATAATACCACGGAACAGCCCCGGGCCGTTGTAAAACCGTATTTTTGACATTGAAATCACTTATTGATGGAAATCAAGCCTGGACCCCTTTTAAACAGGATCGAATCACCTGCAGACCTCAAAAAGCTCAGCCGCGAAGAATTGCACCAGCTTTCTGAGGAATTGCGGCAATATATCATTGACGTGGTGAGCGTTCATGGCGGCCATTTTGGAGCCAGCCTGGGCGTAGTAGAGCTTACCGTAGCCCTGCACTATATCTATAACACGCCTTATGATCAGCTGGTTTGGGACGTAGGTCACCAGGCTTATGGCCATAAAATCCTCACCGGCCGGAAGGATAATTTCATTACCAACCGCAAATACAAGGGGCTCAGTGGTTTCCCTAAAAGAAGCGAAAGCGAGTACGACACTTTTGGTGTAGGCCATTCCTCTACTTCCATTTCCGCAGCCCTGGGTATGGCCATCGCGGCCAAATACAAAGGGGAAGACAGGAAATCAGTGGCTATTATTGGCGACGGCTCCATGACCGCCGGGATGGCTTTCGAAGCCATGAACCATGCCGGCGTATCCGATACAGACCTGCTGATCATACTCAATGATAACAACATGAGTATCGATCCGAATGTAGGCGCCCTGCGTGAATACCTCACAGATATCACCACCTCTCCAACCTATAACAAGTTCAAGGACGATATTTGGAAAGCCCTCGGTAAACTGCCTGTCGGCAAGAACTTTACCCGCGATATGGCCAGCAAGCTGGAACATAGCATCAAAGGGTTTATCAATAAAAACAGCAACCTGTTTGAAGCGCTTAAACTGCGTTACTTCGGACCGATCGATGGACATAATATCACCAAGCTCGTAGATACGCTTCACGATCTGAAAAATATCCCCGGACCCAAACTGCTTCATGTAGTAACGGTGAAAGGAAAAGGGTACGCACTGGCCGAGCAGGACCAAACCAAATGGCATGCACCCGGTTTGTTCGATAAGGTGACAGGAGAAATCCATAAGAAGAAATTCGACCTGCCACAGCCCCCCAAATACCAGGATGTGTTCGGACATACCATCATTGAACTGGCCGAAAAGAATGAAAAAGTGTTTGGTATCACCCCGGCCATGCCTTCCGGCTCTTCCCTGAAGTTCATGATGGAAAAAATGCCCGACAGGGCCATTGATGTAGGCATCTGCGAACAACATGCGGTTACCCTCAGTGCCGGCATGGCCACACAGGGATTGAAAGTATTCTGTAATATCTACTCTTCCTTCATGCAACGCGCATACGACCAGGTGGTGCATGATGTGGCTATTCAGAAGTTACCGGTCATTTTCTGTCTCGACCGGGCCGGACTGGTAGGTGAAGATGGCCCGACCCATCATGGCTGTTATGACATCGCATACTTCAGGTGTATTCCCAATATGATCATCAGCTCGCCGATGAATGAGAGTGAATTGCGCAACCTGATGTACACCGCCCAATTGGAATCAACCGATCTTCCATTCGTGATCAGGTATCCCCGCGGAGAAGGCGTGATGCCCGAATGGAAAACAGAACTCAAACAAATTGAGATTGGAAAAGGAAGAAAACTGAAAGACGGAAAAGACCTCGCCATCCTATCACTCGGTCACCCGGGAAATTTTGTGACCTCCGCCATTCGCGAACTGAGAACAGAAGGGATTGATCCGGCACATTATGACCTGAGGTTTGTAAAGCCACTGGATGAAGAAATGCTCCATGAAGTATTCCGCAAATATGACAAGGTAATAACCGTGGAAGACGGAACGGTAAAAGGTGGTATGGGCAGCGCCATTCTTGAATTCATGGCCGAGCATAACTACCAGGCCGAGGTTCATATTATGGGCATTCCCGACAGGCTCGTAGAGCATGGAACCCCCAAACAGCTTTATGCGGAGATCGGAATCGATTCGGCTGGAATTGCTAACACCGTTAGAAAAATTCTTGCCAAACAACCCGCGGTAATAACACAATAAATTAGCCAATGGGGCAATGAGTCAATGCATTTGCCGACCTCCGAAAAAGTAATCTCTTTACATAAAAAATCTCCCCACGAGCGGCGGTTCCTGGCGCGCTTTGCATTCCGGAACTGTTTAGCGTTTCACGTTTATTGTTTTGAAAGCTTCCCTGAAAGCTTCCCTTTAAACCGTAGCGATTGTAAATAGAAAACAATTGTTAGCTTTAAACGGGAAAAGCAAGATGAAAAAGACAAAATTTACCGAGTCCCAGATCATCGGGATCCTCAAACAGCAAGAAAGCGGTCAAAAAGTTTCAGACATCTGTCGTGAACACGGCATTAGTCAGCCGACATTCTATCAGTGGAAAACAAAGTATTCTGGGATGGATGTTAATCATCTCAAAAAGCTGAAAGAGCTGGAAGGCGAACTTTCGCAGTACAAAAAGATAGTGGCTGAGCAAACGCTTCAAATTACCGTCCTCAAAGATGTGATTGAAAAAAAGCTATAGGGCCTGCTGAAAAGCGGGAGCTTGTAGACTACAGCCGACAGCAGTTCGGCATTAGTCTGCGGCAGGCCTTTAAGTTGTTCGACATTCAGCCATCTGTGTATTACTACCGGGCAAAACCCAAAACGGAAGACCATGAGATCAGGAACAAGCTCAGTGATCTCGCGGAGATTAACTACCGCTGGGGGTTTTGGATGATGCATTATCATTTACGCAACTGTAATCATTTTTGGAATCATAAACGGGTATATCGAATCTACACAGAAATGGGACTAAACCTACGGAGAAAGCATAAAAAGCGCCTTCCAGCCAGGATAATGGAACCTTTACTTCAACCGATCTATCCCAATATCACCTGGTCAATGGACTTTATGCATGATACATTAATCAACGGCATCAACTTTCGTTCGCTCAACATTATTGATGACTATAACCGGGAGGCTTTATGCCTGACTATTGATACGAGCCTGACCAGTCAGCGGGTGGTACGAGAACTAGACAAGGTGATAGCCTGGAGAGGGCAACCCACCAAAATCCGGGTGGACAACGGGCCGGAATTCATCGCTGAAGCATTGAATAAATGGGCTGAGGAAAAGAACATCGAAATTAAGTTTATAGAAAAAGGTAAGCCTCATCAGAATGGATACATGGAACGATTTAATCGAAGTTTCCGGGAAGAAGTACTGGATGCATATCAGTTCACAAGATTAAAGGAAGCTCAGCTAATGGCGACAGCGTGGATGTGGATATACAATAACCAAAGACCTCATCAATCACTGGGTTACAAACCACCAACAGCCTTTTTGAAAGAACACCAAAAAACTGATTGGTTCCCAACGATGCAAAAAGATGAGCATATTGAATGGAAATCTTTAGTTTTAAGTGCTACTAATTAGGGGAAGCTTTCAATTAGATATTTTACCAAAATCAAAATAATAGCTCTTTCCTTTCCGCAGTTTCTCTGAATCTCGTTTCTTATCTATTGAAACCATTTTGGAAATTATTTTAAATAATGAATCATTTCTTTGAGCACATATAACATAGTAATTCCCCTTTGTTTTAATTTTTAAAACTTTGTACAAAGAATCTGCATTACCGGCACAGAAGGCGGTGGCATTTGAAAATACCAAACAGCCAATTAGTGTATAAACTTTAATAATACTCATATGATAAATATTAAGGATACACCATTATTGTTTTTCCTTTACTTGTAATTATAGCTTTTGTCGCACCAGTTTCGTTAGGTAAGATAGATCCGGCGGCATCCCAATACTGACCCGATATTTTTCCTCCCTGATTTGGAGCTCGCTTATGCGCTTTTTCGTAAACACTCCCTTTTTGCTCTGCAGGGGGAGATGATATTCCATTTTTTAAAGAAATTAATCCGCCCACATAAGATTCAAGTGTTTCATGCAGCATACCTTTCCCTGTGTTCCCCCGCTAGCACTAGTATATCATCCGCTGCCTATGATGATTAAGCGCTCAGCATTGCCCGTCAATTTACTAAAATCTAAAACAACCAAGGTCGCTGGCGCAAGTGTTCCCGACCGGACAAAACAGATTCACATTACCTACGGAGACCGGTCGGGACTACTTGTGCCTGCCGGAAGTAACAGGCTGCTGCAAAAACTTGAACCATATTTCGACAGTGAACCAAGTTGGATATTGAATACATACCCGTGTGAGAAATCTGAAATTTAAAAAATAGTCATTCCGATGGCAAAGCAGCTTGTTTTTACTTAAAGCACAACAGTTATTGGTCCTCCGCTGTGCAGGCACAAGTAGCTTTTTGCCGATTCCTGATAGCACCTTTACCAAAAACCTAACGGCAAAAAGACACTTGCGCCAGCAACCGCTAATGAGGGAATCGTGAAATAAGGCAAACCAGACTTCACACTCCTAATTGATAAACTTTTGATGATAGCCACAGACTTCACCAGACATAACTATACAGGTGGGGGATAGAAAAAGAAACAGGCATGCAAGGTAAAAAAGATGCCCTGGCCGGCTATTTCGGGAAGCTGCTGACTGGTGTGAGGGGTCTATTGCTTCGAATACCCCTGCCCGATACTAACAAAAAACCCATCGCTCGGGCAATGGGTTGTATCTGATTTTTTTAAGCTCTTTGCCTGGCGGCGGGCTTTTTCTTTACTTTCTTTAAAGCCTCGTCGATGGCGGCGCTGAGGTTTTCAAACGTAGGCTTACCTGTAAATTTTTCGCCATTGATAAAGAAGGCAGGTACATCTTTCACTCCCCGATCAATTCCTTCTTTCAGATCGGCCTGAACATGCCACCCATAGATGGAATTCACCAGATCATCGAGGAATTTCTTATTCTTCACCCCTGCTTCTTTTGAGTGCAATTTCAGACTGGTAGTGCCGAGGTTGCGGCGGTTGGCAAAGATCACATTGTGCATTTCCCAAAACTTACCTTCCTGCGCAGCAGCCACTGAAGCTTCCGCAGCTTTCAAACTTCTCTGGTGAATACGTGTAAGCGGAAAATGACGATAGTTGAACCTGATCTTTCCATCATATTCGTCCAATAATTTTTTAACTACTTCATTGGCCTTTGAACAGGCCTCGCTTTCGTAATCGCCAAACTCCATGATTGTTACAGGGGCAGTCTTATCTCCAACAAAGATCTCCTTGGGTTCGATTACTGTAATTTCTTCTTTCTTGAATGCCATAAAATCTCCTTTTTATTTCAGCCGGTCATATCGCCCGGAACGGTTATTAATTAACAAATAACCTGCCATATGGTTGTATAAGAGCCTTTTCGTCAGTAGGAATTCGCCTACAGGCGGTTGAAGGTAGGGAATTTTTTACCCTATCCCTTTGCCCATAAAAGTATTTCCAAAAAAGGGTAATAAAAAAACTGTAAATCAATATTTTACAGTTTTTATGCTCACTTCGCGGCTTACAAAAAAACCATTAAAAGGAGAGCCGGGTACGCAAAAAACCAACCGGTCTGACTTAACGTTCCATTATCAATTACCGGGGTGGGCGGGACAGACTGACACTGACAGATCAAGATACTAATTTATTATCAACGGGCAACGAAAAGCCATCGGCTGTTGTCAAAGGCAAAAACACTGTTATGAATCGGTTCTTAGGGATGGGATTGCTGATACTCACACTGGCTTCTGCAGGATGCAGGAAGTCTATGTCGGGCTGCTACCAAAGCAATCCCCTGGAAGAGCTGGAATGGCTTCGTCAGAAAAAAGAACAGCTGTCAAACTGCATTTGCCTCACGCAAATTATAGAAAGCACCTACCAGGGTCAGACCGTTTTTGAAGTTCGCCTGGTGGATCCAAAATGTGACGGCATCAATACTGTGTACAAATGCGACGGATCGGTATTGACTGATTCCGGAAGTCAGAATGGTTACCAAAGCTATTTGTCCGGCATGAAACATTCAAAGAAGATATGGGCCTGTCCCCAATAATAGTCGAGCCTTGAACAACAAAAAGCCCCCGATTACTCGGGGGCATCCTCATCCTTCACACACATCACTCTTTTATATTACTTAACTTTCTCCGCTACATCATTTCTAAACACCACTGTTCCATCGAACACATCCACTAATACGGGGTGGTCTCTATTTACCTCTCCCGCAAGAATTTTCTTACTGAGCTGATTGATGATTTCTTTCTGGATCAGTCTTTTCAGCGGTCTTGCTCCAAACTGGGGATCAAATCCCTGATCGGCCAGGTATTCCAGCGCATAGTCACTAAACTGGAGTTGAATACCACTCTGGGCAACCAGTCGTTTGAGGTTTTCGAGTTGAATCTTCACGATGCCGGCGATCTCTTTTTTCAGCAATGGCTGGAACATGATAATCTCATCAACCCTGTTCAAAAATTCCGGCCGAATGGTCTGACGCAACAGGTTCATCACTTCTACTTTTGCCTTATCAGCCGCTTCCTCAATATCTTTCTCCTTTACGTTTTCAAAAGCTTCCATGATCAGGTGACTACCAATATTGCTGGTCATGATCACAATGGTATTCTTGAAGTTTACTACCCGACCCTTGTTATCAGTGAGGCGGCCGTCATCGAGTACCTGCAGCAATACATTCCAAACATCCGGGTGCGCTTTTTCGATCTCATCCAATAGTACGACGCTGTAGGGTTTACGGCGAACGGCCTCCGTCAATTGACCACCTTCATCATATCCCACATATCCGGGAGGCGCGCCCACCAGTCTGCTGACTGTGTGTTTCTCCTGGTATTCGCTCATGTCAATACGGGTCATCATGCTTTCGTCGTCAAACAGGTATTCCGCCAGCGCTTTGGCGAGCTCCGTTTTACCTACGCCGGTTGTACCCAGGAATATGAAAGATCCTATCGGTCTTTTGGGATCCTGTAAGCCAGCCCTGCTTCTGCGAATGGCATCTGCCACGGCGGTAATCGCTTCCTCCTGCCCCACTACCCTCTCATGCAGGTGCTCTTCCAGGTGCAACAGCTTCTCGCGGTCACTCTGAAGCATCTTGGTAACCGGAATTCCGGTCGCCTTGGCCACACTTTCCGCAATATCTTCAGCATCTACTTCCTCTTTCATGATTCGAGAATGCTCACTGATAGAAGCCAGTTTGAGAGAATACTCAGATACCATTTTCTCTTGCTCTTTGATCTTACCATAGCGGATCTCGGCTACCTTTCCATAGTCTCCTTCCCGCTCGGCTTTTTCGGCTTCGAGCTTCAATTGTTCAATCAATGATTTGGCGTTCTGCAGCTTTTCTACAATTTCCTTTTCTTCTTTCCATTTAGCCTTGAACGTATCTCTTTCTACAGAAAGGTTAGCGATCTCTGTATTGAGTTGTTTCAACTTCTGCTCATCATTTTCCCGCTTGATGGCTTCGCGCTCGATTTCGAGCTGACGTATCTGTCTTTCCAACGTGTCGAGTTCTTCGGGCATGGAGTTCATCTCCAGCCTTAGTTTCGCAGCACTTTCGTCGATCAGGTCGATTGCCTTGTCGGGGAGGAACCGATCGGTAATATACCGGCTGGATAATTCAACAGCCGCGATGATGGCTTCATCCTTGATCCGGACATGGTGGTGGGTTTCGTAACGATCTTTCAATCCGCGAAGGATAGAGATCGCGTCTTCCACACTGGGCTCATCAATGACAACTTTCTGGAATCGTCTTTCGAGGGCTTTATCTTTTTCAAAAAATTTCTGGTATTCATTCAGAGTGGTAGCACCCACGGCTCTGAGTTCTCCCCTTGCCAAAGCGGGTTTGAGTATATTAGCCGCATCCATGGCACCTTCTCCCCCTCCGGCACCAACAAGAGTATGAATTTCGTCGATGAAGAGAATGATCTCACCATCACTGGCGCTCACTTCCTTTACTACTGATTTCAATCTTTCTTCAAATTCACCTTTGTATTTCGCACCGGCAATCAGCAATCCCATATCGAGGGCATAGATTACTTTAGACTTCAGGTTCTCCGGCACATCTCCATTCACAATCCGGTGAGCAATACCTTCAGCGATCGCTGTTTTACCCACCCCTGGTTCTCCCACGAGGATGGGGTTGTTCTTGGTACGACGGGAAAGGATATGCAGGGTTCTGCGAATTTCCTCATCTCGACCAATCACCGGGTCTAATTTTCCTAACCGGGCCATTTCGTTCAGATTCTTGGCATATTTGTTCAAGGCATTGAACTCCTGGCTTTGTGTCTGCGAGGTGACTTTCTCTCCTTTTCTTAATTCTTTGATAGCAGTTATTAAACCTTTCTCAGTGAGGCCGGCATCTTTCAGCAGTTTTGCGGATGCATCATTGCCTTGCACTATTGCCAGCAGCAGATGTTCGGGCGTGATGAATTCGTCTTCGAATGATTTAAGCACCGCACCTGCCCGAAGTACCACGTTATTGGCGTCTCGGCTGATTTGCTGAGCTGCTTCCCCGGACGCTTTGGGCAAACGACCGATCATCTCGTCGAGTTTGTTCTCTACCAGATTAACGGTTACATTATTTTTCTTTAACAAATAGTCAATCGGCGAATCTTCCTGCTCCAGTAAAGCTTTTAAAATATGCTCGGTTTCTATATTAGGATTCTGAGCATTAAAAGCCAGTTGCTGGGCCTGCTGAAAGGCTTCCGCCGCTTTTATGGTAAAATTTCCTAAGTTCATACGATCAATTTAAGTGTGTAATGGGATGGCTGCAGTCACCGGAACGCCTGGTATTTCTTTCTTCACGAATCTTTTCATGATTACCAAACAATTCCGGATTTTGCAACGTACTATTCATATCAAAAGCTTTTCCAAGTCTAAATTTTCCGAAACTATGTCATATTTCCGTCGATTAACCTGCATGAAAGTCATATCGTTAGCCAGTTTCCTGTTATTCTTGCAGGTTGCCTGGGCCCAACAAGATTTTACCGGTGTGGATCAATTCCTGGAAAGGAACAAGAAAGCGCTTGGAAACCAATATGCGGCGGTCGTTTTCAAGGGTGGAAAAGCCATCTATTCCAAACAGGTGGGCGATGAAGTTACGGTAAAAGCACAGGTACCCATTGGTGCAGCAAGCCAATGGCTCACGACTGCCCTGGTGTTGAGTTTGGTTGACCAGGGAAAGCTCAGCCTCGATGATCCTGTCTCCAAGTATATCCCACTTTTCGACAAGTACATGAAAAGTTATATCACGATTCGTCATTGCCTGACCAATACCAGTGGCATTGATAAAGACAACAATCTTCGAAAAATCGTAGATAGCAAGAAATATGAATCACTGGAAGCCGAAGTAAATGCTATTGCTGCCAAAGAAATCTCTAACAACCCCGGACAGGAATTTTTCTATGGGCCTTCCGGTTTTACCATTGCCGCCAGGATATGCGAAATAGTTAGTAAAAAAGCATTCGAAAGGTTGATACAGGAAAGAATTACCCGACCGCTGAAAATGCGCGCTACCAATTTCACCAATGATGCCGGTTATGCTCCCAATCCGGCCGGAGGGGCGGTGTCCAGCGCCAATGACTATGTCAATTTTCTAACGATGATCCTTAACAAAGGGAAATTCGAAGACAAACAGATTTTAAGCGAGGAATCCGTTGCCGCCATGGAAAAGATCCAGTTCCCCGATGTTACCATGAAGTTCAGTCCCTCCAGCTTATCCGGTTTGGAATATGGTATGGGTTGCTGGATCGCGGAACGAGATGATAAAGGCAACCCGATCGTGTTAACCTGTCCGGGTTTGTTTGGTGTATTCCCCTATCTCGACAAAACACGCAACTACGTAGCCATCCTGGTCGTCAAGGGCTTTCTCAACGACACTAAGAAAGACCTCGGCTTTCAGTTCAAAGGAGAAGTGGATGAAGCAGTGGGAAACAAGTAGAGGTAATTAGTCAATTTTTCAATTGGTCAATGAGCCAATGGTGATGACTGATTACGGATGACGGATTACGAATTACGGATGACGGATTAAAAATTCAAAAGTCAAAAGTTAAAATTCGGGAAAACCGCAAACCGCCAACCGCAAACCGCAAACGCGATCGGCGAGTCCTCCGCCTGCGGCGGATAAGACTCGCCTGAGAAACCTGGAACGATAAACGCAAACAATTTCATCAGTTGCTTTTGTAAACCAGATAATCACTCAGCCTTAGCGCATGTGCCGGGGAAGGATTCAACAACCTGAGCTCTATACGATGCCTGCCGGGTTTCAATTGATAATTCCAGTACACATCGAGGCGTCGGGTGATGTAATCAGTGGGCATCTTCAATACCTCTGGTTGCTGATCGTCCAGCTTTATCGAAATGTCGAGTATGGTTCCGGTTGATTGCTTTGCAATGGCTTCTCCCCGAATAACGATCCCTGTTCCTTCGAACTCAATCACACTCTCCTTGGCTTCATTGTTCCAGATGCCTTGTAACCTGACGGGAACCATTCCGGTAAAAGATTGTTCCATGTTCACGGTCTTTACAGATTGAAACGGAATAGCTGCTTTATCTGAAGAAATGATTCCACCCTGTTGTTGTATATTTTTCAGCGCATGCTGATAACTCATCTCATACGTTTGCTTAATGGAAAGATGAGTGTACTTGAATACAATATCTTCCGCCATTTCGAGACCCTTTTTCCATCTGGCGGGAATTTTATCATAACCAATAAGGGCACCCAACACACCGGCGGCTGAGGATGGATTGCAATCTGCATCCTGGCCGGCCCGCGCGGCTATTTCCATGGTCTTGCTGAAATCGCCGTTTCCATATAAAAGACCCATCACCACATAAGCGGCATTGATCTTCGCATCGATATTAAAAGCCGCAAATACTCCATCCGGACAACCGGTTTCTGAAGACCATTTTTTCTGTACCTCAAACCAGGTTTGTTTCCAGTCATTGGGATACCTGGCATGCCAGCGAATCACATCACTGATACATTGATAAAAGGTAGATTGAACCGGTATAGCCTTGAGCGCTTCCGTTACCACCGATCTCACGTTGGTATGGGTAAAAGCCAGTGAATACATGGTTGAAATATACACACCGCCATACCACCCATCACCATAATTCATGATATGCCCGATTTTGTCGCTGATGGATGCAGCGACCTGCGGCATAGCAGGAGACATCAGGCCGGCAAAATCGGATTCTATCTGGTAGTCGATATCATCTGCATGCGGGTTATTCAGCCAGTGACCGGAAGCGGGGGGCTTCATGCCCTGCAATAGGTTATAGCGACCGGCCTGGTTGGCATGCCACAGCATATAACCTGCATGAGCATACGCTGACGCAAATGAATCCACCGGGGCCTGGAGGCCATACTTCTCAAACGTCTCTACAAAGGTCAGGTCCATATACACATCATCGTACAGACCCGGGTTGTTCAACATGGCATCCCTGATCATTCCATCATTCCATTCGAGCGGCTGATAATCCTGGATAAAGGTTCCATTAAACCTGAACTCATGCGGACCACCGAAGGTAACGCCAATGGTTTGACCAGCCCAGCCACCTTTAATTTTATCTTTTATCACCGATAAGGGAATACTTACCTGCTGAGCGATTGTATTGCCGAGAAAAACAACACATAGAATGCAAAAAAGCGCGGTCTTCTTTTTCATATCAGCTAATTGGTTGAGCGATCAGGATTCGAGATACAAGGCACCGTCGCTGCTACCGGTAAAAAAGAAACTGGGTATTTTATGTTCACGACGGTATTCTTCATAGATCCTGCGGGCAGTAGCCAATCCTTCACGACCCTGGGAAAGGATGCAAACCGTTCCGCCACTTCCGCCTCCCGTGATACGCGCCCCGTAAACCCTGCTTCCGATGCCGGCTGATTTTACGCGATCCACGATCTCATCCGTATGTTCATTACCCAATCCCACGGAAGAATAACTGCTGTGGCTCTGGCACATCAGTTCACCCAACAGCGTTAAAGTTTCTTCCTTATTTTTCTGGCGGGGTAAAGCCTGCAACAGGTTGATGAATGCCTGTATCCTGAAATTCTCCATCACCGGATGAGTGGCGGATACTCTCAGGTGATAGGTCTTGTCTGGTGAAACCTGGGTAACCGTGTCGATCGAACAGGAATACGCATTGATGAATTCCGCTCCCGTCATTTTTTCGGGTAGAATGCTGCTATATCGCTGGTTGAATTCAGACGGGGTGATATTGGCGAGGTATCCACCAAAGGGTAATTCGTCCCATCGGCCAGTGTCGCGCGCCCTTTGCAACGCTTCTGTCGATACGCCTGCCGCCCGGGCAATTATGGTATAAGCCATAAACGCTGCGGCGCGAACATCTGAATAAGAAGCACCACTGACTGCGTGCCGAATGCCGCTATCGATGGCGCAGAAAGTAACACCAGCCGGAATTTTAATGGTATCAAAAACGGTATGCGGCTGACATTGTAAAGGCAATAAACGGTTCTTTTTTCCCAGGTAGCTGCTTAACTGATCCATCAACCCGCAAGGAGCGCCTACCACCCTGTTCTCCGCTTTCTGTGCCAGCAATGGCAATTCCGTAGCACTCAACTCCAGGCCATACAACCTGGACAATGCCTTCATGGTGGCCACTTCCAGGGCAGCAGAAGACGAAACACCCTTACCAACGGGAACGCTTGATCGCACTTCAATATTCAGTCCTTCCATCGGCATGTTTTTCTCCTGGTGCAACACGGCGATACATCCCACTATATATGCTGCCCAGTCACCGCCGGGCAATCCACCCAGTAGCGTGAACAATTCCGGATAGCCCTTGCCTTTTAACTGATCGGTCGATATGGTAAAGGAATCCTGGTTCTTTTTGCCATGCAGCGATTGAATGGAAATTTCATTTGTCCCGTTTCGCTGTACACGTACCTGGGTGGTTTGGCGGATGGGCATTTGAAGCAATAATGAGCCGCTGTAATCGGAAATACCTCCCATGACGTCCATTCTGCCGGGCGCTTCCGCAGAGAAAATATCTTTGGTATGGTCCATAAAATCGCTCATAAAATAATCTTTCTTAATTCCGCTGCCTTTTCTTCGGGCATGGTATCGGCCATAAAGGTATCGGCGCCTGTTTCGGGACCCGCCAGGAATTTTTGCAAACCCGGCTGGCGCAGGGGCGGACAAATAATCAGGTGCATATGGTATTCATCGTAAGCCTGACCGTCTACCGGAGCCTGCGCAAATGCCAATATATAAGGAAAGGATGTCTTGAAATTGGCATCGAACTTTCTGGTGACTGTCTGAAAAACGACAGCCAGGTCAAATAATTCCTGGTCACTCATGGTGATCAGGCTGCTGTGTTTTTGCTTTGGAAACACATAGGTCTCATACGCAAACCGCGCGAAAAACGGAATGAAAGCGATGGCTGATTCATTCTCCGCAATAACACGCAATTCATCCTTCTGTTCGGCTTCAATAATGTCCTGGAATATGTTTCTGTTTTTTTCCCGACGGTATTCCTCTGCTGCTTTCAGCTCCTTGTCCACCACATTAAAAACGAAATCTGTCGCATATATCTGGCAGTGAGGGTGCGGATTGGAAACCCCTACAATTTCCCCTTTGTTTTCAAAGATCAATACCGATTTAATGGAAGGGTGTTGTTCAAAGAAAATCATTTCGTCGCGAAGGGCCCTGAATACCTTGGCCACCTGCTCAACGCTCACGTCATTCAGGGTTACGTTGTGCCGGGGATCATAACATACCACTTTGGCAATACCGGTTGCCCGCTGACGCTGGTAAAGTCCTTCATGCAGACTGGCGGCATAATCGGGAATATCCGGCGCTGACAGCCCAACGACCGGATGGTCATTTTCAAATATGAACACATCATAAGGGTCGGGATTTATTTTACCACTGATACGCGGGTTTCCCGGGCAGAGATAACAACCCGGATCATAGACCGGAGATGTTTGGGTTGATTGTTTGATATCAAAGTTCCAGGGCCGGTTATTTCGATGGGCTGCATATACCACCCATTCCCGCCTCAGCGGATGCCACCTTTTCTCCCATTGACCAAACGGAACATTATTCATGTCGATCGCGTTTACACAATTTGTTTTGTATTTATTTGCCTTGTTCGTATTCGATTTTCCCTCCCACCATGGTCCATTTTACTTTGGTTGATTTGATTTCCTCTTCGGCACAGGTTATAAGGTTATGATCCAGCAGCACCAGGTCTGCGTATTTGCCGGCCTCGATGGATCCCTTTTCTTTTTCCTGGAAGGAAGACAATGCGTTTGCCATGGTATAGGAATAGATGGCCTGTTCGCGGGTCATTCGCTGGGCCGGATAAAAGGCCTGGCCGTTGTTCATTTTACGCGTAACAGCCGAATAGAAACAGGCGATCGGATCCACGTCTTCTACCGGAACATCCGTACCGTTGGTGACCAGCACGCCTGCATCAAGAAAAGATTTCCAGACATAGGCGCCCTCTGCTGCTCTTTTTTCGCCGAGACGTTTGGGTACAAAAGGTCCGTCGCTGGTACAATGAACAGCCTGCATCGAGGCGATTACATTCCATTCGTGGAACCTGGCGATTTCCGCCGGGTTTACGTGTTGGGCATGCTCCACTCTCCAGCGATGATCCTTTGCTTTTTCCTTGCTTATCTGCTCGGAAAAAATATTGATCACTTCCCGATTGGCCCGATCACCAATCGCATGCACGCAGAGTTGCAAGTTATTTGCCCAGCAGAAATCGGCTATTGCTCGCAGTGAATCCAGCGGGATATTATTCTGCCCCACCCAGCCTGGTCTGTCTGAATAGGGCTCGAGCAACCAGGCGCCATAGGAACCCAGGGCGCCATCCAATGATACCTTTACTGCCTTTACTGTAAGAAAACCATTTCCGGCATTCAAAATCGGCAGCATCGACGCATTGGCTCTGAGCCGGCTGTTCGATTCGCGTACCATTACCCAATGCCTGATGCGAAATTTCTGTTGATCCGCTCTTTCCTTCATCCACTTCACCAATTCGAACGTAGATCCGGCATCCTGGAAACTGGTTACGCCCTTTTTCAGACAGTCCTGTTCGGCCAGGTCGATGCTGGCCGACCATTTTGCTTTTTGTTCCTGCTCAGAGAGCAGGCTCATCCACTTGCTGTATGCATTGTACACAGGACCCATGGCCATTTCTTCCAATACGCCCACCAGTTTGCCCTGCTTGTCTTTTACAATGACGCCTCCTGCCGGCGAAAGCGATTGAGCAGTTATTCCCGCCAGTTGCATTGCTTTTGTATTGACATACGCACTATGACCGCTGGCGTGTGAAAGCAATACCGGGTTGTCGGGAGAAATCTTATCGAGTGCTTCCTGGTAAGGATAACCGAGATAGCCGGGTTCGGGCGCATGATCCCATTTTTCCTGGTGCCATCCCCTGCCAACAATCCAGTCGCCGGGTTTGGCCTTTTTTACGGCATCCGCTACCATGGATACCACCTCTTCCCAATTTTTTACATGCATGAGGTTGAGATTGATCAGCGACTCGCCGAGACCATGGATATGACCGTGGCCTTCGATAAATCCGGGCATCAGGAACTGACCCTGGCAATCGATGAGCCGCGTCTTCTCTCCTTTGTATTGAAGGGCTTCCTTTTCAGTGCCCACAAAAAGAATCTTTCCGTCCTTTATGGCGACCGCTTCTGCCTTGGAATGGTTTTTATCGACTGTATACACAACAGCTTTCACCAGTAACACATCAGCAGGATTGGCTGGTTCGGACTGGCAGGACAATAATGAAACGGACAACAATAGCAGGGAACAGGCAAACAGGATGTTTCTCATAATCTGACTTTGTATTTGCTAATGTAAATAAAAGCAGGCGCATCAAAACAGGGAAAGCGGAATACTCCGCTTTCCCATGACAATTATTGACCGTTTGGGATTTGTACCCCGTGCAATTTAAATATACTGGTTGATGATGTTTTCCAGCCATTCCTGTTTGCCGCTGATCTGTTTGGGCTCACCATTGGATACGGCAAAGTCTCTCAAATCTTCCAGCGACAGTCTGCCGCTCTCGAAGTCCTTTCCTTTACCGCTATCGAAAGAGGCATAGCGTTGCTGACGGAACTTCTTGTAGGGTGATTTTTGCAATACATTATCTGCAATAACCAGTGCGCGGGCAAATGCATCCATCCCGCCGATATGAGCGAGGAAGATATCTTCGAGATCTGTTGAGTTGCGTCTTGTCTTGGCGTCGAAGTTAACCCCTCCTCCGCCGAATCCACCCGCTTCCAGGATGATGAGCAGGCTTTCTGTCAGCTCATTCAGATTCATGGGGAATTGATCGGTGTCCCAACCGTTCTGGGCATCTCCCCTGTTGGCATCGATGCTTCCCAGCATTCCGGCATCTGCCGCCACCTGCAGTTCATGCTGGAAGGTATGACCAGCCAGGGTAGCATGGTTTACTTCTATATTTATCTTGAAATCTTTATCGAGTCCGTACTGACGAAGAAAACCGATTACAGTGGCACAATCGTAATCGTATTGGTGTTTCGTGGGTTCACAGGGTTTGGGTTCGATGAAGAAAACACCTTTGAATCCCTGCTTGCGGGCATAATCCTTTGCCATATTCAAAAAGCGACCCAAATGATCGATCTCGCGTTTCATGTTGGTATTGAGCAGACTCATGTATCCTTCTCGTCCGCCCCAGAACACATAGTTCTCCCCTCCGAGCGCGATTGTTGAATCGAGCGCGTTCTTAACCTGTGTGCCGGCATAGGCCACTACTGAAAAATCAGGATTGGTAGACGCCCCATTCATGTAGCGTGGATTGGAAAAAACATTGGCAGTGCCCCACAACAATTTCACCCCGCTGGCAGCCTGTTTTTGTTTCGCGTAATCCACGATGGTTTGCAGGCGACTTTCATATTCTTTAATGGAAGAACCTTCATCTACCAGGTCTACATCGTGGAAGCAGTAATAAGGCACGCCCAGCTTGGTGAAGAATTCGAAGGCGGCATCCATTTTATCTTTTGCCCTGCCCACCGCATCGGCCTGCTGATCCCAGGGAAACAATTTGGTTCCCGGACCGAAAGGGTCTGCACCCGTATTGCAGAAGGTATGCCAGTAACAAACAGCATAGCGCAGGTGATCTTTCATACTTTTGCCTGCGATCATCCTGTTTTCATCATACCATTTATAGGCAAGCGGATTGTCACTTTGTGGTCCTTCGTATTTAATGGTCCCAATCCCGGGGAAATATTCTTTATTACCTAAGGTGATGCTCATACAACATGTTTTATGGTAAAAAATAACTGTTTGCTGAATCTGGTTGTGCTCAATACTCCAGGCCTGCTTTCCAGTGCTGATAGTACTCCTGGTATGTTTCCATTGATTCTTTTTCCGGCTCCATTGTTTTCAACACCTTCATACCGGAAAAGCTTTCTTCAAAAGAATGATAGATCCCGGCGCCTACTCCCGCTGCTCGGGCTGCTCCTATCGAGCCATCCGTATTATACAATTCCACCACACATCCGCTGGTATTGCAAAAAGCCGACGAAAAGACATCGCTGAGAAACATATTGGCCAATCCGGCCCTAACGTTGTTTAAGGTCATGCCCATGTCGCGCATGATCTCCATTCCATATTGGAGCGCGAAAACAATTCCTTCCTGGGCCGCCCGCGCGATGTGCCCGCGGTGATGGCGGTTAAAATCCAGGTTCCGCACCAGGGCTCCCGGATGACGGTTCTCCAATATACGTTCGGCCCCATTTCCAAAAGGATAGATCAGCACGCCCTCCGATCCCGGTGAAATCCGGGCGGCTTCGTTGTTCATTTCGGTGTACCCGGAACCAATGAAAAAATTATTCTTGAGCCAACTGTTGAGGATGCCGGTACCATTCACACACATCAATACGCCTATCCTTTCCAGGTCATAACGGTAATTAACATGCGCGAAACCGTTTACCCTCGACAATTTATCGTAGGTAACCTTATCGGTTACGCCATATACCACTCCGGAAGTACCTGCCGTGGCGGCCACTTCTCCGGGGTTCAGCACATTCAATGAAAAAGCGTTATTGGGCTGATCGCCGGCTTTATAGGTAACGGGAATTCCTTCTTTCAAACCCAGCATGGCGGCAACCGGGGCGCTTACTGTGCCATGCGGACTAAACACTTCCTTTACGGGAGGAATAACATCGGAATGAAAGCCAAAGGCGTTCAGCACATCTTCAGAAATGGATTTATTCCTGAAGTCCCAGAATATTCCTTCGCTGAGCGCAGATATGCTCGTGCTGATTGCTCCTGTCAGTTTCATGGCCAGGAAATCGCCCGGCAGCATGATCTTATCAATCCGTTTGAATAAATCGGGTTCATTTTCCTTCACCCAGGCAAGTTTCGCTGCAGTGAAATTGGCGGGCGAATTGAGCAATTGCGAAAGCGACCGTTCTTCTCCGATAGACCGGAAAGCCTTTTCTCCGTAAGGCACAGCCCGGCTATCGCACCAGATGATACTGTTGCGCAACACCTGTTGCTGCTTGTCTACACAAACCAATCCATGCATTTGATAGGCGATGCCGATAGCGGCAATATCCGCGGGTTGGTAGGTTCCTGCCGAATGCGCTTTGAGGATTGCTTTTTGGGTGTGGTCCCACCAGGTCTCAGGCGACTGCTCGGCCCAGCCGGGTTGCGGAGAGAGGATCCCGGCCTCGGTTTCGGGATACTGAGCCGAGGCCAGGCATCGCTGGGTTTGGGCATCGATAACAGATACTTTAATAGAGGAAGTTCCCAGGTCAATTCCCAGCAGTAACATATGGCAATTCGATTTAGTAACTACGCTTGTCGAAATTAACTGATGGAAGGAAGATGCACTTCTACTTTATTTGCGAAAACATAAACTATTTTAATAAAATTTCTACCTTCACTATTCAAATACCATTAAGATAGTTTTGAAATGAAGCCGTTAATTGAGAAACTGCCTTTATCGGAAAACACGTCCTTCGTGGCGAGGACTTACCGTACTCCGCAATTTGAAGTACCGTGGCATCAGCATATAGAATACGAACTGATCCTGTTTACAGAGGGAGAAGGTGTTGCTTTTGCGGGTAATTATATTGGGGAGTTCAAACCGGGAGATGTGTATTTCCTCGGTTCCAACCTGCCGCACTGTTTTCAAAAGGCGGGAAAAGAAATGATCACGAGTGCGGTGGTGGTGCAGTTCCGCGAAGATTTCTGGGGAAACGACTTCTTACAACTTCCCGAAAGCAAAGAAATCAGGGATCTGCTCGCCCTTTCTTCGAGAGGCTTAAAGATATCCATTGATACGGCCGCCAAACTTGACCCGATGATCCGTCAGATGGAAACCTTACAAGGGTTCAGTCGAATTATTCTGCTTTGTGAATGCCTGCAAATGATCGCGGCAGATCCGTTTGAAATGGTCTCTACCCAGGAAGTAAAGGAATACAATGGTCGGCATAAGGAAAGAATCGACGCTATTTTCCAGTTTACGCTCAATAATTTCCAGGAAGATATCTCATTGGAAAGAGTAGCAGAACATGTTGGAATGAGTGTACCGGCGTTCTGCAATTATTTCAAGAAGAGCACCAAAAAGACTTACGTTGAATTTCTGAATGAAGTGCGGATTGGTCACGCCTGCAAGCTGCTGATCGATACTCAGCAGCCTATCCTGGATGTTTGCTACGAAAGCGGGTACAATACGCTGGCTAATTTCAATAAGCAGTTTCTGCGGATCAAACTGGTTACCCCCTCCCAGTACCGGAAGCAGTTCACAGCCCGCTTGCAAAAACCGTTGAGCACGGATGGAAGGATACTCATGAATTAGGCCGATTCAAAACAACACTTATGTACGAAAACAAAAGATCACCACTAGCCGCAAAACCTGTTTTTTACCGGCGCATCTTCAGGAACCTGTTTATTGCTTTTTTTGTTTTGATGCTGATGGTGTTGATTGGAATCGCCGGGTATCACTGGCTGGCATATCTTCCCTGGCTTTCATCGTTCCACAATGCCGCTATGATATTAAGTGGTATGGGCCCTGTTCTGCCGGAAAATTATACAATGCCGGTTGCTGGCGTATGGTTCTCGTCTATCTACGCCATTTTTAGCGGAGTCGTCTTTATATCTACCATTGGTTTTATTCTGACACCTGTTATTCATCGATTCTTTCACAAATTACACCTGGAGGAACGCTGAGTGAATCATTTGCCCTATCATACACAACAGGTAAAAAGTTTTGCCCGTAACCTGGGATTCCAGTATTGTGGAATAGCCAAAGCCGTAAAGCTGGATGATGATGCGCGACGCCTCGAAAAATGGCTGTCGAAGGGAATGAATGGCTCCATGCGGTACATGGAAAATCATTTCGACCTGCGAGTCGATCCCTCCAGACTGGTACCGGGAGCAAAATCAGTGATCACCCTGCTGGTGAATTATTATACAGAAGAACGTCAGCCGGCGGATGCACCGCGTATTTCGAAATATGCTTTTGGAAAAGATTATCATGATGTCATACGGCAGAAGCTGAACGCTTTTCTGCAACTGATCAGGGAAAATATTGGTGAAGTTCACGGGCGTGGTTTTGTCGATTCGGCGCCTGTACTGGAAAGAGCCTGGGCACAACGTTCGGGGCTGGGATGGATCGGCAAGAATGGAAACCTGATCAATAAACAAAAAGGATCTTTCTTTTTTATCGCCACCCTCATCACCGACCTGGAACTGGAATATGATGACCCCTATATTAAAGATTTTTGCGGCACCTGTACGAAGTGTATTGATGCCTGTCCCACTGAAGCGATTCTTCCCAACAAGACTATAGATGGCAGTAAATGCATCTCCTATTTTACCATTGAATTAAAAGAGGCGTTGATTCCTGAGAATCAAAAAGGGAAATTTGAGAACTGGATGTTCGGCTGCGATACCTGCCAGGATGTTTGTCCCTGGAACCGCTTTAGCGAACCACATACCGAACCAGCCTTTAGGCCGCTGCCGGCCATACTGGAATTTGGCAAAAAAGAATGGGAAGAACTCACCGAAGAATCATTCAAACAAATCTTCCGCCAGTCGGCCATCAACAGAACGAAGTACGCGGGAATGAGGAGGAATTTGATTTTTCTACAGGATAGATAGTGTTTATTTCTCGTTTATGGTTTATCGTTTATGGTTTATCGTTTATCGTTGTTCACATAAGGACCAGCCGACTATTTTTCTCCGGTGTAAAAGTAAAAGGACGTGAAACGTGAAACGATAAACGATAAACGAACACCGTTATCGCAAATGCCATCTCAAATTAACAGCACCACTAAGAAGATGAGAGGTATTTCCTGAATTGTCGTTAGACATGCTATTCAGCTTGTAATTAAATACCGGGCCGATTTCCAATGCCTGGCGACCATGACGGGTGATTTGGAATCTCACTCCTGTATGTACGCCAAACTGTGTGCGGTTGAAGCTCTTGTCATCCCTATAGTAAACGCCGTAGAAGTGATCATACTGCAAGGCATTGGTGCCGTGCAGGTATCCAACGGTTACTCCGCCGAACACAGAGAACGGTACCGGCATATTTTTATTGAACAGGTATTCGGCTGAAATGGGCACTTCAATAAAGTGGTATTTGTTGTTGTACCTGCTATATTCATCGTTCTTATAAAAACGATCTACATTAAGGGTGGCGTTGGATGTATTGACGATCCGGTTCGAATCCACCTTTTCTCCCACTTTGATCTGGGTGGTGTAATAATTGTATTCGATTCCAGCGCTGATTGACCATCTTGTACCAAGATCACGCTTCACAAAAGCGCCTATTCCCAGACTGATACCAGGTTTTACCGAAGACGGATTCGGAGCCAGCGATGGCAATCCTACCGGGCCCGGCATAGCCGAATTGGGATCGATCAGGTAACTGCTGGTGGCAGGCGCCAAAGATTTATCAAAAGCACCTTTAAGTGTTCCATCAACCAGTTTCGAGGTGCCGATATTCGCTGTGATGCCCCAATGCCATTTAGATGCAACAGGCAGTTTGATGGTCTTCTCCGCGGCTTCACCGGAAACGGTGCGGGCGATAATGGGTGGGGAAGCTTTGACAGCATTGCGGTCTGACAATAATTTTTCAAGACCCATCCGGTCGGCGAAAAGAATGTCTTTTTCAGTGGAACTATTGAGCGCCGATGTTACAAGCCCTCTGTCGGTTGTCGTTTCTTTTCCTGATGGAAGGAATTTGTGGTTGGACCTTGTCACTCGTCTTTTATCAATGTGGCCGGACCTGTTTGACTTCCGCAGCGTGTTGTTGGCAAATGTAGTCTCTGCCCGATCCTGAGGGCTTTTGCCCGTGGCCAGACTTTGCGGTTTGTCAGTAGGTGATGTTGCTGTTGTCAAAGGTGCCTGTTCCGGTTGTGTTCCGGAAGCAGTTTGAGGAGGCTGATCGGGGTCGGCCGGGTTTAAATGACCGGGCTGACTGTTATCTTGTTCTGCAGGGCTGGTCTGAGACAAACCAGTAGCAGAAGTACCAGCAGAGGCGTGTTCTTTATCATATGATGCATTTTTTTCAGTTTGTACAACGGTTGAAGGCGCGGATTGTTGCAATACCCAAAAAGTTCCGAGGATGACCAACAGGAGCAAAGGCAGTGCCAATAAAATTCTTCTCCGTCTTTTGTTCCTGCGGATTTCTACCTCCACCGTATTCCATACAGCAGCCGATGGGGAGATCTTCAGGTTCTCCATCTTTTGTTGTACACTCTTTTCAAATTCATGGGCGGGCATAGATCTCATTTTTTTTTCTTTCTTGATAATGCACCTGGATCCAATTGATCAGTAATCCGCGGGCTCTTGCATACTGGCTTCTGGAAGTGCCTTCATTAATGCCCAGCATTTTTCCAATTTCCACGTGGCTGAATCCTTCCACGGCATGCAGGTTAAAGATCGTCTGGTATCCGGTTGGAAGCTGGCGAATGAGTTCAGCCAGTTCCTTGGCATTCATATGAAATTCTGGATTATCATCTGTTACGGGATGAAGTCCTCCGTCGGTAAAGGCGAGTTCAGACTGGTATCGGCTATTCTTTTTCAGGTAGTTGATGGCGGTATTCACCATGATCCGGCGAATCCACCCCCCCAGTTCCCCTTCGAACTTAAACTGGTGCAGGTTCTTAAAAACCTTTATAAAGCCTTCCTGCAGAACATCTTCCGCATCAGTCAGCGACTTGGTATACCGATAGCAGATCCCCAGCATGTTCTCCGCGAATTGGTGGTACAATTCCCTTTGAGCCGCCGGCTTTCCCTTCAAGCACTCCCTTACCAGTTGATATTGATCCATTCAGAAAATTCGTTTGGTATGACAAGGTTAGGCAGCCTTTCGTTGCACCACAAGTCTGCCTTGTATGAATTGGCCATTTTAGGGTCTGAGAAAGCATTTAGGCCGATGTAAATTGCTCCCTTACAGATGGTTTTACAGGGTTATTTTTGCCGCATGAATTTAGCCGAGAGAGACCGCCGGGTGATCTGGCACCCTTTTACCCCCCAGAAAAAAATGGACAACCCCATCGGGATCGTTCGGGGAGAAGGTTCACTGCTCATCGACGAAACCAATCAATCCTATCTTGATGCCATCAGCAGCTGGTGGGTAACCCTTCATGGACATGCAAATCCATATGTGGCCAAAAAGCTGTATGAACAGGCCCTTCAACTGGAGCAGGTTATTTTCGCAGGCTTTACACATGAACCGGCCGTAAGCCTCGCCGAGCGTCTGCTACCGCTGCTGCCGGGCCCCTTCAGCCGCATTTTTTACAGCGATAATGGTTCCACTTCCACGGAGGTGGCCATCAAGATGGCGATCCAGTACTGGTGGAACCGTGGAGAGGGCTCAACCCGCAACAAGATCCTGGCATTGAACAACAGTTACCATGGCGACACCTTTGGCGCCATGAGCGTGAGCGATCGAAGTGTGTTCACCCTGGCATTCCACGACAAGCTTTTTGAAGTGGTTTTTATCGATGTACCCGACAATGCTCAATCGATCCCCGAGCTCCCCTGGCATGAATTTGCCTGCTTCATTTATGAACCCCTGGTACAGGGCGCGGGTGGAATGAAGATGTACCCGGTTGAAGTGCTCAATGCCTTGCTCTCCACTTGCCAAAAGCATGATATCATTGCCATTGCCGACGAAGTAATGACCGGCTTTGGAAGAACAGGTAAACTGTTCGCATCCGAATATGCCGCTTTCCCGCCCGATATTATCTGTCTTAGCAAAGGATTGACCGGTGGCACCATGGCACTCGGGGTAACCGCCTGTAACGATCGAATCTATCAGGCCTTTGTAACCGACGACAAACTGAAAACCTTTTTTCACGGCCATTCGTTTACGGCAAACCCACTGGCATGCACAGCCGCATTAGCCAGTCTCGACCTCCTGCAAGCCGACTCCTGCCTGCAGGCAATCAGGATGATTGAAGCAGAAAACCAATCCTTCAAAAAGCAGTTGGAAGAATCGGGTCTTCCTGTTCGACAGGTTAGAACATTGGGAACGATCCTGGCCTTTGAAGTCGACCGGGGCCAAGATGAATATTTGAACAATATCAGCCAGGTTATCACGCGTAGGGCGCTCGATAAAGGTATTTTCCTCCGGCCCCTGGGCAATGCGGTTTACATCATGCCACCCTATTGCTTCACGCGTGAAGAGCTGAAAAGAGTGCATGATACGATTATCGAGATCATCCGATCACTATAAACAAAAAGCCCCGATTTGATTTCGGGGCTTTTTTATGGTTCAATGTGTTCTTACATTTTGATGGGAACGGTGATCTGTGACTTATCCCACTCGATGATCAGGGAGTTGTTGGAGTCAAACCGGTAGGTCAGTTTTTCAATCTCCGAAGAAAGGGTTTTCACAGGAACGGCTACCTGCAAAACATCCTTGGCTTTGTTTTTTTCATATTCGAAAGCGCCAAACTGTCCGGTTACGCTATTGAGAATAACCGTCCACTCTTTTTCATTCAAAAGAATAAACAGGGTATACGTTCCGGCTTTGATCGGCTTGCCGCCAAAGCTTGCATCTTTCTTGAAAGTGATTTCTGTTGCTTCATTGGCGCCGGCTCTCCACACTTTACCCCAGGGTTCGAGTCCGCCGAAGATCACACGGCCTCTCTTGGAGGGCTGTCCGTAAGAAACTTTTACATCTTTACCTTCCGCGCTCACACGGGGGCTTTTCTGAGCCTTGCAGGAAAAACTCATCGCACCTGCGATCAGAACCGTTAGAAAGAGAAACTTTTTCATATTGATTTGTTTTTATTAATGGAATTTACTGACAGTTCAATGTTTTTCACAGTTAATTTTGAGGTTGCCCAGGGATTTCTCCAGGGGCGGTCCCATCTCCTTATCAAAAACTATGCTACCAAATTTTTCCCAGGGATACCATTTCACCTTGAAATCAAAAAAAGCATTCACAATGGTGGCATTTCCTGCCGCAGTGATACCAATGGTATGCATGATGGGTTCCTGGCCGGGCCTTTTCCAGGCAGTCACGATGGAAGCAGTATCCACCGACACCAACTCCACATCCATCTGCTCGGCATGAAACAGCTTCTCATTAACAGTGATATGGGTCAAATGTTCGTTCTGCAACAAAGTGTTCCATTGCATCCAGTTTTTCATATTACCCAGGTAATTCCTGACAGAATCCACCGGCGCTTCAATGGTTACTGCCCTCGATACTCTCGCATTGGATGGAATGAGCAGCGAAATAGCCATGATCACTAAAAACAATCCGATAACACTGATCAATCCAAGTTTTATCAGCCGCATATTGGCAAAATTTATTGTTTGCAGTTGTCGCGCGTAAGACGATTGTCGTTTTATAATTATTCCCACTTAAAAAACCTGACTGCCAGCGCATAGACGATAACGACCCAGGCCGACAGAATAGCGAGTTGGCGGCCGCAGTCGGTGAGGTGCGCCCCTTCGAAAGAAACATTTCGCATCGCATCATTCAATGCCGTTAAAGGCAGAAACTTAATTACGGATTGCAGTCCTTCGGGTAAAAGGCTTTTCGGAAAGAAAGTCCCGGACAAAAAGTATTGGGGAAACATGAAGAGGTTGGCGTAAATAGGAATTACGTTTTGGTTTTTGGCTATACTGCTGATAAAAAAACCAAAACCCATAAATACCAGCAGGCCAAATAACGATAACACCAGCAATTCAAAGAAAGTGATCCACCCGTGCGACAGGTGAAACCCATAAGCATACTTGCCAAAGAGGATGATCACCACCGCTGTAGCCAGTTGAAACAATACCCGGCCAATGCTTTCACCTACTATTATATAACCTCGTTTAATAGGAGTAGTGTACATTCTTTTAAGGATCAGCGTTTCTCTCAGAGAAAAAAGCACGAAGGCCACGCCAAAAACCGCCGCGCCGATCAGGGAGAACCCGAGCATGCCCGGCAGATAGAAATCAATCATCTGGTATCGGCGACCGGGCACTTCTTCCACAGAGATATTGGCATATTGCGTATAACTCGAATCCATGGAAGACATATAACTGATCTGTCCATTCATGACAGACTGAAGCAAGGGGAAGTCTCTCTTGCTGGCAGACGAAGTGATCAAATGAATATCGTATCCTGATCTGGATTTTCCGGATGCTGAAGGTTGAATATCTATCAGCGCCACCACTCTGCCCTTTTTCAACCGGTCCATCAGTTCCGCAGTATCGGCATGTTCAATATTAAACACCTTATTGGCACGGATGGAATGATACAGTATGTTGCTGGTATCCGATTTCCAATGAAAGGCCACATCAACGGATGCCCCGCCATTTCCTCCGATGGCACCGAAAATCATGATCAGCACGATGGGAAAAAACAGACTGAAAAAAACCGCCTGGGGACTTTTAAAAATAGTGGTAAGACTGGCCCTGGTAATGGCCAGCATGGCGCGGAGCTGACTATAAGGTTTCGACATAAAACTTAAATAACACGATACTGTTAATGCTTAAATCAGAGCGAATGTACGCCAAAGGCTGATTCAATCCGGAGCGCGGTTCACTGAATTTATATTACTGTATCACAAACTCAAACGGAAGTCGGGCCTGGGGCGCCGCTGTCATAGCTTTTATACGCCGGATCGTTTCATATGTTTTAAAAGCATCTTCTCCCAATTCTTTCCGGATCGCCTCCCGGGTTTGCGTACCGGATTTTTGAGTACCCAGAATGCGATCAAGTATATTCTCCGGCTCGGGGTATTCGCGCAAACGATAATCGGTAATCCGGGCCATCCTGGCTGCACAATCTATCGCATCCTGCAATCCTCCCAGTTTATCCACCAGTCCCAATTCAACTGCCCGGCTGCCGCTCCAGATCCTGCCCTGTCCAATGCTGTCTATATAGTCTTTTGTTTTTTTTCTTCCCTCGGCTACCCGCGTCAGAAAACTGGCATAAATACTGTCGACACCATTCTGCAACCATTTTTTCTGGCTTTCGGTTAACGGTTTGCTAACGGACAAAGCATCTGCATCGGGCGCTGTTTTAACGCCATCGAATGTAATGCCCAGTTTATTATTGAAGAATTTCTGCATGTTGGGCAGAATCGTAAATACACCAATGGAGCCGGTAATTGTATTAGGCTCGGCAAAAATGCTGTCGGCATTGCAGGAAATATAGTAACCACCCGAAGCGGCTACATCTCCGAAACTGACCACCACCGGTTTCAATTGCCGGGTCAGGGTCAGTTCTTTCCAGATATTTTCACTGGCCAGCGCGCTTCCACCACCAGAGTTTACTCTGAAAACTACCGCTTTTATCGACGCATCGGTCCGGGCTTTCCGGATCAGGTTCATATAACTTTCGCTTCCGATCGTGTTTCTCTCGCCTTTCCCGTCAACAATATCGCCCTGTGCATAGATCACCATGATCTTTTCCTTCCCGAATTTCTTGTACAAAACAGCCTGGGCATATTTTGACAGGGGTACCAGGTTCAATTTCTGAGAAGGGCTTAAGCGAAGCCTTGCTTTCAACTCTTCGCGCACATCATCTTCATATTTCAACCCATCTACCAGGCCGGCATCGAGCGCGTCTTTGGGCGATTGAATAGCATTCCTGTTCGCATATCCGTGCAAGGTAGCTGTATCGATCTTGCGGGCGTCTGCAGTTTGAACAAGAAAATGCCCATACAGGTCACGGAGTATTTCAGAACTTTGCAGTTTATTCGCCTCTGTCATTTGGGTTTCGCGGAAAGGCTCGGTGGCGCTTTTAAATTTTCCGGCATAAAATATCTGCGGTTCGATCTCCAGCTTCTGCAGTGTACCTTTCAGGAAGAAATAATTCATGGAATAACCCCGCCAGTCGAGGCCTCCTTTGGGATTGCAATAGATCTTATCGGCAATATTGGCAACCAGGTATCCGCCCTGGGTGATTACATCGGCATACGCATACACGAATTTCCGCGACTTTTTAAAATTGGCGAGAGCTGTTCGGATCTCTTCGCTGCTACCAAACCCGTTGTTATTGGTACCACAGCGAACGAGAATCCCTTTTACCGCACTGTCTGTGGCGGCTTTTTCTATCAGCCTTACCACATCGTATACCCCGGGAATATCATACTGATCAT
This sequence comes from Chitinophagaceae bacterium, assembly GCA_044226045.1. Lineage (GTDB taxonomy): Bacteria > Bacteroidota > Bacteroidia > Chitinophagales > Chitinophagaceae > Endoryza. The sequence goes on from JBGAHR010000004.1 coordinate 33,530, forward strand.
CCCCGGTGAGAGATGCCAAAGGATTTTCCACTTTCACTTCCGGAAAAGGAACAGACAAATCGAGCACCAGCACTGCTTTCTGACCGGTTGTTACTTTGGGAGTGGAACTGCTGACGAGACCTGCCAGCAGCAAAATAACCATGATTGTGAATACCACCAGGGCGAGCAATGAAGCAAAAAAGATCCTGAAAAAGCTTGACATCCCTTCAATAGTTTATTGCAAAAATCCAAGATATTTGACCGACGTAAGGTAGGGAAATTATGAACAAAGCGTATCTACTGACAGGCGGCAACAAAGGCAACAGAAAAGAGAGTCTTGAAAAAGCAGCGGAACTGATCGCGATGCGTTGCGGCAGAATGCTGCAGTATTCCTCTTTATATGAAACAGCTGCCTGGGGAAAAACTGACCAGCCTGCCTTTTTAAACCAGGCCCTGATCCTGGAAACTGCATTACCTCCCACCGTGCTGATGAGGGAACTGCTGGAGATTGAAAACAGGCTCGGCCGAATCAGGAATGAAAAATACGGACCCAGAGTGATTGATATCGACATGCTCCTGTACGACGATCGGGTGATGCAAACAGACCTGCTTACATTACCCCATCCCGAACTGACCCGCCGCCGGTTTGCCCTCGAGCCGCTGGCCGAAATTGCCCCGGCATTGATTCATCCTGTTGTGCATAAATCCATCCGGGAATTGTTGTTTGCCTGCGAGGATGCTTTGCCTGTCAGAAAATTGCATTGATATTTTTCCACAAATCTTCACCAGCGCCTGATGAATTTTTCAATTCAAGTAATTTGCGCTCGCTTCCGAGCCGAATGAATTATCACTTTATTACAATAGAAGGAAATATAGGCGCCGGTAAAACCACCCTGGCGCATCTGCTGGCCCGTCATTTTAATGCAAGGCTGGTACTGGAACAGTTTGCCGATAACCCCTTCCTGGCAAAATTCTACGAAAACCCGAACCAGTACGCGTTTCCGCTGGAGCTTTTTTTTATGGCGGAACGATACAAACAATTAAAGGAACTGGTGCATACAAAGGATCTGTTTCAACAGGTGACCATTTCAGACTACCTGTTCACAAAATGCCTGTTGTTTGCCAAGGTTAATCTGCCCGAAGAGGAATTCCGCCTCTATCAAAAACTGTTTGATATCATTCATCAGCAGATCATTCAGCCCGACCTGCTGATCTACCTGCATGCGCCGGTAAACAAACTGCAGCAGAATATCCGAAAAAGACAAAGGCCCTACGAACAGGCGATCCCCGATGAATACCTGTTCAATCTGCAACAGACCTATACCAACTATATTAAACAGCATAACATCAAAACACTGTTTATTGACGCGTCGAATGCCGACTTTTTGAGCAATCAAAAGCAATTCAACGTAATTTTGGAAGCCCTCGAGAAAGAATATGACGAAGGACAGCATTATCTGACCTTACCCTGAGAACGACTAATTCAACAACAGCATGACCGCTTTTACGAGTGATAAATTTGCCCCTTTCCGGGAAAGGAACTTCCGCTTTTATATAGTATCACGCTTTTTCTATATCATGGCGCTTCGGATGCTGACCACGGTGGCCGGTTTCAAACTGTTTGAACTAACCCAGGATACTTTCGCCATTGGCATGGCCGGGCTGGCGGAGTTTGTGCCGGTGTTTTCCCTGGCGCTCTATGCCGGGCATGTGATTGACCGGTCGGATAAAAGAACATTATTATTGAAAGGCATCGTGGCTTACAGCCTTTGTATGGCCTGCATGATTGTCATTACCACAAACTGGTTCGAGCAACTGGTTCACAAAGACCACCTGAAGTATTTCTTTTACGCGATCATCTTTTTCACCGGAGTGATCCGGGCTTTTGCAGGCCCTACTTCCAATGCAATCCTCGCTCAACTGGTTCCGAAAAACATCTTACCCTTCGCGGCCAATATCAGTTCGTCTACCTGGCTCATTGCTTCCATCATGGGACATGCCATTGCCGGTTTCCTGATTGCGGGCATTGGTGTCAATCATACTTATTATGTTATTCTGGGTATTTGCCTGGTGGCCTCTGTCTCACTCTATAACATTCCAAGACTGCCGGCTCTTCTGATGAAGAAGGATGAAGATGCCTGGAAGAGTGTGAAGGAAGGCCTTCACTACGTATTTAACCATAAAATCCTCCTCGGCGCCATCTCCCTGGACCTTTTTGCGGTTCTCTTCGGTGGGGTGGTTGCTTTTATTCCCGAGGTGGCATTGAAAATACTGCAGGCCGGTCCCAAGGCCTATGGATGGCTGAATGCGGCGATGGATATCGGTTCTGCCTGCAGCATCCTGTTACTGACGGTTTTTCCAATGAGAAGTGGGCAGGGAAAAAAATTATTGTATGCGGTAGCCGGGTTTGGCATCTGCATCATCGCTTTCGGCGTATCCAACTGGTACTGGATCTCTTTCTTCGCTCTGTTGCTCGGTGGTGCCTGTGATGGACTCAGTGTAATTGTGCGGGGAACGGTACTTCAACTCACCACACCCGATGAAATGCGCGGGCGGGTATCGGCAGTGAATTCAATGTTCATCAATTCCAGCAATGAACTGGGTTCTTTTGAAAGCGGCGTTTCCAAAAGACTGCTGGGTAACTCGGTTCCCTTTGCCATCATTTTCGGTGGATGCATGACCCTGCTGGTAGTGATCATTACCGCTATCAAAGCCCCGAGCCTGAAAAAATTTGAATATTGAACGACAAATCCGGTAAAACAAGGCTGTTTCACTAAACCAGCACGAAAAAACTTTGTTACATTCAATGCCTGATTTGTTTTCAACCAACTAATCTATCAACTATGCAACGTCGTCAATTCATTCGTAACAGCGCGCTGGCAGCAGGATTATTATCATTAGCTCCCCGCGATCTGATGGCCACCCTGTTTCAGCAGCCTGCCTGGAAAATAAAAATGCTCACCCCGGAGACCGGTGTGTTCACCGAACGTGGCGGAACCATCCTGTTTTCCTTTACCTCGGATGGCATTGTGGTAGTTGATTCGCAATTCCCTGATCAATCCCGGCACCTGATAGACGAACTCAAAAAACAACAGAACAGTCCCTTCCGTCTGCTGATCAATACGCATCACCATGGTGATCATACCAGCGGGAACATCTCCTTCAAAGGCATTGTTCCCCATGTGCTCGCTCATGAAAATTCGTTGAAAAACCAGCAAACCTCGGCCATTGCCCAGAAAACCGAGGACAAACAATTATACCCCGACCAGACCTATGGCACTACCTGGTGTGAAAAAATTGGCAAGCAGAATTTCTGCCTGTACTATTTCGGAGCCGGCCATACCAATGGCGATAGCGTCATACACCTGGAAAAAGAAAACATCGCGCATATGGGCGATCTGTTGTTCAACCGCCGCCATCCTTTTGTTGACCGCACAGCCGGCGCCAATATGAGGAGCTGGATACAGGTATTGGAGAAAACAAAGAAGAAACTGAATAAAAAAACAATCTACGTCTACGGTCATTCTGCCGATGGATACGATATTACCGGCACACACGAGGACCTGGACAAATTCGCCGAATATCTCAATAACATTCTTGATTTCACCCAAAAGGAAATCAACAGTGGCAAAACAAAGGAAGAAATGCTGAAAACAACCACACTTCCGTTTACGACCGAATGGAAAGGAGATGGCTTGCAGCGACCGCTTAGCGCGGCCTATGATGAGTTGACGAACAAATAAGGTTTCGGTTATTTTTCCACCGTTTCCATCAATCGTTCCAATACATAGTAGGTAATTGGACAGAACTCCGCGTTTTTCAGGGTGAGTGGCTGGCGTTTTAATATGACATCTTCGTCGGTATAAGGGAAGCGCTGACAATCGGATGGCCGCTCCTCATAGATCGCGCAATGATTATCGCTTTGCAGAAATGGGCAGGGACTGGTCTTTACCACATAATCGCCTTCCTCATCGAGCCGCAGGTAGGTTTCAATAAAATCACTTTCTTTCATTCGCAGATGCCGGCTGATGCGTTTGATATCGGGTGTTTTGAATCGCGGGGAATAATGTTTGCAACAATTGGCACACTGAAGGCAATCTATCTTCGAAAAGGCCTCCTCGTTTAAATCGGGCAACGCCTTTAATACCGCGTTCTTGGGAGCTCTTTGCAGAAAATTCTTGTACAGCTTTTTTCTTTCCCTCGATTTTTTCTCCCAGTTATTCAGCAGGTCCTTCGCCATTTTGTAAATATTAACGACCGAAGATACGGTCAAACCTTAATTGATTGTACTTTTGTGCCTCTACTTCCCTGGTATGGACAGTCTGAAAGAACAATGGCTCATATTCATCAGCACCCCTGTATATGTTATCATTATCGGGGTAGAGCTGCTGCTGAGCAATTATCGCCACCGGAAATTGTACACCTGGAAAGATACCGCCACCAACCTGTTCCTGATGTTGGGCAACAGCCTGATCGACCTGGTCATCCGGAGTATGTATGTTGCCATACTGTTGTATTTCTTCAATCATCAGTTTTTCGCATTCACCAACCCGATAGTATACTGGATCATGCTTGTGATACTGGAAGATTTCCTGTATTACTGGCTTCACCGTTTTGATCATGAGGTTCGATTTTTCTGGGCCGTTCATGTTACACACCATTCCTCTGACAAGATGAATTTCAGTGTGGGTTTCCGTTCTTCTTTATTCCAGCCTTTGTACCGGTTCATTTATTTCATTCCGCTGGCCATGATGGGATTTCATCCGGTAGATATTGTATTTGTCTTCGCGGCCACCCAGATTTGGGGCATCTTTGTTCATACTGAACTGATCAACCGGATGGGCTTTCTCGAGTATTTCCTGGTGACCCCCTCCCATCACCGGGTTCATCATGCTTCCAATGCGCTTTATCTCGACAAGAATATGGGCATGTTCCTGATCATCTGGGACAAGCTCTTTGGAACCTTTCAGCCTGAAGTGGCAGCCCCTCAATACCAGCCAATCCGGTATGGGTTAACCAAGCCATTGGAGAAAGAGTCGCCGGTGAACATTGTATTTCACGAATGGGCAGCCATCCGCGATGACCTCAAACGCCCGGATATAGGCTTGAAAGAGAAATGGTGGTATTTGTTCGGACCACCCGGCTGGAGCCATGATGGCAGCCGGCTTACCAGTGAACAACTCCGGCAACAGGAATCAGGTGAACTGAAAATGGAACCCGGTACCAACCCGGAACTGGTTCCCCTGAAAACCGGGCCCCTCGAGAAAGACAATCCCTGACCTGTTTTTGGGTTCACACTCCTTTTCCCCAGCCTTTGCACCTCTTCAACAAATGGCTGTTAGTATCGTTTGCAACTGTTAACTTTGCGCTTCCTTTCAGCAGACAGTTAAAAACAAATATTACTACTGGCATGAATCTCTTCGAACAACAATCCAACGAATTCATTACCCGACACATCGGTACCACAGGATCTGAGTCTTCCATGTTGAAAACCATAGGCGTAGATAGCCTGGAAGAGCTAATCGACCAAACCGTTCCCGCTTCTATTCGCCTTTCCCGCCCCCTTCAATTACCGGAAGCGATGAGCGAGGCGGATCTGCTCAGTTACCTGAAAGAAGTTTCCTTGGAAAATAAAGTATACAAAAACTATATCGGTCAGGGTTATTACGATACGCTGACACCATCAGTGATCCTTCGAAATATCTTCGAAAACCCGGGTTGGTATACCCAATACACTCCGTACCAGGCAGAAATTTCACAAGGCCGACTCGAAAGCCTGTTGAATTTCCAGACCATGGTAAGTGAGCTCACTGCCCTTCCTATCGCCAATGCTTCTTTGCTGGATGAGGCTACGGCAGCTGCAGAGGCGATGAACATGTTCTTCCATCATGTTAATAAAACGGACGAGATTACAGCGCCCAAATTTTTTGTAGACAATGAAGTGTTCCCTCAAACAGTAGATGTTGTTATCACCCGGGCTATGCCATTAGGTATAGAAGTGGTGAGAGGCGACTACAAAAAAATCAATATCGATCATACTTATTTCGGCGCACTCGTGCAATACCCCAATAATATCGGGGCAGTGGAAGACTATCGTTCATTCATTGAAAAAGTACATAGCGCCGGCGCTTATGTAGCCATGGCTACCGACCTGCTGGCTTTAACTTTATTAACACCACCCGGGGAACTGGGCGCAGATGTTGCGTTTGGATCTGCTCAAAGATTTGGAGTACCCCTTGGTTTCGGTGGACCGCATGCCGCCTTCTTCAGCACACGGGATGATTTCAAAAGAGCCATTCCCGGAAGGATCATCGGTATCAGCATCGACGCACAGGGACATCGTGCGTTGAGAATGGCATTGCAAACAAGAGAACAACATATCAAACGGGAAAAAGCAACTTCCAATATTTGTACCGCACAGGCATTGCTGGCCAATATGGCCGCCATGTATGCCGTTTATCATGGACCCGAAGGATTGAAGAATATTGCCAAAAGAGTGGCATTGCTGACCCAGACCGTCGCCGAGTCGCTAACATCCCGCGGATTCGAACTCGCATCCGGTCAGTTCTTTGATACCATCGCCGTGAAGGTCGACGACATTCAGTCCATCAGGGAAAAAGCGCTTCGCCAGGGAATCAACCTGCGTTATATCAGTAAGAACCTGGTGGGCATTTCACTCGACGAAACAGTAACAACACAGGATCTTTACGACCTGATCAACTGTTTCGAGAACGATGTGGATCCCGTGGCATTTGACATTGCCGAGAATGCCTCCCTTAGCCATATCCCCACTTCGCTTACCCGCACGTCTGAATTTCTCACCAACGCGGTATTCAATAGCCACCACAGCGAAAGCCAGATGATGCGTTACATCAAGCAACTGGAGAATAAAGATCTTTCACTGAACACTTCCATGATCTCTCTCGGAAGCTGTACCATGAAACTCAATGCTGCAACAGAAATGATGCCATTGAGCTGGGCTCACTGGAGCAAAATGCATCCGTTTGTTCCGCAAGACCAGGCAGCAGGATATCTGCAGATCATCAAAGAACTGGAACAATACCTCTGTGAGATCACCGGTTTCGATGCCTGCTCGCTTCAGCCCAACAGCGGAGCGCAGGGAGAATATGCCGGGCTGCTCGCCATTCGCAATTACCACCTCGCCAATAAAGACCATCATCGCAATGTAATACTGATCCCGATTTCAGCGCACGGCACCAACCCTGCCAGCGCAGTAATGGCGGGTATGAAAGTAGTAGTGGTAAAAGCTCTCGAAAACGGATATATTGATGTAGCCGATTTCCGTGCCAAAGCAGAACAATACAGCGCCAACCTCGCAGGTACCATGATCACTTATCCAAGTACCTATGGAATATTCGAAGAGACCGTAAAAGAAATCTGTGAAATCGTTCACCAGCATGGCGGACAGGTTTATATGGATGGCGCCAATATGAATGCCCAGGTTGGACTCACCTCACCCGGAATCATTGGTGCAGATGTCTGCCACCTGAACCTGCATAAAACATTCGCTATTCCTCATGGCGGCGGTGGCCCCGGCATGGGACCCATCTGCGTGAAAAAACACCTGGCCCCTCATCTTTCTTCGCATGTAGTGAGCGAGGGTAATGCCCCTCATGGTGCGGTGAGCGCGGCTCCATTCGGCAGCGCGTCCATCCTGCTGATCAGTTACGCATACATCAGACTGTTAGGTGCCAGCGGTGTTAAAAAAGCTACGGAATATGCGATCCTGAACGCGAATTACATGAAGGCCCGCCTTCAAAAAGATTTTGATATTCTGTATACCGGCACCAATGGCACCTGCGCTCATGAGTTTATTGTAGACCTGCGGCCGTTCAAGACTTCCGCGGGAATCGAAGCGGAAGATGTGGCAAAAAGACTGATGGATTACGGCTTCCACGCACCTACAATGAGTTTTCCGGTGGCCGGCACGATCATGATTGAGCCGACAGAAAGCGAAGACAAAGCTGAGCTCGACCGGTTCTGCGATGCGCTGCTGGGCATCCGCCAGGAGATACGCGACATCGAAGAAGGAAAAGCAGATAAAAAGGATAATGCCTTAAAGAATGCACCTCATACCCAGTTTGTCGTAACAGCCGATGAATGGAATCATCCCTATTCAAGAACGGTTGCTGCCTTCCCATTACCATATATCAGGTCAAACAAATTCTGGCCATCTGTTGCCCGTGTCAATAACACCCACGGAGACAGAAACCTGATTTGTGTGTGCGAACCGACAGAGAGTTATATGGAAGCGTAGGGCGATTTTCGTTTCGCGGTTTGCTGTTTGCGGTTTGCAGTTGAAGTTTATGTTTAGTATTTAAATTATAGAAAATCTAACCTAAACCGTAAACCGCAAACCGTTAACCGCAAACCCTGTCAGCTCCGAAACGCTCCCCTCATCCGACTGATGGTGGCGGGACCAGACATGGTTCCGGTAATAATGACTCTTCTGATGGTAAAGAGGGGATCGTCGGGATCACGCGGACCAATCAGCTGAAAGGCGGCTTTGAATCCGCGTTTCTTTAATTCGGGTATCGCTTCCCGGTTCCACAATCCAAATGGATAAGCAAAGAATTCAATTTTCTTACCGGTGATCTGTTCCAATTGCCTGGAAGGCTTTTCTATCTGTGTTACCCAGTCTGCGCCCTGGTACTTCTTTACATTGTGATGATCCCAGGTGTGCGAGCCGATATAATGCCCTTCGTCTGACAATTGCCTTACCTGTTCTTTGCTCATGTAATGAGGTCGGCCCAGGGAGACGGTCATGATGAAGAAAACTCCTTTAAAGTGGTGTTCTTCCAATACCGGTTTGGCTATGGTAAATTGATCGAGGTCGGTGTCGTCGAAGGTGATCATGACCGCTTTTTCCGGAACAGGAATGCCTGCAGCCAGGTAGGCATACAGTTCTTCCGGCAGGATGGTTTTATATCCGCTGTCTGCCAGTGCTTTCATTTGTTCTTTGAAAGCCGCCGGGGGAACGATATAATCGCGGGCTGTTTTTGAATCGGTAGGCCGGTAGTCCCGGATCTGGTGATAACATAAAATCGGAACCTGTTTACGGGCGAGAATGGTAGTAGCCGGGTCGATTTTGGTTACTGAAGGGATCTTTTGCGCAACGGAATCCGCAGAACCGGCCTTCAAATCCGTAACAGGGGCCGCAACAACTGCTTTCGCCGGTTTATCCTGGCAAGCCATTCCAATTAACCCTGCCAGCACAATCGGGCAGATCATTCTGATACTGGAAAACATATAGTTCAACATCTGGGGGTAAAAATTCAGATTGACGAATAACGGACCCGGAAAGGATTTTCTTATTACCGGATACGATTTAATTAATCCACAACAGCGGCAATATTACTACGGGCAGGAGGATAAAAGATAAAACCATGGTCAGTTTTGCAACTAATTAATATCAAGCCGTAATTTTACAGGCTCTTATCCGAACCACTCCAATACAAAACTCATGCGCACAGTACTACTGATTAGTCTTTTTCAACTTTTAGGATTTTCTATCTACGCACAATCATTGCAGGGAAAACTGGTAGACAAAAAGGGCCATCCTGTTGCCGGTGCCACCATCCTGGTTCTCAATAGCACCGAAGGGACTGTTTCCGGCAACGACGGAGGCTTTGTCTTCAAGGGGCTGGCGGCCGGCCATTACCAGCTTTCCATTACTTCCATCGGTTTCGCCTCAAAAAATTCGGAGGTGGAAGTCCCTTATAATGGTATTCTGCAAATTCAATTGGAAAGCGAATCGGTTGCTCTCGATGAGGTGGTGGTCAGTGCACAAAAAAAGGAAGAGGCGCTCCAGAAAGCGGCCCTGACCGTATCTGCCCTTTCTGCACGGAAAGTGAGGGATTACAGAATCTGGCAGGCAAACGAGATTACGGCCATCATACCAAACCTGTACTCCGGTAATTCAGGCGATGACCGAAATGTTACCTCCATTCGCGGCATTACCACAACATCCTATGACCCCGCGGTGGCCACTTATATTGATGGGGTGAACCAGTTTGGACTCGATACCTATATCGCCAACCTTTTTGATGTTGAACGCATCGAAGTGCTGAGAGGGCCCCAGGGAACGCTGTATGGTCGAAATGCCATGGGTGGCGTTATTAACATCATTACCCGTCAGCCGGGAAATACCACCAGCGGTTTTGCAGAAGTGAATATTGGCAACTACAACCAGCAAAGGTATACCGCCGGATTCCGCACACCGGTTGTAAAAGACAAACTTTACTTCGGCGCATCGGGTGTATACCAGTCGCGCGATGGCTATTATACCAATGACTATACAAACAGCAGCTACGATAAACAACACAGTATAACCGGTAATTATTACCTGAAGTACCTCCCCGCAAAAAACTGGATGATCGATTTGAATGTGAAGCATCACAACAACAGGAATAATGGTGCTTTCCCGCTGGTAGCCGATCTGCAGGGCGCCTTTGATGATCCTTTTCACCTGGCTCAGAACGCCACCGCCCGAATGATCGACAATACGCTGAACAGTTCACTCACTGTTCGTCACAGCGGCTCGCGTGTACAATTCAGTTCGCAGACGGCTTATCAAAGCAATCATCGTTATTACAACGCGCCACTCGACGGCGACTTTTCTCCCATTGATGGTATCACCATTATCAACGACTATGGAAACAGCTGGAACAAAGTGAAGGTATTTACGCAGGAATTCAAATTCAGTTCCTCTCCTTCCACCCGCTCTGCACTAAAATGGACCGCCGGATTGTATTTCTTCCACCAGGACAATCCTGTAAAACAAGCCACCCATTTCGGAGAAGATGCGCTTTTGGTGGGCGCGCCCGATAAAAATTTCTCTGTAATCAATACGAATAAAGGCAAATCAACCGGTGGAGCGGCGTTTGGACAGGCAGAATATGCCATCAATGCCAAATTGAAATTGATTGCAGGGTTGCGCGCAGACTATGAAAAGAAAAAGTATACCGTGACCGGCGATTATCAGCAAGGTTCCACCCCACCCTTCAATATCCTTCCCGATACCAGCGCAACAGTCGATTATACCGCTGTATCTCCCAAACTCGGTCTGGCTTACGATATTCAACAAAACATGCTTGCCTATCTGACTTATAGCCGCGGATTCAGGGCGGGTGGATTAACCCAGTTGGGACTCGATCCGAGTCAGCCACCCTTATTTGGCTACAAACCTGAATACAGCAACAATGTGGAAGCGGGTTTGAAGAACACCTTCTGGCAAAACAGGCTTCAGTTAAACCTGGCCGTTTTCTATACCCGTGTAAATGATGTACAGGTTCCCACACTCATTTTGCCCGATGCGATCACTGTTACCAAAAATGCCGGTAAACTGAATAGCGCCGGAGCGGAAGTGGAGATCAGCGCTACACCTGTTAAAAACCTGCAGGTAGATTACAATTTTGGTTATACCCATGCCACCTATGATGAATTGAAGATTTCGTCCAATGGCTCCGTAGCTGATCTTTCCGGCAACAGGCAAATATTTACTCCTTTAACCACCTCTTCGCTGGCCATTCAATATTCTATTCCTTTCGGCAAGAATGGACAGAACCATGTATTGCTCAGAGGAGAATGGATGAATGTGGGAAAACAGTATTTCGATTTAGCCAATCAGATCGCCCAAAACGATTACAACCTTATTAATACACGCGCGGGCGTCAGTTTCCGTCACCTGGATATTCTGTTCTGGGGCAGGAACCTGCTGGACCGCAAGTATATCGCCTACGCCTACGATTTCGGGGCTGTTCACCTGGGGAACCCGCTGACCTGGGGATTTACTGTTGCTACCCGCTGGTAATCGCCGACGCGGGGCTGGTCGCTGAAAAGACCGTTTTCGTCGCAGTATTTGCCGCTCATCCCGGCAAATGTTGGGTTAATGGTTATTTTTACTCACATGAAACTGCCGGTTACCAGGAAATGGCTCATTGCCCTTGCACACATCGCTGTATGGCTGTTGTTGTTTTCTCTGCCGTTTATTTTGCGGCCTACCTACAACAACCAGCCGGAAAAACACAATGATGGCGATGCGGGTATCTGGTACTATGTGGTCAATAATCTTTTCTGGATCGGTCTCTTTTATTTTAATTCCTGGGTACTGATACCAAGACTGCTGAACAAATCGCGCCCGACCACCTATACCCTTTCCCTGATCGTACTATTCGTTGTGTACATCCTGATCGGATGGGCCAATCGGATGATCATAACAGGCGACACCAATTTCTATTGGAGAGCCCATATCCTTTTTACCACTTTCATCTACCTGTTCTTTATTGCCGCCAGCATTGCCTACCAGACAACCCGCGACCGGATGAAAGCGGACAAACTGGCCCAGGAAAAAGAGAATGAAAATCTTAAAACAGAATTGTCCCTGCTGCGTTCGCAGGTCAGTCCGCATTTCATGTTCAATGTGCTGAATAATATGGTGGCCCTGGCCCGAAAACAATCTGATCTGCTTGAACCTTCCCTGATCAAACTTTCTTCGCTCATGCGATACATGTTGTATGATTCCGATGGAGAGAAGGTTTCGCTGGAAAAAGAAATTGATTACCTGCAGAGCTACATCGATCTGCAGAAGATGCGTTTCGGTAAGAATGTGACCGTCCATACCTCCTTTCACGATATCGACAGCAGTTATGAAATAGAACCCATGTTGCTGATCCCTTTTGTTGAAAATGCTTTCAAGCATGGAACGGGAATGATCCAGCAGGCCCGGATCGATATCGAACTCCAGGCCAGGAACGGAACCTTGGACTTTACCGTCAAAAACCGGTACTCCGTGCAGTCTGATGAAATCAAAGACAACACTTCCGGAATCGGTCTTACGAATGTACGGCGGAGACTCAATCTGCTGTACGGTCAACGACATCAATTGCAGATAGGCGTTAAAGAAGACTGGTTCCAGATTCATCTTCACTTAAATCTTTCAGCATGAAAATGCGTTGCCTGGCCATCGACGACGAACCTCTTGCGCTTGAATTGCTGGAGGACAATATCCGCAAGGTTCCTTTCCTGGAATTGGTGGCCTCCTGCAGCAACCCTTTGGAAGCGATGGACGTATTGAAAACGGAACAGGTTGATCTGATTTTTCTTGACATTCAGATGCCCGGTCTGACCGGACTTCAATTCATTCAAAGCCTGTCCGTCAAACCCATGTTCATCCTCATCACCGCATATGAAAAATACGCGCTGGAAAGCTATAATCTCGATGTGGTGGATTACCTCGTAAAACCCGTTTCACTCGATCGATTTGTAAAAGCCTGTCACAAAGCCTGGGAACTACACCAGCTCCGTGGGCAGAAAACGCCATCTGCAAAAGCAGGTTATTTTTTTGTCAATATTGATTACAGTCTGTTAAAGATTGTTTTCTCTGATATACTTTGGGTAGAAGGATTGAAAGATTACGTGAAGATCTACCTGAAGAACGCACCCAATAAACCCATTGTTCCCCGTATGACCATGAAAATGATTGAGGAGGAACTGCCATCGCAGGATTTTATCAGGGTACACAAATCATTCATTGTTTCCAAAGATCAGATTACAGCCATCCGGAAGAATAGTGTTTTTATCGGACAGGTGGAGATTCCGGTCAGTGATAACTACCGGGAAGCGGTTATGCAGATAGCCGGCAAATCGCAGACCTGATGCCGTTCGTAAAAACAATATCCGTTCGTGTATGCCGAATCGTTAACTTGAATAAAGGCCCGACTTTTTCCTACATAAAAAACAATTAAAATGAAGAAACTAATGTATCCCATCGCCGCACTGATTATTGTGTCGGCCTCTGCTTTTACTGTTTTCAAAGCACAAGACTGGAAGATTGGAGAAAACTATTCCGTAAAATTCTCCAGCAGTGATCCTTCCGGCGCTTTTACCGGGCTTAAAGGAAGCATCGCCTTTGACGAAAAAAACCTGGGTAGTTCAAAATTTGATGTTACCGTAGATGCTGCCAGCATCAATACCGGTAATGGAATGCAGAACACACACGCCAAAAGCGCGCAATGGTTTGATGTGGAGAAGTATCCCAGCATCCGGTTTACCTCGTCTGCCATAACCAAAACCGCTACAGGTTATGAAGCCAAGGGTATCCTGGATATGCATGGTGTACAGAAGGAAACGGTGATTCCTTTTACCTTCCAGAACAACACTTTTACCGGTTCTTTCGAAGTAAACAGGAATGACTTCAACCTGAATCCATCCAATGGAAAGGCAGGCAAAGTGATCAAAGTTGAATTGACTGTACCTGTAACCAAATAAAATATGTTCAGGAAACTTTTTTACTGGGGACTGACGGCTGGTGTTTTATCAGCCGTCGCTTCCGTTATCTACCACCGGATTTTTGGATTTGCCTTCACCTATGAAGGATTGCCCGATTATTCAAAAGTGACCAATATACCGGTGCTAATCGGCATCAACCTGATCGCCGGCATGGTGGCAGCAGCCGGATGCTTTTTATGTCTTCGTTTATTCAAATCAAAGGCAGAACTGATCTTCAACCTGCTGTTTTCGCTGATCTCTTTCGCCAGTATCATGTATCCGATTTCGGTGCGGCTGCCGTTGGATATTCAAAACCCCGAATTATTTCCGTTGCTGACTGTGCCGATGCATTTCTTTCCGGTTATTGCCTGGATGAGCATCAGGCCCGTTTTCGGACCTAAAGTATTTTTGAAAAATTAATACGCTTTCGCCATCATTCGGATTTGCGCAAATGCAAAGGTAAAAAGATGCGCGTGGTAAAAATATTTTCAATATCCTTGCTATTGCCTATCACTTCCCTTTCCAATACAGCCAGTTGCTTTAAAATCTCCTTATGAGTCAGTGCGTATTCCCGCATCTTTACAAAAACCCTGACCACTCTTAAATTTACTTCAATGGCTGTCTTGCTGTTTAAAATACAGGACAACATTGTTACACCTTGCTCTGTAAAACAAAAAGGCTTGGCACCACCAAGATAGCTTTTTGATGGTATCACATTTTGTGACACCATCGCCTCAATTTCCTTTTCCGTCATTACGAACATAAAATCTTTAGGGAAACGTTCCTTATTTCTTTTAACTGGACTGAGTAGCCGGTTTTATTGCTGGCGCGGGTATGGCCAACAGGTATTTTTCTTTTCAGCATCCTATGGCCTACCCGTGCCTTAGCCTTTCGAAGCAAGGGAATGTCTATGATTAACGCTGGTACTATCCCCTCAGCTGCATTTCTTTCCTTCTATCGCCTGGATGACGATACAACCTGTTTTCGGATAAAAGGTGTTCCCTTAAACAACATCACCCGAGGCTCGATTTCGTCGCATTTTTTTTGAAATCGGTCGCTTTTTGGGAGATTCCTGTTGGTTTGTGGTTTACATTCATACCAACAAGGCCGATGCGAATCTGGCGAGGAGATTCCCGGATGACTGTCTCCATGCCGCTGATCCAAATACCGGCCAGCCAATTATCTTTTCAACCATCAACTGACACTGTATGCTCGACAGAAGAAAATTCTTAAAGACCGGTACAGCCCTTACGGCTGCCGGCTTTTTATTAGGTAAGAATGCCTTTGCCTGGGAAAGAACGGCCATGCCGCCCGCCGGGCTTCAACTCTTCACGTTATTTGGTCTCATTGAAAAAGATGTGCCCGCAGCCATAAAAAAGGTGGCTGAGACCGGCTATAAGGAAATCGAGTCGGCTTTCAGTCAAAAGGGCGGCTTCTACGGATACTCCGCAAAAGATTTCAATGCGCTGTTGAAAGACAATGGCCTCAGCTGGAAATCGCATCACGTGAGCGGTGCTCCATTCAAACTTCCCCCGGGGGCAAAACTCCCCAACGGACCCGATGGGAAACCGATCACCATCCCGCCCATGAAGAATCTGCGGGAAAACCTGCAGGAAATAGTGGATACCGCCGCCGAGGCCGGATTACCCTACCTCGTGTGCGCAGGCACCCCTTACGATAGCGCGGAAGAATTAAAATTATCTGTGGAAACGCTCAATAAAACAACCGCTGCCTGCAAAAAAGCCGGACTGTTGTTCGCCTATCATAACCACGATGGTGAGTTCAAAACCTTCGATGGCAAAGTGCCCTACGAAGTGATGTTGAGCGACTGCGATCCCGACATGAAGTTTGAACTGGATATCTGTTGGGCTACCAAGGCCGGTAAAGACCCGGTAGAACTATTCAGGAAACATCCCGGTCGCTTTCATCTCTGGCATGTCAAAGACATTGATAAAGCAATGACCGGACCACAACCGGTAGGCACCGGCATTATCGACTGGAAAAGAATCTTCGATAACGCAGGCACTTCGGGTATGAAGCATTATTTCGTTGAACATGACATGCCCAAAGATGCTTACGGCAGTATTAAAACCAGCATTGATAATCTAAAAAGGATACTGGGCTAACACTAAAAACAACTAATAAAAAATCCCGGTGCGCCCGGGATTTTTTATTTGATTGACATTCCGTTCAGGAGATCTCCTCTTTTGCCAGTTTGCTGTATTCTTCCTGGAGTTGTTTCTGAATTTCGAATGGCACCACGGTGTAGTCCTGGAAACTCATTCGAAACTTGGCTCTTCCCTGGGTAATGGAGCGGAGCGAAGAAGAATAGTCGTGCATTTCCGCCAGCGGTACTCTTGCCACTACTTTGGTAAAATGTCCCTCGCTGTCCATTCCTTCTACAATGGCCCGGCGCGTTTGCAAATCACCGATAACCGACCCGGTGATATCTTCCGGACAGAGTACTTCAACATGATAGATCGGTTCCAGAATTTGCGGGTCGGCCTGTTGAAAAGCCTGCCTGAAAGCCTGCAAACCGGCAATCTTGAAGGAGATATCATTGCTGTCTACCGGGTGCATCTTACCATCGTACACGCATACCCGCACATCCCGCACATACGAGCCTGTTAATGGTCCATTGTGCATCTTCTCCATCACACCTTTGAAGATGGAAGGAAGAAAACGGGTATCGATGGCACCACCGACTATGCAGTTATAATACACCAGTTTACCTCCCCAGTCGAGATCAACGATCTCTTTTCCTCTTACACTCAATCCGTCCGGCTCCTTCATTCCCTCCTGCCAGGGTTCGATCCGCATAAATACTTCCGCAAACTGTCCTGCACCACCGGATTGCTTTTTATGACGATAATTGGATTCCGCCATCTTGCGAATGGTTTCCCGGTAAGGAATCCTCGGCCTGACAAACTTCACTTCCACTTTGTGAAGATTTTCGATCTTCCATTTGATCACGGCCAGGTGCATATCTCCCTGGCAACGAATCAATGTTTGTCGCAACTCCGGCGAGTATTCAATGATCACAGTGGCATCCTCTTCTTTCAACTGATGGAGCGCCTGTGATAATTTTTCTTCTTCTCCTTTCCGGGTGCTTTCCACTGCAACGGTCATGTTCGGAGAAGGAAACTCAATGGGCAACAATTCGATGTTCTTCCCTTTGTCGTGAAGGGTGTTGTTTACATGTGTATTTTTCAATTTCAGGGTGGCGCCTATATCTCCCGCCACCAGTTCGTTCACGTTTGTCCGGCGATTCCCTTCCACCACAAACAACTGGTTGAGTTTTTCCGATACACCCGTACTCTCATTCACCAGTTCCATCCCGCTCTTGACTGTGCCCGAATACACCTTGAAGAATGAAAGCTCGCCCACATGTGGTTCGGATACAGTTTTATAAATAAATATGCAGGCCGGACCAGACTCTTTGCATTCGAGCGCAGAGCCTACCTTCGTTGGTTGTGCCGGCATTTCATTGGCGCTGGGGCAAACGTTGTCAATAAAACCCATCAACCGGCCGCTTCCCATATTCCTTTCCGCCGACAGGCAAAACAATGGAAAGAGATCGTGATGAATCATAGCCTTCTTCATGCCTTCCTTCATTTCATCTTCATCGAGTTCCCCTTTCTCGAAGTATTTTTCCATCAATGACTCATCATTGCTGGCGATCGCTTCGATCAGTTCCTTGTGTAAACTGTCAGCCCTCTCTTTTTCTTCCGGTGGAATGGGAAGTTTTTCCGGTTTGCCACCGGCGTCTTTGAATTTGTAAAGCGTCATTCTTAACACATCCACTATTTCATGGAAGCCAGCGCCTTGCTGACGTGGGTATTGAACCACTACCACATTACTGCCGAAATGCGATTTCGCTTCGCGAACAGTTCTGTCAAAATCAGCTTCATCATCATCGAGCTTATTCACTGCGAAGATCATGGGCGTTTTGAATCTTTCCGTATAATCCCAGATCAGATCCGTTCCCACTTCCACCCCGGCCGTCGCATTCAGCAACATGACGCCGGTATCGGCTACTCTTAATGCCGATATCACTTCGCCCACAAAATCATCGTAACCGGGGGTATCGATGATGTTTATTTTATAGCCGCGCCATTTACTATGAAGCAGCGTGGAAAAAATGGAATTACCTCTTTCTCGTTCGAGATCGTGGTAATCACTGATGGTATTCTTCTCAGCTATGGAACCCCGGCGATTGATCAGTCCGGCTTCAAATAGCATACATTCCGCTAATGTTGTCTTGCCACAGCCTGCATGGCCCAGCAAGACAATATTTTTTACGTGTGAGGTATCAAACTCTGCCATAATGAAAAATTTTATGGTGAACAATCGTTGTAGTGTAACCAGATGCCAATGACCCCGGATGCTTCCAGGGAAATGCGGCTTTCAACAATTCTTTTTACAGCAGCCTTATCAGGTAGGAAATATATCAGGTGGTGCGCCCCGTGAACAGGTTGAATTCTTCACGGATGTCTTTTAGTGTGTGTTCGAGAGACTGGTATTCGTCGTAGAGATTTTCGTGGTCGGCCAGGGATTCGTCGGAGAGGCGTCCGTTGTTTTGCTGCAGTTCGGTCTGGATCTTTTTTTCGTGGACCTTGATCGCCTGTTTGAGATCGTGGATGTTGATGAGCTGGATGTGTAACTGGTTATCGAGATGTTCCAGTTGAAGAAGGTCTTCCTTGAGCGACTGCCTGCCGGCAATGTTCTGCAAGTGGTGTTTGCATTGGGAGAACTCATCCCGATATGAACGCAATGTCTCCCTCCAGGCATTGCATTCTTGCGAAAGCTGTGCGACTTCTGTAGTAACCATGGGAGAAAAATTTAAATGGTGAAGAAATAAAGAACTACAATGTTCCCACGGGTAAGAATTGAATCTATTCTAATTTAAGAAAGAATATTGTAAAATCCCCGTAAATCGCCCGTTAAAATATTCACTTGTTCAGCACAAACCCCGGAATGGGGAAACCTCTTCAATGGGGAATACACAAAAAAAGAACCATCCCGGTTTTCGGGATGGTTCATATGTATGGTTTTGCGGTAGGTTACTGAATAACGATGGGTATGGCCTTCCGTTCTTTTCCGGCCAGTAATTCAATGGTATAGTATCCTTTAGCCAGCCTGTTCAGGTTGAACGTTGTGCTAAGACCGGTAATATTTACGGTGTACAACCTTTGACCGTACCGGTCAATTACGGTGGCCTTAAGGGGCGATTCCGGCAATTTGGAAAGCATCAGGTTCATCATTCCATTGTTCGGGTTCGGGCTGCACTTCACCTTTACATCCTGGAACCAATTGACGTTCGACATAACAGGCGCCAGTTTCAATGGTTGCACTCCGCAACTTTCAGACTGGGCTATGACCACTTTCTTAGACCTTGAAACGGTGATACCGGTATTAGTAGTAACAGTAAGTCTGACGGCGAATGTATCAGGCGCATAGTAAATGTGCAACGGATTCTGTTCTGTTGAAGTACTGTTATCACCAAATTCCCATTTCCACTGTACAATTTTTTGATTACAGCCTACCAGGCTCTTATCAGTGAAATAGGCCCTTATCGGCACGCAGTCGCCATTTGTTACAACATCGAATGTGGCAATAACCGGAACCTGTGTAGTTACACGGATCGTATCTCTGCCAGTACAACCATTTTGTGTTACTGTTACATCATATACACCATCATCCATCACAAATATTTGTTGGGAAGATTCTCCTGTATTCCACAGATAGCTGGCATTGGGTACACCCGCATCCAGTATCAGAAAATCGCCGAAGCAGATGGTAGTGTCTTTTCCGAGGTTAACCGGGATGGAAATTCCACTAATCACCACCCGCTTGCTTCGGGTAATCGAATTACCAATATTGTCGAAAATGGTAAGCTGTGCTATGTATTCACCATTTTGCGTATAGGCATGCACGGGATGTTGTTCTGTTGAAGTGGCGCCATCGCCAAAATCCCATCTCCACTGAACAATATCTACGCCGCAGGTTGTTGAGCTGTCGCGGAAACTGACATTCACCGGTAAACACTGACCACCGATGCTGAAACCGAATTTCGGTACCAGAGAAGGCCTGATGTTTACCTGGATGGTATCTGATGCGGTACATCCATCCTGGTTTTCCACTCTTACCCATACCGGACCTGAATTGGTGATCACGGCAGTCTGATAGAAATCCCCGGTACTCCAGGTGAAACTGGCACCCGGATTTCCGGCATCCAGCACAAGACCATCCACTTCACAGACTGTGGTATCGTTACCGAGGTTCACGATCGGACCGGTACCGGCCACAGGATCAATTACTACCCGTTTGCTGCGGGTAATGGAAAATCCGTTTGCATCCCAAATAGTCAGTCTGACAATGAAAGTGTCTGCTTTGGTGTAGAAGTGATTCGGATTTTGATCATTACTGGTTTCACCATCCCCGAAATCCCATTGCCATTTTGTAATAGTATTATTGCCGCAAGTGGATGAACTGTCATTAAATCTTACATTCATCGGCAAACAGGTAGAGAGTTTCTGGAAACCAAACTGGGCGGTTACCGGTGGTTTCTCCTGTATCAGAATTTTACCGACGCTTTCGCAACCATTCTTGCGGATATAAACCCAATATTCGTTTGGTTGGGTGAATGTCACTTTCTGGGTATGTGCCCCATTGGTCCAATCATAAGTTGCACCCGGATTACCGGCATCAATCTCCACTGACTCTCCCGGACAAATGCTCACAGCAGGTCCCAGATCGGCGAATACCACCCCTTCCAGGAAAATCAGGTTTTCCTTTACCACTGTATCACGATGTCCAAAGTGAGTAAATGTTATTAATCGAACAGTGTATTTACCTGGCTTCTCATAATCATGCGAAGGCCTGGAATCATTCGAAGTGGCCCCGTCGCCAAAATCCCACTGATAATGGGCAATGAAATCACCCGGCTCGAAGTTGGTTACTTCATTAAAGAACACGCGCAGGTAACCATTACAGGAATACGTTTTATCTGCATTGAAATCAACATAGGGCAAATCGGATTGAGCGAAAATATTCACGCTATCTCTCGACTGACAATTGCCTTTATTCACGCTTACCCGGTATTTTCCCGGAGCAACCACTCTAATTTTCTGAGTCCCGGCACCGGTATTCCAGGCATACTTTGAGCCCGGGTTCTGCGCATCCAGGTCGATAAATCGCTCTTTTCCCAGGGGCCTGTCCTGACCCAGGTCAACAAATACTTCGCCTTTTACCTGGATATAATTAGCCTGGAATGATTCGTATTCCATTCCATTTTTTGTTTTGATCAACAGGCTTACCGTATAGTTGCCCGGTTTTTCATAGAAATGAACAGGACGTTTTTCGGTTGATGTTTTACCATCGCCGAAGTTCCAATGCCGTTCTACAATGGCATCGTCATTCATCACCACACTTTGATCGGTAAATTTTACTTCCAGGAAGGAACTGCAGGTGGAAGTCTTGTTGGCCTTAAAGCCTGCATGACAATTCAGCACGGGTACCTGGGCTGTGAGCGATCGTGGAAATACGATACAAAGAAACAGCCATAGCCTGATAAATGTCTTCATAGGGATTTCGTTTAGGATCATGGATTACGAACAATATTCTTTCCGAAAAAATTATGCCATAGTTTATCTTTACCGACCGGTGTTGACCGTACTGTTTTCCGTTCAGCACTCATTATCAAGGTGATAAGCCAGCATACCATACAACAGATTCAAAGCCGGATCGATATCATCGAGATCGTAGGCAGTTTTGTCAAGCTGAAAAAACGCGGGGCAAACTACTTAGGACTTTGCCCATTCCATAACGAAAAAACCCCATCGTTTACTGTATCACCGGCCAAGGAAATCTATAAATGTTTTGGCTGTGGCAGAAGCGGCAATACCATCAGTTTCCTGATGGAGTTGGAGAAATATTCTTATGTGGAAGCATTGCGGTGGCTGGCCAACAAATACAATGTAGAAATTGAAGAAACGGCTGTCAGCCCCGAAGTAAAACAACAGCAGCAGGTAGCGGATAGTCTGTATATCATCAACACCTTCGCTCAAAAACTATTTACACAAAACCTCTTTGAAACCGAGGAAGGTGTTGATATCGGTATGAGCTATCTGAAAGAACGGGAGTTCAGGGAAGAAATCATCCGGAAATTTCAACTGGGGTATTGTCTGAACCAGCGTGACAGCTTCGCCAAAGCAGCACTGGCTGCTCAATACAATCCCGAATTACTGGTCAAAACCGGGCTGGTGGTTCAACGAGAAGAATCACTATATGACAATTATAGAGGGCGAATCATTTTCCCGGTACATAATAATTCCGGCAAGATCATCGGCTTTGGTGCCAGGGTGATCGGGAAAACGGATCGCGGACCGAAATACATCAACACTCCTGAAAACGAACTGTACATCAAGAGTAAGATCCTCTACGGTTCTTATTTTGCCAGGCAGGCTATCGACAAAAATGATGAATGCCTGCTTGTGGAAGGCTATACCGATGTCATCTCGCTTCACCAGGCAGGTATCGAAAACGTGGTCGCTTCGGGAGGGACTTCACTGACGGTTGATCAGCTGAGGCTGGTAAAAAAGTACACGAATAATCTTACCATTATCTATGATGGCGATAATGCCGGCGTGAAGGCAGCACTGCGTGGATTGGATATGGCCCTCGAGGAAAGTCTGAATGTACGGCTGGTGCTGATACCGGATAATGAGGATCCCGATAGCTATGTCAATAAAATCGGCGCCGCGCGTTTCCGGGAATTTGTTCAAAACAACCGGAAGGATTTTATCCTTTTCCAACTGGAAGTGTTGCTGAAAGAAGCCGGCAATGATACCACCCGTAAATCGGAAGTGGTGAACCAGGTCGCGGAAACGATTTCAAGGATCAACAAGGTTGAAGATTTCACCAAGCAGCAGGATTATATCAAACGCTGCTCGGAAATGTTGAGAATCGAAGAAGCAGGGCTGACGGCACTGGTGAATAAATTCATTCGTGAGAAACTTTCCAAGGAACAACCCTCGGTCGCCGCGCCGAAAGAGCCGGAGTTGCTAACTGATCCGGGGGTGGCAGATACCGATGCTGCTACTTTGTTCAATAAGGATGAGATGCAGGAGCGCGGATTGATTCGCTGCCTGCTGGAATTTGGTTTGAAAAGCTGGGATGATCAGAAGAAAGTGGCCGATTATATATTCGAAGAATTTGATGACCCGGCCTTGTTCGATAATAAGTCGCTTGTGCAGGTTTTTGAAAAATATAAATACTGGTACGAACAGGGGCTTGAACCGGTTCCCAGGAGTTTCCTGTATGATGAAGACCAGCAACTCAGTTCATTGGTTGTGGGTATCATGGATTTCAAGTATGAACTCAGTCCCAACTGGAATGAACATTATGACGGTAAGATATTGACCCGTGAAGACCTTTACCGGGAAGAGACGAGTTCTACCATCAACTATCTGAAGTTGAAAAAGATCCGGAAGCTGATAGAAGAGAACCAACGTGACCTCGAACAACCTCATAGCAGCGAGGAGCAGCTGTTATTGCTACAAACCCACCAGCACCTGAAACAAATGGAAACGACTTTGACACAGCAGTTGGGGACGGTGATTTTGAAGTGATTCAACAGGCAAAAGGCAAAATTCAAAAGTCAAAAGTCAAAAATCAAAAATCAAAATTCAAAAATCAAAAATTTCTGCCGAAGAACCGAAGCTCAAAAATCTTTTTTTGGCAGAAACAAAAATCCGAATAAAATCTCATCCGCAATCCGTAATCCGTCATCGCTTTGGCTCATTAACGAATTGGCGAATTGACGAATTGACTAATTGACTAATTGCTCTCCAGCATATCGCTATAGGATCCTTCCAACAGGTCTTCTTCAGCTATTTGAAATGCCTTCATATAACTTTCGCATTGCTCCCTGAGTTTTTCAACCGGCAAATTCATCAGTTTATTACCTGCTTCAATTTCCACGAAAGAGCCCAGTCCTTCGACGATATCCAGGTGAAACTTGACGTTGTGTATGTAATAAATCTCCCGTTGTTTTCTGACCACCGTTTTGATACCCAGGGCATCGGTGAGCAGTTTTTGCATCCCTTCCGATTCGGCCACCGGTACCAGGTTAAAGGACGATTGTTTAGGACCTGTCTGGTCGCTGCGCTGGTAGAAGATCAGGTTGTTTTCGATATTGCCCTGCCTGAGCTTTAACCGGCCCTGTGGCACCTGGAAATAAGTATCGGTCTGCTTGTCCACCCCTTTGAAATCTGCCCCCTGTAGCTGAAGATACTGGCGGATATGATCGGGATTTTTGACTCTCGCTTTTATTTCGATATTAATAAACGACATGAAAAAAGGTTTGCTGCAAATTAGCAACAAACCTTGTGTACTTAGTTAACCAATCTTTTTTACACCATGGCCGCTTCCCTTTTACGGGAAACTGCACGAGCCGCCTTAACCTCTTCTTTCCGGCAAAAACGGGTGGCCGTCCACACGTGGTCGAGGGCCACATCTTCTTTCCCTTCGAAACCCTCATTACAAACGCAGTTCCAGCTGCAGTTTTTGTTGAGATCGGTCACGATCTTGGAAGAAGTCTTCGGATAAGCTATCCAGAACTTTGCATTTTGGTGCATCGCCGGAAGAACTTCCCGCATAATACTACTTAACTGACTTTCGCTAACGGCAAATACCAGCGCGAAATCGATCTTCCTCATTTTGAGTAAGGGAGTGACGTTTTTTGAAAACGACAACTTCACAAACTGCTTTTCGATGGAAGACGGGAGCCCCTGTATAAGAATGTTCTTCTCATCACCGAGCTCAAGTTTTTCTAAAATGTTTTGAGACATGCGAGAGATTTTGTTTATAGCTTAGGGTTAATTGGAACGGGGAAGCAAATGTACGAAAACTCGGTCACCCGTCGAAACTTTACATGAAAAAACCCCTGGATATGACCCAAAAAAGCATCTCCAGGGGCTTATATTTAAATATCAAACGATTGCGTAAATCAGCGCTGATTCATTGGTTTATAATACTTTTTAGCTTCCGGCATCAATTCCTTCAGCTTTTCGATCCTTGTTCCTTCTGAAGGGTGTGTACTCAGGAATTCGGGCGGTTTATTGCCGCTGGAAGCAGACTCCATCCGCTGCCATAAAGGAATGGCTTCCTCGGGGTTATAGCCGGCCAGGGCGGCATAGATCAGTCCGAATTTATCGGCTTCCAGCTCCTGCTTACGGGAAAACGGCAGCATCGCTCCCACGGTGGTACCTACACCATAGGCGGTCATAAACAGGTTTTGTGCCTCCGGTGTTTTGTTGGCAACGGCTACCTGCAGGGCCACCCCACCCAATTGCTGGGCAGTAGCCTGGCTCATTCTTTCATTACCATGTTTGGCGAGGGCGTGGGCGATTTCATGACCCATTACAACGGCCAGGGCAGCCTCATTCTGGGTAATTGGCAGCAATCCTGTGTACACTACAATCTTTCCTCCGGGCATACACCAGGCGTTCACTTCTTTTGAATCTACCAGGTTGTACTCCCACTGATACCCTTCCAACTCACTTCCCAGGCCTTTACTGGTATAGTAGTCGGTAATAGCCTTGGCAATCCTGGATCCTACTCTTCTCACCATCTCAGCATCTTTGTTTCCGGTAGAGCTGACCACTTTGTTTTCCGTCAGAAACTGCTTGTATTGCTGAGCGGCCATCGATTGGATATCCGACTCTTTGTATAAGGAAAACTGTTTGCGGTTGGTAATAGGGTTGCGTGAGCAATCGGTCAGCGAAACAGAAATGATCAAACTCAACGCTATCAGTAATTTTTTCATCGAACTTTTTTTCAAAGCTAAGACAATACTCATACCAATCCGCCAAAGCCAGCGGAATGAAAATCGAGATCCGTTCAGAAAAGTGATGATTTAACTTGTTTTACTGACCACTGCGACGCCTGTGCTTGCGACGATCACGGTACTTCAGGATGGGAACCTTGCTTTCACTACCACGAAGAAGACGACTGATATTTTTCTGGTGGGTGAGAATGACGAGCAAGGCAACCGCAATGGCAAATACCCTGTAAGCGTGGTTATCCCATTTGAAAATAACGAGTATAAAAACAGGGAAGGCAACGCTTGCGAGAATGGAACTCAGGGAAACGAAGCGGGTTAGGTATAACACCAACAGGAAAACGCCCACACAGCATACGGCTGTTACAGGAGAAATTCCTAATACAAGACCAAATAAGGTTGCGACTCCTTTTCCTCCCCTGAAATCTGCCCATAACGGGAAAATATGCCCCACAACGGCAGCCAGGCCTAATGCCACCTGGAACCCGGTACGGGCAACTTCATTTTCGACATAATAAGGGAAGAGATAGGCGAGTTTAACCGCCGCCAAACCCTTGAGCATATCCACCACCATTACAAAGGTTCCGAGCTTTGGGCCCATCACCCGGAAGGAGTTGGTGGCGCCGGCATTTCCACTTCCGTATTCCCGGATGTCAATGCCAAAAAATGCCTTACTAACCCACACAGCTGTGGGTATAGAGCCGATCATGTAAGCAACTACTACAAGTAGAACTTCTTTCACGAATTATTGGTTGAATTGGAAGAACAAATGTAGGGAAAAACAGGTTTTCTTACACTCGTCCTGATTAATTGTCAGCGAGTACTGAACTGTAAGGAAATCCACCCTTCCCTGCTTTTTTTGCCTTTAAGGACAAGTCCGGCAGCTTCGGCTTTTCCGGTGATTATCTCCTCGTCTCCTTCCAGCAGTCCACTCATTATTACAACGCCTCCCGGGGTCAAATGTTGTTGAATCGAGTCCATCCGGGCGAGCAAAACATTGCGGTTAATATTTGCAAGTATAATGTTAAAACGACCCGGGAATGACAATCTATCCGCTTTTTGTAGAACGATTTTGTAGCATTGGTTCAACAAAATATTCTCCGCTGCATTCTCGATGCTCCAGTCGTCATTGTCGATGGCGTTTATAAGGGAAGCCCCCATTTTTTCGGCGAGAATGGCCAACACACCGGTTCCGGTTCCAAAATCAAGTACTGAGTTACCTTCAAAAGAAAGCTCTTTCATGGTTTCCATCATCATATAGGTGGTGGCATGGTGACCGGTGCCGAAACTCATTTTTGGTGTGATGATGATATCAAACCGGCATCCGGGAGCAGGATCATGAAAGCTGGCTCTTACGCAACAAAAGTCTCCTACCTGCACCGGCTGGAAGTTCTCCTCCCACAGTTGGTTCCAGTTGCGGGGTTCGATCAGTTCCTGCTGCCAGGAAACTGACAGACCGGAAGTCAGTGAGTGCAGACTATCGGCATCAAATGCCGGTTCTCCGATATAGGCCATCAGTTTTCCCGGTTCCTCTTCAAATCCTTCATATCCCATATCACCCAGGCAGGCAATCAATATTTCTTTCTGTTCTGTATCGAGATTCTCGAAACTGATCCTGACGTACCGGTCCATCGTATTGTTCGTTTGAAGTAATGATAAAGGTCTGCATTGCTGCAGACCTTGTAAATATAGGTGAGATGATCAGGTCGAAATTATTCCTGTCCTTCCTGGCGAGGTCTCTGCGGAGCAGCGCCTTCCGGTTTTTGCATCAGCACTTTGCGGCTCAGCTTGAACTTGCCGGTCTTATGATCGATGCCGATCAGTTTTACTTTCACCACATCGCCTTCTTTCAACACCCCTTCCATACTTTCCAGGCGCTTCCAGCTGATTTCACTGATATGCAGCAATCCCTGTTTGCCGGGGAGGAATTCCACGAATGCGCCGAATTCCTTAATGCCCTTGACCGTTGCTTCATATACAGCGCCCACTTCCGGAACAGCTGTGATGCCTTTGATCCAGGCAACCGCTTTATCCAAACCTTCCTTGGCAGGTGAGAAGATACTGACCTCACCATACTTACCCACTTCCTCGATGTTGATAGTGGCACCCGTTTCGCGCTGGATCTCCTGGATGATCTTACCCTGGGGTCCGATAACAGCGCCAATGAATTCCTTATCAATAAAGAGTTTTTCCATTCGGGGTGCATGCGGTTTCACTTCCTCTCTTGGTGCCTGTACTGTTTCATACATGGCGTCGAGGATATGCAATCGGCCCTTGCGTGCCTGCTCGAGGGCTTCACGCATGGTTTCCATGCTAAGGCCATCCACTTTAATATCCATCTGCACACCGCAAATACCTTCGCGGGTACCGGTCACTTTAAAGTCCATGTCACCCAGATGATCTTCGTCACCGAGGATGTCTGTCAGGATCGCGTATTTGTTATCCGATGTGCGGGTGATCAATCCCATTGCCACACCGCTGACGTGTTTGCTGATAGGAACACCTGCATCCATCAGGGCCAGTGAACCTGCGCAAACAGTAGCCATGGAAGACGAACCGTTTGATTCGAGGATATCACTTACCACCCTCACCGTATAAGGATAATCGTTACCTGGCATCATTTGCTTGAGGGAACGCATGGCAAGGTTTCCATGTCCTACCTCCCTACGGCCGGGTCCTCTCATCATTTTTACTTCACCGGTAGAGAACGGAGGGAAATTATAGTGCAATATGAATTTGGAATAATCTGACTTGGCGGCGCTTTCAATCAGCAGCTCATCCAATGGAGTACCCAGTGTTACGGTAGTGAGCGATTGCGTTTCACCGCGGGTGAACAGGGCTGATCCGTGCGGGGTAGGCAATGGATCAATTTCCATAGCCAGCGGTCTGACCTGTTCGAGGCTGCGACCGTCGAGACGTACTCTCTCGTCGATGATCATGTTACGAACTACTTCCCATTTCAGGTCTTCGTAATATTTCTTGGCCAGTTTCTTGTCTGCGTCTGTTACCTCTTCACCGAGGCTGGCAACCAGCTCTTCTTTTACCTTATCGTAGGCCTCGCTGCGATCAGCTTTTGAACTGGCGCTGCGGGAAATCTGATACACGCGGTCTTTCGCGAATGCGATCACTTTCTGCTGCAGCTCTTCATTCTGCTCGGGCTTTTTGTAGTCGCGTTTGCCGGATACACCTGCTTTGGCGCGTAATTCTTCCTGTGCCTTGATATGAATGCGAATGGCGTTGTGAGCTATATCGAGCGCCTTCACCAGGTCTTCTTCGCTGCATTCCTGCGCTTCACCTTCCACCATCATCAGGTTCTTGTCGGTGGCAGCGATTATAAATTCCATATCTGATTTGGTCAGTTCAGTACGGGTAGGGTTTACTACAAACTGTCCTTCGATACGGGCAATTCTTACTTCACTGATGATCTCTTTAATGGGAATATCCGAAACGGCAAGGGCTGCTGATGCGGCCAGGCATGCCAGTGAGTCGGGCATGATCTCGCTGTCGCTGGAAACAAGGCTCACCAGCACCTGAACATCGCAGAAATAATCTTCCGGGAACAGGGGGCGAAGAGCACGATCGATCAAACGGCTGGTCAGGATTTCATAATCATTCAGCCTGGCTTCTCTTTTGAAGAAAGATCCGGGAATACGGCCGGCCGCTGAAAATTTCTCCTGGTAATCTACTGAAAGCGGGAAAAAATCCTGGCCTTCTTTGGGTTCCTTATTGGCAACAACGGTAGCCAGCAGGATACAGTTGCCCTGGCGAACGGTCACCGCACCATCGGCCTGACGGGCAAGTTTACCGGTTTCGATGGTTACCAAACGGCCACCACCAATATCGAAAGTTACGCTTATGGGTTGTGAGAGCATATAGTTGATTTTAATCGTTCACTGATTCGGCAGGCAGGAAAAAGGAATACAGGAACGGGATGATAAAACAGAAATTTTAAACAAAACCGGCAAGGCTTCTTAAACGACAATTCCCAACTGTAATTAGGACAGTTGGGAAATTCGTATAAGTATTATACCTATCATTATTTTCTTAAGCCGAGTTTTTCAATCAGTGCGCGATAGCCCTGGAGGTTATGTTTGCTCATATAAGTGAGCAGGCGCTTACGCTGACCAACCATTTTCATCAAACCACGGTGGGTAGAGAAATCCTTTTTGTTGGCTTGCAGGTGTTCGGAGATTCCATTGATTCTTTCAGTGAGCAGGGCAATCTGTCCTTCAATGGATCCTGTATTGCTGGCTTTTCCGCCAAATTCAGTGAAAATACCAGATACTTTTTCTTTCGTTAAATAAGACATCTCAATTTTTTTTAAAAACATCCAAAATTATCTTCTGTAAACAGGCGGCGAAGGTAGGCAAATTATTTTTGATTTAGTCTTGTCGTTTGAGGAATTTTTTCGATTTTTCCGGTTAATTTGATTGAATGTCATACCGTTTTGCCATTATTGGATGTGGAAATATTGCGCGGCGGCACGCTGTCGAGATGTCCCGTACGGGCAAGCTGATTGCGGTCTGTGATACTGTCATTTCAAAGGCAGAAAATATTGGAAATCAATACGGTGCGGCGATATTTGATTCGGCAGATGCCCTGCTGGCCAACACCCAACCCGATCTGGTGGCTGTCTGCACCCCCAATGGCCTGCATCCCCTTCATTCCATCCAGGCGCTGAAAGCAGGATGCCATGTACTTTGTGAAAAGCCGATGTCCATACACTACCAGGATGCACAGGAAATGATCAGCACAGCCCGGCAGCACCAACGTAAACTATGGGTGGTTAAACAAAACAGATTCAACCCTCCGGTAATAACGGTTAAAAAACTGCTGAATGAAGGCAAACTGGGGCCCATTCACCAGTTTCAAATGAACTGTTTCTGGAACCGGCCGGCAGCCTATTATAGTAGCGACTGGAAAGGTACCCTTGCTTTGGACGGCGGTACCCTATACACCCAGTTCAGTCATTTCGTTGATCTTCTGTTCTGGTTTTTAGGGGATATCGAATCGGCGAACGGCTACCGGCGCAACAGCCAGCACAAAGGATTGATTGAATTTGAAGACGAAGGAGCAGCCCTGATTTCATTAAAGAATGGCACAAAAGGTACTATTCAGTATTCGATCAATTCATTCGCCCAAAACATGGAGGGTTCCATAACGCTGTTTGGTGAAAAGGGGACGGTGAAAATTGGAGGGCAATATCTGAACACACTGGAATATTTTGTTGTGGAAAACGAAGAAAAAAAGGTTGATTTACCCGTTAACGGACCCAACCAATATGGCTTGTACCAGGGAAGTATGAGCAACCATCACCTGGTTTATGATGAACTGATCAGCGCACTTGAAAAAAATCCCAATGGACTGGTGGAAGCAGAAGAAGCAATTCATTCAATAAAGATGATCGAAACAATTTATTCCGGTTCTCCCCTTGCATAAAAAGTGTGAAACCCGCATCATGATTAAAATCGTAATGGCAGTGATAAATGATCTGAACTATGATCAGCGAATGATCAGGATCTGTCACTCCCTTTCCAACGCGGGGTATGATGTTTGCCTGGTAGGTGCTGAATTTTCAAATAGCTCGCCCTTGCAGACAAAAGCTTTCCAACAGAAAAGACTGAAAGTGTGGTTTCAAAAAGGCAAGCTTTTCTATATCGAATTCAATCTCCGCTTATTCTTTATGCTCCTGTTCAGGAAACTGGATTGTATCGGAGCGATCGACCTGGACACTATCCTACCCTGTTACCTGGTGTCCGTTATCCGCCGGAAGAAAAGGGTATACGACGCCCATGAATTGTTCTGTGAAATGCAGGAGATCGTCACCCGTCCTGCGATCTACAAAATGTGGAAATGGATTGAAAGAAGAACAGTGCCGCACTTTAAAAAAGGGTATACGGTCAATCAACCCATTGCGGAAGAGCTGCACCGGATGTACAAGGTCGGTTATGAGGTGATCCGAAACGTTCCCCTGTTAAAACCTATTCGTTCCACCGCGTCTGCATCCAGGTACCTGCTGTACCAGGGAGCGGTTAATGAAGGGAGGAGTTTTGAAACGCTGATCCCTGCCATGAAATGGGTGAATGCCCCGCTTTGGATCTGCGGCGATGGAAATTTCCTTCAGCAGGCCAGGGAACTGGTAAAGGCTAACGGACTGGAAGCGAAAGTCATCTTCAAGGGAAAATTGCTGCCGGACGATTTGCGTGGCATTACAGAAGAGGCCTGGGCAGGTGTTACCCTCTTTGAAAAAACAGGCACGAGTAATTTTCTTTCGCTGGCAAACAGATACTTTGATTACATACATGCAGGCATCCCTCAACTTTGTGTGGACTACCCGGTATATCATGACCTCAACAAAGAATTTGAAGTGGCGCTGCTCACAGATGACCTGTCTCCCAAAAACCTGGCTTCTCAACTGAACCGTTTGCTCGAGGATGAGTTATTATATAAAAGACTGCGCAGCGAATGTCTGAAAGCGAGGGAAGTCTGGAACTGGCAACAGGAAGAGAAAAAGCTGATTGCATTTTATCAACAAATCGAACATAATTGATTGGACAAACATCTTCACATAGTATCCTTTGATGTACCCTACCCGGTTGATCATGGCGGTTTGTTCGACTTGTTCTATAAACTGGTGGCGCTACACCGGGAAGGGGTCATTATTCATCTGCATTGTTTCGAATATGGAAAAGGCGCACAGCCGGAACTGGAAAAGTATTGCAGGGAAGTAAACTATTATCCGAGAAAGCAGGGCGTTAAAGGATTGTCTTCGGGTTTGCCTTATATAGTGTCTTCCCGTGTTGATGAAAAATTGCTTGCCCGGTTGCTGGAAGACGAGTATCCCATATTGCTTGAAGGTGTTCATTGCGCATATCTGCTGACAGATGATCGCTTCAGGGATCGCAAGGTTTTCCTACGTCTTCATAATGTGGAGCACCTCTATTACCGCCACCTGTATCAATCTTCACGGCAGCTATTCAGAAAATGGTACTACTGGAATGAAAGCCGTTTGTTAAAACGATTTGAAAAGAGGATCGCCAATCGCGCTACTGTGCTGGCTGTATCTGAAAAAGACGCGGCATTGTATCGCGAAGAATTGGGTGCATCCAGGGTAATGCCTTTACCGGTGTTTCTTCCTTTCGACAAAGTGGAAGCCCAGGAAGGGATCGGCTGTTATTGTCTGTATCATGGTAATCTTTCTGTTCCGGAAAATGAAAAAGCAGCCAGCTGGCTACTGGAAAAAGTATTCAACGATATTAATATTCCGCTGGTGATTGCCGGTCGGCGGCCTTCTGAACGGCTCAACAAGCTCAGCCATCGTCAGACGAATACCTGCCTGGTGGCCAATCCATCCTGGCAGGATATGCAGGATATGATCCGGAAGGCACAGATCCATCTTATACCATCCTTTAACGCAACGGGTGTAAAATTAAAATTGCTGAATGTACTGTTTAACGGAAGGCATTGTGTAGCTCATCCTGCCGCACTGGAAGGATCCGGGCTGGCGCCTGCCTGTCATACGGCTGCCTCTGCGAACGCGTTTAAAAGCCTTATTCTTCAATTATATCATCAGTCATTCGGAGAAGAAGAGATCAGACTGAGAAAACAACTCCTGGAATCTTCCTACAACAACCAAATGAACGCGAAGCGGCTGATCAAATGGATATGGTAGCATTATCGATCACCCTTCCTCGCTCCGTTTTGACCATTCTTGCCGGAAATTTATTGATCACGATATAATCGTGAGTGGCCATCACGATGGCAGTACCATAATCCTTACCGATGTGAAAGAGCAGGTTCATGATCTCATCCGAGGTTTCAGGATCAAGATTACCGGTCGGCTCATCGGCGAGTATCAGTTTGGGAGAATTCAATAGCGCACGAGCAATGTCAATCCTTTGCTGCTCGCCACCACTTAATTCAAAAGGCATCTTGAATCCTTTTGATTTCAAACCAACTTTATCCAGTACGTCAAGAATTTTTTCGTTCATCAGCTTCTCGTCTTTCCAACCGGTAGCACGAAGAACAAACTTGAGGTTATCATTTACATTTCTGTCGGTCAGCAATTGGAAGTCCTGGAAAACCACACCCAGGTTTCTTCGAAGGAACGGTACTTTTTTCCAGTCGCCCATTTCCCGGAGATTAAACCCCACAACGGTACCCTCCCCTTCTTTCAATGGCAGATCTCCGTACAGGGTTTTCAGGAGACTTGACTTACCGGTTCCAGTCTTGCCCACGAGGTAGACGAACTCTCCTTTCAGTACCTGGAAGTTCACATCCTGCAGAATAAGATTATTACCCTGGTAAATATTGGCGTGTTTTATATCGATGATGGCGTCTTGCATGCTGTCGGATTGATCAGCAAAAATAAGCAAATCAGTTTGTTGAAGAACATTTCCCGGTCAACCCGCGAATTAACATGCGGCTACTGGGGAAAATATTGCGGGGTCTGCCGGTTGGTTTCAAATTCTAATCATCATCCAATGTGATCTCCCGTGCTGGTACAATGCTTGCTTATAGCTTTGCCGGAACGAATACGCAGGCAATGATCCTTTCTCCCAAAAAAGAATTAACAGAAGCGGAAGTCAAGACCGGCCTACGCCTGATCATTGGCGATGGGATGACCACCGAAACCATGAATGTATTGACGGGTGGCGCATTCCTGGTTGCCTTCGCGTTGCTGCTGCATGCCAGTAATCTTGAGATCGGATTAATTGCAGCCATTCCCACCATGATGAATGTGTTTCAACTGATCTCCATCTGGCTGGTGCGTAAATACAATAACCGGAGGGCCATCAGTGTGATTTGTTCCGTTTTGGCCAGGATACCGCTGGTGATCATTGGATCCCTGCCATTCTTCTGGCCGCAGCTTACCATAAAACCTGTTATTGTCTTTTTATTCTTTTACTATTTTTTTGCCTCGGTAGCCGGTCCCAGCTGGAATGCCTGGATGAAAGACCTGATTCCGGAAAAAATGCTGGGCTCCTATTTCTCCAGAAGGAGCAGTTATATGCAAGCGTTAAATGCCGTGCTGAGCCTCGGACTGGCCCTGCTGGTTAATTCCATCAAAGACTATGATGCCGAACTGGAATTGAAAGTGTATGGAGCCATGTTCATTGTGGCTGGTTTGATTGGTTTGACGGGCGCCTTCATCTTATCGAGGGTACCCGAACCTCAATCCTACCTTTCGAGAGAGAATCTTTTCCGGCTTTTAAAGAAACCCTTGAAAGATGGCAATTTCCGGCGATTGCTGATCTTCAATTCCGCCTGGCTGTTTGCGCTTAATATTGCCACCCCGTTCTTCAATGTTTTCATGATGAAAACATTGGGACTGTCACTCCCCTACATCATCGGGCTGTCTATACTTACCCAGCTTTTCAGTATCGTTACGGTGAGGATCTGGGGAAATTTTGCGGATCGATACAGCAACAAGACCATCATCGCCATTTGTGCTCCTCTTTATATTCTCTGCCTGCTGGCCTGGTGTTTTGCCGGCATATATACCCAATTCATCCATAATCTTATCCTGCTCGCTGTTATACATATTGTATCGGGTATCGCTACCGCAGGGATCAACCTGTCATTGATCAATATTGGATTAAAGCTGGCACCAGCCAATGAATCCATCGTTTATCTTTCTGCCAAGAATATCATTACCGCCTTTGCTTCCGCTACGGCTCCATTGGTAGGCGGATGGCTGGCAGATTTTTTTACAGAAAGATCCCTCTCCATCACCATTCAATGGACCGGTCCCCATGCCAACAGGTTGTTTCGTTTACTGGCACTTCATGAATGGAATTTTCTTTTTCTGACAGGAGCCGCCCTGGCATTTATCGCCCTCGAGTTACTGGTAGCCGTAAAAGAAACCGGAGAAGTGGAAAAAGATGAAGTAGTGAAGATCATGCGAAGCAGCGTCAAAAATAACCTGAAGGAATACTTCCTGATCGGCCACCTGATTGCCTGGCAGGAACAATTATGGAGCCTGATCAGAAAGAAAATAACGAAGTAGATCTCGTTTAGCGTTTATCGTTTATCGTTGTTGACGGGAAAGGTGTTTCGCGTTTCAGGTTTTACGTTTCACGTTTTACTTTGTCAGTTACTTTACTTCCGTAAATTTCAAAAAGCAGCGATTTTTTACTTTTGACTTTTTCATCCGTAATTAAACGAGTTTATTGTTTCGTTCTTTTCTTCGCGCCCTCTGCGGTTATTCGCGATCTTTGCGTTCCAAAAAAAGTTGCGCAGGCAGGTTATAATTATTGAATAAAGGTCTTTAAAAATAATACTTTTTACTTTTTACTTTTTACTTTTTACTTTTTACTTTTTACTTTTTACTTTTTACTTTTTACTTTTTACTTTTTACTTTTTACTTTTTACTTTTTACTTTTTACTTTTTACTTTTTACTTTTTACTTTTTACTTTTTACTTTTTACTTTTTACTTTTTACTTTTTACTTTTTACTTTTTACTTTTTACTTTTTACTTTTTACTTTTTACTTTTTACTACTCAATCTTTACTCTAAGTACTTTAACCCCGGTTTCTTTATCTACTTCAGCCAATGATGGTATCAGGAGTTCATTTTTATTTACAAACCGCGCTCGACCTGGAACAAACCTGTTTTTCCTTGAAATTGGTTCAGCCACAACTGTACGAGATTCGATATTTCCGTTTTTGTCAACAACCGCATACGCCAATGACAATTCAGATTCATAATACGTAGCCGAAAGGCTGATACCAATTTTAATCTCATGTTTAAGTGCGCCTTCAAAATCATTGTATAACACAATCAATTTATCTTTGTAAGGGATCGCGAGTGGCTGACTACCAGTAACCCTCAACTGCGCACGCGGAATCATCGACACAACCGGTTCGTAATTCTGTCCCTTGAAAAAAATCATCATAATTGGCCCTGCAAAAATATATTGTTGCGGCAATCCACCTGCAGCTTTGTATCTGTCAAAAATGGCATCCGGTACACCCGTCAGCACCAAGTCACCATTGTCGAAAGTCCTGAGCCATAAACTTGCCGGCCGGACCCCATAATTACCCCTTTTTTTCTCGCCGAATCCACATTTGGTTACATCTTTTTTAAAAGACTCAGAGAAGACGACTTTCTGGATTCTGTTTAGTTTAAACGTCGAAAAGTCCATATCATACAATAACACACCATCTGTTTCTATCGAACCTTTGTAACTGCAAAAACCCAGCATCTTGTTATTGACGGGATTAATACCAAAATTAAACTCGGTCAACTCCAGTCCACCTTCTATATCAACGTCGCCTATAAATTTATCCTTGTTGCTTTTGTTTTGCATATACACATAGCGGGTATCATCTCTCATATTTACATTCTCGGAAAAAACAATTGCCACGTTTCCTTCTTTATCAAAAATTGCTCTTGAGCTGCTAAATTTGTTTATTTTGGCCATACCCCAAAGCCTTTCCCGCGTAACAGTAAAACCCTTTTCTAAAACAAATGAAAATATCTGATCACCAGAAACAGGCGTATAAATGAATATATTTGAAGTGTCCGGGGATAGGATGTAGTTGATCCCCTGAGAAGCGACACCCGAGAGTGAGATGACTCCATTATTTCTCGCTTCAAACTGATGCAGGGTTTTAGTATTAATAAATGATAGGCTCTTTTTATCAAGTTCGGATATCTGTACTTTCACCAGAGGTCTATCCTTAAAAGTAAAATACACAAGGAAAATCCGATTATCAAATTCAAATGCCTCAGTGGGGGTGGATCCAAAAACCTTTTCCCCTCCTTCAAGATTATTAACCAGGACTTCCTTTCCGTTTGCGTCAATTTTTCTGACGGTAATCGCATGAGCGCGATCTAACTGACCACCGGCATTATCAATTACAATGGCATTCTCACCGTCGCGGAACCACTCTTTACCAAGAACAGAAGCTTTATTGGGTGATATCAGCTGTTCTTTACCGGAAGTAGTTGAAACATGTAATACCTGGGAGAGTACAACACAAGGAGTAGATAAAAAAAACAGAAAATAAAGGAGCTTCATAAATATTGGTCATTTAATAAAAAGACATAAAGGTTTACATATATCGCCCTATCAGCGGGCCATCGATGTAACCATCTTCAAGTATACATCGAAATATCGATATATCGAAATACTATAACCGAAATTTGACAATTCCTCGATGAGAGCGAGAGCGAGAGCGCGAGCGGGAGCGGGAGCGGAAGAGGAAAGAAACAGAAAGGTATTCGCGTAATTCGCGTAATTTTCAATTTTGCCTTTTGAATTTCTAATTCTTCATTCGTAATCCGTCATCCGTAATTCGTAATCCGCCATCCTCAACGGCAAATTGCTCACTTTATTCTCAACACAATCACCGTTCTTCCCGGAATCCGGATAGTGGCTTTTTCCTTTTTCCAATCTATAACCCTGGTACTGGGTTCAATGGCACGAGGGTTTGCCAGGCTGTTAATCTCAGCCAGCGAATCAGCCTGTAAGGTTTGAAGTTGCGCCGATTTCCATTTCACTGTTCGGGATGAGCTGTTGATGACTCTTTGACGTTCGGTAGCCGACGCGTTGACCAGCTTCAGAATGGTTTCACCGGTTGCTTCATCCCATACGGCAGAAGCATAAAGGCTATCCTGCCCTGTGAGTGGCTGCCCGTTTTCCGTAACGGAGATCAGGTGGGTTCCTTTATTGGTGGCAAACATTTTTTGAACGTAGTAGTTCGGAGTGCCATAACTATTCAGACTGTTGAACCAGATCAGATCGGGTGCCCATTGCCAGGCATCTACATGCGCAAACAGTGGTGCATAAGAGCTCATGTGCACCACGTCGGCATTGCGCTCCAATCCCGTCATAAATGCCGCTTCCGATAATGCCGACTGCCAGTTGTTTCGGTTCGTTCCATCGGTGTTCCGGACATGCGCGGCATACTCACCGGCAAATATTTTTGGGCCGTTCCGGTCATACTTATCGTACCTCGTGGCGTTTCTTAAAAAGAATTCCGGCGGCATATAATAATGTTCATCCAGCAGGTCTGCTTTCAGTTCCCGCATGATCGGATTGAGATAATTGAAGAGATCGCCTCCGGCAAAAGGCCCGACACTACTCACCAGTTTGATAGCCGGATATTTTTCGTGGATGGCTTTGGAAAAAACTTTGTAGCGTTCAACATACTGAGGCCCCCATTGTTCATTTCCCACACCCATCATCGTCAGGTTGAAAGGTTGCGGATGTCCCATTGCCGCTCTGAGCTTGCCCCATTTTGTGTCTGCAGATCCATTGGCAAACTCAATCAGGTCCAGGGCATCCTGGATATAGGGATCCAGTTGATCCAGCGGAACCAGTTCGCTGGTGTTGAACTGGCAGGCCATTCCACAGTTCAAAATCGGTAATGGAGCCGCTCCTATATCTTCCGCCAGCAAAAAATATTCGTAGAAGCCCAGGCCATAAGATTGAAAATAATCCGGTGTCAGTTTATGCTGAAATTCTGTATTCCAGCGATTGATGATGAGTTGCCGTTCGTTGGGATCTCCCACTGTTTTTTTCCATTGATATCGATTGGCCAGATCACGTCCCTCTACAATGCATCCTCCCGGGAATCTCACAAATCCCGGCTTCATATCGGCCAGCCATTGTACCAGGTCGGCCCTTAACCCACCGGGTCGGCCTTTCCAGGTATTGACGGGAAAGCAGGAAATAACATCCATTTCCACCACTCCTTTTCCGAGGACCGTCAGTTTCAGTTTGCCTCTTCCGGTTGTTTCGCCGGCTTTTAAGCGGACACTGTACTTTTTCCAGGCAGCATCCAATCCATCAATGGTTGCAGATGCGATCACTGTTGTACTATCCAGCAGCTCCACCCGAATTACCGGGGATCCTTCCCTGGCCAGCATCATCACAGAAAAATCATACTCCTCTCCTTTCCTGAAACCCATGCCTCTGAATCCTTCATTGGTGAGCGAGATGTAAGAAGTATCATCAGTGATCTTCAAGCGCAGAAAACGTGGATTTGACGGAGCGGCCGTTCCCCGGTTGATTAGCTGAAATTCGGTTGTTTTATAGGAGTGTAGATCCAGATCCCATCCCATATAGGGATCTGCAAACTCAAAGGACCGGTTCTTTACCAGTTCAGCATACAAGCCGCCATCGGCTGCGAAATTGATGTCTTCGAAAAATACGCCCCACATGGTCGGTTGTATCGGCGCGATTATTCTTTCCCGGTTGATGGTCAGCGTAGGAACAGGTTGCGCAAAGACAGTAAAGCTGGCTGATAGCAGGTATACAAAAATCAGGGTTCGTCTCATGTCAGTTGTTGGTTGGTTTTGTCTGTCTGTTAGGGTAAGCCTGCATTTATTTTTTCAATTCGATCCATACCGGTGCATGATCGGAGGTTTTCTCCCAGCCTCTCACTTCCACATCCACTCCTCCTTTTTTTAACCGGGGAACCAGTTCCGGGCTCAGCAGGAAATGATCAATGCGAAGTCCGGCATTTCTTCCAAATGCGTTCCTGAAATAATCCCAGAAGGTATAAATTTTTTCTGCGGGATGCAGTTTTCGAATCGCATCCGTCCATCCCTGCTTCAATAAAGATTGAAACGCCTCCCTCACTTCAGGTTTAAAAAGGGCATCGTCCACC
Organism: Chitinophagaceae bacterium; assembly: GCA_044226045.1. GTDB lineage: Bacteria > Bacteroidota > Bacteroidia > Chitinophagales > Chitinophagaceae > Endoryza. The sequence goes on from JBGAHR010000004.1 coordinate 74,265, forward strand.
CAGTTCTCAGGTTTGTATACATCCAGGTCGGTTGGCATTACATTAAAGTCACCTGCCAGTATAACCGCTTTTTTGTCTTTGATCAATGTCCTGGCATGCGACTGTAACCTATCAAACCATTTTAATTTATAGTCGAACTTGGGGCCTGGCACCGGGTTTCCGTTCGGAAGATAAAGACAGCCGATGGTAAGATCCCCCACTTCCGCTTCGATATATCGACTATGCAGATCCTCTTCATCACCCGGCAGCGCCTTTCTGATTTCCCGGGGCTTGCCGATCTTCGACAGGATGGCTACTCCATTCCAGCTTTTCTGTCCATGCCAGATTGCTTCATATCCCGCGTTCTCTATCGCTTCCAATGGAAATTTTTCCTGAGGCGCTTTCAATTCCTGCAAACAGATGATGTCTGGGGAGGACCATTCCATCCATTTTAACAAGACCGGAAGGCGACCATTTACACCGTTCACATTATAGCTGGCAATTTTCATGTTAACATTTTCTCCTTATAAAGTTAGGATAATTCAACAATCATTAGACTCCTTTACCCAAAACGTAGAGCATATTCTAAATGCGAAATCTCAATGGTGTTTTTCTTAAAAGATAGTGTTCATTTCGGTAGTTTAGGAACAACGAGTGTTCGATCTTTATTCTATTGTTAAACCTAAATACTTATTCTATGCTTACCACAGGGAGAAACAAGAAATGGTTATTCAAGACAGTGCTGACCATTCATTCGAAGAGGGTGTATTACAGTGTATACCTGCAGTCCGACAACAAGTACTTTATGGAGATTATCGAAAATCCCAACCAGGTGCTTACTGAAGATTTCGAGTTTGACCTCGAAAGCAGAACGAGCTCGATTCCTATTGATGACCGGGAAAAAGAAGAACTGGCCGAAAACATTCTCACCTACTATCGAATGCAGTAGTCGTAACGAGGTTGGTATGGCTGAAGGGAAGCAAAAATCCCTGGCAGTCTTAACCCAGGCTGTAAATGAAAGGGCAGGCACGATGAATACATCAACGTGAGCTGCCCTTTTCTCTGCTATTATTCTAAAAATTCAGGGAAGGAGGGTCAATACCGGCCCGCTTTTGTTTTCAACCAACAGATACAGCTCACCCACTGGCATGATTATCCAGAAACGGCGCCTTTGCGCAGATTGAACAAGAGCCTTAACCAGTAAGCCAGCGGATGAAGTCTGTATCAAAAAAGATTGTACTGAAATGATCAGGCGTATTGGTGAGCTTGATCACTATGCCGTATACGGTATATTTATTCGTTTGGAAATGGCTGGTTAAAATAGAAGTAAAGGAATCTCTCGATCAGCAAACAGGCTTCTCTTCCCCTAATGGTATTTCTTTGTGAAAATTCCTGTATGGCGGAAAATTCAATAGCGTCTTTCAGGGTGCCCATTTCTGCCTCCCCGCCGGTTATGATCAGCCACTGCTGAAAGGCTGTGAGCGTTACCTCGTCTGTCAGCTTTTCAAAAAGAAACATATTGTCCTCTTCTGCCAGCACCCAGGCATCCAATTCGGTTTGTTCGTCAATAGTCAGGTTCTCGCGGATAAATCCGGCAATCAGATAGGCTATCCTGTATGCCTGTTCTTCATTGATGTGCAGCTTCCCCGGATCCATACTGTCAAATTTGGAAAGACCTCAGGAAATAAGACGGGAAAATCGAGTTTTCATTTAAATGATCTGAAAAAAACCTAAAGCATAAAAGGAAAAAGCAGTAGAAAGAGGTAGATAACAGACTTTTTTAACAGGTTTAAAGCCCTTTTCTTTTGAACCCTTACGGTATTAACAGACAGGTTCAACCGTTTGGCAATCTCTTTATAATCTTCACCCAGGAGGTAAAACAACCGGATCACCTCCCGGGCCTGGGCGGGGAGGGATTCAACTGCCAGGTGCAGTTGGCGATAGGTTTCGGTTTCGATGATCAGGTGTTCGATATTTTTTTCAACGAGCGCCTCCGAACCTCCTTCTGTCAGGCGACTCACCTCCCACTGTTTCGATTTCCTCAGCAAATCGATCGACGCATTTTTCGTGGATACATAAAGGAAAGATCGCAATCCGGAGAAATTCCTGAACTCACTTCTGCGTTCCCAGGCTTTGATAAACTGTTCGCTCACAATATCAGCGCTCCAATCGGCCTCCCGCGTGATTTGGTAGGAAAAATAGACCAGGGCGCGATAGAGCTGGCGATGTACATAGTCAAAGCCACGCTCCTCTCCCTTTCTGAAAGACTCGAACAACTGAATTTGTGTTGACCAGGTTCCGGTACTCATAATTAATAACATTTTCCCCGAAACAGGGATTCGTAATGAAGTATAAGTTAGAAGCCTTCAGTCTGTATACATCAGGAAAAAAGCCGTGAGGCAAGGTTAATATTCCCGGTGATGCAGGTGTATGTCTTGTGAACGCCTGGGATTTCGCTCTGTCTGATGGAGGAATTAACGATGGGAACAAATATAACAAACACTCCGAATAATGGTACAGGTACCTTTGATAAATTTTACATTTTTAAATCAATTGCTTTCGCATGCCGGAAGCAACCAAAATAGAGAAGTATATCATTGCCAGAGTGAAAGAAAAAAGACTTGAGCATGGGTACTCCCAAATCGTTCTATCTCAAAAACTGAATATGAGCGACAGTTTCGTGGGCCATGTGGAAACGCCCCGTCGCCGGGCGAAATACAATCTGAATCATCTTAATCAGCTGGCTAAGATTTTCAAATGCTCTCCCCGGGATTTTTTACCGGAGAAGCCGTTATAAGACAACTATTCATTTTCCCCTACTTTGATATGCACATCGGCGGTAACGGGATGGCCGGTACAAACCAATATCCAGCCTGCCGCCTCATCTGCATCGGTCAGCACCTGGTTATAATGCATCCAAACCTTTCCACGAAGAAGTTTTCCCCTGCAGGTGCTGCAACGACCTGCATGACAACTATAAGGCAATGAAATACCTGCCTTCAAGGCAGCATCGAGTATCGACACATTCCAGGGTACCAACAGATCGGTTTGCTGCCCCCGGTAATCGAGCCTGATTACCCGGTCCTGCTGATCATAATACTGTTTGTCTACCTTTACCGGCTCCAGCTCCTGAAATTGTTCGCGGCGGTAATGACTGTCGGGCAGCCCTTCGTTCATCAGAACAATCCTTGCCGTACGCATATACTCGAAGGGACCGCAGGCGAAAACCCAGGTATTGTCCCAGCCCGTCAAACGGCGTTGCCTCACAATCTCCTGCAATACCAGTTTACTGAGCCGGGCCTTCATTAAATCTGCATGATCACTGAAAAGCCATTCGATGTCAAATGTGGAGGGATACTGATGCTGCAAGGCTTTCAATTCCTTTGCAAAAAGGGCCTGGGAAGCAGTTTTGTTGCTGTATATCAGCAACAATTTCACCGCAGGGTTATGGGCCAGCAGCTCTTTAATAATCGAGAATATGGGTGTAATGCCGGATCCTGCAGCCAGAAAAACCAACAAATTGCCTTTCCGGTTCATTTCTGCCGACACAGTAAACAAGCCAGCCGGTTCCAGCGCATCAATCTGGTCGCCAACCTTCACCTGATCGAACAGCCATCGGCTGAATGCTCCGTTTGGAATGCGTTTGAAAGTGATTGAAAAAATACCGGCTTCGGATGGAGCGGAGGAAAAGGAATAATTCCTCCTGAGTTCATGTCCGTTTGTCAACCGTATGAGCGTGATGAATTGCCCGGCCCGGTAAGTAAGGGGTCTGTCTGGTTGAAAGTAAATTGTTTTAACATCCGGTAATTCTGTAACAATACGGGTCACTTCTATCCGAAGAGTACTCATCTCACAAAAATAGGGGTTGCTGGCAGAAGGAAGCATGCCTGCTCTTATAGGGAAAGGAATTAGTCTACGGTCTCTTCGTATCCGGATCGACGGTACGGGTGGTCTTCATAAAACTGTTCATCAAATGTTTTATCGCCAGCCTTGCCAAATCTTAATACCACATATACCATGTATATCACGAGAAAAGGGGAAAGCGCAAACAATCCGAAAATAATTTTTTCATTCAACTCCAGCACCGGGCTGAGGTTGAAGAACACGGCATATAGTGTTACGAAAGCTACCACTACTCCTACTTTAGTCATGTTGCCCCGTTTTATTAAATACCTAACAACTTTCAGGAAGGAATGTTTCGAAAGTATCAGTGCGTACGGATGAATTCGTGTAATTGGTGTAATTCGTCCAAAATTTCACTTAACGAATGACATCTTATAATCCACTCTCACTTTACCTTTTGAAATGTCATCGAGTTTGCCTTTCAACAATTTTCTCTTAAGTGGCTTCAGGTGATCGATAAAGAGTTTTCCCTCAATATGATCATATTCATGGAGGATCACCCGGGCGGTGATGCCATTAAAGGCCTTTGTATGAGGTTGAAAATTTTCGTCTACGTATTGCAATACCACCTCTTCTTCCCGAATGACATCTTCCCGGATTTTGGGAATACTCAGGCAGCCTTCATTATATGACCACTCTTCTCCATTGAGTTCGAGCACCTGGGCATTGATAAAAACCTGTTTTACACCCGGATCATCGGGGTATTCGGCCTTTTCCTTTGCATCCATCCCCTCGAAAACCTGCGTACTGTCGATCACAAACAGCCTGATATCCTGGTTGATCTGGGGAGCAGCCAATCCCACTCCATTGCTGGCGTACATGGTTTCCCACATATCTTCGATGAGCTTCGACAAACCGGGAAAATCCGGTGTGATTTCCCTGGCAACTGTTCTTAATATGGGTGATCCGTATGCAACTATTGGTAGAATCATGTAAGGGCCTGTTTGTTTGGAATTAGGCGATCGCAAAAATAATAAATAAAACGCATTTGAGGTCTATCCGAGCGTCTGCAAATACTCCTGGAGAAGCAGGGTGGCGGCTATTTCGTCAACCAGCTTTTTATCCTGCCGTTGCTTCTTTTTCAAGCCCATATCAATCATGGCTCGGGTTGCCATTTTGGAACTGAAACGCTCATCAATGGTTTTTACCGGAATTTGCGGAAATTCCTTGCCGAGGCGCTTAATAAACTGGCGAACAGGGCCGCTGGCATGCGTATCGCTGTCATCCAGGTTGCGAGGCTCTCCGACGAGGAATAACTCTACTACTTCTCTCTGGCAATAATCTTTCAGAAAAGAAAAAAGTTTTGGGGTTTCCACGGTAGTAAGTCCGCTGGCGATAATCTGCAAAGGATCCGTAACGGCCAGGCCGGTTCTCTTGGTGCCATAGTCTATCGACATGATTCTAGCCATCTGCCGTAATTTCCTTTTATTGAGTAGTGATAAAATTTGATACAAAAAGATCGCCGATAACCAACAGGGCAAACACCACACTGGCAATACCATTTGCAGTCATAAATGCCAGGTTCACCCGACGAAGATCATTGGGTTTAACAACAGAATGCTGAAAAAACAACATGCCGCAAAACACTGCTACCCCGAGCCAATACAGCCAATGGAAATGTCCGAGTAGACCGGCGGCAATAACGAATATTGCACTACCGGCATGAAGGATTTCCGAAACCCGAAGCGCACGACTTTTTCCCAGCGCAGCTGGTATGGAAAACAACTTATTATTCTTGTCGAACTCTTCGTCCTGCAGCGCATAAATAATATCAAATCCGCTTACCCAGGTGATCACGGTCAAAGAAAAAAGGATCGGTAACCAATCGAATCTTTCCATAACTGCCAGGTAGGCGCCGATCGGGGCCAGGGAAAGGCCGAGACCGAGTACAAGGTGACAAAGAGGGGTAAATCTTTTGGTATAACTATATCCTAATACTACCAACAAGGCCACCGGCGACAGGTAAAAGCAGGTCTTATTGATAAAGTAAGCGCATAGCATAAACAGCAGTCCACAAAGAATGGTGAAGATTAAAACCTGGTCGGCTTTGAGGATGCCCGCGGGAATTTCCCGAATAGCTGTTCTGGGATTGCGCGCATCGAAATGTCGATCGAGGTAACGATTAAAAGCCATGGCCGCACTACGGGCAAATACCATACAACCGATCACCAACCCCAGGAGCTTCCAAAATGCTATTGTTTCCAGTCCCCGCGTAAAGGCCAACCAGTTCATCGGCTCTCCTGCTGACAGAGATTCGTTCGACAATTTGAATACACCCAAAAAAAATCCGATCAATGCAAAAGGCATTGCGAAAATGGTATGAGAGAATTTAATCAGGCTCAGGTAATTCTTTACTGTTGTCATCTATAAACTGTTTTCTGCTACTGTCCTTTTTATCTGTATACGATCCCGTACCAACTCCCACAGAACCACACCGGCCGCCACGGCGATATTCAAAGAGTGTTTCATTCCAATTTGTGGGATCTCTATACAACCATCACAAAGGTGGATGGTTGACTGCTCCACTCCGGTGACTTCGTTTCCAAACACAACCGCGATTCTTTCCGAGACGTCGAAATGATGTTGATTGAGGAACCAACTATTCTCTGCCTGTTCCACTGCCAACACCCGGAAACCCTGGGCTTTCAGTGCCTCAATGGCTTCGGCAGCCGAGGGAAAATGTTTACACTGAACGGATTCATGCGCACCGAGTGCGGTTTTGTCAATTTGCTTATGAGGAGGATGGGGCGTGTAACCAGTCGTATAGACTGCTTCCAATAAAAATGCATCGGCCGTCCGAAGCACACTTCCGACATTATAGGCGCTGCGAACATTTTCCAGTACCACTATGATGCTCAGCTTGGGAGATTGCCTGAATTCTTCAACCGTTTTCCGGTTCAACTCATCCATGCTCAGTTTTCGCATGGTGCAAAGTTAACCCGATCCGGATCATTTCACCAGTTTGATGGTTTTTTTGTCGCCAGATCCGGTGATGAGTTTGAGATAATAAATGCCGGAAGCCATGAACTCGGATTTGAGTGGCAGGTTATTAGTGCCAGCACTAAGGTTTCCACGTCCTGCCGACAATGTTCTACCCATCATATCCACGATCTGCCATTCGATGGTCTGAGCCGACCTTGATTGAATCATTGCATAGGCTCCCGGCTTTAACGGGTTGGGGGCTACGGTAACAATGATAGACTCAGAAATATTTGCAGGATAGTCGTAACAGGCGCCTGTATTGGGAATATTCTCATCAATCCAGGCGAGCCTGGTAGCCAGCCATGCTTTCAGGGTTGTCATCTCATGGATATAGGACGTGGGGATCGGCTCCGGATTGGGCCAAACATACTGGCCAAGGATCGGCCAGCGTTGAAAATGCCGTTGCTGCGCTTCCGACAAAAGACTAACTACCGAATCAATCAGGTGTTCAAAATGCTCCATGCTGAGCGTAGTCTGCCTTTTCTCTTTCCACCGACAACGAAGGGACCCTACAAAGGCGGTATCTTTCATCAACTTTTGCCACCAGAACGGGATCAGTCCTGCTCCGTCGCCGGGACACACATCGTTGAATTGATACGCCCATCCCGAAGTATAACTTCCCGCGCAATAATTCGCATTGCGGAAAGCCAGGTCATAATCCCATACCGGACCGGCAAAAATTTTCGCATTTCGACTGTCGCGGTCTTTGTATAGATAGGTACTCAAACGATAGCCGTCTACATTTCGACTTACTTCATTCACGATAAAATAATCAATGAATGACGGCAGGTCGGCAAATCTTCGAACGCCATTGACCGGATCCTGGAAGGAAGCAGAAGCCAGCGCGTTTTCGAAGCTGTCTACATATGATTTGATATATGCTTTTTGTTCATTTACTATATTCTCCGGCTTGGGATATACGTAGGAAAACTGCCTGCGGGCATTATTGTAAGGGGTAGTTGTATAAGAAGAAAACCAGCCATTGGGTTCTTTATCGAGGCTGAAGATATATCCGCCGGTAAGGGCGTCTCCTGCTACATCGGTCGCATTAAGCTTGGCAATATTTACCCTGCCGCTTCCTCTCTTGATTCTTTCCATGAAAACATACACGCCTTTATAGTCGCCATTGACCACCAGTTCGACGAAGCGGGTATTGGCCGCCCAATGACCCAATTCGCGGGACATGTTGTACGCGAGAAAATTGCGCATGAGTGTTTTATCGGTATACGGCGCATACAGTACCCAATCGGCTTCTTTAGGCAGCCCGAAAAGGGATTTGTCGACCGAATTACCGGCAGCATCTCTCAGCTCGATACTGTAAGATTTCATTGGGAACATCTGCGAAGACTGCCCCCTGATTTCAATGCCGATCTTCCCATCATAATGATTGAAGGGATCGGTTATCCTGTTGCGTGCTGCGCCATTGTAAATGATACCCATGTCGGCCGTAATTTTCGGCTCGTCCCTGATCTCCTGGCCGGAAGTATTGATAACGATAATGGGAAGATTCGAGGAGTTGAGGTTAACCGTTTGAGCAAACAAACCGTTGGTTACAACAGAAAGCAGTACGGCAATCGCAGTTTTACGCATGGCAGGTTAATTCGAATCGTAAGATAAAGTATTCTCACAGGTAAATCAACCTGGCCGGGCTGCTCACTTTTTGTTCACAGGGTGAAAATCCCCATTTTTCTGGCTGCTGACTTCTTATTTTTGCCAGCTTCCGGCACCAGCCGGGCAAATCAACTGACTGATGGCCAAATCTTCCGCCGATACTCCATTGATGCAACAGCACAGGGCTATCAAACAAAAATACCCTGATGCCATCCTGCTTTTTCGCGTAGGTGACTTTTATGAAACCTTTGGCGAGGATGCCATCATTGCCGCGCAGGTATTGGGGATCACTCTCACAAAAAGAAACAATGGGGCTGCCTCTTCCAGCGAACTGGCCGGCTTTCCTCACCATGCCCTGGATACTTACCTCCATAAACTGGTGAAAGCAGGTTACCGGGTAGCTATTTGTGATCAGTTGGAAGATCCCAAAACAGCGAAGGGGATCGTAAAGAGAGGAGTAACCGAGATGATTACCCCCGGTGTGGCCACCAATGAAAAACTGCTCGAATTCAACAGTAATAATTTCCTGGCAGGATTGCATACCGGGAAGGAGAAAACAGGAATGGCCCTGCTGGATATTTCCACCGGTGAATTTTTTCTGGCAGAAGGCAACCAGGAATACATTGACAAACTGCTACAGACACTGAAGCCCGCGGAAGTCATCTTTCAACGTGGCTACCAGAAGACCTTCAAGGAAAATTTTGGAAGTAAATTCTACACCTATCACCTGGAAAGCTGGATTTTTGAGGAGGCCTATGCCAAAGAAAGCCTGCTTAAACATTTTCAAACCCATTCGCTAAAAGGTTTTGGTATAGAGGAAATGACCGAAGGCATCATCGCGGCAGGCGCGGTGCTTCATTACCTGAAGGATACCGAGCACCCCAATCTTCAGCATATAACTTCCATCCAGCGGATCGACCGGGAAGATTATTTGTGGATGGATCGATTCACCATCCGCAACCTGGAACTGCTGGGCACGGAAGGGCAGTCTCTTCATAAAATTCTCGACAATACGGTTTCTCCGATGGGAGCAAGGGCCTTGAAGCGTTGGATTGTGATGCCTTTGAAAGACCCCGCCAGGATCAACGAAAGGCTGAACCTGGTAGAATACCTGGTGAAAGAAACCGATCTCCGGAATATGCTGATCCAGAAGATCCGGCTATGTGGTGATGTGGAGAGACTTGTTTCCAAAATTCCCCTGCGGAAGATCAATCCGCGGGAAGTTGTTCAAATTGCCAAAGGTCTGCAACAGGTTGATGAGATGAAACAGGCCTGCCTGCAATCCGGTAATGATTACCTGAGAAGACTTGGAGACTCATTGAACCCCTGCCAGTACATCCGTGAAAAAATATTTTCGGAAATAGTGGAAGCTCCGCCCGTGGCCCTGGCCAAAGGCGCCGTGATCCGCGAAGGGGTGCATGCCGAACTCGACGAACTGAGAAAAATAGCCCATGGAGGTAAGGAATACCTGGTACAGATGCAGCAAATGGAATCCGAAAGAACCGGCATCTCTTCTCTCAAAATCAGTTACAACAATGTATTCGGCTATTATCTCGAAGTAACGAACTCACATAAAAATAAAGTGCCGCCGGAGTGGATGCGAAAACAGACCCTGGCCAATGCAGAAAGATATATCACCCCGGAACTCAAGGAATACGAAGAGAAGATCACAGGAGCGGAGGACAAGATCTTAACGATCGAACAGGCGCTTTACGACAAGCTCCTGCTGGAATTGCAGGATTACATTGCGGCCATCCAGGTAAACGGTCAGATTTTGTCGGTACTTGATTGCCTTTGTTGCTTTGCAAATAATGCCCTTCATTTCAACTACAAAAAGCCGCTGCTTCATGAGGGAGATGAATTGCAACTGAAAGAGAGCAGGCACCCGGTAATAGAAAGAAATCTGCCGGCAGGTGAGCCCTATATCACCAACGATATTATACTCGATCCTGCCGGAACACAGATCATCATTCTGACTGGTCCGAACATGAGCGGTAAAAGCGCCTTGCTTCGTCAAACCGCGCTGATTACCCTGATGGCGCATATGGGAAGTTTTGTTCCTGCCGATGAAGCCATTATTCCTCTTACCGATAAAATCTTTACCCGGGTAGGCGCCTCCGACAACCTGTCGGGTGGTGAAAGCACTTTTATGGTGGAGATGAATGAAACAGCCAGCATCATCAACAATATTACCCCCCGCAGCCTGATTTTACTGGATGAAATAGGCCGGGGAACATCAACCTATGATGGTATTTCCATTGCCTGGAGTATTGTTGAGTTTCTGCACCAAAGCGAATGCAAACCAAAGACATTATTCGCTACCCATTACCATGAATTAAACGAACTGGAGAACAAATTGTCGAGGGTAAAGAACTTCCATATCACCAACAAAGAGGTTGGTAACAAGGTGATCTTCCTGCGGAAACTGGCGCCTGGAGGCAGCACGCACAGCTTTGGTATCCACGTTGCCAAGATGGCCGGTATGCCACCGGAACTGGTCAGGAGAGCCAATGAAATCCTTCAGCAGCTGGAGAGTTTACATGGCCGTGACCAGATGGGCGAACAGGTCAAACAACTGGCTGCCCCTAAGGTGCAGTTGTCTATATTCGACGCCCATACCGAAACCTTCGACCAGATCCGGAAAAAGCTGGAAGGACTGGATATTAACCGACTTACACCCGTTGAAGCCCTGCTTAAACTCAGCGAAATAAAGGAGTTGCTGCGCTAAACAGGCCTTCGCCGGAAAATTTTCGCGGTTTCCAAAACCACCCTATATTTGACCAAACAAACGCTACTTATGAGATTGCTTAAATTGACTCTTGTTCTTGCCGGTTTTGCTATGCTCTCCTGCAACCAGGATGATCTGGGAGTAACCCTTTATTCCAAAAAAGGCATTATTCTGGATGGCAGCCAGGTAGTTCCGGCCAAATCCGTAGCCGCTAACGGAACCATCGACTACGTTTACAACCAGACAACCCGCATTCTCACCTACACCATTAAATGGAATTCGCTGAGTGGCAACCCCACCTCGATGCACATTCATGGATTGGGATCCGTTGGTTTCAACGCCGGCATTACCCAAAACATCACCGGATACGCCGCAGCTACCTCGGGTACATTAACCGGTACGTTGCTGGTTGATGGCGTGGCCATCAAGGAAGCAGATATCCTCGCGGGCGAGTACTATATTGATGTGCATACCGCAGCGAATACCGGTGGTGAAATCCGCACCCAGATCAAATTCTAACTAGCTCTTCGCAAACAGATAAAAAAAATCCCCCGGTCATTGATCGGGGGATTTTTTTATGTTGTGATCTTTCTAACTCAAAGAATTGTTTTCAACTTCTCTACTACCGCATCAACTTCTTCTTTTGTATTGTGCTTTGAAAATGAAAAACGCACGGTCACCCTGTTAGGATCATTATTGATCGACCGGATAACATGGGAACCCTGATCGGCGCCACTGGTACAGGCACTGCCGCCACTGGCACAGATATTATTCATATCGAGGTTAAATAGCAGCATCTCCGATTTCTCTGTCTTTGGAAAGGAAACACTCAACACCGTGTAAAGGCTTCTCCCTTCCGGATCCCCATTGAATCCAACTCCGGCGATTTTCTCCTTCAATTGCTGCATCATATACGTCTTCAGTCCCCGAATATATTCACTGTCCCTGGAATAATTCTCCGTTGCCAGTTCCAGTGCTTTGGCAAAGCCTACAATTCCGTAGAGGTTTTCTGTTCCTGCCCGCATGTTTCGCTCCTGGCTGCCGCCATTGATATAGGGACGAATCTTCACATTTTCGTTGATGTAAAGGATACCAACGCCTTTGGGGCCATGAAACTTATGGCCCGCACCCGTGATGAAATGCACCGGCGTATTCCGAAGATCGATCGGGAAATGGCCGACGGTCTGCACCGTATCGGAATGAAAGATCGCGTTGTATTTTTTACAGAGTTCACCAACAGCATGCAGATCGATCATATTACCGACCTCATTATTGGCATGCATCAGGGTTACCAGGCTTTTGCCATCGTTGCCAGACAATAATGCTTCGAGGTCTTCCAGGTCGATATGACCGTTCGGAAGTACTTTCACATACTGCAGCTCGGCTTCTCCCCTTCTATGCAATTCTTCAACGGTATGCAGTGTCGCATGATGTTCGATCGGCGAGCTAATAATATACTGGCATCCTAAATCACGGACTGCCGCTGAAATGGCCGTATTGGAACTTTCGGTGCCGCCTGAAGTGAAGAAAATCTCAGCCGGATGGGCATTCAGAATCTTTGCCACCGACTTGCGGGCATTTTCCACCGCCAATCGACTTTCCCTTCCATATGAATAGATAGAAGACGGATTACCAAACTTTTCGGTGAGGTAAGGCATCATAGACTCTAATACCTGCGGGTCGAGTGAAGTGGTAGCGGCGTTGTCGAAGTAAATCCGGTTCATTGCATGAAATTATTGAAACAAGGCGCAAATTTCGGATTTTTTGAGGAGAAATATGTGGTTGGCGGTTTGCGGTTGGCGGCTTGCGGTTGGCGGTTTCGCGTTTCAGGTTTCACGTTTCAGGTTATGGTCTGAAATTATTTTTGAGTTTTGACTTTTGATTTTTGACTTTTGACTTCTGAATTATGACCTCTTCGACTGACAAACCGCAAACTGCCAACCGCAAACCGCAAACCGTAAACATCATGTTTACATAAACTCTTTAATATCCTGCATTAACCGGTGAGCTATGTTGTTGGCAGTGGTTTCGAAATTGCTTTCGGCATAAATGCGAATGATCGGTTCTGTATTGGAGCTTCTGAGATGAACCCAGTCCGAATCGAATTCAATCTTCAGGCCGTCTTCTGAATTGATCGGTTGATTTTTGTATTTCTTCCGGATCTTTTCAAATATGCCATTCAGATCAAAACCATTTTCGAGCTCGATCTTGTTCTTCGAGATGAAATAATCAGGATAACGGGCCCTGAATGATTTCAGCCCGTTTTTATGTGTAGAGAGGGCGCTCAAAAATAAACCTATACCGATAAGGGCATCTCTTCCATAGTGAAGATCCGGAACGATGATTCCCCCATTTCCTTCTCCACCGATAACAGCATTGACTTCTTTCATTTTGGACACTACATTCACTTCGCCCACAGCCGATGGAAAATACTCGCCTCCTTTTTTCTGGGTGATTTCCTTCAGCGCTTTGGTGCTGCTCATATTGCTAACGGTATTACCCATCTTCCTGGCCAATACATAGTCTGCCACTGCCACCAGCGTGTATTCTTCTCCAAACATGCTGCCGTCTTCGCATACAAAACAAAGCCTGTCGACGTCCGGATCAACGGCAATGCCTATATCCGCCTTGTGTTTTCGTACCGCCGCGCTGAGTTCCGTGAGGTTTTCCGGTAATGGTTCCGGATTGTGCGCGAATTTTCCGGTGATATCTCCGTTCAGTAATATCACCTCTTCCACTCCCAACGCTTTCAGTAAGGGTGGCACAAACAAGGCGCCGGTTGAATTGATCACATCCACCACCACCTTGAAGTTCTTCTTCCGAATATTTTCAATATCCACGAGCGGATAACTGGTGATGGCATCTATATGTTTCTGGAGGAATGATTCGTTGACTATAATTTGTCCCAATTTGTCGACAGGACTAAAGGAAAGGTCGTCCTGGCCGGCTTTTTCCAATATCCATTTTCCGTCTTCTGCACTGATAAATTCACCGTCGGCATTGAGTAGTTTCAAAGCATTCCATTCTTTGGGGTTATGACTCGCGGTGATGATAATTCCCCCGGAGGCTTTTTCCCAAACCACTGCCATTTCCACCGTGGGAGTGGTGGACAGTCCCGCATCGATCACGTCAATTCCCAGTCCGGTCAATGTATTCGTTACCAGTTGGTGAACCATCAGCCCGCTAATCCTTCCATCACGGCCAACTACAACCGATTTCTTACCGGGCTTTTGCAAAAGCCAGCTTCCATAAGCTGCCGTGAATTTAACAACATCCAGCGGTGTAAGATTCTCTCCGCTTTTTCCACCTATCGTTCCGCGAATTCCCGAAATACTTTTGATCAATGCCACAAATAACCAGTTTGAATTTTTAAAATTAGGGATTTCACTAAGAGCAGAACATTACCAGTTTGCGGTATTTCAACGGTTGGAAGTCTTCAGATTTGAATTGGCAAAATAGCAAAGAAATGCTGTATAACCACGATAAAAATGAGCAGAATGCCTTCCACTTAATTGATTGTTGAAAACTTTAATGATTTTCAATCAGAAATGAAGGAGCGGGCCAGCGCTGACCGCAAATTTGTCAGCGTTCCGTGACAAGAATGAGTTGGGGAACCTCATTTACCGGGATGACCACTTTTCCCTGGTTGATCGCCACTTTCGTCTCCCTGCCGGTTTCTGACTGATCGGCCATGGTGATAACAGTGGCCTGGCCTGCAGCTTTTTTTCCAAGTGAAAGAGAGTAATTATCAACTTTTTTTCCGGAGTAACCGGGGCAATAAACAAAATAGGCTACTTCTTCGGGCCGGAGTTTATTTCTGTATTGATACACCCATACCTCTCCCGATTCACTGATGATTTTTGAGGGAACATAGTCGCCGAGTCTGTTGACCAGTGTGCTGATGTAGAACCAGGCCGGAAGCGGTTCCCATACATCCTGTTTTACCTGACGGATGACTCCGCTGGTAACGAAGATGGCGGGCTCATCGTCGGGATAATCGTCTTTTATCCAGTAAAGAATCAACCTGTCGAATCCGGAAAAAGAAACTGCATTGATGCCGCGCAGCAACATGATGCCCTGGCTCTGTCTTGCATTATACCCTTTCACAAGCGGAGCAGATACTTTACTTGTTCTGCTCTTGTCATATCCGAATTCACCCAACACGCATTCTACTCCTGGCTGAACACGATAGGTGTAGTCGCGCACCTTTGCAAGTTTTTCTCTTAGCTTATATTCTTCCGGTGAAGCTCCCCTCGACGTATATGCAAAATCCTCTGCAGGGAAACGCCCCTTTCCGTCGACTGCATAACAATGATACTGGATACCACCCTGCCAAAGGAATTTTCCATCCTTTCTTAAATTCTTACAAAGGAAATTCAAAACCCTCACGCGGTTGGTGTCAAGTCCGGCCAGTCCGCTCATCATGAGTTCAGCGGAAGGATCGGCATTCTTGATCCCCATATTAAGCCCCATTCGACTTTCATGTCCGTCGTAATCCGCACTGCTTACTGCAAAATATTCAACCGGATTGCAATATTTGTCTCCTACCCAGCTTGCATCCACTTCATTTCCGTTTTCGAATAGTGTCATGGTATTTCTTCCACTGAAGCGAGGACGATTATAAGCCTGAATCAGGTTGGTGTCGACGGGCGTCTTTCCGAACAAGGCCGCCATATTCCACAGCATATTGGCATGACGCGCATAGCTAAAGGGATCTTCTTTATTCATGCCCAGCTGCGTAATTGGCCTGTCGCGATCATCCAGTCCTTTTTTCTTCATCCAGTAAGGAACGCCCAGGATGGAATACCAGAGACGTCCCGAAGTATACCTGGCAATGGAATCTGCGAAATAGGTATAATCCTGAACAGCGCCATTCCACCATCCTTCCGCTGCGAGATTGAACTGTTGATGGGGAAATTCGTGAATAGTATCATTGTCAAAATGATCGGCCTGTGCATACATACGGATGTTCTGAAATGGTTTCATCCATTGCAAAGCCACTGCCTGATAAGTATTCACGCCCAGAAATTCGCGGATTGTTTTGGGAGGAAGTTTCTTTCCTGCATAAACGCGTGATGGTGGCGGAGGAATCGCACCGTAAGGACAACCATAGAATACAGCCTCGGTAATATTAGCCACCCAGCTGTTGAACCGGATCATGATAAACCGGCTGCTGTCACCAATATTCAACTTTCGCCATCCAAACTGGGTAATATCTCCTTTGGTAGACAATGCCGCCTTCAGTTTCCAATGCTGCATATCACCGGTGTATATCCATACACTGTCGGATTCTCTCGACATATCATAGAGATAAACTTCGCTGATCTTATACGGAATTTGTAAATCAACCACAATTCTGTTTCCCCTGTTTGCAGGATAATACATGCTTCCGGTCATAATGGGATGCGGGGTTGTAGTGGGATGATAATCGTCGGAGATCTGTCTCGATTTCGGATCTACCAGAGCATTTTCATCGAACAGGTTGAAAGGGCTGTTTCCTGCCACTCCTTCGTAACCACTCAAATCGTAAACATAATCCTTGTATATCGCCGTAATCTTCTGCGGCGAATTGCAAAAAGAGGATATATTCTTTTTAATAGCGACCATTGTTTGTGTACCGGCATTTCTGCAAGACAACAAAACGAGTACAACAAAAGCAAGAGTGAGTATACGAAACATGATGAGGTAAGTTCGTTAAAAATGAGGAAAGCTTCAAGCAACCCTTACTTCTTTTTTTTATTGTTGAGAAGAAGATACCGGGTGGCCTGGTAAATGGCATCAGTCATTTTCTTCATCTCTGTTTTTTGCTCTTCTGTAAGTCCGGTATCGGAACTACCTGGTAAAACGATCGGAACAAATTCTTCTTTGCCGGTTTGCATTTGCCGGCGATACAGGTACTGACCTTTTAATATACCGGCCTGTGTATAGTCGGGATCAAACACAAATGCGAAAGGCTGGTGAACAGTGTCGAGCAAATTTCTTCCGAGGGCGGTATTGGTAACCGGCATTCCTGTCATCGACGCCAGGGTAGGCATAATATCGATTTGTGAACAGATGATATCAGTGCGTTTCGGCGCGATTCGACCTGGTGCAAAAAATAAGAGCGGCACATGCATAGTGGTGAGTCGTTGTGCTGTCCAGGCCGCTGGAAACATATTGCCAGCATCCCCTGCTATGCCATGGTCACCGACAAACACAAATAGGGTGTTGGCAAAATACTTTTCCCGGCTGGCTGACTCCATGAATTTTTTGAATGTATAATCGGTATAACGGAAAGCATTATACTCTTTCAGTTTCAGCGCGTAGCTGACCTGGTCACTGAACCCGAATTTATTCAGCGAATCTTCGGGTACTTTTTTTACTTCAAAATCGGTGTCTTCCGGTGGAATGGTATAAGGCCGGTGGTTATCGGCAGTTTGGATGATGGCGAAAAACGGCTTTTGTTCTTTTGCCAGTATCTTGTTGCTTTCGATAAAGAGATTTTTGTCGCTGATTCCCCAAACATCCAGGCGGGGAGCATCGAGGCTTTCCTGGTCATACATATGGAGATTGCCGATATTATTCATCAATAAGCCCCTGATGTTTGCCCAACTTGGACTTCCCCCAATGAAATAATATTTTTCATATCCGTTAAAATCATTCATGATGGTGTGCTGATCTACCGCCAGCGGGTTTCGGCTGGAAGTCTGCGGCATTTCAACATCAGGCAAACCCGTCAGAGTAGCCCAAACGCCCCTGGCCGTACCATAGGTGGGCGTAAAGCATCTTTCAAAAAACATTCCCTGCCGACTGAGGCTATCGAAAAATGGGGTAGTGTTCAGCGGATTGCCCCACATAGAACTTTTATAGGCGCTGAATGATTCACAAATCACCAGTACAATGTTTGGCCTGGCAGCAATGGTTGAGTCTGTACCATTCAAAGGACGGGAAAAGTCAAGTGAATCGCCATTTTGTTTCCACCCGAAATAAGGAGCCAGTAAAGCATGTGCTTCCTTTACTTTTTTCAGGTCGAAGGAGTTGGATCGGAACTTCAGCGTATTAAAAAATGATTCGATCGGATTCAGCGAGAGGTTTGCCTTGTAGTCGTTCCCGAGGCCAAATGCATCACTCCAGCGAAGCGGATATTGGTTAAACCGACCGAAAATCAGGAAGGCCAGTAAAAGAAAACTTCCAATCATCGCCGGTATTCGCATTCTTGGTTTGGCAATGATGTTTGTACGTGCGATTCTTTTATATACCCGTTTAAGAAGGAACACCAGCACCCATTCTGAAACCGCGATAATCAACAGTAGCCTGATCACCGGGTACGATTGCCAGACCATGCTGGCAGAGATGCCGGCATCCTGCAGATAATTCAATACACTTGCATTGAGTCGTTGTGCGAGGTAAGCATAATGCGCAAAATCAACTATGTAGAAAAAAATCAGAATAAAAGCGGTCAATCCCAGCCAGATCATCCATCCTTTTCTGGCCCGGTTACTTTGAAAAGGGTCGAGAAATTTAAAACTCCCCAGCACCAGTATTGGTAATACAATTAAACTCACCAACCGGGCATCAAACCGGGCTCCCAGCCAGAAAGCGGCCCCCAGATCAGAGAAATGCTGGCCTTGCCGATTGAAAAACAGGTAAAAAACCAATCTCATCAGCGTCATAAAGAGGAAAAAAATCAATCCGGAGGCAAAAACAAACCTGACCAGGCGGGGAAAACGCGATAAAAGGCTCATTTAAAAATAATAAGCGGTAAAATTATAGTATTTATTTTTGCAGCCATGCATTTACTACCGGGTGTGTATCTATTAACTTTCTGGCAACATATTCAACCTTTTGATACCTGGTTGATTACGCATATTAACCAGCAATGGGGAAACAGCCTGTTTGACACTGTCTTGCCTTTTCTCAGGGAAACCTTATTCTGGATTCCCTTGTACTTTTTTCTGCTTGTTTTTTCGCTGGCCAACTTTGGCATCAAGGGCTGGTGGTGGATACTTGGTGTCGTTTTGACCGCTGCCATCGCAGACCTGATCAGCAGTCAGTTGATCAAGGAAACCATTTTCCGGCTTCGCCCCTGCCAGGATCCGGAAGTGGCCAGCCAGTTGCGGTTTTTTATCAATTACTGTCCGAGAAGTTCCAGCTTTACTTCCTCACATGCCACGAGCTATTTTGCGCAGGCAACTTTCTTCTATATTACTTTGCGGGGCCTCATTAAAAGAAGCTGGCTGTTTTACCTGTGGGCGGCTCTTATTGCCTATACGCAGGTATATGTAGGAGTTCACTATCCTTTCGATGTTTTCTGTGGCGCTATTTTGGGTATTGGAATTGGATTTCTGATGGCCAAAATGTTTCATAAACAGATAGGAATACTTAGTTTAGACAAATATTAGGCGCTAATGACAGAAATATTTATAATCCTGGGACTTATTCTACTGAATGGACTTTTTTCCATGGCTGAAATAGCCCTTGTCTCTGCCCGGAAAGCGCGTTTGGAAAGCCAGGCAAACAAAGGCGATAAAAGAGCGCAGGATGCCTTGAAATTGTCTGAACACCCCGACACCTTTCTTTCTACGGTACAGATAGGAATCACGCTTATTGGCATTTTAACCGGTATTTATTCCGGTGAAAAACTGAAGACAGATTTTATCGAATTCCTGAACCAGTTTGACTATATCAAACCATATAGTAATGGAGTAGCCACTACCATTATCGTAATCATCATCACCTACTTTTCGCTGGTACTGGGAGAACTGGTTCCCAAACGTATTGGTTTGTCCCGACCGGAAACAATTGCGAAAATTGTAGCGGGACCGATGAGAATCGTGAGCATCGTCACTTATCCTTTTATCTGGCTGCTGAGCAAATCGAGCAATGTAATCGTCAGCATTTTCAACATCAAGGCCAAAGACAACCAGGTCACGGAAGAAGAAATTAAAGCGATCATCAGTGAAGGAACAGAACAGGGTACCATCGAAGAGGCGGAACAGGAGATCATCGAACGCGTGTTCCACCTCGGCGACCGGAACATCACTTCACTCATGACCCACCGAAGCGACATCATCTGGTTCGATATGAACGACAATGAAATTTCAATCCGTGAGAAAATAGTTAGCGAACCACATTCGGCCTATCCTATTTGCGAAAATGACATCGACAATATTAAGGGTGTAGTCACCCTGAAAGATCTGTATGTAACCAATGATCTTACGGTTTTCAAACAGTATATGAAACCGGCTCTTTTTGTTCCCAGCAACATTACCGCCTATACCCTGCTGGAAAAATTCAAAGAGAAAAAACTGCATGCCTGCTTTATTGTAGATGAATACGGCAGTGTACAGGGAATGATCACATTGAATGACATTCTCGAAGCCATCGTGGGCGATCTTCCGCAACAGGATGTGCAGGACTATGAAATAGTGGAACGGGAAGACGGGACCTACCTGGTAGATGCACAGATCCCTTTCTATGATTTTCTCAGCCGGTTTGAGAAAACGGAATGGATGCATGAGGGCGAACAGGAATTTGATACCCTCGCCGGATTTATCCTTCACCGCCTCGAAAGAATTCCTCATACCGGTGATAAACTCGAATGGAAAGGATTTTCCATTGAAATCATGGATATGGATGCGCAAAGAATCGATAAGGTACTGGTGTCCATTTCCAGCGATCTCAAAGAAGCGCTCGAAGAGGATTAATCTCCCCAATTTTTCATAACAATTTTTAACAACCCCGCCTTGTCTTCCAGGCTGCTACTGGCACCATCTTTGGTTATTTGAGCCATCTGTAAATTAAAATTCAAAAAAACTATGAAGAGGCGGTTATGGCTCGTGGCACCCTGTGCCCTGGGAATGCTATTTATTGTATCCTGTTCCAAGAAAGACCTGGTGAATCCGGCCGGCACCAAAGACAATTCTTCCGGCAATGTTCAAACCCCCGATCCTGTTTCAGCAAATGATGTAGTGGAAACAAGACCCCCTGTTCAAAAGGCCATCGCTCAAAATGTGTCTACGAATATCGGCGGTTATATGGAAGCATTACCGGCCCGGTATGATTCTACGACCAAAAATTATCCGTTGATCATCTTTTTACATGGTATGGGTGAAAGCGGTAACGGAACTTCGGAAATTGACCGGGTTGCCGCCATTGCCACACCTGCGCTTATCCGCCAGGGGAAATTCCCGGCATCTTTTACTTCCGGAGGCAAGCAATACTCCTTTATTGTTTTATCGCCCCAATTCAAAAACTGGCCAACACCCGGTGATGTTGATGCCATGATCACACATGCCATTTCCAAATACAGAATTGATGCGAGCAGAATTTACCTGACTGGACTCAGCATGGGTGGCGGCGGAGTATGGGAATATGCCTCCACATTTAACAGCCGGGTAGCGGCGATCGCTCCTGTCTGCGGCGCCTCCTGGCCAAATGATCAGAAAGCCCAGAAAATAGCGCAGGGTGGAATGGCAGTATGGGCCTTTCACAACCAGGATGACCCCACTATCGCCGCACAATATTCGATCGATTACGTGAATAAGATCAACAGTTTCGGACCCTCAGTAAAAGCTAAACTGACGCTCTGGAATACGGGTGGACACGATGCCTGGACAAAAGCCTCCGATCCGCAATACAGGGAGAATGGGATGAATGTTTATGAGTGGTTTCTTCAATATTCGAAATAACCTGATACGTTTATCGTTTATCGTTTCACGTTTCAGGTTGGTAACTTACTTCATTAAACCGGGTACCATTGTATTCAAAAGTGAAACCTGAAACGTGAAACGATAAACGTCAAAACTCCAGCTTCACTGCCGTTTCGGGATAATTCAGTTTGGTGCTTTTGCGATTGCCGTTCACGGTTACGTGAACAATATTGATCTGGTCCTGGTAGAGTTCGTGAAAGATATTTACCAGGACTTCTATTTTTTTGGGGGCAGATGCAACATTGTTTACCTGGAAGTAGGAAAAGGTGAATTGAGATTCGTTTTCATATCCCACCCACTCAAGCGTGCCGGGTTTGCCGTCGTATTTAACCACCAGGTGCTTGCGGATATATTCTGCCATATGTTTTTCCAGTAATGCCTTGTCTTTGGGGTTGTGAACATCGGCGGGCGTGTTGAAAGCCTTGCCCATGGCTGTTTCAAAATCTTCGGAAAAGACCTTGCAACTGATTTCAAGGGTCTTGTCGGTACCGTTGTACTCCATTTCAATCACACTCACATAAATAGGGTGCAGGTCGTTATTTGTGGTCGGTTTCGGGGTAAAACCGGCAAATACTGATAAAACGGTCAGTAGCAGGGGAAATTTTAACCACTTATAGGCGGAAGACACCATTGAACAACAAAATTTTTATGTTACAAATCTCTTATTTATTTTGAACCGGTTAACAGACGGAAGGTTAAAATTTTTGGTTGCAGGAATAATAGCCGTATTACATGGGTGATTTCTTGTTTTATTTCAAATTTGGTTGGGAGCATATTATTAGCCTGGATGCGCTGGATCACCAGCTTTTCATTGGTGCGCTGGCCGCTATTTACCTGTTGCGGGACTGGCGCCAGGTTTTGATCCTGGTCACCGCATTCACGATCGGGCATTCCATTACCCTTGCTCTAAGTGTTTACAACTTGATTTCGATCAACGAAAAGATCACAGAATTCCTGATCCCCTGTACCATCGTTGTTACCGCGATTTCCAACCTTTTCCAAAAGAATTTCACCCCGAAATCCGTCCGGATAAACTATTTCCTGGCTTTATTCTTTGGCCTGATCCACGGTCTTGGCTTTGCCAACACCATCCGGATGCTGCTGGCACGGGACCAGTCGTTCGCGACGGGCCTTTTTGCTTTTAATGTAGGCCTGGAGGTAGGACAGATTATAGTGGTAAGTGTTATCCTTTTGCTGGCTTACCTGGTGGTCGGTCTGTTGAAAGTAAACCGGAGAGAGTGGGTTATTTTTTTATCAGCCAGTGTATTTGCCTTAGCTTTGAAAATTGCACTTGAGAGAATTCCATCTTAAAATAAAACAGCACATAAAATGAAAAGAGTTCTTGCGTTTGCAGTGATGTTCAGCGGAGCGGTAGCTTCTGCTCAGAATATCCAGAACAACCCTGGATCGAATCACGGCAACAAGTTCGAGCAACTGGGAACCATCCTTCCCACGCCGAATGAGTACCGTACGGCCAGTGGAGCGCCAGGTCCCAAGTACTGGCAACAACGTTGTGATTATGACATTAAATGTGAACTGGATGAAGCCAAACAAAAGCTCACCGGTTCGGAAGTTGTCACTTATTTCAACAACTCTCCGGATGAACTGCGTTTTATCTGGCTTCAGCTCGATGAAAACCAGCACAGCACTACCAAGAATGCGAACTATCAGAACAGCCAGACCATGCCCCGCAACATCAGCGATGTGGGTCTGCAGCGTTTTGAAGATGCCAAGTCTGATAATGGTTACGGATTCAACATCACCAAACTGACCGATGCAACCGGCAAGGCACTCAAGTACACCGTTAACAAAACGATGATGCGCGTAGAACTGCCCGCGCCTGTGAAGCCTGGTCAGAAATTCGTGTTCAATCTCGACTGGAACTACAATATCGTTGACCGGTTGAAATTCGGCGGCGCCCGCGGCGGATATGAATATTTCCCCGAAGATGGCAACTACCTGTTCACAATGGCTCAGTGGTATCCACGCCTTTGCGTTTACAGCGATTTCCAGGGATGGCAGAACCACCAGTTTACCGGCCGTGGAGAGTTCGCTCTTACATTTGGCAACTTCAAAGTTCAGATGACGGTTCCTGCGGATCACGTGGTTGGCAGTACCGGTGAATGCCTCAACTATGCAGCCAACCTCACTCCTGCCCAGCTCGCCCGCTGGACAAAAGCACAAACTTCCAAAGAGCCTGTAGAAATCGTAACACTCGAGGAAGCTAAAAAAGCAGAAGGACAGAAGAGCAAGGCCAAAAAAACATGGATCTACAAAGCCGATAACGTTCGTGACTTTGCCTGGACATCCAGCCGCAAATTTGTGTGGGACGCGATGCCGGTTAATATCGAAGGCAAGAAAATCATGGCGATGAGCTTTTATGGAAAGGAAGCCTATGGTCTGTATCGCAAATTTTCTACAAAGGCCGTTGCTCACACCATCAAAACATATTCTAAGTTCACTATTCCATACCCCTACCCTGTTGCTCAGAGCGTAGAAGCATCCAATGGTATGGAATATCCCATGATCTGCTTCAACTTCGGCAGAACCGAAAAAGACGGCAGCTATAGTGAAGGCACTAAATATGGCATGCTCGGTGTAATCATCCATGAAGTGGGTCACAACTTCTTCCCGATGATCATCAACAGTGATGAGCGTCAGTGGAGCTGGATGGATGAAGGATTGAACTCATTTGTGGAATACCTCGCTGAGGAACTGTGGGACAATAAATTTCCGACCCGTGGCGGACCCGCCTGGACGATCACCGATTACATGAAACTCCCCAAAGATCAATTGGAGCCGATCATGTCCAACTCAGAAAACATCGTTGGTTTCGGTCCTAACGCCTATACTAAGCCTGCAACTGGTCTGAACATTCTTCGCGAAACCATCATGGGTCGTGAATTGTTTGACTACGCTTTCAAAGAGTACGCTCGCCGTTGGGCCTTCAAGCATCCGCAACCTCAGGATCTTTTCCGTACGCTGGAAGATGCCAGTGGAGAAGACCTCGACTGGTTCTGGAGAGGCTGGTTCTATGGAACAGATGCCTGCGATATGGCCATCGATACCGTAAAATATTTTACAGCTGATCTGAGCAAAGATCCGGAAGCCAGCAAAGAGCAAACAGTGATGCGCGGCCTGGCAAAACCCCAGGGCAGCACATTCGATGATATCTCCAAGATTCGCAACCGCGATGACAAGAACATTGTTTTCGCTGCAGATGCGGATACGGCGCTGCAGGATTTCTACTATCGCTACAACCGCGGAAAAGAAGCATACGATACTGCCAAATATGCGGTAACCATCCCCAGCAATAACCTGGAAGGCCTCGACGCTGCTGAAAAAGCAAAACTCGCCGGCAAGCATTTCTATGAAATCACTTTCAGCAATAAAGGCGGACTGGTGATGCCACTGATCATTGAGTTCACCTACAAAGACGGAACCAAAGATGTGGAAAGAATCCCCGCACAGGTTTGGCGTTTGAACGAACAGAAAGTGGTGAAGACCTTTATGAAAGATAAAGAAGTAGCCAGCATCAAACTCGATCCGCTGAAAGAAACAGCCGATATCAACGAGAGCAACAACAGCTGGGGTACAATCAAAGAACCCAGCAAGTTCACTGCCTTCAAACAAAAGCAGGGCGCCGTTCGCGGTCAGTCTACCGGAATCAACCCCATGCAGAAAGCAGAAGAAAAGAAAAAGGCTTTCTAACCTGAAAATCTTGTTCTTATTAAATAGAAAACTCCGGGCAAATTGTCCGGAGTTTTTTTTATGCAGGTCTAACTGACCCGAGAAAAATGATTTATACAATGAGCGGATAAATAATCCGTTTTCTGCTATCAGTATTTTTGAGCAGGGAAACCAGTTATCGAATTTGAATGGCGTCAGCGATAAACTGCTATGGCCATTTAGTCTGACTAATTACCTTCCTGGCTCAACATCCTTTGGCAAAAAACAGCACGAATGCCACCACTACCGGTATCCAGAAAAATAGGAAAGATTTGTTCATGTAGGTTAATTTACATCAGGAGCTTTTCGAATCATTTTTACCGGAGGGCTTGTCGGCGGCTTTCTTTCTTCCTGATTCCTTCAGGGCTTTGTCTACCAACCATTCTATCTGGCCATTGACACTACGAAACTCATCAGCCGCCCATTTCTCGAGCGCCTTATACATTTCTTCATCGATTCTTAAAACAAAATTCTTTTTTCCCGCCATTGGATTTCCCGATAAAACTTATTGATACAAGGTGCCGGTATTCAGGATTGGCTGTGCGCCTTTCTCTCCGCATAATACCACCATCAGATTACTTACCATGGTGGCTTTCTTCTCTTCATCGAGATGCACAATTTCTTTTTTAGACAGCTGCTCCAGGGCCAGCTCCACCATGCCCACAGCGCCTTCCACGATCTTAAATCTCGCGGCTACAATAGCGCTTGCCTGTTGACGCTGCAGCATGGCACCCGCAATTTCAGCCGCATAAGCCAGGTGACTGATGCGCGCCTCCTTGATGACAATACCCGCCGGTGACAGCCTTTCATTCAATTCTTTTTCCAGCATGGCATTGACCTGTTCGCCGCCATCTCTCAGGGTGATAGTGGCTGTTTCATCTTCCATATGATCATACGCGTAACTGGTAGCAAGGTGGCGTATTGCGGCTTCACTTTGCACCTTGACGTAGTGATTATAGTCTGCCACTTCAAAAGCAGCTTTGTAAGTATCCTGGACCTGCCAAACGATGACCGCGGCGATTTCAATAGGGTTACCCATTTTATCGTTCACTTTCAGTTTGGCGCTTTCGAGGTTCTCAGAACGAAGCGAGATCTTTTGCTTTTTAAAAAGGGGATTCACAAACAACAATCCGTTCTCTTTGGCAGTACCAACATATTTTCCAAAGAAGGTCATCACCCTCGAGTGATTCGGATTGATAACAATGATACCAGAGCTCAGATAAACTGATGCCAGCAGGCCGATGACGCCATAAAGTGCGTACCATCCGTCTTTCAAAGTGCCGGCTTTGACCAGTAGCAACACAGAAGCAACCAGCAATACAAGAGACAAAAGCAGTGCGAGATAACCGGAAACAGGTTTAATGATCTTTTCCATATATGTTCGGTTTGAATGATATCAATTTGATATCAAATATACATCAAAGCCGGAATCTTCCAAATAATTTTTAGGCTTAGGACGCGAATAACGCGAATTATACGAATTACGCGAATTATACGAATTAGGCGAATTAGGCTAATGCAGACCTGACTGAGGTGATAAAGGCTGGCAGTTTGCGGTTTGCAGTTTCTCTTTCTGCGGTTGGCAGTTCGGCGGAGGCGGAGAGTTGCAATTATTCAAGCATGCAGCTCCCCGAGCACGAGAAATGCGAAGGGCGGTTTGTATCATTCACGATGTTCCGTTTCTTTCTTGCGTTGTTTCTGTTTCTGTTTCAGGGTTCGGAAAAATCGGATATTTCTGTTTCTCTTTCTGTATCATTTTTTCTGTTTCTCTTTCTGTTTCTCCTGTTTCTGTTTCTCTGTTTCCCTTTCCGAGTCTTACAATTTTCGCCTATTCATCTCCTTCGGCGGAGGTATCATTCACGATGTTCCGTCCCGGAGAAACTGTAATTCTCGGAGAGCGCGAGTTTATCGTTTCAGGTTTAACGTTCTCTTTCTTTCTGTTATCGTTTCTGTTTCTTTCTGTTTCTCTCTTTCCGCTCCCAATCCCGCTCCCGCTCCCACTCCCGCTCTCATTCTACTCTCCGCCTGTGCTTCCGTCTCTTACTTTCACTTTTTTCTTTCCGCTGTTTTTCTTTTCGAATTCAAGAACTTCTTTGGGTTTGTTGATGGTCTTTTTCTCGCCATCTTTGGGTTTTACTTCCGCGGTAGGGGCAGATTCGAGCTTTCCTAAAGTGTAGGTTTCTGTTTTCACGACTCGTCCGGATTCGGGGTCGTAATATTTCCATACGCCGTGTTTGAGTGCGGCGCCTTCATTTTTGACAATCACTTTTCGATAACTGTCGAGTTTATCGACATCTTCCACATCGATGGTATCATATACTTTATCAGGATTAAGCGCCTT
This sequence comes from Chitinophagaceae bacterium, assembly GCA_044226045.1. Classification (GTDB taxonomy): domain Bacteria; phylum Bacteroidota; class Bacteroidia; order Chitinophagales; family Chitinophagaceae; genus Endoryza. The sequence goes on from JBGAHR010000004.1 coordinate 102,229, forward strand.
CCAGCTTTGTTCTACTCTGAGATCGCCCATAGTAGTGTAATACTGGCAAACACCGTCTTTGAAGCCCCATTTGTAATTTTCGATCCCTATGATATCCCCCGTCAGGGAATAAACTCTCCAGACACCTTCTTTCCGGTCGTTTTTGTAGAAACCCTCTTCTTCATAACCGGGCTCGCCTCTCACGGACTCCACCCTGTTTACCCAGGGACCCTGCTTTTTGCCACTCATGTCAACACGATTTAATGTGTCTCCTTTGGCCCCGATCATATAGTCTTTCCATTGGGAAAAACCTTTCAGGGAAAACAACATAATCAGACTCAGAATCCAGCGCATGTTTTGTATGTTTATACCCTTAAAAACGAATAAAAGGGCTGCTTTATGATGCCAAAACTACTGCAAATCACAGGCCGACTATTGATTTTAACAAGCCTGCTCAGCCTCTCCCATGCTGATTCCTTTTCCCAGATCAAGCCAACTCCCGGCGCGGACCGGTTAAAAACCATTCAGCAACGTAAGCTCATGGATATGAAATCGATGGTTCGCTCTGTTCCTTTTCGCAATATCGGACCCACGGTGATGAGCGGTCGCGTGGTTGACCTGGATGTGAATCCGGAAGATCCGACAGAATTTTATGTTGCCTACGCCACCGGCGGACTCTGGCACACGGTCAATAACGGCCAGAGCTTTGTGCCTGTTTTCGACTCGGAAGATATCATGACAATCGGGGATATCGCCGTAAACTGGAAAACACACACGATCTGGCTGGGTACGGGCGAAGTAAACAGCAGCCGTTCCACTTATGCCGGCATCGGCCTTTACAAAAGCACCAACAACGGCAAAAACTGGGAATACCTGGGATTGCCGGAATCTCAACACATCGGTAAAATACAGTTGCACCCAACCGACAACAATACCGCCTGGGTAGCAGTATTGGGGCACCTGTATTCGCCCAGTAAAGACCGGGGTGTTTATAAAACAACAGATGGCGGCAAAACCTGGAAGAATACCCTTTATGTGGATGAAAATACCGGCGCCATCGATCTTGATATCAATCCCGAAAATCCCGACGAAGTGTATGCAGCCATGTGGTACCGGACAAGGACTGCCTGGAATTTTGAAGAAAGCGGCAGAACAAGCGGTATGTACAAAAGCGTAGATGGTGGTAATACCTGGCAGCTGAGCAGCAAAGAAGGAGCCGGCTTTCCTACCGGTGCCGGCACGGGCAGAATCGGGCTGGCGGTTTATCCCAAAAACCCGAAGATTGTTTATGCTATCGTAGATAATCAAACGATCAAACCCGACAACAGCAACAAGGCTGCTGATACCACCTTTAAGCTGTCGGATTTTAAATCACTCACCAAAGAGAGCTTTGCGACGCTGGATGATAAAAAACTGGAGCAGTTTCTTCGCAGAAACCGCTTACCGGCCAAATACACGGCGGCATCCGTTAAATCACTGGTGGCTACCGATAAGGTAAAACCTACAGCGGTGTATGATTACCTGAATGTAAATGACGGATTTGTTAATTCGGGTATTTATGGTTGCCAGGTTTACAAAAGTGAAGACGCCGGACAAACCTGGAAAAAAACACACGAAAAAGACATCAGCATTTATTCCACCTACGGTTATTATTTTGGAAAGATCTATGTCTCCCCTTACAATGAAAACAAGGTGATCATCTTTGGCGTACCCCTTCAGTTGTCGACAGATGGTGGCAAAACTTTCAAAAGCATCGACAAAGCAAATATGCATTCGGATCACCATGCAATTTGGATCAATCCGAAAAGAGATTCCCATATTATAGATGGAAATGATGGTGGCGCCAACATTACCTACGACAATGGCGAACATTGGTTCAAATGCAACACGCCTCCTGTCGGTCAGTTTTATTCTGTTACCACCGATGATGCCAAGCCCTATAACGTGTACGGAGGATTGCAGGACAATGGCGTGTGGGTGGGCCCCTCCAACAACAAGGAAGACATTGGATGGATGGATGACGGCAACTACCCTTTCAAAGCCCTGGGTGGTGGAGATGGTATGCAGGTTCAGGTGGATACCCGCGATAACTCCACCGTTTACGCCGGTTCACAGTTCGGCAGCTATTTCCGTATGAACAGAGTAACGGGCGGCGATAGACGCTTTATTCGTCCGACACACGACCTTGGCGAACTCCCGCTGCGATTCAACTGGGAAACGCCGATCCTGCTCAGCCGGCATAACCAGGATGTGTTCTATTATGGTTCCAACCGCTTTCATCGTTCCATGTTGAAAGGTGACAGCCTCAGAACGATGAGTGAAGACCTTACCAACGGAAAAAAAGAAGGCGATGTTCCTTTCGGTACCCTGACTACTATATCAGAATCTCCCCTTCGTTTTGGATTGATCTATGTCGGTTCAGATGATGGCAATATCCACTTCACTACGGACGGAGGATATACCTGGAAAAAAATCGGGCAGAACCTGCCGCAGGGATTGTGGGTCAGTCAGCTTACTGCCTCCCAGTTCAAGGAAGGAAGGGTGTACGTAACACTCAATGGATACAGAAACGATCATTTCCTTCCCTACCTGTTTGTAAGCGAAGACTATGGCAATAGCTGGAAAGCGATCGGGAAAGATCTTCCGTTTGAACCGCTGAATGTGGTGAGAGAGGATAACAAATACGATAGCATACTATATGTTGGCAGCGATGGCGGCTTGTATGTAAGCATCGATGCCGGTAACAGTTTCATGGCCTGGAACAATGGCCTTCCGAAATCCATCCCGGTTCATGATATCGCTATTCAAAACCGCGAAAATGAGATCGTGCTGGGTACGCATGGAAGAAGCCTGTACATCGCCAAGCTGGACAGTGTACAAATCCTTTTGAAAGATCCTGAGTTCCGCCAGAAGAAGCAATCGGAAGTGGATAAGACCCTCGCAGTTGCCGGTGGCGTCCCTTTCAAGGATCTTTACAATCGCGAAGGCATAGAAGTGGCCTGTCCCCCATTGGCTCCCGCAAAAAAGCAGAAGAAAAAGGGATAACCTATAAACGTGACGCAGCATGATGAAGATTAAAGAAAGCCTGGTTAAGCGGCAATGGCTGTTATTGTTGTTATTGGTACCGGTTACCCTGTTCGGCCAGAACAAAACGATCACGCAGATCAGGCAGGAACTGGAAAAATCCACGAACCCACCTCTGTATGTGAAGGATGTACTGAAGAAAAAATTCATCCTCGATACAGTACCGATCATGCGCACCAGTCATTTCGCGGGATTGCCAGACAGCCTGGCCTATACTGGTAAAATCGGTAAGGTATACGGGCCTTTCGATAAAGGCAGGATACTGGTACAGGTGCTGGCGAAATTGCCCAATACCTTTAACCGGGTGGGACAGATATTCATCGATACCACGGTATTCACCAGACGAAAAGCGGATTCACTGGCCAATGATATCCTGACCCGTATCAGAAACGGATCGGCCAGTTTTGAAGACATGGCTTCGGTGTGGAGTATGGGTGGAGAAGCGCCGTTGAAGGGCGACCTGGGATGGATAGCACAGGGTGCCATGATTCCCGAAATTGAAAAGGCCCTTCGAACACACAAAAAAGGAGATGTATTTAAGGTCTGGACGAAAGCCGGTGTTCACATCATAAGAAAAACAGACACGAAACAAGACAATGGGTTTGCGTTGTTGATGAGAGTACTGTTGTGATGACGGATTACGGGAACAATTGGTCAATTAGTAAATTGGTCAATTAGTCAATTCAATTACGGATGACGGATGACGAATTACGGATTAATCATTTTTCAAATACTTGACTGGGTTAACTTCTGAATTTAAAGTGAAGCCAGAGGCTCAATCCGGAATGTTAATATAGATCATGCCGCAGTTCTTACATTTTTGATATACATTTTTAGTCATTCGTAATTCGTCATCCGTAATCCGTAATCCGTAATCCGTAATTCGTCATCCGTAATTCGTAATCCGTAATCGCATTGACCAATTGACTTATTGACGAATTGCTAACTCATTCTTCCAAAAAGTACCTCAGCGCCAACTCATATCCTTTCATTCCCAATCCGGCGATAGTGCCTTTGGCTTTGGCGGATACATGTGAGAGTTTTCTGAATTCCTCCCTAGCGTGGATATTGCTGATGTGTACCTCTACAACCGGTGCGGTAATGGCAGCAATGGCATCTCCGATGGCTACTGAGGTATGCGTATACCCCCCCGGATTCAAAATGATGCCATCCACACTGAATCCCACTCTCTGCAGTTCGTTGATGAGCTCTCCTTCCACATTACTCTGGAAATAGGAAAAACTGATATGCGGATGTTTTTTCTCCAGGTGCCTGAGGTATTCTTCGAAGGGAAGATTTCCATAAATATCCACTTCTCTTTTTCCCAGCAGGTTCAGGTTGGGACCATTGATGATTGCTATGTTCATGATATGGGGTGTTATGAATGGAACAACGAATGTAAAACAATCCGGTAATATTGCAGGACGGGGACGGTTTGATGCATTACTGACCCGATCGGATCTTATAAACGAGATCAGTGTAGGTTTTGACCGAATAAGACTGTAATGGTGCAGGATTTTCGATCAGTAACAGGTCAACCTGCAGGTCATACTCTCCGGATTTTTTTACCGTATAAAGAAAAGTGTAGCCGTCACTGACCCGTGTCAGCCAATCCATCTGGTAGATACCCGATTCCTTCTGGCTGCTAATGATGATCCGATTGTAAATCCGGGAAGTCTTGAAATAGAATTGAATGGTATCTCCTTGCTGCCTGTTCAGGACAACCTGTTTGGGATAGAAATCATCGAGGTTATTTTCCACCACACCCGGATAGACCAACGGAAACTGCTGAAAAGCACTCCAACTGATCACAGTATGGAGCAGTTGCCAGTTGCTATCGACCGGGTAATGATCCCAGATAAATTTCGCCGGGTCGGAACAGAAGTACCAGTCATTTCTTCTTTGAATGAATTGTGAGCAGTCATCTATTGTATACCCGCTGGCCCAGGTAACATCCACCAGTTTCCAAACACCCTCTATACTCACGGCATTCCAGGTGTGATTAATGCCAGTACTGTCTCTGGTAATGACCAGGTCTTCGATACCCGAGCGTCCATAGCCTTGTATATCCACGCAGGTCAGACCGGCAGCCTGGCAAAGGTTTCTGAATACATTTACATAGCCCGCACATACTGCTTTTCTTTTGAGCAAAACACTATCGAGTGCCCAGCGCGTTTGCTTTCTTTTCACGCCTTCGCAATCGTAGGAAAGACTACGGGTAACCCAGGCATAAACGATTTGCAGGCGACTGAAACTGTCGGGGACATTGTTACGAATATATTTACCCAATGCCCTCAATTCGGCCCCATTCCGCACCGGCTGGCGATAGGAAGAAACAATTTTATCCACCTCCTTCCAGGAAAGGGAGACACTCTGTGAAAAAGAGAATAGAGGGAGAAAGAGAAAGAGAAAGAGAAAGAGAAAGGGAAACAGAAACGGAAAGGGAACCAGATTTTGAATAGGAGGTTCTATTGTGGGTTTGTCTTTTATGGTTTATCGTTTATGGTTTGAACAAATCAACATTCAAAATTAAATACTCAAAATAGAAACTTTGGGTCCTGCTTTGAAATTTTAACTTTTGAATGTTGACCTCGCAAACCGCAAACTGCAAACCGCAAACCGCAAACCGCAAACCTATCAGTTCAAACTCTTCTTAATCATATCAATAAACTGATCGAAAAGATAGCGGCTGTCGTGCGGGCCGGGTGTGCTTTCGGGGTGGTACTGTACGGAGAAGGCTGGTTTGTCTTTGAGACGAATGCCTTCAATAGAATCATCGTTCAGGTTCACGTGTGTCACCTCTACATTGGGTGCATTTTTAAGCGTGGCCGGGTTAACGCCAAAACCGTGGTTCTGCGTAGTTACTTCGCAAAGACCCGTGATCAGGTTTTTCACCGGGTGGTTCAATCCCCTGTGACCATGGTGCAGCTTGAATGTTTCCACGCCACTGGCCAGCGCGAGCAACTGGTGACCCAGGCAGATACCAAATGTTGGTTTCTCTTCCTTCACAATATCTTTTACCGTATTGATAGCGTAGTCCATCGAAGACGGATCGCCGGGCCCGTTGGAGATGAAATAGCCGGCCGGGTTGAATTTCTTCAACTCATCAATGGTTGTTTTGGCAGGGAACACCTTCACATAGGCACCGCGATCCACCATGCATTGCAGGATGTGTTGCTTGGTGCCGAAGTCCATAACGGCAATGCGTATGGGAGATTTTTCATCGCCGAGTGTATAAGGTTTTTCGGTGGTAACCTTGCTGGCCAGTTCCAGTCCATCCATATTCGGAACTTTGGCCAGTTCCTTTTTCAATTCTTCCACATCGAGGATTTCAGAAGAGATAATACAGTTCATGGCGCCATGTTCTCTTACATGGGTAACCAGGGCACGTGTATCCACTCCTTCGATACAAACGATGTTATTCATCACCAGGTAGGTTTCCAGAGATGCGCTGGCGATTCTGCGGGAAAACTGTTCTTCCAGGTTCCTGGCGATCAGTCCGCGTATTTTAACTGATTCAGACTCCACTTCATCATCCTTTACACCATAGTTACCGATGTGCACGCTGTTCATGATGATGATCTGACCATAATAGCTGGGATCGGTAAACACTTCCTGGTAACCGGTCATGCCGGTATTAAAGCAGATTTCACCAGTGGTGGTTCCGATTTTACCGAAGGCTTTTCCGTAGTGGACGGTACCGTCGGCGAGCAGGAGAATGGCAGGAGGTTGAGCGGGTTGTGTTTGCATATGTATAAATGAAAAATCTGTGCAAAATAAGTCATTGAAGACCAGAATTCAAATACTTATTGCCCACAAAAATTGAACGATGCTGCGTGGGCTCAAAAAAAGCCCCGGTAAAAAACCGGGGCTATATTCAAGTGATTGACATTCACGATTACTCAGCGGCTTTGGTTTCTTCAGCAGCAGGGGCTTCATCCGTTTTGGCAGCAGTCTTCTTTGTGGAAGTTCTGCTACGACGTGTTTTCTTGGCTCCTTCTTTAACTTCACCTTTACCCTTACCGTATACTTCGTTGAAGTCTACCAGCTCAATCAGGGCAGTTTCGGCGTTGTCACCGATACGGGCTCCGAGTTTGAGGATGCGGGTATAGCCACCGGGGCGACCGGCTACTTTTTCTGCGATTGGTCCGAACAGTTCCTGAACAGCCTCTTTATCCTGCAGGTAGCTGAATACCACACGACGCTGGTGCGTGGTGTTTTCTTTGGCTTTGGTGATCAGGGGTTCGATGTAAATACGCAGTGCTTTTGCTTTAGCCAGGGTGGTAACGATGCGCTTGTGAGCGATCAGTTCACTGGCCAAATTGCTCAGCAGGGCTTTCCTGTGGGAAGCAGTTCTGCTAAGATTTTTGATTTTGTCTCCGTGACGCATGACTGTTGATTTTATTCGGTTAGACCGTGTCAGGAATTCTAACCTACGTTTTAAATATACTAGTTAGCCGATTCGCTAATTAGATGTCGTCTTTATCCAATCCCAGTTTACCCAGGTCCATTCCGAAGTGGAGGCCTCTTTCAGCCAGCACCTGTTCGATTTCAGCCAGTGATTTCTGACCGAAATTGCGGAATTTCATCAGGTCTTCCTGTTCGTACTGTACCAGTTCGCTCAAGCTGTTGATTTTGGCAGCTTTCAGGCAGTTGAAGGCACGTACAGACAGATCCAGGTCTTCCAGTGGTGTTTTCAGCACTTTGCGCAGTTGCAGCATTTGCTCATCCACCACATCTTCTTTCTTATCTTCTTTGTTATCGAAAGTGATGTTTTCGTCGGTGATGATCATCAGGTGCTGTATCAGGATGCGGCTGGCCTGTTTTACGGCTTCTTCCGGATGGATGGTACCATCGGTAGACACTTCCATGATCAGTTTTTCGAAGTCGGTACGCTGTTCAACACGGGTGTTTTCGATAGCGTACTTAACGTTCTTGATCGGTGTGAAGATAGAGTCGGTGGGGATATAACCCAGCGGTGCATCTTTCACTTTGTTGTCTTCTGCAGATACATAACCGCGGCCTTTGGATACAGACAGTTCGATATCCAGTTTGGCGGAAGTATCCAGGGTGCAGATCAGCAGCTCGGGGTTCATGATTTCGAAGCTTTGTGTAGCTTCTCCGATCATGGCGGCTGTGAATTCTGTTTTATTTTTGATGCTCAGGGAAATTTTCTCCTGGTTCACTTCATGATCCACTTTCTTCTTGAAGCGGACCTGTTTGAGGTTGAGGATGATTTCCAGTACATCTTCGGTAATGCCTTTGATCGTGGCGAACTCATGATCTACTCCTTCGATGCGAATGCCTACGATTGCGTAACCCTCCAGCGAGTTCAGCAATACCCTGCGCAAAGCGTTACCAATAGTTACTCCATAACCTGGTTCCAGCGGACGGAATTCAAACTGTGCTTCAAAATCCGTTGCTTTTTGCAGTATGATTTTATCTGGTTTCTGAAAATTTAAAATTGCCATGTTGTATTTCAGATTTTAATTTACGAATAGAAACGCCCGGAAAAGTGTCAGCCTTATTTGCTGTACAATTCCACGATCAGTTGCTCCTTGATATTCTCAGGAACACTTTCTCTTTCGGGGTAAGCCACGAAAGTACCTTTCATCTCGCCTTCGTTCCAGTCGAGCCAGTTGATCTTCTGGTTCTTGCCACGGAACTGGCTGGTGATGGCCGTGTTGGTCTTATCCTTTTCCTTGATACTGATTACATCCCCTGCTTTCAATTGGAAGGAAGGAATGTTTACAATATCTCCGTTTACAGTGATGTGTTTGTGTGAAACGAGCTGACGGGCAGCAGGACGGGATGGAGCGATTCCTAAACGATAAACGGTGTTGTCGAGACGAGCCTCGAGCAATTTGATCAGGTTTTCACCGGTAACACCTTTGATACGGGTTGCTTCTTCGAAAGTTTTGCGGAACTGGCGCTCGAGTACACCATAAGTATACTTGGCTTTCTGCTTTTCTTTCAGCTGGATAGCATACTCTCCTGGAGCTTTACGCTTCTTGGAGGGACCGTGTTGTCCGGGAGGAAAACTGTTTTTGGTAAGATACTTACCATTACCCAGGATGGGTTCACCGAATGTTCTTGAAATACGGGTCTTTGGACCAGTGTAACGTGCCATAATTTTAGTTTCATTTCGATTTTTTTAAGACCGGTGAGCTGATCAGTAAAAAATCGTAAAAAATTAATCAGTCACCTTTTGTTAAAATGAATCGCTTTGATCCTTTCAAAGCAACTATAGCAATATAAAATACCGGGATACCGGCTATTATACTCTTCTTTTCTTGGGAGGACGGCAGCCGTTATGTGGTAACGGAGTTACGTCTTTGATCATCGCTACTTCGATTCCGGACTGAGCGATCGCACGGATAGAGCTCTCGCGGCCGGCGCCGGGTCCTTTCACATATACGTCCACACGCTTCACTCCTGCATCGAATGCCACTTTCGAAGCATCGCTGGATGCCATCTGTGCAGCATACGGAGTGTTTTTCTTGGAACCTTTGAAGCCCATTTTACCAGCACTGCTCCAGGAAATAACCTGGCCATTCTTGTTGGTGATGCTGATGATGATGTTGTTGAAGCTGGCAGAGATGTGTGCGTCTCCGTAGGAGTCCACCTTTACCACTCTTTTTTTTGCTGCAGCCTTTGCGCTGGTAGCTTGTTGTGCTTTTGCCATAAAAAATCCGAGGTAATCGTTTGTTTAAAAAATGATCCTTTACAGGACCCGAATCAACCCTCCACCTGCACCTGGTATCCGCAATTGATCCGGTAAAAAATGGTGCATTATATTAAAGACCATTAGCTTTTAGCCAGCAAGGGCAAGCCCTGGCAGCCAAAAGCTAACCGTCATAATATTATTTCTTGGCTGCCTTCTTCTTACCAGCCACTGTTTTACGCTTACCCTTACGTGTGCGACTGTTTGTTTTAGTACGCTGACCACGAACAGGCAGGCCTTTACGATGGCGGAGTCCACGATAGCAGGCGATATCGAGCAAACGCTTGATGTTCATCTGCACCTCAGAGCGAAGCTGACCTTCAACCTTCAATTCATTGGTGATGATGTTACGGATAGCATTCAACTCATCGTCATTCCACTGATGAACTTTCTTGTTTACATCAATTCCTGCTTTTTCCAGGATGTATTTTGCAGTGGAAGGACCAATACCAAAAATGTAGGTAAGGCCAATCTCTCCTCTTTTGTTTTTAGGTAAATCTACACCGGCAATACGAGCCATATTACTTATTTGTTTTTTATCGATTTCGTTTTCTCCCGTTCAGACTATCTCCATAGAATAGCCGATCCGGAATCTTATCCCTGACGCTGCTTGAATCGGGGATTCTTTTTGTTGATTACATAAAGCTTGCCCTTGCGGCGAACAATCTTGCAATCAGCGCTACGCTTCTTGATGGATGCTCTAACTTTCATTTTATTCTGTTTTTCAAAAGCCAGCCTCAACGGCGCAGCTTCCTGTTATTATTTGTATCTGAAAATGATTCTCCCCCTTGTCAAATCATACGGGCTCATCTCCACACCCACTTTATCACCAGGCAAAATCCTGATATAATTCATCCGCATTTTTCCTGAGATGGTGGCCAGAATTTCATGACCATTTTCTAGTTTGACTTTGAACATTGCGTTCGATAAAGCCTCGACAATCGTACCATCTTGTTTAATAAGCGGTTGTTTACCCATAGATTTTAAAGGAGCGCAAAGATAGGATTATCAGCCAGAAATATGAAAAAAATGGGGATATTTTTCTGGTTTCTGTGGAAAAATGGCTGATCCGGGGGGCAAAATAGACAAAAAAGGCCTGAAATGGCCTTATTCGTTCAATTCTACCTTGGTCATTTCGTAATAATGATTCTGTAAATCATGTACATAGAATGGCTGGTGCACATGCCGGCGATCTTCGCGCCACCACATTTCAATCTGGGAGAAATCGCCTTTTTTGGGCAAAACCAGCCGGAAGGAGTCTTTGGAGTACTTCACAGTTCCATCGGGATTAGGGTGTTCCTGGAACCCGAGGCGGTGAAGCTGGCTTTCATCGAGCGGTACCGGGTATAAATGATCGGGGGTAAACCAGAACTCCTGCACCTCGGTTTCCACGCATACTTCCTTGTCTTCCCGGTTCAGGTCCTTTACAATTCCCTGGGTTTGCTGGCCGTCGAATTCGGCTAATACAATATCACCTGGCTTGATGTTGGAAAATTTGATCATACGGCAAATCGATTTAGATCAATCAATTTAAAAAATTACCCGGTGGCTGGCAAATAATTTTCTATTCACAGCTTTCTGTACGCTTATTCGCCATCCAGCCGGGTACCGCCACCATCAGGATCTCTTCCGGTAATTCAGCACGGCCCAGCCATTGAGCACAACAGCAAAAGCTCCCATCGCCATCAGGTGATGTTTGATATCGGCCAGACCGCTGCCTTTCAATACAACCATTCTCATCACTTCAATAAAATAGGACACCGGGTTGAACCAGGTCAAAACCCTGGCCCATGCAGGCATACTATCTATGGAAGTGTACAACCCACCAAGCAAAACGAAAATCATCATTATAAAAAACGAAATCAACATGGCCTGCTGCTGGTTCACGGCAAAGGTGGACACCAGCAGTCCGAGACCCAATACAGCCAGCAGGAACAGGGCGGCAAAAACATAGATGGTTCCAAAAGAACCAACAGGCACAATGCCATAGGCAACTCTTGAAATGACCAGGCCAAGCGTAAGGACCACCAGCCCGATTATCCAGAAAGGGATGAGTTTGCCAAGGATGAAAATATGTTTACGGATCGGCGTCACATTCAACTGCTCGATGGTCCCAATCTCTTTCTCCTTCACGATATTGATCGCGGCGAGATTCGCTCCTACCATGGTTAACAGGATCACCAGAATGCCCGGCACCATGAAAAATTTATAGTTCATCAAAGGATTGAACCAGTTGGAAGACGTGACTTCAATTTGCGTTTCGGGACTGAACCTGGGCATCTGGATCCAGTCGGTTCTGATCCTGCCATTATAATCCTGAATGATGGTGCGCAGATAAGCCGCGCCCAGGTTTGCCTTGGTGCCATTGATGGCATTCACTGCCATAAACAGGGTGGCTTCGCTTTGCTTTACCAGGTCCTTTTCAAAAGAAGCGGGGATCTGCAAAACCAGGTCGGCCTGGTCGGTTTCCACCTGGTGCAGCGACTGCTGCCAGGAAGCCGAATAATCGGTGAGCTGAAAATATCCCGATGCGGTAATCTTGTTGACCAGTTGTCGGCCATACTCGGAATGATCATGATCTACCACCGCCAGTTTGATGTTCTTCACTTCATAGTCTGCCGCCCAGGGTAAAACCAGCAACTGCACGATGGGCATCATGAAAATGATCCGCAAGATGGAAGGGTCCCTGAATATCTGCCGAAACTCCTTCTGCAACAAAAATTTCAACGTTCTCATGCCAACCTGATTTTAAATTTCTTAATGGCTACCGTTACGAAGAATACCATCATCCCGAAAAGGATCAGCGTTTCCTTCCAGACAGCGTCGATGCTCAGTCCTTTAATCATCACCGATTTCACAATGATGTAATACCATTTCGCGGGTACGATATTGGAAACAGCCCGCAACGGGGCCGGCATGTTTTCAACGGGGAACATAAATCCGCTGAGCATAACCGTCGGAAGGAATAAGGCCACCAGGGAGATGAACATGGCTGTTTGCTGCGAACCGGCCGCCGCGGAAATCAACAATCCCAACGCCAGCGACACCAGCGTAAAGAGTATGCTTTCTCCAATGAGCAGCCATAAATTTCCATTGACCGGCACTTCCAGGACATACACACTCAGCAACAGGATGCTGGCAATATTGACGATCGACAATACCAGGTAAGGAATAGCTTTTGCAATTACGATCATCATGGGGCGCATGGGAGATACCAGCAGTATTTCCATGGTTCCGAGTTCCTTCTCCTTTACAATGGTAATGGCGGTCATCATGGTACAAACCAGCAACAACACCATCGCCATCACGCCCGGCACGAAATTGAATGCTCCTTTCAGTTGCGGGTTGTACAACATGCGCATTTCCGTATGAATGGTATAAGGCAGTTTTTGCTGTTGCCGCATCCGTTCCTGGAAATCCATGATGATGGAGGAGGCATAATTGGTGAGCGTACTGGCCACGTTTGGGTCAGACGCGTCGGCAATCAACTGGATCTGCGCTTTGTTGAAATGTTTCAGATCATCATTGAAATGAGCCGGTATCACCATCGCCATTTTAATGTTGCCCGCCTTGAATTCTTCTTCGATCTGCCGATAGCTGTAGATATTACGACCAATGTCGAAATAACGGCTGGCGTTCACCTGAGCAAGCAACGAGGCGGAGGCGGCATCTTTGGAAAGATCCAGAACGGCTATCCGCGAATTCTTCACTTCGTTCGTCAGAGCGAATCCAAAAATGATGATCTGCACGATGGGCATGCCCAGGAGAATAAACAGGGTCCGCCTGTCTCGCCAGATGTGAAAAAACTCTTTTTTTACAAAAACCAGGAACTGCTTCATATCTATTCAGTCATTTAATAATTTTTTTTCGCTCATGGGTAGCTGTGATTAGTCCGCACTTCTGGTGGCTTTACGGGCCAGTTTTAGAAATACGTCATCCATGGAGTCGGTCTGGTAGGTCGCCCGCAGGTTCACCGGGCTGTCGAGCGCTTCAATTTTTCCATCCACCATTATACTGACGCGGTTGCAATACTCTGCTTCATCCATGTAGTGGGTGGTTACAAAAATGGTAATACCCAATTCAGCGGCCTGGTAGATCATCGCCCAGAATTCCCTTCTGGTAACCGGGTCTACCCCACCGGTCGGTTCATCGAGAAAAACGATCTTGGGATCGTGAAAGATCGCCACGGAAAAGGCCAGCTTTTGTTTCCAGCCGAGGGGAAGCGATCCCACCAGCTTGTTGGCTTCCGGTGTCAGGTTCAGGTGTTCCAGGATAAAAGCGGTCTTGTCTTTGATCTGCTGGTCCGTCATTCCGTAGATGCCTCCGTAAAAACGCATGTTCTCCTTTACCGTCAGATCATCGTACAAAGAAAACTTCTGGCTCATGTAACCGATGCTCGCCTTGATTTTCTCGTTCTCCCGGTACACATCATATCCTGCTACAGTAGCAGATCCGGAGGTGGGCATCGATAAGCCACAGAGCATCCTCATGGCGGTTGTTTTTCCTGCACCGTTGGCTCCCAGGAATCCGAATATCTCTCCTTTGTTCACTTCGAAACTGATGTGGTCGACTGCGGTGAATTCACCGAACCTTTTACATAGTTTCTCCGCGGTTATAATTTTTTCACTGGTCATATTATTGCATTAAATCCATGAAACAATCTTCAATGGTCGGTTGCAGCGCAATCATTTCGAGGCCATTCATTTTTTTTGCCGACAGGTCTTCCCAAAGCTGCACTTCACTTCCCTCGGGGCGCATCACCACGTTGTGATATATACCCGATGGATACACGCGTTCTACATAGGGGAGTTCTTTTGTGGAGTTGAGAAGGGAAAGCATATGATCCGATCTGACCCCAATCAGCTTTTTACCAAACTGGTCTACGATCCGCCCGGGAGTGTCGATTTTTAGTATCTGTCCGTTCTGCATCAGCGCTACCCGGTCGCACATCGCCGCTTCATCCATATAGGGAGTTGACACCAGGATGGTAATACCTTTTTGCCTCAGATCCTTTAACATCGCCCAGAACTCTTTCCTGGAAACCGCATCCACACCGGTGGTGGGTTCATCGAGAAAGAGTACCGTGGGCCGGTGAATCAGTGCGCAACTGAGCGCCAGTTTCTGTTTCATACCACCCGATAATTTTCCGGCCTTTCTTTTCCGGAAGGGTTCAATCTGAACATAAATATCCCGGATCAGCTCGTAGTTCTCTTCGATGGTTGTTTTGAAAATCGTGGCGAAAAATTCGAGGTTTTCTTCCACGCTCAGATCCTGGTACAAGGAAAAGCGACCCGGCATATACCCCACAGATTGACGGATGGCTTTATATTCTTTTACCACGTCATGTCCATCCACCGAAGCAGTCCCTTCGTCTGCCAGCAACAGGGTGGTCAGGATACGGAAGAGGGTTGTTTTACCAGCTCCGTCCGGACCGATGATTCCAAACAATTCACCTGGCTTCACTTCGAAGCTGAGTCCCTTCAGGGCCTGTACTTCCTGCTTGCCGGAGCCATACTTCTTAACCAGGTTTTCTATTTTTACGCTTGCCATGATTTTACTTTATCGCTGATAAATTGCACTCGTTTACTTTCGGAACCATCACTTCAACACCACTTCCCCATACATGCCGATCTTCAGCAGTCCGTCATTCTTCACTTTAATCTTCACGGCATACACCAGGTTTGCTCTTTCTTCCTTGGTTTGAATGGTTTTAGGGGTAAACTCCGCCTTATCGGATATCCAGGTGATGGTACCGGAGTACTCACGGAATTTTTTTTCCCCGCTGTCGATCAGCACTTTTACGGTTTGATTCAGTTTTATCTGCGGTAATTGTACCCCTGTAACATAAGCACGCAGGTAAACAGTGGACAGATCGGCGATCTTGTAAAGCGCCTTACCGGCGCTGGTTACTTCCCCGGCCTCTGCATATTTTGCGAGAACGGTACCCTGGATCGGGTTTACAATTCTGGAGCGATTGAGTTGATCATCCAGTTGTGCGATCCTTTTCTGAAGCGGAGCGCCTTCACTCAATACCGAACGGTTTTGAGTAGACACAGCATTCTTCTGAACGGCGATCTGTTGCCTGGTTACGACCATCTCCTTCTGCAGGGCATCGATCTGCGCCACGATATCATCTACCTGCTTCTGGGTGGCGGCATCTGCCTTTACCAGGTTTTCAAATCTTTTTCTTTCCTTGTCGAGTGTAGCCATCCGTGATTGCTGAACACCCAGCTGGTCTTCGAGCAGGCGTACCTGTGGGGAAACATCCAGTGTCTTTTCATTCAATGCCTGGATACTGGCTTCTACCTGTTCTTTTTGAAGAGAGAGGCCTTGCGCGTCTACCAGTCCGATGACACTGTCTTTAGGAATGGTCATTCCTTCGGTGATGTTGAAGGCCAGGATTTTTCCCGGAATTTCCGAGGATACGATGACCTCATCGGCTTCAAATGTGCCAGAGGCATCCGAAACATTGTTTGATTGTCCGCATCCTGTCATGATTGCTGTTACGAAAACAGGAATTACATAATTTTTCATGATTTTCTTTTTATTGATTGCCCAAAATGTATTTGTAATTGATTTTTGCCTGCAGGAGTTGTATCTGGTGCGCGATCAACGATTGCCGGGCCTGGTCTTCGGCATTGACTTCACGCAGATAGTCGTTGGCCGTGATCACCCCATTCTCCAGTTGTGCTTTGGCCGCGTCCTTTACTTTTGTTCTTAGCCCGATGATGGAGCCATCCGATTCTACCAGTCGTTGCAGTTTATCGATCTCGGCCTGTTGCTGTACCAGCGCTGCGTTGGTATTTAGCAGAAAGGTTTCTTTCTGCAAGCCAACGATCTGCCGGTTGATGTCAACCAGTTGTTTGTCTTTCTTACTCGTGTACAGACCGCCGATATTCCAGGTTAGTCTTACTCCGCCGATATAGTAGAAATCAAACTGGTTTTTCAGGAAATTCAATGCAGGTTTCGCATAACCACCCTGTGCAAAAACACTGGCCTTTGGAATATTGCGGGATTGAATGAGTTTCACCTGGCTGCCGAGCAACTGGTCCTGTGCGTTCAGCAATTGTAATTCGGGTCGAACGACATTGTTGTCGGATGATACCGTTATGTTCTCCGGCAAGGTCAGTACCTGGTCTTCCGGCAGCGGTTGATGAATGAATAATCCGAGAGCCTGCATAAAACCCGCGCGGGTAGAACGGATCTCTATCGCCCGCTGGTCTGCTTTCAGCAGTTCCGCGTTCAGCAAATCGAGGTTCGACCGGAAAGCCACGCCATTGGCTACCTGCGATTCAACTTTGCGAATACCGTTTTGCAGATCTTCCTTGATGAGACCCACCTGCTTCAATTGCTCGTCGAGGTAAAGCGTTCCCAGGAATAACTGGTTGATCCTTTCCCGAACCTTGAAGAGCTCCACCTCAATTTTCTGTTGCTCAACTTTGGCGTTCAGTTCCTGCTGATTCTTTTGTTCCCGGATCATGCCGCCGTCATAGATCACCTGGTTGATATCGGCCACTACCTTGTACTGATCCTTGCTTAATGGATCCACATTGAAACCCGGTACCGGAACTTTTATTTCCGTTACGGCAGACTGATAACTCGCCTGGGCCAGAAAATTGACCTGGGGCAGGTATCCTTTTTTAAGGTTATCAATATTGATCCCTGTGGTTTTGGCTACCAGGTCCAGTTGCCTGATCGCCGGGTAATTGGCCCTTGAAAGCTGGTACGCTTCATCCAGCGTAAGCGGTTTGTTTTGCTGTGCGCTCACATCCGACAATGCAAATACCAGGCAAAGGGCTGTCATTAGACTTCCTTTCATTTTTAACCATTTAGTTAACTTATGCATAAAAAAATTTATTTCCTTATTGATTCAATGATGACACGGGGTATTTCCTTGCGGCGTTGCTCCATGATATGCCTGAACTGGAATTCGTCCAGCCCCAGGTTGATCTGGAACATGGGTTTTGCCACAAAAGGAAAAATCGTGAGTGAAATCAGGTTCATGAGCAACTGAAGCGGACTAATGTCCCGGATCGTTCCTTTGGCCACTTCTGCCGCGATCTGCTCCAGGAATTTGTGCGGCTTGGGTTTATCCGTTTTCTTCCATACTTTCTCCAGGAAAAACTTCGGATCCCGGTTGATTTCATTCAATACAAACAAGGGCAGGTAAGGGTTTTCAATGGTAACTGAAATATACTCATCCACAAAGAGTTCTATTTTCCGGAACAGCGGTTCATCCGATTCAAATATCTGGTTGATCCTGGGAAACAGCTTCGAGGAAGCTTCGGTAAAGATGTTCTGGAACAATTGTTCCTTGTTTCTGAAATAGTAGTGTAGTAAAGCTTTGTTGATGCCTGCCTCATCTGCAATGTCCTGCATGCGTGCACCCATCAGCCCCTGTGTCACAAACACCTTCTTGGCCGCCTCCAGGATGCGCTGCTGCGTATTCTCGTCTTTTTTCTGTCTTGCCACTTAATTTAACCATTTGGTTAAAACAAAGGTAAGATGAAAAATCCCGGATCACCAAAACTTTTTTAATGGATGGAAGGAAATGGATGGCGGATGGCGGATGGCGGATGACGGATGACGGATTAGAGTGTTTCGCGTTTAACGTTTTACGTTTCACGTCGGTTTACGGTTTTCAGTTTGCTGTTTGCAGTTACTATTAGCTCAATTTTGACTTTTGAATTTTAACTTTTGACTTTTGAATTCGCCATCCGCCATCCGTAATCCGTAATCCGTCATTCGTCATCCCCCTCGTTCTCCCCTATTCTGCCCAGCTCATTACATAATTCGCGTTTTCTATATCGAGCGCCTGTTGAGTGAGCATAAGCGGATGAAAGGTGTCGACCATAACTGCCAGCTCCCTGGTTTCTTTGGCTCCCAGGCTTCTTTCCACGGCACCGGGATGAGGGCCATGCGGGATGCCGGCGGGATGTAAGGTGATCATACCCCTGGTTACGTTTTTGCGGCTCATGAAATCGCCGTCGACATAATACAGCACTTCATCGCTGTCGATATTGGAGTGATTGTATGGAGCAGGGATGGCTTGGGGATGATAATCGTACAGCCTGGGAACAAATGAGCAGATCACAAAATTGTGTGCTTCGAAGGTCTGGTGAACAGGAGGTGGCTGGTGTACCCGGCCGGTGATGGGTTCAAAATCGTGAATACTGAATGCATAAGGATAACAGCATCCATCCCAACCCACCACATCGAATGGATGGGTACCATAATGGAGGTTGTACAACATTCCTTTCTTTTTGGCCCTGATCAGGAAATCACCGGACTGATCATATGTTTCCAGTTCCTGTGGCCCGCGGATATCACGTTCACAATAGGGCGCATGTTCCAGCAGTTGCCCGAATTTGCTCATGTATCTTTTCGGATATCTCACCGGACTAAAAGATTCAACAATAAACAGTCGGTTATCGGGCGTATCAAACCGGATCTGGTAAATGGTTCCTCTCGGGATCACGAGGTAGTCGCCATATCCGAAAGGAATGTTTCCATACATCGTGCGGAGCAGTCCGGAGCCTTCGTGGATAAAGATGACCTCATCCGCGTCTGTATTCTTGTAAAAATAATCGGTCAGGCTTTCCTGCGGGGCGGCCAATACAATATGGCAATCGTTGTTCACCAAAACCGGGATACGACTGCTGAGATAATCCTTGGCAGGCGGAACACGGAATCCTTCAAAACACCGATGACTCAACATCTTCTCTTCGGCTATCACAGGTGCGACACTCACCTGCGCTTCCGTTCTGATGATCTGGGTAGGCGGATGGCAATGGTATAACAATGAGTAATCATTGCTGAAACCTTCGGTTGAAAAAAGTTGTTCTGAATACAACTGACCGTTGGGTTTTCTAAACTGTGTATGACGTTTATGCGGAATAGCTCCCAATGAAAGGTAATGTGGCATGCGATCGAAATTTGAATTGAATAAAATAAAAGGAAAAATTACATCGGCCAACAGGCCCGTTCAAAAGTTATCTGCCCCGGGATAATTCCAGGGTGGTCAGCAGGAAAACATATTTCCATTTGCGCTTATCAATCCAGTAGAGAAAATTGCGATGGAATGGCATCACTCAAAATTAAGGAGTTTTCTGTTCGGATTTACTTTGTAGTTTGCGCCTTTATCACCGTATGGAGGTTAGAACAGCAGGACTATTACTGATCAGGGATCGAAAACTGTTGCTGGCATTCAGCCGGAACAAACAATGCTATTATCTGCCGGGTGGAAAGCTGGATGGCACCGAAACTTCCGCCGAAGCCCTCTGCCGGGAAATAGCCGAAGAGCTGGACATGCATCTACAGCCAACCGACCTGACGTATTACACTCATATCAGCGCCCCGGCTTTTGGGGAAAGTAATGGCATGATCATGGAACAGGATTGTTTCCTGGTTCAGTCAGCACAGGACCCGCGGGCCAGCGCAGAGATTGCGGAATTGAAATATTTCTCGCTTGCCGATTACCTGCTGGAACCGCAACAGGCTCCCGGCGCCATTCAGATTCTTCAACAATTAACTACCGACCGGCTTATTGATTAATATGAAGCGAATAGGACTGATCTCGGATACACATGCTTACCTCGATGAAAAAGTGTTTGAACATTTTTCATCCTGCGACGAAATCTGGCATGCAGGAGATTTTGGAACGATGGATATAGCTGATCAACTATCGGCTTTCAAACCATTGAAAGGAGTCTACGGAAATATTGATGATGCGGCCATCAGAATGAGATTCCCGGAGCAACTGGTGTTCACCTGTGAAGGGGTGAAAGTGCTGATGCGGCATATCGGTGGCGCTCCACCGAAATACAATCCGGAAACAAGAAAAGAGTTATTGCTCCATCAACCCCTCCTGTTTATCAGTGGGCATTCGCACATTCTGAAAATTATCTACGATGAAAAAATAAACTGCCTTCATATGAATCCGGGAGCGGCCGGAAAACAGGGTTGGCATAAGGTCAGAACCCTGATCCGGTTTACAATTGATGGGGCGAATATGAAAGACTGTGAGGTAATAGAATTGGGGAAAAGATGAGGCGGGAAATCTGACAAAGGCAAAAGGCGAAATTCAAAATTCAAAAGTCAAAAGTCAAAAATCAAAAGTCAAAAGTATAAATTAAAAAGTCTAAATTCAACAGTCAAAACTGTGAAAAGTACCAGGGGTTCAGGAACGCAAAGAAAAACTTGAATTCTCTTAACCGCAAACCGCAAACCGCAAACCGCAAACCGCAAACCAACGAGAAACCACCTCAAAACATCTTCTTATGAGTAGCAGAAACAACAATGCAAATTCCGTTGGCATCAGCCGCCGTAACTGGCTTCGGCAAACCACCCTGGCTACTGTTGGACTTGGATTTTCTCTGCCCGCACTTGCCGGGGAAGATTATCTGCCGCATGCATTTGGCAGCGAATCCGGATTGATCAACCTGGGCTCGAACGAGAACCCCTATGGGATCTCTCCGAAAGCGAAAGAAGCGATCCTCGAAATGATTGGCCAGTCGAACCGATACCAGTTTAATGTACCCTCGCTTCAACCGTTTAGAAAAGAAATAGCCGAACATTATAAGGTAAAACCCGAACAATTACTGGTCACTGCCGGATCGGGAGAGGGCCTCAACCTGCTGGCGCGGCATTACAGTCAGGGTAACCTCGTTACTGCGAATATCACCTTTGGTATTCTCCCCAGCACCTCCCGGAAAATTGGTACCAAAGTAATTGAAGTTCCGCTAACAGCCGAGCGGGTACATGATCTGCCGGCATTATTATCTGCTATCAATAAGGAAACAAGCCTGGTATATATCTGTAATCCGGCCAATCCCACCAGTACTTTTATCAAGCCTTCTGTATTAAAGAGTTTTTGCACAGAGGCCTCCCGAAAAACTACTGTATTGGTAGATGAAGCCTATATCGATTTTCTGGAAGGAAGTGATTATGAGTCGATGGCCTCCCTGGCGGAAAGCAATCCCAATATTCTTGTCATCAGAACTTTTTCCAAAATACACGCGATGGCAGGCTTAAGAATCGGATTTATCATCGGACACCCCACTACCATCCGCCAGTTGGAGAAAAGTTACTTCGGCAGCACCAACTATTGTATCAGTAACCTGTCGATGGCCGCAGCCCTGGCGAGTCTGAAGGATCCCGGACACCAGGTGATGAGCCGGGAGAAAAATGCCGCTGCGCGCAAATACACTGTTGAAGAACTGAAAAAAATGAATTACAATCCGGCTGATTCGCACACCAACTTCATTTTCTTCCCGATCCCGAATTATAAGGGGGATTTTGCAGGGGACATGTTTAAAAAGAATATAATCTTAAGATCTGATAACAACCCTTCAGACAAATGGGCCCGGGTCAGTATCGGCCCGATGGAGGATATGAAGAAGTTTATTGAAGTGATGAAAGGAGTACGTGTTTAACGTTTATCGTTTATGGTTTCACGTTTGCTTTTAGCAATTCGATTTACTCCGACAAATGGCGTTTTTTCTCCAGCGATAAACGATAAACCATAAACGCTAAACGATAAACAAAAAGGCGACTAATGTAGTTAGTCGCCTTTTTGTTTATTTCATTCCCGGGAACCAGGGTCTTCCGACCAATTCTCTGAAAGGCCAGGGTACTGCTGCCAGGATAAAGATCAGGGCAAGAACCAGCAGGATGGTAACTGCTTTGTAGTTGAGATCTTTCGATTTGCGACGGGCAATGGTGATCAATACAATTGAGATGATCATCGATACGGGATGCTCTATCCAGTAAAAGCGATAGAATTTATCCTTCATCAGTTCAACTCCTTCCGGTAACCCTTTCAGGTATCCAAATGGTCCGGCAATAACCTGGTACAATCCTATTAATAAAGTGACGTGTGCGCAGATCATTAGCCAAAGGCTTGTTTTTCTGATACCCGGATTTTTTGAAAACGCCTGAAATAACGTAATCAGCAGGAAGAGCAGAATTAACCAGCGTAAAATGTTATGCAGATGCAGTAAACCAGTTTCCATGATTGAACAGTTTAGTGATTGGTTGGTAAATAGACGATGTCAAAGCTACTTGCTCGACTTTAAACTACAAAAAGCATCTATTCTACCCAATCCGCGATAAATACATTGGTATCACGGGTACCGCCATTGTTTCGATTGCTGCAAAAAACGATCTTTTTGCCATTGGGGCTAAACATAGGGAAAGCGTCGAAGCCTTTGTCGCGGCTCACTTTTACCAGTCCGCTTCCATCTTCATTCATGATGTATAAATTAAAGGGGAATCCTCTTTTATATTCATGATTGCTGGCAAAAATGATTCGCTTGTCATCCGGCATGTAGGCAGGGGCCCAGTTTGCCTGGCCAAAAGAAGAAACCTGCCGGGGTTGAGATCCATCCGCATTAGCCACCCAGACTTCCATATTGGTGGGAGCAACCAGGTTTTCGGCCAGCAGCTCTTTGTACTCTTTGATCTCTTCGGTCGTTTTGGGACGGGATGCACGCCAAATGATCTTCTTGCCGTCGTGACTGAACCAGGCTCCTCCGTCATATCCTATCATATTCGTAATTCTTTTCTCCTTGCCGGTTTTCAGGTCCATCACATACAGGTCGATGTCGCCGTCTTTGGTACTGGTGTATAGCATCTTTTTGCCATCCGGCGAAAGTGTTGCTTCCGCATCATATCCGGGAGAATTGGTCAACTGCTTCACGATCTTTCCATTCAAATCAGCCATAAAAATCTCATAGCTCGAATAGAGCGGCCATATGTATTTATTTCCGTATTTCTTCCGATCGGGCACTGGCGGACAGGTATCTGCGCCAAGATGAGTGGAAGCGTATATTACATGTTTGCCATCTTTAGTAAAAAAGCCACAGGTGGTTCTGCCTTTACCCGTGCTGACCATTTTATAGGTAAACTTTTCGCCGGGTGCGGGTACTTTTCCAATGAACATCTGATCGCAATTGATCCCTTCTTTTGGATTTGTTTTCTGAAAAATGAGCCATTTCCCGTCGTAGCTGAAGTAGGCCTCCGCGTTATCGCCTCCGAAAGTTAACTGTTGAACATTGCGGAAATGTTTCTCATCGGGGTATTGAATCGTATCTCCGGTCTGTTGAGTGAATCCATCGGGCTGAACTGGCTTACGAAAGGCAGCCACCGCCGCTGCCAGTGCCGGGACAATTAACAAAACCAATAAAACTTTCTTCATAAAAGGCTGATAATTTTGGGGCCAAAGATATTCGCATTGCATCTGCAAATTGTCAAAAATTTGTCAGATGCCCGACCGAAATACAGTAGTTTTGCGCCTTTCCTGCGAGGGCTGTCAACGAATGTTTACAAACATGAAAAATCTATTATACCTGTTTTGGATGCTGGCCCTGGTGTCGGTTGGCTGTAAAAGCGACGAGCGAGATCAATATCTGTCCAGGCCTCCCTTCGCCTCTGTTACCGATAGTATTCGCCGATTCCCGGACCGGGCGGACCTTTACCTGCAGAGAGCCTTGCTTTTTTCCGAAAATAAGATGCCGGAATTGGCCACACCCGACTATAAGAAAGCCTGGGAAATAGCCCAGGAGGAAGTAACGGCTCTTAATTATGCGTCCAACCTGATCATGATCAACAAAACGGATGAGGCACTGGCCTTATTAACCGATTGTCGCAAGAGATTTCCTAAGGATAGTGAAATAGCCCGCAGATTGGGAGAGCTGTATGCAAGCCGGGGAAGAAGAAAAGAAGCGCTTTCAGTATATGACGATATGATCCGCCAGGATTCCGGCAATTTTATGTCATGGTTTGAAAAGGGACGTTTGTTACTGAAGCTGGATGATAGTGCTGCAGCGATCAATGCTTACGAAAAATCATTTGCCTTGCAGCCACTCTATTACAACGGGCTGGAACTGGCCAATATCTATTCGAACCAGAACAACCCGAGGCTGCTGGATATCTGTGATTTTATCATTTCAAAAGACAGTACCGGCGAAATACTCGATGCCCGATTGCTGAAAGGGATTTATTATTCCAATCTCAAAAATTATCCAGAGGCATTGAAATATTTCGATGAGTGTATCCGGCTGAACTGGAAATTTGACCAGGCACATATAGAGAAAGGAATCGTGTTCTTCGATAAGAAAGACTATAAACAGGCGCTGGAGTCTTTCAAAGTGGCTGCCACGGTTTCGAATACCAATCCGGATGCCTATTTCTGGATGGCCCGTTGCTTTGAGGAACTGAAAGACAAAGAGCAGGCCCGTGAAAATTATGAGACGGCCCTTACCTTCGATCCAATGATGGAAGAAGCCAAAGAAGGCCTGGAAAGAATAAAATAAAAACAGTCGACTTTATAAATAGAAAAATCTCAATCAATTTCAAATATTCATCACATGCCACTTATCGCACCATCCCTGTTATCAGCCAATTTTTTAAACCTGCAGGCAGATTGCCAGATGCTCAATGAAAGTGAAGCAGACTGGTTTCATTTGGATGTGATGGATGGCCGGTTTGTACCCAATATCAGTTTCGGGCCCATGCTGATTGAGTTTTTCAGAAAATCTACCACTAAAGTCTGCGATGTTCACCTTATGATCGAGGAGCCGGAAAGATATGCGGAGGCTTTCAAAAAAGCAGGAGCGGATATCCTCACCGTACACGTGGAAGCCTGCCGCCATCTGCACAGGAATATTCAGCAGATCAAATCTCTGGGTATGCAGGCAGGGGTGGCTGTAAACCCACACACGCCGGTGGATGTTTTAAAAGATATTTTGCCTGATATAGACGTGGTTTGCCTGATGAGTGTAAACCCCGGATTCGGTGGTCAGTCGTTCATAACCCATACCCTTTCCAAAATCCGATCATTGCGTACCATGATCAACACCTGGAATCTACCGGTAAAAATTGAAATCGATGGCGGCGTTACCCTCGAAAATGCGAAGTCGATAGTAGATGCAGGCGCTGATGTGTTGGTGGCCGGCAATACGGTTTTCAAATCTGCCAACCCGAAAGAAACAATCAGCCAGCTGCGGAAGATTGTATAAATTTTTTTGGCTGATCTTCCATCTTGAGGTACATCTGTTCCAACACAGAATGCGTGGCATAAATCCAGCTGGGTGCCTTGATCCAGTTGAATTCATAGTCAACAATCAGATCATGCAGTATACGATAGGCCTTGAATGCCTGTTTTGAGTTGTAGAAACAATCCAACCAGCTATCCTGCACCGATTCCCTGTCGACAAGACCAATCCCACCGCTGTACCACTCAAAAATCTTCGGAAGCCCTACAAAATTGATTTCCGACTGTTGCTTTTTGATATTATCCCGGTAAAACAAGGCGAAAAACCGAACAGCCTGTTTGGTCCTTTCATAAATCAGACTGTCATTTTCGGATTTTGTGGGCTTGATCATCCAGCGAATATTGTCCGGATAAAACGGATCCCATTGGTTGTGCGGCTGTCGGTATCCGGTCCCTTTAAGTCTCAGTTCCCTGCTGCCGCCATTGACCAGCGGCGTTGCGAGCAACAGGTAACTGGGGTTAATGCTTTTTACCTGGAATTCTTTGGTGATATTTGGTTTGAAAGTGAGCTCCAGCATAATTTTTCCATTTTTTACACTGGCTTTCCAGTTCCCTATTTTCAAATGCCCCCTGGGATTTTCCACTACCTGGAAATCGTCGAAGAAAACCAGCCCGGGAAAAATCCGTTTGCCTTTTTCATCCAGCACCTGATCGATAGATTCCACATCATCCATCTTTTCGAGTTCCCAATGCTGACAAAGAAGCGTAGCGAGCTGGGTTTTGGCAGACTGCTCGATCTTCACCATGGCTGTATCGCGGTCTTTGATGAGTAATTCCTGTATTACAAACGCAGTTGAGTCCTCATCGGAGCTCTTTTCTTCTGTCCGGGAGGTACCCGAACGGCAGCCCACAATCAGCCAAAGCAGAATTAACGGCAACAAACGATGGATCATGGCGGAAAGTTCTGGTTTATACGGTGTTGACAAAATAAAATCCGGTTTTTTCTGTTTTACAACTGACTACATTTTCGACTAATTTACAGCGTTCAAAATTCTATCGGGTGAAATTTCGGCCAATATTCTTCATACTAATCTGCTTACTGTCTGGTCTGACCGGCTGGTCGCAAAAAAAATCGGCTATCGTTAGCGGAAAGGTAGTAGATGAAAATGATCAACCAATGGCTGGCGTCTCCGTGGGAATTCTCGGACGTACAACCATTCAACAAACCTCCGATTCGGGTACATTTAGACTGGTAGTACCTGCCGATAAAGCTTTCGCGATTCAATTTACCTTCCTGGGGTACAAGAGCGAACAAAGGAATTTTATCCTGAACGAGAACGAACAGGAATACCTGGTCGTAAGAATGGAAAGGGGTAGCAAAGAACTGGAGCCGGTGGTCGTAACCGATCAGCGTACCCGCCGTGAAACCGGCCTGGTCGTCGTCAATCCCAAGAACGCCATCAATATTCCTACTCCCGGCGGCGGCATTGAAAGCCTCATCAAAGTGATAGTAGGGTCTAATAATGAGCTAACCTCTCAGTATAATGTAAGGGGAGGGAACTATGATGAAAACCTGATTTATGTAAATGACTTCGAGGTTTTCAGACCATACCTGGTAAGAAGCGGTCAACAGGAAGGGCTGAGCTTTATCAATCCCGAACTGGCTCGCAATGTAAACTTTTATAACGGAGGTTTCCAGGCCCGTTACGGAGACAAGATGTCGTCCGTGCTGGACATTCAATACAAAAAACCACGTCGTTTCGGGGGTTCCGCCTATGTCAGCTTACTGGAGCAGGGATTCTCCCTCGAAGGAGTGAGCAGGAATAAAAAGTTCAGCTTCCTGGTTGGCGTAAGAAACCGAAGCAACCGCAACCTGCTGAGCAGCCAGGAAACCAAGGGCAATTATGTTCCGTCTTCGGCAGACCTGCAGGCATTGCTGACTTACCAGCTGAATACCAAAAACAGCCTTGAATTGCTGGGGAATGTTTCCCAAACAAAATTCAGTCTTCAACCCGCCTTCAGCCAGCTTACATCCAGTGTATTCTCTCCTTATTTCAGCGCTAACCTCGGACTGGATATTTATTTCGAAGGAAGAGAGGAGGATCGCTACCGGACCAATATGCTGGGTCTTTCGTGGATTCAACAAAAAAATAAAAATCTTCGACTTAAATGGATGGTCAGTCGCTTTGAAGATGATGAAAAAGAAAATATCGACATCACCGGCGCTTACCTTTTCGGCGAAAGAGAATTCGACAAGAGTAAGCCCGATTTCGGACTGATCAACAATCCGCTTGGAGCCGGTTTGTATCAGACTTTTGCCAGGAACAAATTAAATATACAGGTTTGGAACGCATCACATAAAGGCACCTATGATAACGGTCATCATTACTGGCAATGGGGTGTTAGTGCCGAAAAGCAATCGATCAACGACAAGCTGAACGAATGGGAATACCAGGATTCAGCAGGTTACAATCTCCCCTATCAACCCAATTCACTTACTTTAAGCAAAGTGCTGAAGTCTAAAGCCGATCTGGATATTACCCGACTAAGCGGCTACTTGCAGGATAATATTCTTTTTGGAGATTCATCTGACTTTACCCTCCAGGCAGGTGTACGGTTTAATTACAATACACTTAACCAGGAAATCCTGGTTTCACCGAGACTCGGTTTGGCATGGAAACCTTCTTCCTGGAAAAAAGATGTGATTTTCCGTGGTGCGATCGGCATCTATCAGCAACCGCCGTTTTACCGCGAACTCAGGAGGTATGATGGTACCCTCAACAAGGACCTGAAAGCTCAGAAAAGTGCACAGGCAGTCGTAGGATTCGATTATAATTTCCGTTCGGGTAACCGCGCTTTCAGATTAACTTCAGAGGCGTATTATAAGAAAATGTGGGATGTAGTTCCCTACGATATCGACAATGTGCGACTAAGATATTTCGGAGAAAACCGGGCAAAGGCTTATGCCATGGGCGTTGAAGCAAGACTTTATGGCGAACTGGTAAAAGATGCCGAAAGCTGGATTAGTGTGGGCATTATGCGTACCCGGGAGAATCTCGACAATGATACCTACTATGCCTATAAACTGGATTCACTGAACAGGCCATACGACAGTACCCTCACAGAGGCAGGCTGGTTGAGAAGACCCAGCGACCGGTTCTTTACCTTCGGCATGTTTCTGCAGGATTATCTTTCAACAAACAAGAATGCCAAAGTATTCCTGAACCTCATTTACGGCAGCAATCTTCCTTATAATATTCCGGGAAGCGTTAAATACAGAAACGCGTTGATCATTGAGCCTTATATAAGGATTGACGTTGGCTTCAGTGTATTGCTGCTGGATACGGAAAAATCCAATCGGCGAAGCCATAACCCCTTCCGCGATTTTGAGAATATCTGGGCTTCACTGGAGGTATTCAACCTGATCGACCGCGATAATACCATCTCTTATTTACTAATAAAAGATTTCTCCAATACTGTCTTTGCAATGCCTAACCGGCTAACACCACGATTAATCAACCTGAAACTGGTTGCCAGATTCTAAGCGCTTTCTCTTATGTAGCAATGGGATTCATTCCCAACAACCCGAACAACATCCCATATTGAGAATAACTACATCTGTATCTTATTAGTTATTCCTTTTAGAAACAGTTCCTTACGTTTCTGGCATTTGCTTCGAATAGCATGTGCCAAATCGTACTGAAATGAAAATGTCAAGGCTCAGCTTACTCACACTGATTAGTATCTTCTTCTTAATCGCTTCCATGAAAGTAAAGGCACAAACCTGCCCCGGTGAAGTTGTTCAGTTTCGTGAAACTTTCGGACAGGGTAATAACTCAGCCTCACTGCCCAATGGAAGAACCAACTATAACTATAACAACAATTCGTCACTGAATGATGGTGATTACCGTCTTAACAAGAATTCGCAAGCTCGTTCGGAATGGTATAGCTCTTCTGACCATACCGGAAACACAAATGGTCGTATGATGATCATCAATGCCAGTTATACTGCCGGTGAGTTTTATCGCGACACTGTTAACGGACTTCTTCCCAATAATTTCTATTCCGTTTATCTATATGTAATGAACCTGAATACCCTGAGCACCTGTGGAAGTACCGCTATCTTGCCGAATCTCTCATTTGTGATTGAAGCTTACTATCCGCTCACTAAAAAGTTCAGCACCATTACCACTTTTACTTCCGGAAACATCGCGCGCAGCAGCTCACCCACCTGGGTATTGACCGGCGGATTCTTTACAGTACCGGTGGGTGTGACTTCGGTGCGTTATCGAATTTTAAACAATGCCACCGGCGGTTGCGGTAACGACCTGGCCATTGATGACATCACCTTTGCGCAGTGTTCAGCCGCTACGCTTCCCGTAAAGGGAATGACCCTCACTGCGGATTTACGTAATGGTATCAGCCATATCGAATGGTCTACCATGCAGGAAATCGAAACAGCCCGGTTCTTCGTTGAAAGAAGTGCAGACGGCAAAGAATGGGAAACCATTGGCCAGCTGGCTGCAGCTGGTAACAGCCAGGTGAGAAAGAACTATCGTTTTGAGGACCTTCATCCGTTTACCCAACAGACTTACTATCGCATCAAAGAAGTGGATGTAAATGGAGCTATGACTTATTCCTATATCGTATGGGTGAAATCAGCGCCTCAGGTCAATCAGGCTATTACCGCAAGCCCCAACCCTTTTACCAGCCAGGTAACCCTGCAGGTGACCGCGGCAGATGAAAAACTGGTGGCTGTGCGGGTAACCGATATGAATGGAAGAACTGTTTACGCTGGTACCTCACAGGTTCATAAAGGGAATAACAATATTCAATTGTCTAACTGGCAAAAGATGAATCCCGGTATCTATCAAGCCGTAATTACTCAGAATGATGGAGTTGTGATTGGAAGTTCCAAGCTGGTGAAACTTTGATTGGATCTATTCCAAAAAAGAGAAAAAAGCATCCCGGAATTGGAAGGAAAGAGGAAACCAGATTATACAAAACAATGATTATTAACAACTTAATACTTGGCACTGCAATTGAAATTCTTGAAACAAATCTGTTTCCATGAATTTCTCAAAGAGTGGCTCAGTTATGAACAGCAAGGATAATATGAACGTACCGGAAATTCCCGGTATGATCGAACGGTTAGGAAGAAGCTATTCATCTGTAAATCAAGAACCCGACCCTGAAAACATGAAAACAGCATTAATTTTTTCGAAAGTGAGTGTGAGACCTAATCCGTTCTCCACCTCTGTAACGCTGGAAGTAACCAGCAGCCAGAATCAGCAAGTGATTGTAAGAATGTCGAACGAAGAAGGACAAATTGTGAAATTGTTTGGCTGGTATCTCTTGAAAGGTACCAACGTAACAACCATGACAGAACTCAACTCTTTCTATAGCGGTACCTATACCATCGCTATTCTCGGAGGCGACGGAGAGTTGTTCTTCAACACTGAAATCAGCAAAGCATAACATCGGACCTTAATAAATACGTGTACAAATCAGAAAAAGGGAGCACTTGGCCGCTCCCTTTTTTGTTTTTTGCAAAAACAAAAAAGCGGGAGCGAGTGCGGGAGCGGGAAGAGAAACAGAAAGAGAAACAGAAAGAGAAAGGGGAACAGCATGAAATATAATGGTGGGTTTTTTGAATTTTTAATTTTGACTTTGTGGCCTTCACGTTCCCCGGGCTCGGGGAGCGAGAGTGAGAGCGGGAGCGGCAGCTTATAATTCGTACAATTCGCGTAATTCGCATAATTCGTATTCATCCCTATCTTCGTATCATGACAAAGCTCTCCGTTAATATCAACAAGATCGCTACACTTCGAAATAGCAGGGGTGGCAACAATCCCAGTGTTTTACAGGCTGCCATTGATGTGCAGCGATTTGGAGCCGATGGTGTAACGGTTCATCCCCGACCGGATGAAAGACATATCCGTTATAGTGATGTAAGAGAAATCAGCAAAATCATCACCACCGAATTCAATATAGAAGGCAACTGCCGCGAGCAAAAATTTATTGACCTTGTAATGGAAGTACGGCCAGCACAGGTTACCCTGGTTCCGGACGCGGAAGGCCAGCTTACTTCCGATCATGGTTGGGATACGATCAAACACAAGGACTACCTCATTGAGATGAGCAGCCTGTTCAAATCCGCCGGCATCAGGGTAAGCATATTTGTTGATCCGGATGTTCGCATGGTGGAAGCGGCGGCTGAGACAGGAACAGACCGGATTGAATTGTATACGGAACAGTATGCCCGTTTGTTTGCAGCCGGCAAAAAAGAGGAAGCTATTGCTCCTTATGTATCTGCCGCCGAAAAAGCGGTCTCGCTGGGGCTTGGATTGAATGCCGGTCATGATCTGGATCTCCAAAACCTGGCCTTTTTTGCCAGGCAGATTCCCAAACTGGATGAGGTAAGCATTGGTCATGCATTGATTTCAGATGCCCTGTACCTTGGCCTGGAAAACACCATTCAGCTCTATAAACGCCAACTTCAGTAATCTTGCCCTTCATCCTGCTTTTATTTCACTGGTAAAATAGGCAACCGGGCCTGTATTGTCTTTAAATAGCTTGCTGACAAAATCAGGGTCATGAAAAAAATAACCATCCTACTGTGTATTCTATGCACCTGCATTACTGCGCTGCATTCACAAATTCCGCTCACAACTGCTCCCAGCGGGGGAAATAAAAAAGCCTGGGTTGGGGAACAGATCGGCCTGACCAAAGTAAGTATTCATTATGATCGTCCTGGCGTGAAAGGCCGGGAAGGTAAAATCTGGGGACAGCTTGTTCATCCAGGTTTTATCGATCAGGGTTTTGGATCTGCCAAACAGGCGCCCTGGCGTGCAGGGGCCAACGAAAACACCACCATCGAATTTTCCGGCGATGTGAAGATCAACGGACAGCCGTTACCGGCAGGCAAATACGGATTCTTCATTGCCTATGATCCCAAAGAGTGCACGCTTATTTTCTCCAAAAACTCCAGTTCATGGGGCAGCTACTACTACGATCCAAAGGAAGATGCGTTAAGAGTAAATGTAAGTCCGCAAACGCTGACACAGTCGGTTGAATGGCTGCAATATGAATTTGGGCAGGAAAAAGAAAATTCGGCGGTGGTTACGCTCTCCTGGGAGAAACTGGCGATTCCTTTTACCATTGAGGTAGATTATGTGAATGACCAGATTGAATCCTTCCGTAAAGAACTCAGATCAGAAAGAGGTTTTATCTGGCAGGGATGGCAACAGGCTGCACAATGGTGCCTGCAAAGAAACGTAAACCTCGAACAGGCTTTGCAATGGGCAGACAGTGCTTCCAGCACCTCCTTTGGTGGCGACAAAGAATTCAACACCTGGGCAGTGAAGGCCGGACTGCTGAATAAACTGGGCAGGAATGAAGAAGCGGCCGCAATCATGAAAAAAGCCCTGCCATTGGGCAGCATGCTGGATATTCATCAATACGGTCGCCAATTGCTGGCCATGAAGAAACCCCAGGAAGCACTGGAGGTATTCAAATTGAACTTCCAGAAAAATCCAAACCAGTTCACCACACTGGCCGGACTAACCAGGGGCTACTCAGCCATAGGTGATTACAAAACTGCACTGAAGTATGCTCAACAGGCATTGCCACTGGCACCCGATAATAACAACAGGAATTCCGTTCAAAGCATGATCGATAAACTGAAAGCCAACCAGGATGTGAATCAATAAAAATATAAGGGTAAGAAAAAGGGTCGCTTTATTGAGCGACCCTTTTTTATTAAAAAAGTTTCTTCGCCTATTCGCATCCGAGTAACTCGCAGAGTTTCGCCACCAGGTCACTGCCTCTCAAATCACGTCCGATTATTTTTCCATCGGGACCAACCAGGAAATTCTGCGGGATAGATCGCACCCGGTATTTCTGTGCCACTTCATTGTTCCAGTATTTCAGATCGCTGACATGTGTCCAGGAAAGATTGTCATCATGTATGGCTTTTAACCAATTGTCTTTTGATCTGTCGAGTGATACTCCCAGTACCGTAAAGTTTTTGCTCTTGAATCGTTGATAGGCATTCACCACATTGGGGTTCTCCATCCGGCAGGGCTGACACCAACTGGCCCAGAAATCGATCAATACATATTTACCCTTGAAAGAAGACAATGACACCGGTTTACCAAGCGTATCTTCCTGGATAAAAGGAATCGCATCCGTTCCAATGGCACCTACCTTGGCATCTGAAATCTGCGTTTCCAGGATCTTGCCATAAAAGCCCGCCTTTTGCGTGGCGGAAAGTTTGTTGAATCTCTTTTCAACAACTGCCAGGTCGCCTTCAATTTCACTGGTTACCAATACCACGAAGGGCGCAACGGGTGAATTGGGTTTAGTTTCAATGAAATCATCAATGGTTTTCCGAATCTTGTTTACATGATCGTTATAAGTGATCATGATAGAATCACCTCTTTGCAGGTTCGGTGTGGAGGCTACCTGCTGGTTAAGCTGTGAAAGTCGTGTTACCAGCGGCGTGAAGCTTTCCTGGAATTCAGAAAAATCCTTGTGAATGGGTGAGCCGGAAACAACAGTTGTCTGAAGGCTGGCAATATCTCCCTGCAAACTGATATTCTCATTGCCAATAAACATCAGGAATTTTTTCTGTGCCTCGTGAAAGTTGACCTGGTAGATATTGGGTTCTCCCACTGTACCTGTCAATGTAAAGACTCCTTTCTTGACAAGCGTACGGGCAACCGTATCTGTTTCGTCATTAAAGTTTGTAAGGGTGACCACGGAATTTTCTGCCAGTCCTTTGATCGCCCCTTTAATGGTAAATCCGGGTTGACTGGCTTTTTGGGCCATCACCCATACAGGCATCAGGAGGAACAGGAAACACAATTTTTTCATCAGATCTAAATTTATACTCTCTTTTTAACGAAGGGAATGAATGCAAATTATGCAGTTTTGAGTTAACCATTTCCAAATAATAACCACCGGCCATGAAGCCGGTAATTTTGTACTTTCATTCCCTAATTGACATCTACCCGACAGTCATTGATATGATCAGGCGAACAACCCTTTTTCTGACTATGATAAGAAGATATGGCTTTTTCAAGGCCTTGCTTCTTCTTTTTCAAAGTCTTCGGTCATCAGGCCTTTCTGTTATTCGCCTTCCTGGCCTGGCACAACCTGTCTACCTTCGAAACGGAACTTCAGACTGGCCCACTTTTCACCAGGTGTTCACATTTGAAGAATACCATCTCAAACTGCCTTTTTCACCCGAATACATTATTGATTGTGGCGCCAATATCGGGCTTGCTGTTGCCTATTTGAAATACCGATACCCTTCTGCCCGCATCATTGCCATCGAACCGGAAGCATCCAATTTCGGGCAGGCCCGGAAGAATACAGAACACTACCGGGATGTTCACCTCGTGCAGGCAGCCATCTGGAACCGGAAGACGACACTTACTCTTGTACCGGGGAATGATCAACGGCATTGGTCGTTCTTCATGAAAGAAACAGAGCCCGGTGAAAAGGGCACTACAGCCGCTGTTTGCATAGATGATCTGCAAACGGAATTTAACTTCCCCCGTATAGATATTTTAAAAGTGGATATTGAAGGAGGCGAGCGGGAACTATTTGATGCGCATTACGAACACTGGCTGCCTGCCACCAGGGTGATTGTACTGGAGACCCATGACCAGGACCGGCCAGGCACTTCACGCAGTTTCTTTCAAAGACTGGGTGAAAACAATTTTTCGGTTATCCTACAGGGTGAAAATTTTGTTTGCGTAAGAAACGAATATCTCCAACAGGCCTGATTACTTAACCGCATGTCTTGATTGCAGTAAATCTACCACCTGCTGCAACCGGTATCCTTTCGCGTTCAGCAAAACGAGGTAATGAAAAAGCAGATCGGCAGCTTCGTTGAGGAATAACTCCTCATTGTCATCTTTTGATTCAATTACCAGTTCAACAGCTTCTTCACCCACTTTCTGGGCGATCTTGTTGATTCCTTTTTTGAACAACTGGTGAACGTATGACTTCTCATCATTGCTTTTCTTTCTCAACTGGATAATATCTTCGAGGTAGTAAAGAAAATCCTCTTTATGATTTTTCTCACTCCAACAGGTATCTGCACCGGTGTGACAGGTAGGACCCAGCGGTTCGGCTTTGATCAGCAGCGTGTCGTTATCACAATCGATCAACAGTTGTTTCAGGAGTAGAAAATGACCACTCTCCTCCCCCTTTGTCCATAACCTCTTTTTACTTCTGCTATAGAAGGTCACTTTTCCGGATTCTTCTGTTTTTTGCAGGGCCTCCTCATTCATAAAGCCCAGCATCAATACTTTTTGGGTGGTAAAGTCCTGCACGATGGCCGGTACCATTCCGTCGGTGTATTTTTTGAAATCTACTTTCATGATCATTTCAATATTAGATCCAGGATGGAAAACAATTGTACTATTTTTCCGGATTTGGGTCCTGGCCGGTTTCCTTTGAGCGAATCACATCCAGTGTTTTCTCCAGTAACTCCTGTCGCCTCTCGTGCTGCTGTTCTCTTCTGTCTGCCTGTTTGGTTCGAATATAGTGATCGAACCAAACAAAGAGGATAATAGCGATTATGGCGGTCAGCAAAATCATTAAAGCCGGATGGGAATATTATTAGAGTGCAAATATCGTTTTAAATCAGGAATCGCTATTTCCTTGAAGTGAAAGATGCTTGCGGCCAGGGCGGCATCGGCCTGGGCCAGTTCGAAAACATCTTTGAAATGCTCCATCGTACCACCTCCACCGGAAGCGATCAAGGGGACAGGCAGCATCCTGGCCAACTGACCGGTAATATCGAGTGCGAAGCCTGCTTTTGTTCCGTCATGATTCATGGATGTCAGCAGGATCTCACCAGCTCCTCTTTGAACACCCTCCTGCGCCCATTCAATACATTTTTTTCCGGTTGGCGTCCGGCCGCCATTCAGGTATACATACCATTCGCCATCTTCTTCCTTTTTGGTATCGATTGCCAGCACCACACACTGACTGCCGAACTCTTTTTCCAGTTCCGTGATCAGTTCCGGTCTTTTGAATGCGGAGGTATTGACGGATATTTTATCGGCTCCGTTCTGTAGTAACACTTTTACATCCTCCACACTACTGATTCCACCGCCCACCGTAAATGGAATATTGATGTGATGGGCGATCCTGTTCACCAGTTCACTGAGGGTTTTTCTTTTTTCTACGGTAGCTGTGATATCGAGGAACACCAGTTCATCCGCTCCTTCCTTTGCATAGCGCGCTCCGAGTTCAACCGGATCACCCGCATCGCGCAGGTCGACAAAATTGGTTCCTTTAACGGTTCTTCCATCTTTAATATCGAGACAGGGTATAATTCTTTTGGTCAGCACGGTTTACTTTTTTGTTTCAAGATTGAACTGTTGAATTTCCTGCAGGGATATCCTGTTTTCATAGATGGCTTTACCCACAATGGCGCCACTGCATCCGGCAGTACGAAGATCTTCCAGGTCCTGCATGGTTGTAACGCCTCCGCTGGCAATCAATTGAAATCCGGGAAAAGACCGGAGGATTTTTTTATACAATTCCAGTGAGGGCCCTTCGAGTCTTCCATCCTTGCTGATGTCGGTACAGAATGCCTGGTTGATTCCGCGATCGATGTATTTCCGAAGGAAACTGAATACATCCACACCGGTGGTTTCGAGCCACCCGCTGACTGCGATCTTCTCATTTTTTACATCCGCCCCCAGCAGGAACCGATCGGCGCCGTAAGCCAACAACCAGCCGGTGAAAACAGCTTCGTCCTTTACTGCCAGGCTGCCAATGGTAGCCAGGGCAGCTCCGGAATTAAACACAATCTTCAGGTCCTCTTCTTTCTTGATCCCTCCGCCAAAATCAATGACCAGTTTTGTTCTGGACGCGAGCGATTCCAGCACCTTCCAGTTTTTAACCTGTCCGGCTTTTGCTCCATCCAGGTCTACGAGGTGCAGCCGTTGAATGCCGGCATCCTCAAATGCCAGTGCTACTTCCAGGGGGTTTTCATTATAGATCTTCTTTTGCTGGTAGTCGCCTTCTGTGAGGCGAACACATTTTCCGTCGATAATATCTATTGCAGGTATGATGTCCATATCAGATTGCCAGAAAATTTTTTAATAATTGTTCCCCCACTGCCGCACTCTTTTCCGGGTGAAACTGAACTCCGTAAAAATTGTCTTTCTGCAATGCGGCACTGTACGGTTGTACATAATCGGCAGTGGCGATCGTGTGTTCCCCGAGAGCGGCATAAAAACCATGCACAAAATAGTAATAGCTGTGCTCCGGAATTTGATTAAACAAAACGGAGGAAAGATTGAATACATCATTCCATCCGATCTGTGGTACTTTAAGAGCAAGGTTTTTTTCAGCCGGAGTAAATTTCTTCACCTGTTCATCAAATATGCCAATGCAGCGGGTGTCATTCTCTTCAGAATAGGAACAGAGCAACTGCATTCCGAGGCAAATACCCAAAACAGGTTGCTGAAGGCTCCTGATAACCTCATCCAGTTTTCTTTCCCTTAGGTAATTCATCGCACTGCTGGCTTCCCCAACACCGGGGAAAATTACTTTATCGGCAGCACGGATCTCTTCCACATTATCTGTAACATGAGCCCTGGCTCCTATCCTCTCCAGCGCATACAGCACAGATTGAATATTGCCCGCGTTATATTTTATGATGGCTAATTCCATATTGAACGTTATCAATGATAGTTACAGGGTAACTTGTTTTGTTATGATTGATCCGATAAACCGGTTGGTTACGGTTTCAATATCTGTTGCATCCTGCAATGCCTGGATATAGGCAGAACCGATGATGGCGCCGGATGAATGCCGGCAGGCCTGATCAAATGTCTCCCGGTCGCGAATACCGAATCCTACGAGGATCGGATTTTTTAATTGATAGGAAGACAATCTGTCGAGGTAATTCATAACCTCATTCATGTCCTTGTCCTTGCCGGTTGTGGACGAAGATGATACGGCATACAGGAAACCGCTGCTGAGCGAATCCAGTTTGCGTACGCGCGCTTCGGAAGTTTCGGGCGTAACCAGGAAAATAAAATTCAGGCCATACTTCTGTAATATGGGCCCGTATTCCGTTTCAAATTCATGTTCCGGCAGGTCGGGCAGAATAAATCCATCTACCGGGATCGCCGCTGCCTGCTGACAAAATCTTTCAAAGCCAAATTGAAGGATCGGATTCATGTACCCCATGAGTATGATCGGAATCTGCACTTCCCGGCGAACGTCCTGCAATTGCTCAAATAATTTCTCTATGCTCATTCCCTTTGATAAAGCCACCGCGCTGCTGTGCTGAATCACCGGACCATCGGCGAGCGGGTCACTGTAAGGCATACCCAGTTCAATAATATCCGCGCCGGCTTTTTGCAAGGCCTGCATTACAGGGACCGTACTTTCCAGTTGCGGAAATCCTGCCGTACAGTACACATTCAGTATCCTGCTTTTCTTGCTTTTAAATAGTTCCTGTAATCGATTCATATTATCCTTTCAAACGGTGATTAAAGATTCATGTGATTCATATAAGTCGCGAGGTCTTTGTCTCCCCGTCCGCTCAGACATAATACCACGGTATCAGTTGATTTGAATTTACATTCCCGTAGCGCTGCCAGGGCATGTGATGATTCGAGGGCCGGGATGATTCCCTCCAGACGGGCCAGTTGAAAAGCGGCCTCGAGCGCCTCTTCATCCGTAGCGCTGAGGAACCGGGCACGACCGGTTTCATATAAATGCGCATGAAGGGGACCGATACCGGGATAATCCAGTCCGGCAGAAATACTGTGTGGTTCCACAACCTGTCCATCGGCCGTTTGCATCACCAGGCTTTTGCTTCCGTGCAGGATGCCGGGTTTTCCAAGTTGTGTTGTAGCAGCACTCATTCCGCTGTGAACTCCATGACCGGCAGCTTCTACTGCCACCAGTTCAACAGAAAATTCTTCGAGGAAATGATAGAAAGCACCGGCGGCATTACTCCCTCCGCCCACACAGGCAACCACCGCAGTCGGCAATGCTGTTCCTGTTTCTTCCTGCAATTGCAGACGAATCTCTTCACTGATCACACTTTGGAACCTGGCTACCATATCCGGATAAGGGTGTGGCCCTACCACACTACCGATAATATAATGTGTATCGGAAGGATTGTTGATCCAGTCACGGATGGCTTCGTTGGTAGCATCTTTCAGGGTTTTGCTTCCGCTCGTAGCCGGTATTACTTTCGCTCCCAGCATTTTCATCCTGGCCACATTGGGTGCCTGCCGCTCGATGTCTTTCTCTCCCATGTAAACGATACATTCAATACCCTTCAGCGCACAGACTGTAGCAGTAGCAACTCCGTGTTGCCCGGCCCCGGTTTCTGCGATGATCCTTTTCTTACCCAGCCTTTGTGCGAGTAAAATTTGTCCAACAGTATTATTGATCTTATGCGCGCCGGTATGACAGAGATCTTCTCTTTTCAGATAAATGCGGGTGTTCAGTTCTTTACTGAGTCGCTCTGCCAGGTAAAGCGGTGTTGGTCTACCCACGTAATTCTTCAACAGGTCCCTGAACTCTTTCTGAAAGGAGGCTTCGTAAATAATTTCCAGGTATCTCGACTTCAATTCTTCCACATTGCGATGAAGCATTTCCGGAATAAAGGCCCCACCAAAGTGACCATAGTATCCAAAGATATCAGGCTGACGAAATGTGCCTTTGTATCTCCCCAATGTAACGGTTTGTCTGATCATTTTTTATTTATTGAAACGGCCAATACTGTATTAATAAATAACGGATTTATTTGTTGATTAACATCACCTGCAAAAAAACCAGGTCAAGCCATCGGTTAAATTTCCATCCCACTTCACGGAAAAGCGCCACCTGTTCGAATCCGAATTTCTGATGCAGCCTGATACTGGCATCATTACTTGCATCAATACCCGCAATCATGGTGTGCATGCCTGCCTTCCTCGCTTCGTTCATGATCACCGGCAGTAATAAACTCCCTACTCCCTTTCCTCTTGCTTCGGCGGCCACATATATGGAGTTTTCCACTGTATACTGATAGGCTGCCCAGGCACGGAAGGGACCGAAACTGCCAAACCCCAGCATCTTTCCATTTTCTTCTGCCATCCACACTGGTATGCCTTGTTCCTGTTTGGTCTCCAGCCACTGCCGCCTCATTTCCAGGGTATGCGGCTGGTAATCGTATACGGCCGTGGTGTTCTCTATCACTTCGTTATAGATTTCCAGCATGGCCGGCAAATCCTTTTCTGTTGCTATTCTTAATTCAGGCATCTTATTCACAATTTTAGCCAAGGATCTTTGTGGCGAAATCACGAACCTTATCCATATCCTTGATGCCCGGGCTCAGTTCAAACTTACTGTTGATATCTACCGCAAACAGGGCCTTCGCCACCGGCTCTGTTGAAAATGCTTTCAGTTTATCCTCATCACCCGGCTCTATTCCTCCACTCAGGAAAAAAGGTTTACCGATTGTTTCTCCTTTCAACAGGTGCCAGTCGAATTTCTTTCCCGTTCCGCCATATCCGGCTCCCATGGTATCAAACATAAACATGTCGCATACATCCATATAAGGCCGGATCATCCAGGATACGCTGTCGTTATCGCTGATCCGAAAGGCCTTAACGACTGAAACGTAATCAGCGATCTTTTCACAGTATTTGGGGTTTTCATCGCCATGGAGCTGAACCATGTGCAGGCGGCATTCATCCACCATATGTAACACTTCTTCAATGGGCGAGTTCACAAACACCCCCACTTTGTTAATACTGTTTTCTTTTCGCAGTTGTGTGGTCGTCATATGCTTGAACACATAACGCGGGCTCTTCGGATAAAAAATAAACCCGGCAAAACCGACGCCCATGCCGGCGAGTTGTTCTACCTGTTCGGGTTGGGTCATGCCGCAAACTTTGATTCTCATGCTGAAACCTGATTTTAAGTGTTAATGCAGCAATCGTTATAGAGATCAATTAATTTAACTGTGAGGCTTTCCCCAATTCCGTCACAAAGGACTTAAACGCTTCCCCGGGATTCGGTTCTTTCATAAAATTTTCACCAATCAGGAAACCGCTGAATCCATGCTGACGGAACAGTTGAATATTCTGAATCTGGCTGATACCACTTTCTGCCACTTTGATCTTTCCGGCCGGTATCTTTTCTGCCATTCGCAAGCTGCGATCAATATCCACTGCAAAGGTTTTCAGATCACGATTATTGATACCAATGATCTCTGTTTCCTCGCAGATATGGCCCAGCTCCGACTCTTCATGCAACTCGAGCAACACTTCGAGTCCGATGCTTCGCGCATAAGCCGCCATGCTCTGCACCTCTCCGGGCGTCAGGCAGGCCGCAATGAGCAAAATTACGTCGGCCCCAAATGCCTTTGCTTCGGCGATTTGCCAGGGATCGATCATAAAATCTTTCCTTAGTACCGGAATATCTGTGATCACTTTGGTTTGTATGAGGTCATCGAGATCGCCCCCAAAAAACTCGCGATCGGTTAATACCGAGATGGCTGCAGCGCCATGGTAATTGTAAGGTGCCACTACCGGTTCCACTTCGAGTTCCGGTTTGGTAAACCAGCCTTTACTCGGGCTCTTTCTTTTGAACTCCGCAATGATACCCGTGCTGCCAGGCCGCAAAAGACTTTCCTTCAGCGAGCGGTTGGTAAAATTCCAGAAGAAACCTTCCTTCTCAAATCTTTCCACACTACTCTTCGCCTTGAAAAACTCAATCTCTTTTCGCTTATGGGCAATGATGGTATCTAATATGGTACTCATTGTATGGATATCAATTGTTGTAATGACTGATACGCTTTTCCGGATTCGAGGCTTTCCACTGCTGCGGTGTATGCATCGTCATACGATTTGTATTTACCGGTGCAATTCAGCGCCATAGCTGCATTGGCAAGAACTACGGCATTTTGAGCCCAACTCCCTTCACGTTTCAGTATCTTCTGAAATATTTTAGCGGCTTCCTCAACGGTGTTACCACCATAAATATCCGACTGGCTTACGGCTCTTTTTCCCAGTTGCTCGGGCGTCATTACTTTCTCTCCTTCTTTCGTAATGACCTTGGTATCGTTGGTCAGTGAAATCTCGTCGTACCCATCGAGGCCATGGATAATTGTAAATGCTTTGCCGGTTTGCTGCAACAGGTAATTGTATATTCTGGCCATTTCAAGGTTATATACGCCTACCAGTTGAAAATCCGGTTGTGCCGGATTCACCATGGGGCCGAGCATATTAAAAAAAGTACGTACGCCGAGATTTTTCCGAATGGGTCCTACTGTTTTCAATGCCGGATGAAAGAGGGGCGCATGCAGGAAACAGATATTGGCATGCTCCACTTCGCGCAGGAGCCTGTCTGTATCATTCTTGAACTTATACCCCAACTGCTCCATCACATTGGAGGCCCCGCTGATACTGGATGCGCCGTAGTTGCCATGTTTGGTCACTTTTTGACCCGCGCCCGCTACAATAAAGCAGGCCAGGGTGGAAATATTAAAAGTGTTTTTGCCGTCACCACCTGTGCCCACTATATCCATCAGTCCCTCCTGCTGCAGGCGAACCGGTACACATAATTCCAGCAAGGCGTCGCGGAAACCCTGCAGTTCCTCGATGGTGATACTGCGCATGAGGTATACCGTCATGAATGAAGTGATCTCATGTTCGTTGTACACACCCTTTCCCACGTTCAGCAGCACTTCCTTTGCTTTTTCGCGATCGAGTGTTTTATGTTCAAAAAGGTATTGAAGAATTTTTTTCATGTCATTTCATTTAAATCACCGCATTACTGTTTTAGCCAGTTTCTCATGATCGCTTCACCCATGGGTGTCAACACGCTTTCCGGATGAAACTGTACACCCTGTACATCATATGTCTTATGC
This sequence comes from Chitinophagaceae bacterium, assembly GCA_044226045.1. Taxonomy (GTDB): domain Bacteria; phylum Bacteroidota; class Bacteroidia; order Chitinophagales; family Chitinophagaceae; genus Endoryza. Next base: position 145,924 of record JBGAHR010000004.1, read on the forward strand.
TGAAGGGCCATGATCCAATCCTGTTCGTCGGTGGCGGTAATTTCCAGTTCTGCCGGAAATTGATTCCTGTTCACTACCCAGCTGTGATAACGCCCTACTTCCAGTTGCGCCGGCAATCCTTTGAAAAGAGGCGCTGTATTATCTACCCTGATGGGTGTTGCCACGCCATGATAAACCGTGCTGAGATTGGTCAATTCACCTCCAAAAGCCTGACCGATGGCCTGGTGTCCGAGACAGACACCGAGTATACTTTTTACCGGAGCATATTCCTTTATCAGCGGGAGCAACAAACCTGCCTCTTCCGGAATACCAGGTCCTGGCGAAAGAATGATCTTGTCATAGCTCTTTACTTTCTCCAGGGCGATCTGGTCGTTGCGAAATACCTCCACTTTCTGATGAATGATCTTTTCAACGAGGTGAACCAGGTTGTAAGTAAAAGAGTCGTAATTATCGAAAACTAGAATTTTCATGTTTTGTTCCTGTCTTTTTATCCGATGGTTTCAGCGAATGCGATTGCCTTCTTCAAGGCTCCCAATTTATTGTTCACTTCCTGCAATTCGCTTTCCGGTTGACTGGCTGCCACTACACCGGCGCCTGCCTGGTACAGCAGCGTATTGTTTTTACTGAGAAAAGTCCGAATCATGATGGCATGCACGCATCCTCCGTCAAATCCCATGAATCCGATGGCGCCACCATAATACCCTCTTGCTGTTGGTTCATAACTGTCGATCAGTTGCATTGCCTTGATTTTCGGCGCGCCACTCAAAGTGCCTGCCGGAAATGTTTTGGCCATGAGTTCAAAAGGATTGCTGCCCGGCCTGACTTTACCGATCACCTCACTGACCAGGTGAATGACGTGGCTGTAGTATTGAACCTGTCGGTAATGAGCAACCGATACTTCATCGCAGACCCGGCTCAGGTCATTTCTGGCGAGATCTACCAGCATCACATGCTCCGCATTCTCCTTGGCATCTTTCAACAGCCTTTCTGCCTCCTGCTGATCTACCGTATCATCTCCTGTTCTTTTGAAGGTTCCTGCGATCGGATGAACCACTGCCTGCCCGTTCCTGATCAGGATCTGGCTTTCGGGAGAAGAGCCCATTAATTTATAATCGCCATAATCAAAAAAGAATAAATAAGGAGAAGGATTGATGTTTCGAAGCGCCCGGTACACATTGAACTCATCACCGGTAAATGACTGTTCGAAACGACGGCTGAGCACGATCTGAAAAACATCCCCGCGATAACAACTTTGAATGCCTTTTTTCACCATCTCGCGGTACCCTTCGTCTGTTGTGTTGGAGCTCTCTTCCCCCTGGCGACTGAACGGGAAAACGGGCACATCTTTACTTCGGATCAAGCCTTCCACCACCTGCACTTCCGATTCGATGCCAGCCATCCTGTTTTCGCAGATGAATAACTCATCCTTGTGATGATTGATTGCGATGATGTACTGATAAAGCCGGTAACGCATGAGCGGAATGGCATTGCGCTGATCCGACAAACGAGTCAATCGGATGGTATCGAAAAACTGTATGGCATCAAAACTGGTATATCCATACAATCCCTGTGCGAACCGGGCTTCTTTGCAGTCACCTGTCACTTCAAACCGATTCATGAAATCGAACAGCAATTGCGGTACTGTACTGCTGTCTTTGATTGTCATTTTCTCCGGAGGCATTCCCGGCAATTTAAATTCGATGGTTTGAAGGGAGGTTATTTCCATGCCGGCGATGGCATTGATGCCGATGAATGACCAGCTGTTCTCTGCTGCATGGTGATCTGTGCTTTCCAGCAAGATCGTATCGCGAAAACGATCCCTCAGCCTGAGATATATTCCAACTGGTGTGTATACATCTGCCAGCAGCTTTTTACAATGCGTATCAATCCTGATCTTTTTCATGAACCCTTTTTAATCACCTTTTTAAAAGAAAAAGCCCCGAAACACTTCGGGGCCTTCTGTTATAATTTATACATAAAGTAATGACATTACAGAACCCCGGAAGAGTTTGTATGCCACCACCACTGAATATTTTTACTGATTAGTTTCATTGTGAGTGCAAATATGACTTCAGAAATTGATTTTTCCAAAAAATATTTCCCTGGCAAATAAACAGGTGTTTGCTGTCTGGCTCAACGAACCAACAGGTTATTCCTACGAAAATGAGAGGGATTTTCACCGGCAAAACGACGAAACGTGCGATTGAAATAAGACAGGTTTTCAAACCCGGCATCATAACAGGCCTCGGTAACGGTTGCTCCCTGTAACAATAATTTTTTAGACTGAACAATCCGGTACTGGTTTACAAAATCGGTAAATGTCATCCGGGTGGTGTTTCGGAAATAACGACAGAATGCGGCAGTGCTCAGGTTGCAAATGGAGGCAGCTTCGTGAACATCCACTTTTTCCTGGTATTTCTGTTCAACGTAGGCATGCACTTTCTGAATTCGTCCCTGGTGGCGTCCGATCGACTGGTCAGCAACCGGTTTACTGTTGAGCACCTGCATGGAACTGGTGGCGAGCACCTGGAATATCTGCAGCAATTCCATGAGTTGTTCAAAATGATTCAGGGAAATTAATTGCTTCAGCTTTTTTCCGACCACCTGCTTGGTTTGTTCATCGAACGACAATCCGTACCGTGCCTTTTCGAACAGCGAATGAATATCGGAGAGCTCCGGTTTGAGAAAGAAATCCTTCCCTAAAAAATCTTCCGTCATCTGCACTACGATGGTTTCGCAAACGGACTTTACGCCATAGTCAAAATTGAGGTGCGGTACATTCGGTCCAATAAAAACCAGGTCGCTGCCTTCATAGCGGGAGATATGGTCGCCGATATGCCGGGTGCCGCTGGCGCCTTCCACAAATACGATCTCATATTCGGGATGGTAGTGCCAGTAAAAGACCTCATTCAGATTCGGCGTGAGCAGAATCTTGAAGGAACTGTCGCGATCCGGCTGTATCTCCTCTAAACGTACTTTCATCAGCAGCATTTGACTTTATATACCAATTGCCTGGTCAATTTACCCAAAATATGTCAATACAGTGCAAAAAATGGCTACCAGGGTGTTGGGAAAGGCCCTGTCGGCATCGGTATTTTCGTAATTGAAGACCCGATGGTCTTTTCTACCTAAAAACCTGCTATATGGAACAACACACTATGGCCCCTACGATGGCCCCGACCATGATACCTAATAACGCTCACCAGGACATACCAGGCAATCCTTCCACTGCCAAGAGCAGCACCGTAAAACTGAACGATCGAAGCAACGGAAAACCACTGAGAGTATTAAGTGAGGAAGACTGGAAATTCTGGACAGAGAACGGATACATTGTTATTAAAAATGCGGTTCCCCGTGAACAGGCGGAAGCCACCGCCCGGTTTATCTGGGAGTTTGAAGAAAAAGATCCCAACGATCCTTCCACCTGGTATACTGCACCAAGGGCAGAAATGAAAATGAAAGAACTCACCAATACGGGAATGGTGGAGGTATACAATAACCAGGCACTCTGGAACAACCGGCAGTCACAAAGAATTTATGATTCCTTTGTTGATATCTGGGGAACCGAAAAATTATGGGTAACCATCGATCGGGCAAACCTCAACTTCCCCATCAGACCGGGGTTTGAATACAAAGGCTTCATTCATTGGGATTATGATCCGGAAACAAAGCCGGTGAATGTACAGGGCGTACTGGCACTGGCAGACCAGACAGATGAAAATATGGGCGGCTTTCAATGCATCCCCGAACTTTTCAGAACCTACGACACCTGGAAACTATCACAACCCGCCGACCGGGATCATTTCAAACCCGACACCACCGGTTTTACGCCAGTGAAAGTGAAAATGCAGGCGGGCGACCTGCTGATCTTTAACAGCCTTCAACCACACGGCATTCGTCCCAACCTGAGCGGAGACAAAGTGCGCATCGCCCAATATATTTCGATGATGCCGGCAGAAGAAGACAATGAACCGCTTCGCCAATGGCGCATCACGTCCTGGCAACACCGCATCGCACCGGAAGGCTATGCTTTCCCGGGAGATCCAAGAAAATGGGAACAAACCAAATACCCTACTGCGGAACTGAACGAACTGGGAAGAAAATTGTTAGGGCTGGATAGATGGTGAGATAAGCAATTTGCCAATTCGTCAATTGGTCAATGAGCCAATGGTGATGACGGATTACGGATGCAATTTGCCAATTCGTCAATTGGTCAATGAGCCAATGATGATGACGGATTACGGATGACGGATGACGGATGGAATACAATTTGCCAATTCAAACTGCAAACTGCAAACCGCCAACCGCCAACCAACACGAAACGAGAAATGCAATTTGCCAATTCGTCAATTGGTCAATGAGCCAATGGTGATGACGGATTACGGATGACGGATGGAATGCAATTTGCCAATTCAAACTGCAAACCGCAAACTGCAAACCGCAAACAGATACCGCTAACCAACATGAAACGATAAACTTGAAACGCGAAACATCAAACGAACTAGCCTGCAAACTGAACACCGGCGCTTCCATGCCTTTATTGGGATTGGGGGTTTATGATATGCATAACAAAGAAGCGGAGCAGGCGGTACTGGATGCGCTGGAAATAGGTTACCGCCTGATAGATACGGCCTCGATGTATGGAAACGAAAAAGAAATCGGAAACGCGATCAGAAAAAGCGGCATCAAACGGGAGGAAATTTTTGTTACCACCAAACTGAATAATACCGATCACGGCTTTGAATCAGCATTAAAAGCCTTTGACAGAAGTATGTCGATTCTTGATATCGATTACATCGATCTTTACCTGGTCCACTGGCCGATAAAAGGTAAAAGAAAAGATAGCTGGCTAGCCCTGGAGAAACTGTATCTCGAAAAACGTGTTAAAGCGATTGGAGTAGCCAATTACCTCGAACCTTTTCTGCAGGAGCTTGCCTCCTATGCAACGGTGGTGCCTGCGGTGAACCAGGTTGAGTTCAGTCCGTTTTTGTATCTGAAGGAACTGAAAGATTATTGTGAGAGCAGGGGAATCCAGTTACAAGCTTATACGCCCCTGGTCAGGGGAAAGAAATTTTCAAACCCGGCGTTGATGGCTATTGCGGTAAAACATAACAAAACCGCCGCACAAATCATTCTTCGCTGGAACCTGCAACATAAAGTGTCGCCGATTCCCAAATCATCCAATCGGAAACGACTGGAAGAAAACTTTTCCATCATGGATTTTGCACTGGATCAACAGGACATGGCTCTGCTTGACAACCTCAACGAGGATTTCAGGGTGGTTGATGACCCGCTGACCTATTATTGACTTCTTACTTCAAACGATTGCGCAATCTGGCTGATCATTTCAGGCGAAATGGTAAATTGCTGCAAACAACTGCTATGACTGTCCTCCCCTCCCAGCGTTTACAATCGCTGGATTTCATGCGTGGATTTATTATGGTGCTGCTGGCACTGGAAGCCGCAGGGCTGCACGAACACCTCGCTGCAGCAGCAGAAGGCAGTTGGCTGACGCTGATCACCCGGCAATTCTTTCATCATCCCTGGAATGGACTGCGGTTCTGGGACCTGATACAACCCGGTTTCATGTTCATGGCCGGAACGGCCATGGCCTTGTCGCTGCACAAGCAGGCAGAAAAAGGCATGAGCTGGTCTCAATCGTTTCGCAAAATCCTGAAAAGATGCGGCTGGCTTTTCTTCTGGGGCGTACTGGATTACGCCGTCAGAAAAACCGGGCTTTCTTTTGAATTGTGGGATGTATTAACGCAACTATCCTTTACAACCCTGGTAGCTTTCCTGATCTTTCGATGGAGTGCGGCAGCCCAGATCGCTGTTTGCATCGGGCTATTGCTATTGACAGAAGTGCTCTATAGATATACAAATATCCCGGGCTTTGATCAGCCTTTCACCGACCAGCATAATTTTGGAAACTATATGGATCTGGTGTTGATGAACAAGATCAATCACGATGGCTGGGTGGCGATCAACTGCATTCCAACTGCTGTACATACGATTGCCGGCGCACTGGTGGGTAAATTGTTTTTACAAGGAGGAAAGAAAATCCAGGTGATGCTGATCGCAGCGATCGTCTGCCTGTTGCTTGGGTTTGGACTTGACTGGACAGGTATCACTCCGATCATCAAACGAATAGCGACCAGTTCCTTCACCCTTGCCTCGCTGGGCTGGTGTTTGCTGGGACTGGCATTTTGTTACTGGTGGATTGATGTTCGTAATCATCATAATTACCTTTCGTTCTTTACCATAGTTGGAATGAATTCCATCTTTATCTATCTTTTCTTCGAGATCGTCGGTCATCGATGGTTCAACGGATACGTCAGCGCCGTTACCAACGGGCTGATGGAACTCATTCATGTACCCGAAACCCTGATGCACATCCTCACTTCACTATGTATTTTCGGGCTGGAATGGGGCATGTGTTATTTTCTTTATCGCAAAAAGATCTTTTTCCGCGTATAATTGGCGTTGTTCAGCATACTATTGGCGTACCTTGCCGGAACAATTCAAACGGTGTTATGAGAAAGCTTTTACAGTTATTTATTTTATTAGCCTCCTGGCAATTTCTTTTCGCACAATCCGCTTCCCTTACGCTGATAAAGCCTGCCAGGGTTTTCGATGGCGTAAATATGCATACAGATTGGGTGGTGCTGGTCAGTGGCGATTCGATCTCGCTCGTTGGTCCGCTACGAATAAAACTGCCGGCAGATACGCGGATCATCGAGTTACCCAAAGCCACCTTGTTACCGGGTTTCATTGAAGGGCATTCACACCTTTTCCTGCATCCTTACAATGAAACCGTTTGGGAAGACCAGGTTCTTAAAGAATCCAGGGCCGAACGCACAGCACGGGCAGTCAATCATGCACGCAATACCCTGAAGGCGGGCTTCACCACCGTTCGTGACCTGGGAACAGAAGGTTCCTGGTATGATGACGTGGGTTTGAAAAAAGCGATTGAGAAAGGGGTCATACCCGGTCCGCGCATGATTGTTTCCACGAGAGCGATTGTCGCAAAGGGAACATATGCTCCCCAACCCGCCTCGCCAGACCTGGATTTGCCACAGGGTGCCGCGGAAGTATCAAACGCGGACGACATGGCAAGAGAAGTAAGAACACAAATTTCAAAAGGCGCCGATCTGATAAAAATATATGCCGACTATCGCTGGGACCGCGATGGGAATGCGGCTCCAACATTTACCATTGAAGAAATGGCCGCGGCTGTTGCGATTACCAGGAGCGGCAATCGCCCTGTTGTAGCGCACGCAACCAGTGCCGAGGGAATGAGAAGGGCAACGCTGGCCGGTGTATCCACGATTGAACATGGAGATGACGGAAATCCGGAAGTTTACAAACTGATGAAGGAAAAAAATGTTGCGCTCTGCGCTACCCTGGCTGCGGGTGAAGCCAATGCACAATACAAGGGCTGGAAGAAAGGAGTGGATCCGTATCCACGATTGAACATGGAGATGACGGAAATCCGGAAGTTTACAAACTGATGAAGGAAAAAAATGTTGCGCTCTGCGCTACCCTGGCTGCGGGTGAAGCCAATGCACAATACAAGGGCTGGAAGAAAGGAGTGGATCCTGAACCCGCCAATATCACACACAAGAAAAAAACATTTCAGCTGGCGTTGCAGGCAGGTGTCACCATCTGTATGGGCGGAGATGTGGGAGTATATACACATGGCGACAATGCCCGTGAAATGGAACTGATGGTAGAGTATGGAATGAGTCCCCTTGAAGTGCTCCGATCTGCTACCAGTGTAAATGCCGACGTGTTCGGTTACGGAAACAAAATTGGCAGAATACAAAAAGGACTACTCGCCGACCTGGTAGCCGTTGAAGGCGATCCCGGCACAGACATAAAAGCGATCAGAAAAGTGGTGATGGTGATGAAAGCAGGGAAGGTGGTAAATTAATGGTTCAATATGCTGGCAAGACAATGTGCCAATGGGCCAATTTGCCAATGAGCCAATTCTTTATTGATTAGACAAAAATGATTATCGATTAAACCGTTTCGCATTGAGAGTTATCTTTCTCGCATGTCGTTTTGCACCGATTACTCTACATTCGCAGTCAATTATGACTTTTAATTTCTACCTTTTGAATTTTCAATTCGTAATACCTAATAACTTTGATTCATTCTAACTTAGTTTGTTCCGAGTTTCGGGTTTACGTGTCTGCTGTCACTCTTTCTTTGCGTTCTCTGCGATACTTTGTGGCCTTTGCGTTCCTGAGCTCTTCGAATTTTTCGCAGTTTTACCTTTTGAATTTAAACTTTTGAATTTTGAATTAGTCACCCGTAATCATCATTGGCCCATTTAGCAATCATTGTTGTCCGGGGAAAGTGTCGAAGTCCATTCTATTAAGCTGAAATAATCATCTTTTTGCCGCATTTTGAGAAATGAGCCCCTTTTAGGTGAGCGGGAACGAGAGCGAGAGCGGGAGAGGACGTATACGATAGAGGTCTTTTCAGGGGAGTCTCTGACGGGACTTTTTTTGTTTCGCCAAAAAAAGGCGCCCAAAGCCGATATACAGCCCGGCTACTTTAGGTGAGCGGGAGTGAGAGCGGGAGCGACTAATTCAATTATTTCTTCGGTGGTGAA